>CAVXIG010000028.1:0-100048 GCA_963761645.1 uncultured Acidobacteriota bacterium
GATGGTTTAACCTCTCAGCGGCACCCGGATCAGTGCGGCGAGATCGGAGGAGGCGCATGAAGGGATTGAGACGTCGAGGCTTAGGGGTACTGGCGATTCTGCTCGGGCTGGCGATGCCGGAGCTGGCGGCCGCGGCGGCCAGGGGACGCGGCGGCGGCGGCGCCGGTCTTCACCCCGAAGCCCGGGAAGTACACGACGCCGCTGAGGGTCACGATCGCCACCGCCACAGGCGGCGCGGCGACCTACTACACGACCGACGGCTCCAACCCGGCGCGCAAGACCAGCCCGGTCTACAAGGGTCCGCTCGAGCTCACCGCCACCACCACCCTCAAGGCGTTCTCCTACAAGCCGGGGCTCAAGGCCAGCGCCATCACCTCCGGCGTCTATGTGCTCAGCGCGCCGCCCCCTCCCCCGCCGCCGCCATCGGAAGACCGGCGGCACGCTCTTCCTCGCCTCGCTGACGCCGCAGACCGGCGCCGCCAGCTCCGGCTCCGGCTCCTCGACCCTGACGCTGACGCGGGACCAGACCGCCGCGGTGCTGCGCTTCTCCTTCTCCGGCCTCACCGGTCCGATCACCAGCCAGCACATCCACGCCGCCGACGGCACGATCCTCTTCGACATCGACACCACCAGGCCGCAGGCCGACGGCTCGCGGGTCTGGCGGCTCCAGCCGGCCGGGACCTTCGACACCGCGAAGATCCTCGCCATGCTGCGCGGCGGCGAGTGCTACCTCAATCTCCATACCGCCGCTTTTCCCGCGGGGGAGATCAAGGGGTTCTTCCGCCAGTCGAGCGGCAGCCAGACCTTCACGCCACCGCCCGCGCCGCCGGCTCTGCCGCCGGGCGTCCCCACGCAGGAGGACGCCGCCCGCTTCCTCTTCCAGGCGACCTACGGGCCGCGCCCCGGCGAGATCGGGACCCTGCAGCAGGAGGGGTTCGCGCGCTGGCTCGACGAGCAGATGGCGCTGCCCACGGTCTCCCATCTCGCCACCTACGACCAGTTGCTGGCGACGACCGGCGAGGAGCCCTCGCCCGGGCTGGTGCGCGAGTCCTTCTTCGCCCAGGCCGTCCAGGGGCCCGACCAGCTCCGCCAGCGGATCGCCTTCGCGCTCTCCGAGCTGTTCGTCGTCTCCGACCGCGACGCCGAGGTGCGCAACAACCCGGACGGCCTGGCGGCGTATCTCGATCTGCTGGCACAGCACGGCTTCGGCAACTTCCGCGAGCTGCTCGAGGCGGTGACGCTCAGCCCCACGATGGGGGCCTATCTCGACATGGCGGGGAGCAGCAAGTCGATCCCCGAGCGCGGGCTCAACCCCAACGAGAACTACGCCCGCGAGATCCTGCAGCTCTTCTCGATCGGCCTCTACGAGCTCCATCCGGACGGCACGCTGCGCCTGGACGCCGCCAACCAGCCGATCCCGACCTACGACCAGGAGACGGTGAAGGCGTTCGCGCGCGCGTTCACCGGCTGGACGCTCGGCGGCCAGAACCAGTCCGACCCGCGGCGCTTCTTCCGCCCGGTGCGCCACTACCGCACCCCGATGGAGCCCTGGGCGGCCTACCACGCCACCGACGAGAAGCGGCTGCTCGGCGGCGCCGTCCTGCCGGCCGGGCAGAGCGCGCAGGCGGATCTCGAGCAGGCGCTCGACGCCGTCTTCCAGCACCCCAACACCGGCCCCTTCTTCTGCCGCTTCCTGATCCAGCGGCTGGTGACCAGCAACCCCAGCCCGGCGTACGTCTACCGCTGCGGACAGGCGTTCGCCAACAACGGTGCTGGAACGAGGGGGGATCTCAAAGCGGTGGTGCGCGCCGTTCTCCTCGACTACGAGGCGCGGGCGGCGGCGCTCGCGGCGCGGCCGGACGCGGGGCACCTGCGCGAGCCGGCGGTGCGCCTCGCCGGGCTGCTGCGCACTCTCGACGCCCAGCCGCGCAACGGCCGCTGGCGCTCCCTGCGCCAGCTCGACCAGGCGGGGAAGAGCACCGGCCAGACCCCGCTGCGCGCGCCGACGGTGTTCAACTTCTTCGAGCCCGGCTACGCGCTGCCGGGGGAGATCGCGCAGGCGGGCCTCGCCTCGCCGGAGTTCCAGATCGCCACCGAGACCACGGTCGTCGGCACCGCCAACCTCCATCGCGCGCTGCTCGGCAACGGCGGGGAGAGCGGACCGTTCATCCTCAACCTGGCGCCGTTCAAGCCGCCGCAGGCGGCGACCGACGAGGCCCTCCTCGACCGCGTCGACCTGCTGCTGTTCGCCGGCTCGATGTCCGACGCGACGCGCGGCATCCTGCGCGGCGCCCTCGCCGACCCTGGCTTTCCGCGCCAGGCCGATCAACGCGTGACCAAGCTGCTCTGGCTCGCCAGCCTGGCTCCCGAATCCGTGGTCCAGAAGTAGGAGGTGGCCGATGAGTGAAATCAAGACGTCTGAAATCAAGATGACTGAAAACCGGGGTTCCACCCGCCGCCAGTTCCTCCGCCGTTCGGCCTGCGCCGCGGTGGGCATGACCGCGATGGGCAACACGATCTTCGACCTGCAGCGCATCGCCGCCGCGGCGCCGCTCGCCGATTACAAGTCCCTCGTCTGCGTCTTCCTCTACGGCGGCAACGACGGCAACAACGTGATCGTTCCCACCCTCGGCGCCGACTACGCGCAATACGCCGCGGCGCGCTCAGGGCTGGCGCTGCCGCAGAGCTCGCTGCTGCCGCTGCATCCGCTCGCGACATCCGGGGATTCGCGCGAATGGGGGCTCCACCCGAGCCTCCAGGGGGTGCAGGGGCTGTTCAACGGGGGCCATGCGGCGGTGGTCGGCAACGTCGGGCCGCTGGTGGCGCCGCTCACCCGCGAGGAGTACCTGAGCCGCAGCGTGGCGGTGCCGCCGCAGCTCTTCTCGCACAGCGACCAGACCGTGCACTGGCAGACCTCGGTGCCGGACCAGCCGGCGAAGACCGGCTGGGGCGGGCGCACCGCGGACCTGCTGCACTCGCTCAACGAGAACGCCCGCATCTCGATGTCGATCTCGGTGGCCGGCACCAACACCTTCCAGGTCGGCAAGGTGGTCACGCAGTACCAGGTGGCGCCGGAGGGGCCGGTGGGGCTGACCTCCTACGTGCCCGCGGACCAGGGCGCCGACGCGTCGTCGAACGCCATCCGCGCCCTGCTCGCGCGCACCTATGGCAACCTTTTCGAGCGCGGCTACAGCGGGGTCTTCGGCCGCGCGCTCGACAACCAGGAGCTGCTCTCGGGCGCGCTCGCCGGAGCGCCGGCGATCGCCACCCCGTTCCCGCAGACCGATCTCGGGCTTCAGCTCCAGATGATCGCGCGGCTGATCTCGGTGCGCGAGAGGCTGGGGCTGCGCCGGCAGGTCTTCTTCTGCTCCGGCCAGGGCTTCGACACCCACGGCGGACAGGTCGGGACGACCGCGCTCGACGGCTCCCACGCCGACCTGCTCGGCGAGCTCGACGGCGCCCTCACCGCCTTCCAGGCCGCGATGACCGAGCTGAACGCCGCCGACTCGGTGACCGCCTTCACCGCCTCCGACTTCGGCCGCACCCTGGTCTCCAACGGCGACGGCTCCGATCACGGCTGGGGGAGCCACCACTTCGTGCTCGGCGGCGCGGTGCGGGGGGGCCGGATCTACGGCCAGCTCCCCACCCTCGCCGTCGGCGGCCCGAACGACGCCGGCGAGGGGCGCTGGATCCCCACCACCTCGGTGGACGAATACTCGGCCACCCTCGCCCGCTGGTTCGGCGTGGCGGCGAGCGACCTGCCGCTGGTGCTGCCCAACCTCGGACGGTTCGCGACGCCGGACCTGGGGTTCATGGGGTGAGCTTGTAAACGTCCCGCCCCTGTGGTAAAGAAGTCGGCAGGTCATCACGGCGAGCAGCCCTCCCCGGGCTGCCCACCCTCCCCGTCGCGCGTCAAGGAGGTGGACCGATGAATCTCTCCCGCAGGGACTTCCTGAAATTCAGCGCTGTCGGAGGTGTCGGTGCCACGATTCTCGGCTTCGACCTCGCCCCCGCCTACGCCCAGATGCGCGAGCTGAAGATCGCGCGCGCCACCGAGACCCGTTCCACCTGCCCCTACTGCTCCGTGAGCTGCGGCGTGATCATCTACACGCTGGGTGACAAGGCGAAGAACGTCACCTCGCAGGTGGTCCACGTCGAGGGGGACCCGGACCATCCGATCAACCGCGGCACGCTCTGCCCCAAGGGCGCCTCGCTCCAGCAGGACATCCTCAACCCGCGGCGGCTCACCAAGCCGCAGGTCCGCCGGCCCGGCTCCGATCACTGGGAGGACATCTCCTGGGACGCGGCCATCGACGAGATCGGCCACCGGGTGAAGAAGACCCGCGACGAGACGTTCGTGGAGACGGACGAGCAGGGTCAGATGGCCAACCGCTGCGAGGGGATCGCGTTCACCGGCGGCTGCACGGACACCAACGAGTTCAACTTCCTGGTCGTCAAGACCATGCGCAGCCTGGGGGTCTGCTACCTGGAAAACCAGGCCCGGGTCTGACACGGCCCCACGGTCTCAAGTTTGGGACCATCCTTCGGACGCGGGGCCATGACCAATGGCTACACCGACATCAAGAACACCGACATGATGCTGATCATGGGTGGCAATCCCGCGGAGAACCACCCCTGCGGCTTCAAGTGGGCCATCGAGGCCAAGCGGGTCCGCAACGCCAAGATGATCGTGGTCGATCCGCGCTTCACGCGGACGGCGGCCACCGCCGACCTCTTCCTGCAGATCCGCGCCGGCTCGGACATCGCCTTCCTCGGCGGCCTGATCAAGTACGCGATCGACAACAACCGGCTGGCCAAGGACTACCTGATCAATTACACGAACGCCGCCTTCATCGTCAAGGAAGGCTTCAAGCTGCCGGAGGACGGGCTCTACTCGGGGTTCAACGCCGCCACGCAGGTCTATGACAAGTCGACCTGGAACTACGAGGCGGGCGGCAATGTGACCGGGCAGGCGGTCGCGGCCCCGGTGCCCACGGGCCAGCCGGCCGCGGCTTCCGCGCCCCCCAAGCCCACCGCCGCGGGCGCCGGTTCCGCCGGCTCGGCGAGCCATGACGCCGCCGCCGCGGGCGCCTCCGGCACCGGCGGCGGGAAGGAGGCGCCGAAAGGTTTCTATCCCACCGAGGCGGTGGTCTCCGGAAAGGGGAGCGCGGGCGCGCCGCCCCCCACCCTGCCGCCGGACGTCGCCTACGATCTCTCGCTGCAACATCCGCGCTGCGTCTTCCAACTGCTCAAGCGGCAATATTCGCGCTACACGCCGGAGATGGTCGAGCGCGTCACCGGCATCCCGAAAGACCAGTTCCTGAAGGCCGCCGATCTCTTCACCTCCGTCCGCAAGGACGGCGACATGAAGAAGGCCGCCACGATCATCTACGCGGTCGGCTGGACGCAGCACACCTTCGGCTCGCAGATCATCCGCGCCGCGGCCATCCTGCAACTGATGATGGGCAACGTCGGCCGGGCCGGCGGCGGCGTCAACGCCCTGCGCGGACATTCCAACATCCAGGGCGCCACCGACATGGCGGGCATCTACGACAACCTGCCGGGCTATCTGAAGGTGCCGGCCCCCGCGGACACCGACTTCGCGACGTACCTCGAAGCGCACCACGCCGACCTCGGCGAAGCCGTCGGAATGGGACTCTTTCAATTACTGGTCGAACACGCCCAAGTTCGCCGTCTCCTTCCTGAAGGCGATGTACGGCGACGCCGCCACCGCGGAGAACGACTGGGCCTTCCACTATCTGCCGAAGGTGGACCGCAACTACTCCTGGACCCAGCTCTGGGACAGCATGTACAAGGGCAAGGTCAAGGGGATGTTCGCCTTCGGCATGAACGGCGTGGCCATCGGTCCGGACTCGCAGAAGAACATCGCGGCGCTGAAGAAGGCCGACTGGCTGGTGGTCGGCGAGATCTATCCGGACGAGACCAGCGAGTTCTGGAAGTCGCCGGGGATCACCCGGGACGAGATGAAGCAGATCAACACCACCGTCTACCGGCTCCCCTGCGCGGGGTTCGCCGAGAAGGACGGCTCGATGACCAACTCGTCGCGCTGGGTGCAGTGGAAGAACGTCGCGCTGCCGCCGCCGGGGACCAGGCGCGGCTGGACCAGGACATCGTCGCGCAGATCTTCCTGAAGGTGCGCGAGCTGTATCAGAAGGAAGGGGGGAAGTTCCCCGATCCCATCCTCAAGCTCACCTGGGCCTACACCGATCCGCGCCACCCCTCGCTCTCCGAGGTGTTGAAAGAGATCAACGGCAAGGCCCTGGCCGATCTCGAGGATCCGAACACCAAGCAGCAGATCAAGGCGGGCCAGCAGCTCCCCGGCTTCGCGTGGCTCAAGGACGACGGCACCACCGCCTGCGGCAACTGGCTCTACAGCGGCCTCTGGACCGAGGCCGGCAACCAGACGGCGCGCCGGGGGACGGAGGACCCGTCCGGCCTCGGCATCTATCAGAACTGGGCGTGGTCCTGGCCGGCCAACCGCCGGGTGCTCTACAACCGCGCCTCCTGCGATCCCGCCGGCAAGCCGTACGACCCCGAGCGGCGGCAGGTCTGGTGGAGCGAGGCGGCCAAGAAGTGGATGGGCAACGACGTCCCCGACTTCAAGGCGGACTCCAATCCAACGGATCACATGGGACCGTTCATCATGAACGCGGAAGGGGTTGGGCGCCTCTTCGCGCCGCTGGCGTTCTTCGCCGACGGGCCGTTTCCGGAGCACTACGAGCCGATCGAGAGCCCGGTCAAGAACGCGTTCCATCCGCTGCAGTCGAACAACCCGGTGGTCAAGAAGTTCGGCACGGATCAGGACAAGTACGCCGAGACCGGCGGCGAGTTCGACATCATCTGCACCACCTACCGGCTCACCGAGCACTACCACTACTGGACCAAGAACAATCCGGTGAACGTGCAGCTCATCCCCGAGCCGTTCGTGGAGATGCCGGTCGAGCTGGCGGCGGCCCTGGGGATCACGGGCGGCGACAAGGTGAAGGTGACGAGCGCGCGGAGCTTCTACGTGGCCAAGGCCTTCGTCACGAAACGCATCAAGCCGATGACGATCGACGGCAAGAAGGTTTACCAGATCGGCATCCCGATCCATCAGGGGTACCGCGGCATCCAGGAGGACGAGGAAAGAAACGAGCGGACGCTGGTCAACCGGCTGTCGCCCACGGTCTACGATCCCAACGCCTACACGCCCGAGTTCAAGGGCTTCCTGGTCAAGGTCGAGAAAGCCTAGGGGGACCCGATGACTCAAGCCAATCTGGAAATCCGCCGGATCTCAGCCCATCCCGGTCCCGTTCCCGGCGTCGGCCTGAAACGGGGCCTCGAGGTCGCCAAGCTGGTCGACACCACCACCTGCATCGGCTGCAAGGCCTGCGAGGTCGCCTGCCTGGAGTGGAACGGCCTCTCGTTCAGCGAGACCACCTTTCAGAACAGCTACCAGACCATGCCGGAGACGGCGTGGAACTTCTGGAACCTGATCAAGTTCGACGAGTACGAGCCCGAGGACGGCGGCCTGATGCTGCTGATGCGCAAGGACCAGTGCATGCACTGCGAGGAGCCGGGGTGCCTGATCGCCTGTCCGGCCGACGGCGCCATCGTCCAGTACGCCAACGGCATCGTCGACTTCAATCAGGACCAGTGCATCGGCTGCGGCTACTGCATCACCGGCTGCCCGTTCAACGTGCCGAAGTTCAGCCCGGAATCCCGCAAGGTGTTCAAGTGCACCCTCTGCTCGGACCGCGTCGCCGAGGGGCTCGAGCCCGCCTGCATCAAGGCCTGCCCCACCGGCTGCCTGCACTTCGGCACCAAGGCGGAGATGCTCGAGCTGGGCGAGAACCGCGCGCCTGCAGCTCCGCGAGGAGTCGGGATTCGCCCACGCGGGGGTCTACAACCCCTCCGGCGTCGGCGGCACCCACGTCCTCTACGTGCTGCACGACGCCACCAACCCCGAAGCCTACGGCGGCCTGCCGAAAGACCCGCACGTCCCGTGGACGGTCTGGCTCTGGAAACGGCCGCTCAAGTGGATCGGCAACCTCGCGATGGCCGGCGGCCTGATCGGCATGTTCGTCCACTACCTCCGCTTCGGGCCGAAGGTCGTCGAGGAAGGCAAGGAAGAGTTCCGGGAGGGAAAAGAGCCATGAGCGACTCGCTTCTGCTGCCGAACGGGCGGGTGGTGCGCTACACCTTCCGGGAGCGGCTCATGCACTGGCTGGCGGGGTTCTCCTACCTCTACCTGCTGCTCAGCGGCCTCGCCTTCTGGTCCCCCTGGCTGTTCTGGCTCACCGTGCTGCTCGGCGGCCCGACGATCGCCCGCGAGCTGCATCCGTGGTTCGGCCTGATCTTCACGGCGGCGGTGATCTGGATGACCGGCGTCTGGGGCTCGCAGATGCATTTAACGGATCGCGACCGGGAGTGGTTCCGCTCGATACGGCACTACGTCCGCAACGAGGACGGCCAGGTGCCTGACGAGGACCGGTTCAACGGCGGCCAGAAGGCTCTCTACTGGGGCTTCCTGGTCTGCGGCATCCTGCTGTTCCTCACCGGGCTGGTCCTCTGGGTCCCGCACTGGATTCCGTGGAATCTGAATTTCCTGCGGCTGATCTCCGTGATCGTGCACCCCATCGCCGCGCTGCTGACGATCGCGCTGTTCATGATCCACGTCTACATGGGCACGGCGGTCGAGCGCGGGGCGTTCTCGTCGATGATCCGCGGGGACGTCTCCCGCAGGTGGGCGCAGAGGTTCCATCGCGTCTGGTACGAGCGGATCGTTGGGGAATCCACGGCTCGGGATTCCGCGGCCAAGGAATGATCGCGGACAAGTGGGACCGGCGGATCCGGCGCGCGCAGGAGCTCGCCGGGACGTACCCCTTCGCCGCCGAGGGACTGCGCTTCTACGAGCGCCTCGCCGGCTTTCAGAAATCGCTGTATGCCGATCTCGCGGCCGCCAGCGGCCCGGCGAGACAGGTCCGCCCGCCGGGCTCGCTGCGCGACGAGCTGGCGATCTTCGTTCTCCTCCCCCGCTTCGCGCCGTTCCTCTCCTTCGTCAAGGAGATCGCCCCGCCCCCTCTCGCGCAAGCGGCCGCCGAGCTGAGCGACCAGGGGGGAATGCGCTGGGAGGTGGTGCTCGACGAGTTCTGGCGGGCGAGCGAGGATGAGGCGCTCACCGCCGCCGAGGCGCTGATCGCCTGGACCTTCCTGCAACCCTACGCCGAGCATCTCGCCGACCATACCGAGCGGCTGGAGATCCACGCCACGCCGCCGCTCTGCCCGCTCTGCTCGAGCCCGCCCGCAGGTCGGCGTCCTGAGGCCGCAGGGGGACGGCGGCAAGCGCTCGCTGATCTGCTCGCTCTGCGCGACGGAGTGGGACTTCCGGCGGATCGTCTGCCCGGCCTGCGGCGAGGAGGACGTCGACAAGCTCCCCGTCTACATCGCCGAGGAGCTCGGCCACGTCCGTGTCGAGGCCTGCGACACCTGCCGCCACTACATCAAGACGATCGACCTGACGAAGGACGGCAGGGCGGTGCCGGTGGTCGACGAGTTGGCGGCGATCCCCCTCAGCCTGTGGGCGGCGGAGAACCGCTATACGAAGCTGAGCCCCAACCCGCTGGGCCTCTGAGCGCTGTTGAGCGTGCCCGCGGGCGCCCGGCATGGCAGAATCGCGCATGCCCAAATCCACCGACCCTGTCCCCGGCTATCTGTACCCCTACCACGAGGCTCGCCAGCAGGGGGCGAAGGGGTTTCATGCCCTCCTCTGGGCCAGCCCGGAGGGGCAGCGGCTCCGTTTCGACGCCATCGCGCGGAGCTTTCCGCTGGCGGGGATGAGGCTTCTCGACGTCGGGTGCGGGCGGGCGGATCTGCTGGGGCATCTCCTGGAGCGCGGCATCGTCCCGGCCCACTACACGGGGCTGGAGTTCATCCCCGCGACGATCCGGGCGGCGCGCCGGAAGAGGTACGAGAACTGCGAGATCATCGCGGCGGATTTCGTGCGGGAGCCCGGGAAGCTCCAGGTGGGGGCCGACGTGGTGATCTTCAGCGGCTCGCTGAACACGCTCCCGGGCCCGCAGTTCCACCGCACCCTGCGCGCGGCCTGGGCGGCCGCGGGCCGGGCGCTGGTGTTCAATTTCCTCGACTCGCAGTTCTGGGCCGGCGAGGACTGGCTCTACTGGCACCGCCGCCAGAACGTGGTCGCCTTCTGCCGGGCTCTCGGCGGAGAGCCCGGCTACGACGACAGCTACCTGGAGGGGGACTGCACGATCGCGGTGAGCAGGCCGTCTCCTAGTTCCCGTTCGGCTTGGGCAAGTACTCCACCGTGATCCGGGGCGGCTGGCTCAGGGAGAGCGTGCTGGCGCCCGTCTCCCGCACGTACTGATCGAAGAAGGTGCGCAGGATGAACCTCCCCTGCTCCATCAGCGTCACCGGATCGGTCACGGAGGGAAAGGACTGGGGATAGATGATCCCCAGGTCGTTGAGGTTGTTGTGGCGGAACTGGCTCCAGTTCAGGAGGTAGGCTTCGGCGCGGCGGCTCGGAAGGGAGTCCATGATGGTCTTCCTGGGTCCCACCGGCAGATAGGGGCCGAGAACGATCAGGAAGGGCGTCTTGAGCCCCCGCACCCGGTCTTCCTTCGAGACCGCGCCTTCCACCATCGCGAAAGCCGCGAACCGGGGGTCGGTCATCACGGCGCCCCCGCAGGTGCGGGCGCCGAGCGAGTGGCCGTACGCGCCCAGGCGGCGCCAATCGATCTTGCCGGTCAGGCGCTGGGCGGGGTCGTTGTCGGTGACCTTCTTGAGCTGGTCGAGCGCGAACATCACATCGCCGGCTCCCAGGACCCCCGGCAGCTCCAGGAACTGGTCGATCGGTTCGTAGGAGGGACCAATCACCATCTCGGGGGTGGGGATGAAGATGGGAGGGAAGTACCGGCCGTCCGGATAGCGCGTGGAACCGATGTGCGGGCTGTCCAGCACCAGCGCGATGTAGCCGTGACTCGCCAGGTCCTCGGCGACCGAGGTGTAGTAGTACCGGGCCGTCCTGGAACCCGGGCAGATCACGATCAGGGGCGCTTTGCGGACCTGCGAGGTGAAGGGCACGGAGGGCTGGCTCCAGCCGGCCGTGTTCTCGTCCTTGTCCAGGGGAGCGTAGACGTGCGTGGCCGCCGCCGCCTGGGTATCGGCCGGGTACCACGCCTGGGCCATGACCTCGCGCACGTCCTCGGGATCGGCGGTGAGCTCGTCGGGCCGCTTCGGGTCCGCCCAGTCCCAGACCACCGTCCCCACGCCGAACTCTCCCGTCGGTCTGGGGATCTCGGTCGAATCGCTCTGGGCCATCACCGACGTCGCCGCACCCGCGAACAGAAGAAGCCCCGCCGTCAGCACAAATCTTCCACGTATCATGATTGCCTCCCTTAAGATATAAGGATACTAGCTTACTTTTGCCAAATGAGATTTCGCCAATTCGGTCAGAAGGGGCCGTTCGCGGTACGATGCTTCGCCTGAAAGCTGTCGTTCCAAGACCTCGAAAGGAGCATCCCCCCATGAAGCGATTCTCACGGCTCTCCCGGTGGCAGGCGCTGCTCGCGGGCGTTCTCCTCGCGGCGCCCGGCATGGCGCAGCAGGTCGGTTCCTCGAACACCGCGACCGCCGATCCGCCGGTGCCGCGTCCGGGCACCACGCCCTGCATCGTGCAGCTCTACTCCAACCTGACGTTCGCCGACTTCTCGCCGAAGCCGTTCGCCTACGCGCCCCCCGCGGGCTGCCCGGCGCCTTGGTCGAAGGTGGTCCTGGAGGCGGACTTCTCGGTCACCGCGGGGCGCCAGTTCGACCGCACGGCGCAGATCGCCCTCGGGCACGTGAACATCTACTTCGGCACCACCATGGAGCCGTCCGCGAGCGTCAGCCCGTCGTGGCACGTGGAGCGCGATCTCACCGACTACAGCCCGCTGTTCCGCACCGCGCAGGCCGGCGACGTGAACCTCGGGAACCTGGTCAATTCCACCTACACGGGGATCATCCACGGCAGCGCCCGCGTGCTCCTCTACCCCGCCTCCGCCACGGCGCCCGCGCCGCGGACCGCCGACGCCGTCCTGCCGCTTCCAGACGCTCCGGGGGGCGCGGCCCTGCTGGCCACGACGTCGAGCGTGCTGGCGCCGACCTTCTCGCTGCCGGCCAACGTCGAGGCGGCCTATCTCGACGTCATCCCGCAGAGCCAGTCGAGCGACGAGTTCTGGTTCACCTGCGTGCCGGACGACGTGGCGGGCGTTCTCTTCAGTTGCCCGGGGACCTCGTTCCGCGAGGCGGAGGTGACGATCGACGGCCAGCCGGCCGGCGTCGCGCCGGTCTACCCGTGGCTGTTCACCGGCGCCATCGATCCGCTGCTCTGGCGTCCGATCCCGAGCGTCCAGACGCTGAATTTCCTCCCCTATCGCGTCGATCTCACCCCGTTCGCGGGGGTGCTCAGCGACGGCCAGCCGCACCAGGTGGGGGTCAGCGTCTACAACGCCAACAACTACTTCACGGTGGCGGCTTCGCTCCTGCTCTATCTCGATCACGGCGCGAGCCAGGTGACGGGCGCCGTCACCCGCAACACGCTCGGCGCCGTCCAGCCCGCCACTCATCCGCGAGGACCTCGCGACGGCGGACGACGGCACGGTCAGCGGCACGGTGTCGACGACCTCGGAGCGGCGGTTCACGATCGCGGGGTATGTCGACACCTCGCACGGCCGCGTGCAGACCACGGTCCGGCAGACGCTGAGCTTCTCGAATCAGCAGCGGTTCCTGATCTCGGCGACGGAGTACATCCAGAAGATCCGGCAGGGGACGGAGATCTTCTCGGCGGTGGACACCACCGGCCCCCATGCCGTCGCGCACTCCGACCAGCATTTCTCCTATCCGCTGACCCTCGACTACACCTTCGTCGCCAACGACGACGGCTCCGGCGCGCAGACGACGTCGATCGATCAGAAGTTCGAGAGCCAGGAGGCCCGGGTGGGAGGCGGCCGCCCCACCCTCGCCACCGTCTCCAACGCGGTGAAGTCCACGGATACGCTGCTGTTCAACGCCTCGGGAGTGGTCACCGGCTTCCAGGACCGCAAGAGCTCCCAGGACTACGTCGAGCCTGAGCACCGACGGGACCTGCTACCAGAAGAGGATCGAGTCGGCGAACGGGGTGGTGACGGCGGTTTCGAGTGGAGGGGTTTGCGGGCACTGAGGAGGGGCTCCTACCCCTGCGAACGCTCCTCCGACCGCCGCAGGCCTCCGAGTCGGTCTGGGACCTGGCGTCCGCAGCTCTGTTCCTGACCTACCTGGCGCGAGCGACGGGCGAGACCGGCGATGCCCTGGCGGCGCAGACCCTGCTCGAAACCGCCATCGACCTCGTCGGCGGCGCCGAGCGGCTGCCGATGAGCCTCCATCGCGGCGCCGCTGGGCTCGCTTGGATCCTCCATCACACCACGAAGGTGCTCGGGATCGAGGGCGCCGAGGACGCCACGCAGTCCCTCGACGAAGAGCTGCTTGGATACCTGGAGGGCCCCGGGACCATCGACGAGCCGTACGATCTGCTCGACGGGCTCCTCGGGCTGGGGGTCTACGGCTTCGAATCCGGTAACCGCCCTCTGGTGGAGAGGGTCGTCCATCGGCTGGCGGCACGCAATCAGGTCACTGCCGAGGGTCTTGCCCGGCAGACCCCTCCGGAGAGCGGGGGGCGGAGCTGGTTCATCGAAGGCCATTCCCTCCGTGGATCTGGAGGGCCGACCGCGCGGTCAGGATCTCAGCCTCCTTGGAGGCGCCAGCGGCATCGGCCTCGTCCTGCTGGGCGCCGCCACCGGAGTCGATCCCCTGTGGGACCGGTTTTTCTTGCTCTCTCCTCTTCGCCTGGACCCCCTCTCCTGAGCGAATCTCACCATGGCTGTTGCGCTTACCCTTACTTGTGTTAATCTATAATGTCTAACGCAAGCGGCCTAGGAAGGAGAACCGCGATGAAGAAACAGACGGTGAAGAAGCTGCGAATCGGCAAAGAGACCCTGCTCCCCCTGGACTCACGCCAGATGAGGGAAGTTGTGGGAGGTGCCCCCCCCAAAGACTCCGACTATTTGCACCTTGATGGAGCGTACTCAACCCTATACGACCACCACGGCGCAGCAGCGACGGCTGTCTAGCCTCCGCGTCGTAGTAACCGAGGACCACGCGCACGCTCGCCCGAGCATGGCAGGTTGCGTCGAGCACCTCGGGCAACGGAATCCCCCGGTCGGCCGGACCCGCACCACCGTGGTGATCGAGGCATGGCGGAGGCCATGGGGCGGACCGGCATCCGAGCCGCTCGGAGCGCCTGCTTAGTGGTCACCTAACCGTCACCTATGGATGACTGGAAGCGAGCAAGCTCTTTGTTGTCAGTTGTTTAATTTCACCGGCTGCGCTGTGCGCACCTCGAGCCTTAAAGATGCGCACAGCGCACCCTACGGGCACCACCGGTCTTGAAAGGCCTTCCCTCTCCATTCCGTGGAGAGGGACCGAGGGTGAGGCCTCGAAGGGCAGAACGCCCGAATATCACCAGGGTCTTTCAGACCGCCAGCCGCCGCAGCTCCGCCGCCAGCACCGCCAGGGCCGGCTCGGGCGCGAACCTCGCCAGCACCGACTCCCGCGCCCGCCCTCCCAGGGCGGCGCGGAGCCCGGCGTCGGCGAGCAGCTCCTGGATGCGGTCGGCGGCGGCGGTGGCGGAGCCGGGGGTGAAGAGGGAGCCGGTCTTCCCGGGCTCGACGAACTCGGGGAAGGCGCTGTGGTCCGGCGCGGCCACGGCGCAGCGGCGGGCCATGGCCTCGGCGATGGTGAGGCCGAAGGACTCGCCGCGCGAGGTGGAGACCACCACCCCGCCGGATTCCCGCACGGCGTCGAGGAAGCTCGGGATGCGGCCATAGGGGAGGGCGCCGAACCAGCGCAGCCGGCGCAGGACCTTCTCCTCGCGCGCCGCCTCCAGCAGCCGCGCCGGGCCGTCCGCCTCGATCGGCTTGCCGATGATCCAGGCCTCGTGCCCGGCGCCGCGGCGGCCGAGCACGCCGGCGATCTCCACGAACCCCCGCCAGTTCTTGTGATCGTCGAGACGGCCGATCCAGGCGATCACCGGGCGCGGCGGCGGCGCGGGGAACGGCGCCGGCTCGGCGACGAACTCCTCGCGCAAGGGATTGGGGACGACCCGTACCGCGATCCCCTGCCCCACCCGCTCCAGCACCAGCCGCCGCTGGGCCTCGGAAGGGGTGAAGACCGCCGCCGGCCGGTGCGCCGCGAGGCCCCGCAGATACTCGATGTTGGCGAGGTAGGCCGAATGGCATTCCATCACCAGCCGCGGTCCGCCCGCGGCGCCGTTGAAGCCGGGGAGCACCTCCTCGGTGTCGATCGAGCTGAGCAGGTCGAACCGCTCCCGGCGCGCGAAGCGGAGGCACTCCTCGACGGGGCCGACGTGGAGGCGGTCCTCGCGGCCGCGGAAGATCGAGCGGCCGCCGTAGTCGTGGAAGAACCAGGCGTGCGCCTCGATCCCCGAGGTCGGCCAGCCCGTCGAGACGGGCGCGCAGGACGGCCTCGACGCCGCCCAGGGTCAGGTACTTGTAGACGAACAGGACCTTCATGGCGCCGCTTCTCCGGACAGCCCTAGCAGGGCGCGCTTCTCGGCCACTCTTTGCCGCCCCTCGGCGAGCGCGGCGAGCAGCGCCTCCAGCCGGTGATCCCAGGTGCAGGTGGCGGCGAAGGCGCGGCGGGCGGCGATCTCCCCGGGCTCCTGGCGGGGGGCGGCGCGCTCGATCTCGCGCAGGAGCTCCTCCACTCCCTCGGCGCGGGCGACGAACGCCTCCCCGCCGGTGGGCGGGTAGACGCCGGTCACCACCACCGGCAGGCCCATGGCGAGGTACTCGTAGGTCTTGATCGGATCGGCCCCGGCGGCCAGGCGGTCGGGCTTGAAGGGGATCAGGGCGACGTCCCAGTTGGCGGCGAAGGCGGCGAGGTCGGCCTGCGGCTGCTTGCCGAGCAGCTCGACATTGGCGGGGAGCGCCATCCCGCCGGGGCTGCCGCCGTAGCCGATCAGGTAGAAGCGCCAGGCGGGGCGGCGGCGCGCGGCCTCGGCGATCAGCTCCCAGTCGAACCAGGCGCCGGCCAGGTAGCCGAAGTAGCCCACCGTGATCTCGCCGCGGACGAGCGGGCGCGGCTCGCGGATCTCCTCGATCCCCGTCTTGAGGCCGTTGCCGGCGAGCTCGACGCCCTCCCCGCCGAGCTCGCGGACGCGCCGGGCCAGGGGCTCGTTGATGGCGAAGACGGCGTCGCAGGCGCCGATCAGGTGGCGCTCGAACTCCTCGTCGTACCAGATCGCCTGGCCGACGCGGTGGAACTCCTCCCAGTCGTCGAGCACGTCGTAGACGGTGATCCAGCCGGCCGAGGCGGCGCCGGCGAGGGTCTCGAAGAAGCCGGGGTGGGGGAACTCGAAGAGGGCGATCCGCTCCAGCCCCTCGAAGGCGGCGGTCAGCGTCTCCGGGCGGCGGGTCACGACGTCGATCGGGATCTGCACGATCCCCTCCTCCAGCCGGTCCTGCGGGCGCCATTCGTTGTCCCACCAGCGCCAGTAGACGAAGACCACCGGCACGCCGCTGCGCGCCAGGGCGAGCGCGAGCTGGGTGGGGCGCTGCCCCTCGCTCTCCAGGAGCTGGGTGCCGGAGAAGATCGCCACCACCCGCCCGGCGCCGCCGGCGCGCACCCGCGCCTCGAAATGGAGGAGGTCGGCCCGCGGGTCCGGCGCGTCCGTCGGAGGCTTCGGCCGGGGCGCCCCCCATCCCCTCCTGCCACGAGGCCTCGGGCCCCGCCGGATCGCCGGCGCCGAGCAGCTTGCCCACGGCGCGCCGGCCGAGCCGGTAGACCTTGAGCGGCGGGACCCCTCGGGGAAGACGCCGCGCATCAGGCGCCAGAAGCGCGAGACCAGGCGATAGGCGAGCGTGCGCTCGACGGCGGTCAGCCGGCGGTCGAGGTCGCCGCGCTCGGCGAGGATCAGGTCGCGCTGCTCGCGCAGGGCCGCGCGCTCGCGGTCGAGCGCCTGCAGCCGCTCGGCGAGCTGCCGCTTCTCGGCGGCGAGGGCCTCGCCCGCGGCGCTCGCTTCCCGCAGGCGCTCCTCCTGCTCCCGCGCGCGCCGCTCGGCCTCCCGCTCGGCCTCCCGCTCGCTCTCCTCGCGGGCGGCGAGCTGGGCGTCGCGCTCGTAGAGCAGGAGCCGGCCGCCGATCTCCCGCTCGGCGGCGTCGGCGCGCAGCCGGGCGAGGGTGCCCTCGATCTCGAAGAGCCGGGCCCGCAGGGCGGGCGGGTCGGGGGGTCGCGTCTCGTCCATGGCATCCCTTTCCAGGGGAAGAAAAGTTCGCAGGAGGTCCTCCCAGCGCGTCCGCCAGCGTTCGATCCCGAACTCCTGGACGGTGGCCAGCCCCTGCCGCGCCAGGCGCTCGCGCAGCTCCGGATCGAGGATCAGCCGCTCGACGGCGCCGCGCAGGGCGCCGGCGTCCGGCTCGATCAGCAGGCCGTTGTAGCCGTCGAGGACGAGGTCGGGCAGGCCGCCGACGCGGGTCGCGATCACCGTCCGTCCGGCCGCTGCCGCCTCCAGGGCCGAGAGCGAGGTCCCCTCGCTGTGCAGGGTGGGGATGAGCACCACGTCCGCCGCCGCGTAGGCCTCCGGCATCCGCTCCGGCGGCAGCGAGCGCCAGTGGACGCGCCGCGGGTCGAGCGCCACCAGCCGGCGGACCTCCTCCTCTTCCTCGCCGGCGGCCTCGCCGACGAAGTGGATCTCGATCCCGGGATGGTCCGCCAGCAGATCGGGGAGGATCTCGGCCACCAGCCAGAAGCCGCGGGCCGCGACCAGCCGGCGCGGGAAGAGGAAGGTGAGCGGCGCCCCCTCGCGCGGGGCGGGCCGGAACTCCTCGAGGTCGACGAAGTTGGGGACGTAGACCATCCGCTCCGCCAGCCGCGCCGAGGTCGCCGCCACCCAGTTGATCGTGTTGGTGTCCACCGAGACCGCCAGATCCAGATGCTGCAGCGACTCCAGCGCCTGGGCGCGGTGCCAGCGGAACTGCGACGGGGTCTGCGAGGCGGGGTCGTCCCAGTAGACGCCGTGGCTGATGCCGAGGGCGGGGCGGGGGGTGTCCGGCCCGGCGGTGTAGAAGGCGAGATGGATCGTCAGCAGCGGGCGGGAGCCGGTGGCCGCGAGCACGGCGCGGTCGAGCCCGGCGTACCCCTCCACGGCGAGCCCATGGACGCGCAGGCCGTCGGTCTCGCGCACCCACGGCTCCGCGGCGGGCTGGAAGACCTCGACGGGGAGGCCGAGCCGCTCGACGACCCGCGCCAGCTCGACCAGGTAGCGCTCGGCGCCGCCGCGGAACACCCGCTCGCCCTGGGGATCGAAGAAGGCCGGGGCGAGGATGCGCACCTCGCGGCTCACCGGCTCGGAGGCACTGGAGGACGCCAGCGCCGGCGGCCAGCCCCCGCGCGTAGCGCAGGCGCTCCTCCGCCGGAATCCCTGGGGCGGCAAGGCGCAGCTCCTCGCGCTCGCGCAGGACGCCGAGGAGGCGGTGGCGCAGCCGGCGCGGCAGGGGGCGCGGGGCGGCGTCGAGGAGAGCTCCGGCCAGCTCGTCGTTGCGTCCGGCGCGCGCCCGCATCGCCGCGGCGAGCTCCCGGCCGCGGCCGGCCCAGTCGCTCGCGCCCGCTCCAGACGCGCTCCAGCGCCGCGCGCAGCTCCGGGGCGGCCAGACTCCCGATCGGCAGGACCGGCGGCGCCGGATCGAGCAGGCGGGCGTGGAGCGGCACCTTGGGGTCGTAGTCGAGGGCGACGAACGGCGTGCCGGTCATGCAGGCGAAGAGGATGGAATGCAGGCGCATGCCCACCAGCAGCTCGCAGGCGCCGAGCACGCCGGCCAGCTCCTCCGGCGGGCAGGGGCGTTCGAGGACGGCGGTGGGCACGCCGCGCAGGCGTCCGCTCAATCGGCGGGCGAGATCGAGGTCGTTCTGCAGCCCGGTCTCCGCGTGCTGGAACGGGAGGAAGAGGACGCCGAGGCCGTGCTCGGCGGCGAAGGGGGCGATCCCCGCCAGCAGCTCCTCCTCCCAGCGTGCCTGGTCGACGCCGACGTTCCAGTTGCGGACGGCGACTCCCAGCCAGCGGCCGCCGGCGATCCCGGTCTCCGCCAGCAGCCGCTCCAGCCGCTCGCCGGCCGCCGGGATCAGCCGCCAGACGGGATCGGCGGTGACTTCGACCTGGAGGTCCGCGCCGGCGAGCTCGCGGAGGATCTCCGCCGAGGCGGCGTCGCGCACGGTGATCCCGCCGGCGGCCAGCGCCACGTCGCGGGTCAGCTCGCGGCCCGCGGGGTACAGCAGGGGGCCGACGCCGACGGCGTAGAGCAGGACCGGCTTGCCCAGCCGGGCGGCGAGCCAGGGGATGCCGCAGTAGTAGCTCAGCCCGAAGTGGCCGGCGGTGAACATGGTCTCCGGGCGGGGATCGACGTAGTCGTGGAGCAGGCCGCCGCCGCCGAGCACCACCAGGTCGGCCGCGTCGACGGCGTCGAGCATGCGGCCGATGTCGCGGAAGGGGAACGACTCGACGCCGTGGCTCGCGCGCAGCCCCGCGGGGTCGGCCGAGTAGGCGGGGACGATGAAACGGAGATCCGGGCGCCCTTCGCGCAGGCCGCGCATCATGGCGGTGAGGACGGCCTCGTCCCCGGTGTTGCCGTCGCCGTAATAGCCGATGACGAGGACCCGCTTGCCGGCCATGGTCAGGATGCCGGCGTGAACGGAGTCCAGGGCTCGCCCGCCAGGATGGCGGCGATCCTCTCGCCCGCGTGGCCGTCGCCGTAGGGGTTGCCCGCGCGCGCCATGGCGAGGTACGCGGTCTCGGAGGTGAGCAGCCGCGAGGCCTCGGCGAAGATCGTTTCGCGGTCGGCCCCCACCAGCCGCGCCACCCCGGCCTCGATCCCCTCCGGCCGCTCGGTGGTCTCGCGCAGCACCAGCACCGGCTTGCCGAAGGTCGGGGCCTCCTCCTGGATGCCGCCGCTGTCGGTGAGCGCGAAGCGGCAGCGCATCAGCCGGCGCACCAGCTCGCGGTAATCGAAAGGCTCGTGGAGGTGGAGGTTCGGCAGGCCGCCGAGGATCTCGTGGGCCGGGCCCCGGACGTTGGGGTTGCGGTGCACGGGGTAGATCCAGTCGACGTCCGGGAAGCTCTCGGCCAGGCGCCGCAGCGCCGAAAAGATCTCGATCAGCGGCGCGCCGAAGCTCTCGCGGCGATGAACGGTGACCAGCACCTCCGTCCGTCCGGTGATCTGCCCGAAATCGGGGGCTCGGAGAGCTCGCCCGCGATCGTCCCCAGGGCGTCGATCACCGTGTTCCCCACCACGTGGACGCGCGCGGGGTCGCTCCCCTCGGCGAGCAGCGTGTCGCGGGCGCGGGAGGTGGGGGCGAAGAGCGCGTCGGCGAGCAGATCGACGATGCGCCGGTTCGCCTCCTCGGGAAAGGGGCGCCGCAGATCGCCGGTGCGCAGGCCGGCCTCGACGTGGCCGACGCGGATGCGGCGGTGGAAGGCGGCGAGGGCGGCGGCCATCGCGGTCGTGGTGTCCCCCTGGACCAGGAGCCAGTCGGGGGACTCGGCGGCGAGCACCCCGTCGATGGCGGCGAGCGCCGCCGCGGTGAGCCCGTTGAGCGTCTGGTCGGGGCGCATCAGCCGGAGGTCGAGGTCGGGGCGGAGCCCGAGCAGGTCCTGCGCCTGGTCGAGCATCTCCCGGTGCTGGCCGGTGGTGCAGACGCGCACGGCGAATCTCTCCGGCCGGCGCGCCAGCGCCGTGAGGACCGGCGCCATCTTGATCGCTTCCGGGCGGGTGCCGTAGACGGCGAGGACTCTCGAGGGCGGCGAGGGCGGTGGAGTCAAGGCGTGTCTCCGCGCGAAGGGCCCCAGCCCGCCACGCGGGGCGCACTATACCCGATCCCTCCGGCAAGGACAAAAACGAAAGCCCCGCCAAGAGGGGCCGGGGCCAGAACAAGCGAAGGCGACTTTCGTGAGGCGGCCCGGTGGGGGCTGACCTCGGGCTGCGTCCGGCTCTTGACGAAGGAGGCGCGGCCGAAGGTTGAGCTCCGGCTCTCGCCTCGAATCAGGATGGGGGCAGTTGGGACGCCTGGCTACATCGAGCCGCCGTCGTTCCCGTAGGGACGACCAGCGGTTGCGCCAGCCGGGCCGCTCGCCTGAGCGTGCAGCGCGCCGGAACCCAAAGACGACAGGATCGTCGGAGCCGCAAACGCGAGCCCGGCGCCCATGACCGCCTTCTTGATGAAAACTCTACGATCGGAAAGCGAGCTGTGATCCATCAGAGACCTCCTTAAACATGATGCTCGTTCTTGACCCTTGCTGAGACGCAGCCTATAGTCCCGCCGTGGTCGCCGAACCGGCTTCTGCAAAAGCCACACCCACGAGCCGAAACCCATGCCAAACCTGGATCCCCAAGCCACCTTCTCCCTCGGACCCGGCGTCAAGCTCGAGCCTCTGGGCGACGGCAGCGCGGTTCTGTACTCCAAGGACCTGGACGAGAGTCTCAGTCTCAATCACACGGCCGCTCTGCTCTGCAGTTTCGCCGATGGTCAACATACGTTCAGCATGATTCTGCAAGAGCTAGGCCAGATCTTTCCACAAGATTCCATCGACGAGAGCGCGCTCCTGCAGTTCCTCGGCGACCTGGAAACGCGGAAATTTATCCAGATTTTGCAATGAGCGCCGGAAATCCGGGCTGGATTTTGCTCGGCACGGCGTTCCGCGTCCACGGCGCGCCGGAGCCGGCGCGGCGCGATCTCGACGCCCTGCTGAACGGGTTTCCCCCGGCGGACGGCGCCGCGGCAGTGGATGACGTCGAGCTGACAGTCGAGACGGAGGGGACGGGCCTCGCCCTCACCGACGGCCGCACCCGCTGGGACCTCGGCGAGCCCTTGAGCTCCCACCTGGAGTACCGCGTGGTCAACGAGGCCCTGCTGCGCGCCCGCGACCGCTGGGTGCTCCACGCCGGAGCGGTGGCGGCGCCGGGAGGCACCTGCCTGCTGATCGGCGAGTCGGGCGCGGGAAAGACCAGCCTCACGCTCTGGCTCTGGGCGAGCGGCCTGCGCCTGGTGACCGACGATCTCTGCCCCCTCCGCCATGGCACGCTGGCGCCGGAGGTCTTCCCCCGCTCCCTGCACATGGACTGCGAGTACTCGCCGCGCCTGCTGGAGAAGATCCCGCCACGGCCGCCGGGCTTCCCCGCCGATTACTACCCCTTCCCCGGCGGGGCGGATGCGGCGCCGCCCCCGGTGCGCGGCCTGCTCGTCATCGAGCGGGGGCCCAAGCCGGAGGGGGAGCTCACCCCCTTGAGCCAGTCCGAGGCGGCGCACCACCTGCTGAAGGCGGTGATCAAGTCCCCCGCCTTCCAGTTCGAGCAGGCCTTGCAGGACATGCTCCGCCTCTCCGGGCAGGTGCGGGCGTATCGGCTGAGGAGCGCCACTCCCGAGGGGGCCGGAGCACGGGCGCTGGAGTGGCTGGAGGGAGGGCGGAACAGGGACTGACACAGACGAACACGGAGCAACAGGGACAAAAAAAGAAAACCGGGTCCGTGTTCGTCCGTGTTGGTCTCTGTTCGTCCGTGTTCCTTCCTTCCCCCTTCAGGCCTCCCCCCAGGAAGCCTGAAGCCGGCTGGAGATCCCCTCCCGCGAGGCCCCTGCCAGAAAAGAGAGCAACGGCTCCTCCGAGAAGAGCCATTCGTGGAGCGCCTTGGCCGCCCGCCAGCCGGGGAGGCCCATCCAGGGCTCGCCCAGGAGCAGCGCGGGGAGCAGGCGCCGGAGCAGGGCGCGCTCGACGCGGTCGGCGCCGAAGCCTTCCGCCAGCTCCGCCGCCTCGGGCACCCCGCAGGCCGCGAGATACCAGAGCGGCCCGTAGGCCGCCCGCCGCGGCCACGCCGCCGCCTCCGCCGCGAAGCCCTCGCGGGCCCCGGCGATCGGCAGCAGCAGCTTGAGGTCGGCCAGCCAGCGCAGGCCGGCGAAGAAGGAATGGCGGGAGAGGTGGAGACAGCCGAAGAGCAGTTGATGCTCGGGCGAGGGGACGCGCAGCGTGCAGCCGTGGGACACCACGGCCCGGCTGCGCGCCCAGAAGCGGTCGAGAAACCCCGGAGGCGAGGAGGAGTCGAGGTCCCAGTGGAGCTCGACCACCGCGCCGCGCCGCTCGAAGCCGAAATGGAAATGGTTTTCCAGCAGTCCCTGGCGGTCGAGGTAGGAATCGTCGAGACGGAAGCCCATCCCGCGCAGCAGGGCCTCGGCCGTCTCCAGGTGCTCGCGGCGCAGCAGCACGTCGACGTCGCACTGGAACCGGCCCGCCAGATCCCGCCGCTCCACCCGCAGGGCCGCCCCCTTGAGCAGCATGAGGTCGATCCCCTCGCCCGCCAGCCGGGCCAGGGCCTCCCCCAGCTCCTCGTCGCGCAGGAGGTTCTGCACCGTGGCCGCCGAAACCTGCTGCCGCAGGCCGCTCAGCCAGGCCGCCTGCCGGGGTCCCAGCCGCTGCTGGCGGGGACCCAGACAGTTGAGCACGTAGGATTCGACGCTCAGCCGGGAGACGAGGCCCGAGAGCGCCTCCGGGTCGGCGGCCTGGAGGGACTGCAGATCGCAGCCCCCCAGGCAGAGATCGATCAGCAACCGCTCCTCGGGCCGGATGGCGCTCTCGGGCTTACTGCGGCAGCGGCAGGTTGAACACCACCGCCAGGAACTTCGCCATCTGCGAGCGGATCACCCTGCCCTCCGGGCAGTACTGCGGCCCGGTGGCCGAGCAGCCGTTGGTCACGCCGTCGCGGTACATCTGCTCGATCGACCCCGACGCCCAGTAGTTGGGCGGCACGTCCTGGAAGACCCCCTGCGCGGCCGGCGGCACGTAGTCGACGCCGTACTTGACGCGGGTCAGGAAGGTCGCCATCTCGGCCCGGGTCACGGTGCCCGTGGTGCAGTAGCGCGGCGGGTTCAGGGAGCACCCCTTGGTGATCCCGTCGCGGTAGAGCTGCTCGATGTGCGCCGCCGCCCAGTAGTCGGCGGGGACGTCGGTGAACACCGTGCCGGTGGCCGGCGGCGGCACGAAGGCGGCGCCGTGCTTGGCGCGGACCAGGAAGACCGCCATCTCCGCGCGCTGGATCTGGTTGTTCGGGCAGTAGATAGCCGACGCCGCAGCCGAGGGTGATGCCGGCGTTCTCGATCGCCTCGATGTAGTTCCAGAACGAGGCGGTGGAGTACGGCACGTCGAGGAAGGTGTGGTAGTCGGCCTCGGCGCAGATCAGATCGGTCTGGCCGAGCGCCGCGCCGCGCGAGGGGTGGACGCCGAGCTGGCCGTACATCGTCGCCTCGGGGTCGTTGTGGTGCCCGAAGCCGACGCCATGGCCGACGAAGTGGGTGATCACCTCTTTGAAGTCGGTCTCGCCGACGCACTGCGCGCCGTTGTTGACCACCACCGACATCCCCAGGATCGGCCGCCAGGTCTCGCCGTCGTGGTTGTTGAACTGGCTCATGTCGGAGTAGGTCAGGAAGCGCGCGACCTGACCGCAGCAGGGGGAGGTCCAGCCCGGCGGAGTCGTCGAGCCGTCCTCGCAGGTAGCCGCCAGCTCCGGCACGTCGTTGCAGGGATCGTTGAAGACCACCTCGTTGTTGGGCGCGAAGGCGGTGTTGCCCGAGCAGGTGGCGCTGCGGGCCTTGGACCCCGCGTAGTTGATGTTGACCACCGAGGAGACCGGGTTCTTCCAGGCGGCGGCGGCCTCCTGGACCGCGCTGACGCCGCCGTCGGCGATCCCGACCTGTCCCGGCGTCGTGTGCCAGACGCCGAGCGAGCCGCCGGTCTCGAAGGTGGTCCAGCGGGTGGGATAGCCGTCCGGCGAGGTCACGAACTGGCAGGCGGCGGGCGCCGCCTTGAGAGCCGCGCCGGCGACCCCGAGCTCGGTGGTCTTCTCCAGCCCGAGGTCGAGGGGCTTGATCTCGACCGCCTCCCGGTACCAGGGGGAGGCGCCGCTGGCGACCGCGCCCAGCAACTGCAGCAGCTCCTTCTCGCGGTAGGTGCCGATCGCCTCGACCCCGGGCCGCTCGACGATCTGGAGATCGGCGGCCTGGGAGAGCGGGCGCAGCGTGCCGGTCTCCTTGTCCTCACGAAGAATGCCGTAGGAGAGCATCTTCGTCTGCCACCGCTGTCCATCGGCGGCCGGTTCGAGGAAGAGCAGGTAGCGCCCCCCCTTCTCGAACTTCGCGGCGCCGAGGACCGTCACGCCGACCGTGCCGGCGATGCCCCCCTGCTCCTGGACCTCGAAGGTGCCGCGCACCTGCCCCTTCACCTCCTGCACGGTCCGGAAGGCGGTCACCGTATAGGGGACCGTGCCATGGACCTCGTTCCACTCGCGCACCACCTCGGCGAACACCACGGCCTTGCTGACCTTGGCGAGGGCACCGATATTGCGGGGCGGAGCGACCGTCGAGGCGAAGCCGGGGATCGCCAGGATCGAGAGCATTAAACCGGTGAGAACTACAACCCGAGAGGTTCGCCGCATGTTGAACTCCTTTGAAACCTGGAACAAAATTCAAGCGACCGAGCAAAAAAAACAACAGCCGCTCTTCTTTGAGCAAAAGGCGTGCCCGAAATTCAGATCCCCTTTTTTCTGGTTGTATATGGGGTCTCTTCTGCATCGGAGGTCCGCTCGCCAGGCGGATCTTCACGCAGGCACGGCTTCCAACGGGCGCTCCTTCTTCGTGGAGATCATCATGCTTAAGCGCTTGCTGCCAAGATGTTTACCCGTCGCTTCGCTGATCTTTTTTTCTCCCCTGGTTGCAAATCTTCCCGCCGGGGCCACCACCGTGGCGCCGCCGGCGAACCTCGGCCATCTGGCCCGGATCAGCGACGCCGTGGTCTTCGCGGCCGCCGATCGAGTCCCGCGTGGAGGAGAGCCGGAGATCTCCCCACCACGGTGACCCGGTTCCAGCTCCTGCGGCCGGTCGCCGGCGCGGACACCGGCGCTCCTCTTCGAGGTCCGGGAGCCGGGCGGGAGAGGCGAGCGCCGCGCCGCCGCGGTGGCGGGAGCCCCCCGCTTCGAGGCGGGCAGGAACTATCTGCTGTTCCTCGACCGCGCCCCCGACAACCGGTGGCAGGCCAGGATGATGTCCTACGGCATCCTCGCCGAGGCCCCGGGGGGCGAGCTGCTCGCGCCCCTCCCCGAGGCGGACCGGATCGAGGTGGTCACCGGCAAGAGCTACGAGCCGGTGGGCGTCTACCGCAAGGAGCTCCTGCTCGGCCACCTGCGGGACGTGGCGCGGGGAGCGGCGTGGAACCGGCGGCAGGTCGAGGCGCAGCAGCTCCAGACCCAGGACAGCGCCGCGGCGATCGCGGGAGCGGCCTACACCGCCCCCGCCAACTGCGTCTTCATCGACGACGACACGGACGGCCTGCCGATCCGCTGGTTCGGTTACGAGAACAACGGCACCACCTCGACGGTGATGGCGACCACCCCGGGCCAGACCGGGATCGCCGACGGCGGCGTCGCCGCCGTCCAGGCCGGGACCGGGGCCTGGACCGGCCACCCGGACTCGATCATCCGCTTCAATTTCGGCGGCACCCGGGCGCGGAATCTCACCTGCTCGGGCAACTTCGACTACGACACCAACGCCGTCGTCTTCAACGACCCCTGCGGCGACATCTCCGATCTCTCCTCCTGCGTCGGCACCCTGGCCTTCGGCGGCGCGATCTACGACCCGGCGAACCCGCGGGCCTATGACGGCCAGTCGTGGCACCGGGCCTTCTCCACCTTCGTGGTGGTGAACAACGACGCCCAGTGCGTCGGCGAGACCAGCTTCAAGGAGGTGGTCTCCCACGAGCTCGGGCACACCCAGGGGTTCGGCCACCACACGCCGCCCAACCCGGCCGACGCCCTGATGTCCGCCAAGCTCAAGGGGGACGGGCTGGGGGCCGCGCTGCGCTCCCAGGACAAGATCTGCGCCGAGTTCGCCTACCACACCTTCCTCGACGTGCCCTACGCCAGCACGTTCTGGAAGTACATCGAGGCGCTCGAGAACGCGGGGGTGACCGCCGGCTGCCAGGTCGGCTCCTACTGCCCCGCCAGCTTCGTGACCCGGGCGCAGATGGCGCTCTTCCTGGTGCGGGCCATCCATGGCAGCAGCTTCGTGCCGCCGCCGGCTTCGGGGACCGTCTACGCCGACGTGCCGGCGAGCGACAGCACGGCGCCCTACATCGAACAGCTCGCCCGCGACGGCGTCGCCTACGCGTGTCAGCCGGGCTACTACTGCCCCTCGAACTACATGAACCGGACCGACATGTCGGTCTTCCTCGAGCGGGCCAAGCGCGGCGGCGGCTACACGCCGCCGCCGGCTTCGGGAACCCTGTTCGTCGACGTGCCGGCGAGCTACCCGCTGGCGGCCTTCATCGAGCAGCTCTACCGCGACGGCATCACCACCGGCTGCGCCACCAACCCGAACCGCTACTGCCCCGTGGACTCGGTCTCCCGCGACCAGATGGCCGCCTTCCTGGCCCGGACGTTCGCGCTGCCGCTCCCCTGAGCTCCCTGCCGGCGGGCACGCCGCCCGCCGGCTGTGGTATTTTTCGCGCATGTACCTCGATCCTTCCTCCGGCAGCATGATGCTGCAGATCATCCTGGGCGGGCTCGCCGGCGCGGCGGTGGCGTTCAAGCTGTTCTTCCGCCGGGTCCGGGCGTTCTTCGGCAAGGCGGAACCCGCCGAGCCCGAGAGCGCGGAAACGCCGGATGGAGTTTGAGCCCGGCTCCTTTCGCGATCGCACCGGCCGAGTCTTCTACCGCGGAGAAAATGTCTACCGCGCCCTGACGGCGCGGGCTCTCGCCGAGTGGGAGGCCCTCCGCGGCAAGGCCTTTCTCGCCCGCGGCATGGCCGAGGGGAGGATCGTCGCCACCGGGCTCGCCGGCCCGGAAGTCCCGCCGCCGGGAGACCCGGTAATGAAAATAATGGGCCGCCGTTCTCACCCACGAGCGGATACCCTTCGTCTCCTACCCTTATGAGTGGTGCTTCGGCATGCTGCGCGACGCGGCCCTGCTGCAGCTCGAGCTGCTCGCCGCCGCTCTCGCCGAGGGGATGACGCTCAAGGACGCGACGCCGTTCAACGTGCAGTGGATCGGCTGCCGTCCGGTGTTCATCGACCTGCTCTCCTTCCGCCGCTGGCAGCCGGGCGAGCCCTGGGTGGGCTACCGGCAGTTCTGCGAGCTGTTCCTCTACCCCCTGCTGCTCGAGGCCTACAAGGGGGTGCCGTTCCAGCCCTGGCTGCGCGGCCGCATCGACGGCATCCCGCCGCGCGACTTCCTGCGCCTGCTCGCGCCGCGCGACCTGCTGCGCCGGGGGGTGCTCACTCACGTCTATCTGCACGCCCGCAGCGAGGGGGCCTGGAAGGCGCCGGCGCGCGACGTGCGCGGCGACCTCGCCGCCGCCGGCTTCCACAAGGAGCTGATCCTCGCCAACGTGCGCAACCTGACGAAGCTGGTCCGCGGCCTCGCCCTCCCCCGCCGGGAATCGGTCTGGTCGGGCTATGGCGAGGAGCCCGGGTATCGCCCGGAGGACCGCGAGGCCAAGGAGAGCTTCGTCCGCGAGGCGGTGGCCGAGCAGCGCTGGGAGCGGGTCTGGGACCTCGGCGCCAACACCGGCGAGTACTCGCGCATCGCCGCCGGCAACGCCGGCTGCGTCGTCGCCCTGGAGGCCGACCGCGACGCCGTCGAGCGGCTCTACGAGGCCGGCCGCCGGGAGGGCGCTCCGCAACGTCCTGCCGCTGGTCTGCGACCTCGCCGACCCCTCCCCCAACCAGGGGTGGCGCGGACGCGAGCGCAAGGATCTCGCGGAGCGCGGCCGCCCCGACCTCGTGCTCTGCCTGGCGCTGATCCATCACCTGGTGATCGGGGCCAACCTCAGGCTGGCGGATTTCCTCGACTGGCTGGGCGGCCTCTCCCCGTTCCTGGTCATCGAGTTCGTGGCCCGGGAGGACCCGCGGGTGCAGGGGCTCCTCGCCAACCGCGACGCCGAGCTCTACGAGGACTACGACCTCCCCGGCTTCGAGGCCGGGCTCGCCGCCCGCTTCGAGATCCTGCGCCGGCGGGAGATCGCCGGCGGCCGGCGCGTCCTCTACTTCGCGAGGTCCCGCCGGGCGTGAAAGAGATCTCCCGGGGCGCGGCGTGGACCGCGCTCGCCGCCCTCACCACGCTCGCCGTCTTCTTCGCCGTTTTCATGGAGTGGCTGTTCTTCGCCACCAAGCCGTCGTTCCTCTCGGCGCTCGGGCTCGGGGAGCAGTTGCGGAGCCTTGGGAGTGGCGGCCCTGCCTCCCCTGGCGGCCGGGCTCGCCGCGGTGACGCTCGCCGCGGCGCTCTCCCTCCACTCCAGGCGGGCGGCGGGAATCCTCGGCCGGAGCGTGCCGGCCCTCATCCTCACCGCCTCCTTCCTGCTGCTGGCGGACAACTTCACCCACACCGTCTTTCACTTCGGGATCTTCTCCCTGCGCGGATACGCGCGCTTCCTCTACACGCCCGTGCTGGCGGTGCTCGCGCTCGCCGCCTGGCGGCTCGTCCGCGGCTGCGAGGCCGCGCTCCTGCGCCGCCGCGGCCTGCGCGCCGCCGCCGCGGCCGCGGGCGTGGCGCTCACCCTGGCCGCCGCCGGAGCGGCTATCATCGGACGGCGGGAGGAGCCGCGCGAGACGATGCCCACGACCGGGCCGGGCAGCCGGCCGAACATCCTCATCCTCGGCAGCGACGGCGTGGAGGCCCGCCACCTCTCGCTCTACGGCTACCGGCGCGAGACCACCCCCTTCCTCGCCGCCCTCGGCCGGCGAGTCGCTGGTCTTCGACAACGCCTACTCGAACGCCGGCAACACCGGCGGCTCGATCACCTCGATCCTCACCGGGCGGCTGCCCACCGCGACGCGCGTCATCTACCCGCCCGACGTCCTCCACGGCGAGGACGCCTACCGGCACCTGCCCGGGATCCTGCGGGGGCTCGGCTACCGCGCGGCCCAACTCTCGGTGCGCCACTATGCCGACGCGGTCGACCTCAATCTGCGCGAGTCCTTCGAATGGGCCAACTTCCGCCCCGTCGGGGAGCGGCGGGAGAAGATCCAGGACCGCGCGCTCGGGCAGACCGGCGGCTACTTCCTCCAGCAGATCGCCGAGCGCCTCGCCGGCCGCCTCCGCCATCTCCTGACCCGCAGCGAGCAGGCCGACCCCTACCGGCAGGTGACCGACGACCGCACCGCGAACCATGGCGACGACGAGCGGCTGGCCGCCCTCTTCCGCTTCCTCGGCGAGCCCGACCCGCGCCCCTTCTTTGTCCACGTTCATCTGATGGGGACCCACGGCGCCACTTTCGAGCCGGGCCAGCGCCGCTTCTCGCGCGGACAGGAGCAGACCGAAGGCTGGCTCCCCGACTTCTATGACGACGCCATCCTCGACTTCGACGGCGAGGTGCGGCAGGTGGTGAGCTTCCTCCGCAAGAAGGGCATGCTCGACCGGACGATCCTGGTGATCTACTCCGACCACGGCATGCGCTACACGACCGCCGTGCGCGTGCCGCTGCTGGTCCGGCTCCCTGGTGGAACGAAAATGGGCAGGGTCTCCGCCGTCGTCCAGAACCTCGACATCGCCCCTACCCTGCTCGACGCCCTGCGGGTCCCCCCGCCCGCCTGGATGCAGGGCCGCTCGCTGCTCCTCCCGGATCCCGAGCCCTGCCGGCCGGTGCTGAGCGTCGCCGCCAAAACGCAGATCCACCTGCCCAACAACCTCTGGGTGACCCTCCCCGCGGCGCCGTTCTACAGCCTGGGCAGGATCTCCCTCCTCGCCGGTGGCTCCGGCGGCCGGCAGCTCACCCTGACGCTGCCGGAGGGCGCGCTCACCGAGGCCCCGGCCGAGGGGGCCGGACCGGCCTGCCCCGCTCCTCCCGCCGCCACGGCAAGAACCTTGCTGATCGATCACCTGCGGCGCAACGGGTTCGACGTCTCGATCCTCACCCGTTAAGCCATGCTAAGGTGTCTACGGATCGATAAACGGGAGGCACCCTCATGCGCGATCGAGTCCAGTCCACGCCCTTTTCCCTGAAGCTTCTTCTCGCGTCCGTGCTGCTCGGCCTGGTTCTCGGCGCCGGGGGGGCCGTCGCGGCCACCTCGGGGGGCACGGTCACGATCGTGCCGGTGGCCGGGGCCCTGAACAATCCGGTCGGCGCCACCAACGCCGGCGACGGCTCGAACCGGCTGTTCGCGCTGGAGCGGCCGGGGAGCATCCGGATCTTCAAGGGTGGCCAGCTCCTGACCACACCGTTCCTCAACATCCAGTCGCTGATCGCCTGCTGTGCCGGCGAGCGCGGCCTCCTGGGAACGGCGTTCCACCCCAATTACGAGACGAACGGGTTCTTCTACGTCTCCTACACCCGGGTGTCGGACGGCGACATCGTGCTCGCCCGCTACCACGTCTCCAGCTCCAATCCGGACGTGGCCGACCCCTCCTCCGCCCTGATCCTGCTCACCATCGAGCACTCGTCGCAGTCCAACCACAACGGCGGCCATCTCGCCTTCGGTCCCGACGGCTACCTCTACATGAGCGTCGGCGACGGCGGCGGCGGCGGCGATCCGTTCGAGAGCGGTCAGAATCTCAACACGATGCTCGGCAAGCTCCTGCGGATCGACGTCGACCACGGCACTCTCTACTCCATTCCGGCCGGCAACCCCTTCGCCGGCGCCACCCCCGGGCTCGACGAGATCTGGGCCTACGGACTGCGCAACCCCTGGCGCTTCAGCTTCGACCGCCAGACCGGCGACCTCTACATCGGCGACGTCGGCCAGGGGGCCCGCGAGGAAGTCGACTTCCAGGCCGCGGGCGCCGCCGGCGGCCAGAACTACGGCTGGGACTGCCGCGAGGGCAAGACGAGCTACAACGACACCAGCGACACGGTGAACAACCCCCCCGTCTTCAACTCCGACTGCACCGGCCGCACCTTCGTCGAGCCCGTGCTCGACTACCCCCACTCCCCCAACCCCGAATGCTCGATCACCGGCGGCTACGTCTACCGCGGCCGGGTGGCGAGCTTCCTGACCGGCCAGTACCTCTACGGCGACTACTGCAGCGGCAAGATCTGGCGGGTCGCCTCGAACGGCGGCACCTGGACGCCGGCCCTGATCTCCGACACCGCGTTCAACATCAGCAGCTTCGGCGAGAGCGAGAGCGGCCGCATCTACGTCGCCGACCTCGCCAGCCAGACCTTGCAGTGGATCGCCGTCTCCACCTTCTCCGACGTCCCTCCGACCCACTCGGCGTGGAGCGAGATCGAGGCGATCCAGACCGCCGGTATCACTACCGGCTGCGACGACAGGAGGTTCTGCCCGGATACCACCCTGACGCGGGCCGAGATGGCCATCTTCCTGGTGCGCGGCATCCATGGTGCCGGCTTTACCCCGCCGCCGGCCACCGGCGTCTTCGCCGACGTGCCGGCGAATTACTGGGCCGCCCCCTGGATCGAGCAGCTTCGCGCCGACGGCATCACCAGCGGCTGCGCCACCAATCCCCTGCGCTTCTGCCCGGAGAGCTTCGTGGGCCGCGCGGAGATGACGGTCTTCCTTCTGCGCGCCCGTCACGGCAGCGCCTATACGCCGCCTGCCGCCAGCGGGACCGTGTTCGCGGACGTCCCGGCCAGCCACTGGGCCGCGAGCTGGATCGAGCAGCTCTACGCCGAGGGGGTCACCAACGGCTGCGCCACCAGTCCGCTGCGCTACTGCCCGGCGAGCACCCTGAGCCGCGCCCAGATGGCCCTGTTCCTCGCCCGGGGTTTCGACCTGCCGCTCCCCTGAGTGACAGTTTCCGATCGCGGGAGTGCCACTGTTTGTCACTCCCGCTTCTCTTCCTTCTTTCAACTTACTGATTACAAAGAGCTTTCCGTACTGTGGCATTTGGTATGGGGCTTGCTCTCTAGAGCCCCGTGCATCAAGCAAAGGTTGGCTTTCTCCGGGTTGGCCTGGCCCCCCTCCTGGGGCTCCTTTTGTCCGCCGCTCCAGCGCTGGCGCAGGGTACCTCCACGCTGGCAGAACCCCACCGCCACTTTCTCCACGCCGGGCGCCAAAGAGGTCACGCTGAAGGCGTGCAGCGCCACCGGGCTCTGTACCACGATCACCAAGACGGTGGTGGTTCTCGACCCGATGCCCCACATCGTCAGCATGGGCGCCGTGGCGCCTCTGGTGGGAGCGGGCCAGACGCTCGCGCTCTCGGCCCAGACCACGGGGCGCCCCGCGCTGGCTCACCAGTGGACGATCTCGGGGCCCACGGGCACTCTCACGCTGACCGGCAATCCGGTGGACTGGAACACTCAGTCCCCGGGTATCGGGGTGTATGAGGTCTCGCTGCGGGTCCAGAATACGGACGGCTCCGCGACCTCGGCGCCGGTCACCGTCGACGTCGAGCGCATGACCTTCGCCGACGTCCCCCCGACTTACTGGGCCTGGAGTTACATCGAGACCCTCTACGCACAGGGGATCACCAGCGGCTGCGGCTCCAGCCCGCGGACCTACTGCCCCACCGGCAACGTCTCGCGGGCCGAGATGGCGGTCTTCCTGGTGCGCGCCCAGCATGGCTCCACCTTCGCGCCGGCGCCGCCCATCGGGATCTTCTCCGACGTCGCGACCACCTACTGGGCGGCCCCCCAGATCGAGCAGTTCTTCGCCGACGGCATCACCACGGGCTGCGCCCTGACCCCCCTGCGCTTCTGCCCCACGAATTTTCTGAGCCGCGCCGAGATGGCGATCTTCCTGCTGCGTGCCAAGCATGGAGCGGCCTACCTCCCGCCGCCCGCCGGCGGGACCACGTTCGCCGACGTTCCGGCCACCTACTGGGCCGCCCCCTGGATCGAGCAGCTCGCCGCCGAAGGGGTCACCAACGGCTGCGCCACCGCCCCTGTCCGCTTCTGCCCCGACGCCCAGGTCAGCCGCGACCAGATGGCCGCCTTCCTGGTCCGGACGTTCAGCCTGGGCGGGCTGTAGACCCAGGCAGAAGCACAGCGGCCTCCCCTTTCAGGGCGCGTTGCCCGCCGGCAGGACCTGCCGGCAAGAGGCCCTGTAGAGCGGGGGGTGATGGACGGAGATGATGGACGGGGCCGAGGCTGATCCCGGCCTTCTTAAAAAAGAGCCTGCCCGCAAATGAAAAGGGCGGGGAACAAGTCCCCGCCCCGGTCACACCTTCAGGAAGTCGGAGCCTACGGCCCGATCTCCTGGGGCGGCAGGGAGAAGGTGCGGAGGAGGAACACCGCCATCTGACCGCGGCTCACCGCGTCCGCCGGGCAGTAGCGCAGCGGGTTGGTGGCGCAGCCGGAGGTGACCGCCTCGTTGTAGAGCTGCTCGATGAACGGCCGGGTGAAGTCCGCCGGGACGTCGCTGAAGATCCCGGTGGCCGCAGGCGGCGTGTAGGACGATCCATGCTCGGCCCGCAGCAGGAAGACGGCCATCTGGGCGCGGGTCACCGGATCGCTGGGGCAGTAGCGCGCGGCGAGGTGGCGCAACCCGAGGTGACGCCGTCGTGGATAGAGCTGCTCGATGTAGGGAGCCGTGAACGACCCGGTCGAGACGTCGCTGAAGATCCCGGTGGCCGGCGGCGGCACGAAGGTCGCGCCATGGGCGGCGCGGACCAGGAAGACCGCCATCTGCTCGCGGGAGACGTTGCTCGCCGGGCAGAACTGGCCGACGGCGCACCCGGAGGTGATCTCCGAGGCGTAGAGCCCCTGGACGTACTTGAAGAAGGCGTACGAGGTCGGCACGTCGCTGAAGAGCTGGATCACCCCGATGTAGCCCGTGCGCTGCGAGGCGAAGTCGTCGAACTTGGCCGTGCCCGAGGTCGCCGCGTCGACGCCGTTCACCGCGCCCAGGCGGGCGTAGTTGACGGTGCCGTTGTCATTGTCCAGCGAGGTCAGGTTGGCCTTCTGGACGCCGTCCACCCAGAGGGTGAAATGGCCGTTGCCGGTTCCGGTGCCCCCGGCCGTCGACTTCGCCCAGTCGATCTCCACCATGCGCCAGCCGTCCGCCAGGATGACTTCCGACGGGATCTCGACCTCGATGCCGAGGTCCGTCCGCACGAAGGCGCTCAGCACCTTCTTGCCGGCGGTCTGCCGGGCCACAGCCCGGAACAGGACGTTGCCGGTCGTCGCCGGCGGCGTCGGATCGGCGCCGTCGGAGGCCGCGAAAATGTCGAACTCATTGCCGTTGGTCATCGTCAGCCCGCGCAGGTTGACGAAGAACCGGAGGCGGTAGACGGACTCGGCCACGGGGTGGCTGCTCTGCACGTAGGCGGGGTTGCGGTCCGGGGTGGCCACGTCGACCTCGAGTCCATGGGTTCCGGTATAACGGGCTACTCCGCCGACGCTGGGTACTCCGGGGCGAACGGTGAGCGTACCGGCGAAGACTCCGGCCCCCCCGACCAGAGCGAAGCCGAGTGCGAGGGCTGTGGCCCGGCACAAGCGTGAAGTCTCCATCCTGCGATCTCCTCTCAATGCCATGAGGCGGTGGTTCCCAGTTCAAAATCGTCGCTGAAAACGCCGTTTACCGGACCGAGTTGAAAAATGCACTGACCGATGCGCGCCTGGATTTTCGGCGCGATGAGATCGACGGTGCGCGGGTGAAAGACCGCTGTCGAGCCGCATCCCGTCAGGTGGCAGTAACTCATAACCGTCCCCGTGACATTCGTCACGCCGTTGATCGTGGCCGGAGCCGGACAACTTCTTGAACCAGTGTAACAGGCTTCGCCATTGTAGCAGGTATCGATCGGTGGCGCATAGCAATGTGTGTGCGGCGAGCCGAAATTGTGGCCGAGCTCGTGCCCCACGAGCGGGGCGTCGTTGACCGAGGTGTCCTGGGCGAACTTGAAGACCTGGCTGAAGCTGTAGCCGTGCGATCCGCTGCACAGCGGAGTCGAGCCAGGCGATGCCGGAGGCCGAGAAGTCCGAGCTCTGCTTGCCGGAAAGCATCATGGCGAGGGCGCGGCTCACCCCGGAGCAGGCGCCGCCGCAACCCGCGCTCCAGTAGGAGGTGAACTCGTTCAGCGAATTGCCGTTGGCGGCGGCGGGCGAGCTCTGGACATAGGGATCGGGGGTGGTCGAGGGGCGCAGGATGGTGAAGCCCTGCAGCAGCCGCACCTGGACATCGCGCTCGTACATCACGTTCATCAGGGCGAACAGGCTGGCGATGTAGTTGGTCGCGGCGGTGACGTTGTTGCCGAACTTGAGCTGCATCAGCTCGTTGTCGGTATCGACGGCGATGCTGGCCGTCCGCAGCGAAACCGCGACAGCGACGTCCCCGGCGCCGGCGGCCGGAGCGGCGCCGGTGGTATTGACCGCGGTATTGAAGGGGAACGCCCCGCCCTGCGCCAGCGGGTCCAGCTCCTGTCCGCACGACCAGGCGGGCTGCTGCGCCTGGGTCTGGAACGCTTCCGCCGCGGCGACGAGATAGCCCCCGCCCCCCGACGGCTTCAGCTCATGCGTCCCCTCCCGGCCGTAGGCGACCGCCTCCAGTCCACCGGTATCAGGATCGACCGTGATCATCAGCCGGGTCTCGGGATCGTCCACCGACCGGCCGCGAAAAAACGCGCGCCGCGACCGCGGCAGCTCGATCGCCTCCCGGCCCTCGATCTTCACGATCCGGGCGTCGGGCGCGTAGATCTCGAAACGGGTGAGCTCGATCTCCTCGCGGGCGCCGGGAGTGACCGGCCAGTCCGCCACCACCCGCGAGCTCCCGGACGGCAACTTCAGCAGCGACGGAACCACGGTGGCGGCGATCTCGACGAGCTCCGCCTCGCCGGCGCCGTCCGGAGCCGCCACCAGCCGCCCTGTGACGGCGGCGCGCAACGGCGTCCCAGCCGGCCGGGACGCGGCGGCGCTCGCCGCCGGCAGCGCCAGCGCGAGGAGCAGGCCGCATCCGGCCGGGATCATCCAGTTCTTCATCCTGCAATCTCCTTTACTGCCAGGAGGCCTTGGTTCCCGATTCGAAGCCGTCGGTGAAAAGGATGTTCGACGCTGCGACCGGGGCGATGCAGCTCGGGTTTCCCGAGGCCACCGAGGCGATGTAGCCGTTCATCTGCGCCGCCTCGCGCGCGGGCTGCACGCCAAAGCCGAACCCTGTGCCAAACGTCAGCGTGATGTTGCCGTAGCCCCCCGACCGCAGGTGGCAATAGCTCATGATGGTGCCGCTCCCCGTGCCGGCCGGGCCGGGGGTCGAGGTCGCGCCGGAGTAGCAGCCGCTCTCGCTGCCATAGCACTGATCGATGGGGCTCGCGTTGCCGCCGATGCCGGCGTAGCAGTGGGTGTGAGGGGAGCCGAAGTTGTGGCCGAGCTCGTGGCTGAACGCGTAGATGTCCCAGACCACGCTCGGACTGTTGCTGTTGAAGCTACCGAAGAGGTTGCCGGTATAGCCGTAGTCGCCCCCCCAGGGGGTGCTCTCGGCGCCGAGGCCGGGGCAGGAGGCCGCGCCGCCGGAGAAGAAGGCGCCGTGGCAAAGCGCGTTCAGCCAGGCGACGCCGCCGCCGTTGGACTTGCCGCTCAGGAAATGGGCGGTCGTCCGCGAGATGTTGGTCCGGTTCTGGTTCCAGTACTTGCCGAACTCGAACAGGCCGCAGATGGTGCTCGTCTGGGTCCAGGGATCGCCGCTGGTCTGCCAGAGGCTCAGCGACTGCACGACCAGGGAGGTGCCGAGCTCCGCGGCGTAGATCGTCGAGGCGTAGCCGACCAGGTTGCCGACGTAGTTGGTGGCGTTGGTGGTGTTGTTGAAGAGCTGGTAGAACTCGAAGTCGCTCTCGATGGCGATCCTGCCGGTGTGAGCGGCGGCGGCCTTCTCCAGCGGTGCCGTGGCGAAGGCCGTGAAGTCCGGGACCGGCCCGGTTCCCGGGCTTGCCGGGAGCTGCGCGTCGCCGCAGTTGAACAGCTCGCCGCGGGACGCCTTCAGCAGCGCCGGATCGACGCGGCGCATCGCGAGCGGACTGCCGCCAGCCTTCGTCGCGGCGGCGTCGCCGCCGATCAGAAAGATCGCCCCAGCCTCGCCGATCACCCCCTGGAACTGTCCATCCTCCAGCCGGGCCAGGAAGACGCGCGACCCGGGGCTCCCCTCCACCGCACCGCGGAAGTAGGCGTTCGCCGGCGCGGGCAGAACCCGGTCGCCGGCGTCGCCGTGGACGGTGATCACGGCATCGTCCGCGAACACCTCGAAGCGCTCCAGCACCAGCGTCCTCGCCTCCCCCGTCTCCGCCACCTGGACATTCTCCAGCCGCACTCGCGCGCCCACCGCCAGCCGGGCGGCCGTGAGGGCAAAGTCCCGGCTCTGCACCACCGGCAGCTCCGGCCCCGCCGCCCGCGCGGGACCAACGGCGGCCAGCAGCAGCCCACAACCGGTGAGGATCATCCGCTTCACGTTCCCACGCATTCCAGTCCCTCCCTGGGAGGCCAGCGCACAAAGGGCGATTGAGCCACCCGTTCTCGAGTCTGCAGGGCTTACATCTCTCAAGGATGCGTTGGGAGCATTTTGGTCAGCTCACGGAGATATGTCAATCGGCGCATAAATACAACGCCGATTTTTGTCATCCCCGATTCGCAATCCTTGTCTCCGAAGCCGACCGCCCTTCGGAGTCGCGGACGCTTTGGGATCAAGGGTTTACCTGCCTCGCAACACCCTTGACGGACGGTCGTGACGAGGAGAGAAAGGCAAGGTTCAGGCCAGGGGAATTACCGTCCGGTGACGTTCCCGCGCTATGATCCGTACACTCTGACGGGTCTTCCAGGGAGTCTCTGCATGGATTTGAGCCGCGGCACCAGCCGCCCGCCAGTCTCCGATCGTCCGTTCCGGCTCACCCTGGCCCTGGGCCTCTGTGGAGCCGCTCTCCTCGCCCCCGCGGCGAGCGCCCAGCCATCCCCCGGCCTCTTCCTCTGGCTCTCCTCGCGGCTCTCGCCGCCGGCCGCCGCGCCGGAGTCGCCCGTGCTGGCGACCGGGCCGGAGTTTCAGGGGATCCCGCCCGGGAGCGTCATCGGCGAGGTGCGGGTGGTCGCGCAGGACATCTTCGACGAGAAGAATCCCGGCGAGGGCAACCGGCTTTTCCGCATCGCCAACCGCCTGCACCGCACCACCCGGCCGGGGGTGATCCAGAGCCAGCTCCTGTTCCGCCCGGGCGACGTCTTCTCCCCCGAGCTGGTCGAGGAATCGGCGCGGCTGCTGCGCTCCCACGACTACCTCTACGACGTCGCCATCCGCCCGGTGCTGCGCGGCGACGGCAAGGTGGACGTGGAGGTGAAGACCCGCGACGTCTGGACGCTCGAGGGGGGCGCCTCCTTCGGCCGCGCGGGGGGCGGAACAGCAGCAGCTTCTCGCTGAGCGACAGCAATTTTCTCGGCACCGGCAAAGAGGTCTCGCTGGCCCGGATCGGCACCATCGACCGCACCTCCAACCTGGTGCGCTTCACCGATCCGAACCTGCTCGGGAGCCGCGTCCGCCTCCTCCTCTCCTATGCCGACAACAGCGACGGCGGGCGCCAGCGCTTCGAGGTCGAGCGCCCCTTCTACTCGCTCGATACGCGCTGGGCGGCCGGGCTGCGCAGCTTCCACGACGACCGCCTGGAGAGCCTCTACTCGCTGGGCAAGGTGGAGACCGCCTTCCGCCACCAGACCAACTTCGTCGAGGTCTACGGCGGCCTTTCGTCCGGGCTGGTCGACGGCGCCACCCACCGCTGGGAGGCGGGCTTCACCTACTCGCGGGACGACTTCGAGCGCTCCTCGCGCCCCTTCCCCTTCTTCGGGGGCAAAGAGCTGGGCAAGGGGCCCATCGACCGGATCCCGCTGCCGCCGGACCGCACGCTGGCCTACCCCTGGCTCCGTTTCCAGTCGATCCAGAACCGCTTCGTCGTGGAGAAGGATCTCGACCGCATCCAGCGCTCCGAGGATCTGAACCTGGGCCGGCAGTTCAGCGCGCTGGTCGGCCTCTCCTCCCCCACCTTCGGCGGCGACGGCCCTGCGCTGGGTGGCGCAGACCGCGGTGTCGGACGGCTGGCGCCCCGCCCCGGGCCAGATCGTGCTCGCCCAGCTCGGCGGCTCGACCCGCTGGGCGGAGGGGGACGCCGAGAACCTCGTCGCCGGCGGGCGCGTCCGCTGGTATGTCCGCGACTTCGGCCGGCACGTCTTCTACGCCTCGCTCGGCGCCGACCTCGCGCACCGTCTGGACGGCGAGGACCAGCTCCTGCTCGGCGGCGACAGCGGCCTGCGCGGCTACCCCATCCGCTACCAGGCCGGCGACCGCCGCTTCCTGCTGACCCTCGAGCAGCGCTTCTTCAGCGACCGCGAGATCTTCCACCTCGCCCATCTCGGGGCCGCCGTCTTCTTCGACGCCGGCCAGGCCTGGTTCGTCGACACCCTCACCGAGCGCGACGTCGTGCTGCACCAGAACCGCAGGGTCCTCAAGGACATCGGCCTCGGCCTGCGGGTCGGCTCCAGCCGCTCCTCGCGCGGCGGCGTCCTCCACCTCGACGTCGCCTTCCCCCTGGACGGCGGGGGGTCGGTTCGGAGGCTGCAGTGGCTGGTGTCGACCGGGGATACCTTCTAGGAAGGGAAGCTACAGGGACGCACACGGACGAACACGGACCAGCACGGACAAGAAGGCATCCTTCCCCTTTTCGTCCGTGCCAGTCCGTGTTCGTCCGTGTTCGTTCCTCCAGCCCTTTCTAGAACTGGTACCCCAGCGACAGATAAGGCTCCCTGTACCGGCGAGCCGAGATCCCCCAGAGCCACTGGTTGTAGCCCGCCTCGAGGGCGAGGCCGCGCCAGTTCAGGGGGACGATCAGCGCCACGGTGGCCTTGCCCAGGCTGGCGTCGTTGAAGTTGAGGACGGCGCTGGAGCCGAAACGGTCGTCGGGCTGGCGCGAGCGAGTCGTTGCCGAGGCTCCGGACGTAGGTGATCGCGCCCTTGGCCGTCAGGCCCCACCAGGGGAGCGGATAGCCGACCTCGGCGTAGACCGGCACCTGATCCGCCGGCGCCCCCTCGCGCCAGGTGTAGCCGGCCTCGAAGTTCATCCAGCCCCGCCCCTCGTAGAAGGAGTGGCTCAGCATGTAGGTCAGCGTGTAGTCGTGCTTGAGCACGCCGCGCCACTCGGGGCTGACGCCGCGGCGGTTCCCCTGCGCGTCGAAGAGATAGCGGCTGTAGGCCCCCGGGAGGTCATAGAGGATCGGGGTGCGCTCGGTGGCGGCGAGCGCCATCGGCCAGTCCCCCCTGGCCAGGGCGTACTTGAGGCCGAGCCAGGTATCGGAGAAGCCGACGTTCTTCTCCTCGTCGATGTGCGCGCCTTCGAGGCCGTAGAGATAGGTGACCAGATAGCGGGCGGAGAGACGGGGAAACAGCCCCACCTCGCCCGAGAGGTAGGTGTAGCGGAAGTCGTGGTAACTGATCTGGCCGGCGGCGTTGGTGTTGGTGTACACGTCGCCGTCCCGGTTCCAGGAGGTGCTCGCCGTCTTGCGGCTGAAGCCCAGTTGCACATCCCCCTTGCCCGGTTCGGGCACCCAGGCCCCGCCGCAGGAGCCCGCCGCGGGAACCAGCAGGAGCACACAAAAAACCAGGAGCGACCTCGATATCTTTCTCATGGTTTCTCCGTATATATATGAATACCAGCAGAGAGCGCGTACTCCCCCAACCCGGGGTAGAATCCCCTCAGCTCGATCCCATGCGACCATGCCCTCTCAAGTGCCTGCACGGCGTTTTTGCGCTCCTGCTTTTATTCGCAGGCGCCTTCGCCGTGGCCGCGGCTCCAGCGGAGCGCGGGTTCCCCCTGATCCAGACCTACGAGCCCACCCTGCCGGAGGCCTCGACCCAGTTCTTCGACGCCACCCGCGACTCTCGCGGCATCCTCTACTTCGCCAATCTCAGCGGCGTCCTGGTCTTCGACGGGGCGTGGTGGCGGCGGATCGAGGTCGGCAAAGGGATTACCGCCTACCGGGTGGCGAGCGGCGAGGGCGGGAAGGTGGGGGTCGGCGGGGTCGACGAGATCGGCTACCTGGCGCCCGACGGCGGCGGCACCCTGCGGTACGTCTCGCTGCTGCCCCTCCTCCCTCCCGAGCAACGCAAGCTGGGACAGGTCCTCTACATCCGGCCGATCGCCCGAGGGTTCGCCTTCATGACCGCCCGCTGGCTGCTGCTCTGGGACGGCGCCCGCGTCACGACCCTCGCCACCTTCCCCGGGGACCGGCCGTACGCGGCGATCTTCTCCGCCGGCTCCGAGAGCTACGTCTGGAGCCGCGAGGCGGGAATCTCGCGGCTCCAGGGGAGGCGGCTCGAACCGGTGCCCGGAGGCGAGGTGTTCCGCGGCCGGCGGGTGGACCAGATCCTCCCGGCCGACGGCGGGTTGCTCGTCTCGGTGCGCGGCGAAGGGCTCTTCCTGTTGCGCGACGGCAAGCCCGAGCCGTTCGCGCCCGAGGCGTCGCGGTGGACGGCGGCGAAGCGGATCCTCGAGGGCCTCCGGCTTGCCGACGGCCGCTGGGCCCTGGGATCCGTGCTCGGCGGCCTCCTCCTCCTGCGCCCCGACGGCACGGTGGATCAAGTGATCGACACCACGGCGGGGCTTCCCGACGACTTCGTGTCCGGCCTGGTGACCGACCGCGAGGGGTCGCTCTGGCTCTCCCTCAACAACGGATTGGCGCGAGTCGAGATCGCCTCCCCGCTGTCGATCCTCGACCGGCGGACGGGGCTCCAGGGGGAAACCTACAGCGTGGCGCGCCATCGCGGCGCCCTCTGGGTCGGCGGCTCGGGAGGGCTGTTCACCACGGCCGGAGCGGACGCCGGACCACCCGCTCGTCTGCGCCCGGTGCCGGGCCTGCCCCCCGGCGTCTGGAGCCTGCTCTCGCGCGGCGACGACCTCCTCGCCGGCACGGCTTTCGGCGTCTTCCAGATCCGCGGCACGACGGCGGCGATGGTCCCCGGCTCGGAGCAGTCGACCACCTACGTGCTCGCGCCTTCCGCGGCCGACCCGGAGCGGGTCTGGGTGGGCCAGGAGGAAGGCCTCGCCGCGGTCCGGCGGCAGGGGGAAAGCTGGCGCCTCACGAGGAAGATCGCCGAATTCTCCTCCGAGATCCGCTCGATCGTCGAGGGCGGCGACGGCACCGTCTGGTGCGGCACACTGCTCGACGGCGTGATCGGCGTCCGGAACGATCCGGCCGCGCCGGCGAAGCCGCGGCTCCGCCGGGTCGCGGCCAGCGAGGGCGCCAACCTCTTCCGGATCGGCGGCCGCATCCTCGCGGTGAAGGACAGACAGGTCCTCCGCCTCGACGAATCCCGGGGCGTGCTGGTGAAGGATCCGGCGCTCGCGGGCATCGGCTCCCAGGCCGACTTCTCCGTCCTCGCCGAGGACGCCGGCGGGAATCTATGGATGAACTCTCATCCTCCCGCGGTCGCCAGGCGGCGCGCGGCGGGGTGGGAACCGTCGCCACGCTCGCTCATCGGGGTGCCGGGCCGCAGCGTCGAGATCATTTTCACCGAGCCGGACGGGGTGGTCTGGCTGGCCACCGACAAGGGGCTCATCCGCTACGAGGGGACGGCCCGGTCGCCGGCCGCTCCCCTCCCTTCCCCGCTGCTGGCGCGCCTCACCTCCGGCGGCGCGCTCCTCTTCGGCGGCGCCCCCGGCGTGACGCCGAAGACGGCGGACCTGCCGCCCTATCTGCGGCACCTGCGGATCGAGTTCGCGCCGCTCTCCTTCCGCGCCGGCCTGCGCTACCAGACCCGCCTCGAGCCTCTCGACGCCAACTGGAGCGCCCCCACCGCGGAGCCCTTCGCCGAGCTGACCCGGCTGCCGCCGGGCGAGTATGCCTTCCACGTGCGCACCCTCGGCCCCAACGGCGAGGTGGGGCCGGAGACGGGGTGGTCGTTCCACGTCCGCTCCCCCTGGTACCAGACGCCGTGGGCGATCGCGCTCTGGATCGGCGCCGCGCTGCTGGCGGTCTGGGGTTACGCCTGGCTCCGCGGCCGCGCCCTGCGTCAGCGGGCGGCGCGGCTGGAGGCGCGGGTCGACGAGCAGACCGTCGAGCTGCGCAGCACGGTCGAGGAGCTGCGCCGCGCCCACGCCGATCTCGGCGCCGCCAACGCGCGGCTCGAGGAGCTGTCGCTGCGCGACGAGCTGACCGGCATCGCCAACCGCCGGCGCCTGCAGCAGGCTCTCGCCGAGGAGTGGAGCCACACCCGGCAGTCGATCGCCTTCGTCCTCCTCGACCTCGACTTCTTCAAGCTGCTCAACGACACCCAGGGGCATCTCGCGGGGGACCTCTGCCTGCAGTCGGTGGCGAGCCTGCTGGCGGCGGTGGCGCGGCGCGACGGCGGGCTGGCGGCGCGCTACGGCGGCGAGGAGTTCGCGGTGCTCCTGCCGGGGATCGGCCTGGCCGGCGCGCTGAAGGTGGCCGAGCAGCTCCGCGAGGGGATCGAGGCCCTGGCGATCCCCAACGAGGCGGCGCCCCTGAAGCGGATCACCGCCAGCTTCGGCGTCGTCGCCCTGACCCCGGCGCCCGGCCAGGTGCACGAGGATCTGATCGAGGCGGCCGACCTCGCGCTCTACCGCGCCAAGGCCGAGGGGAAGAATCGCGTCTGCGCGGGGGGCGTGCGGAGCGGCGAAACCAGCGAGCGGACGAGTCCCGCCGCCTGAACAGAGCGCTAGCTCGCGGGACGGCTCGGGACCCAGCGCTGGAAGAAGGCGGAGATCTCGGCGACGGAGAGGAGGGCGCTGGAGTTGCGGAACTGGCCGTCGCGCTGGGCGATGACCAGCGTGCCGTCCGGCTCCAGGATCGCCACCGAGGGGATGCCGCTCCCCACGTTCATGCCGTACTCGGCCATCAGGTCGAGATTGCGGTCCCGGTTGCCCACCGAGACCTTGACCACCACGAAGTTGGGATCGACGATCGGCGCCACCAGGCGATGCCCGAGAGCGCGCTTGAACGCCTCGCAGTCCGGGCACCAGTTGGCCCCGAAGACCACCGCGACCCGCTTGCCCTCCTCCGCCGCCTGCCGGCAGGCGGCCTCGACGTGGTCCCGGGCGTCCTCCTGATCGGGGGAAGGGGAGTGTGAAGTTTCCATATCGAGCTTATTGTGCCATTAAAACGAAATACCGGGACTTAAGCCGGCGTCACGTAGGCCGCCGTGATGCCGCCGTCGACGAGGAAGGTGGCGCCGGTGGTGAACGAGGATTCGTCGGAGGCGAGGAAGAGGGCGGCCTGGGCGATCTCGCGCGCCTCGCCGAAGCGGCCCATCGGGATGTGGACGAGACGCCGCTGGCGCTTCTCCTCGGTGTCCAGGTACTTCATCAGCAGCTCGGTGCGCAGCGGGCCGGGGCAGAGGGCGTTGACCCGGATGTTCTCGCGGGCGTGGATCACCGCCAGCTCGCGGGTCATCGCCAGCACGCCCCCCTTGCTGGCGGTGTAGGCGAGCTGCGGGGTGGCCGCTCCCAGCAGGGCCACGAAGGAGGCGGTGTTGATGATCGAGCCGCCGCCGGCGCGCCGCAGGGCCGGGATGCCGTACTTGCAGCCCAGGAACACCCCCTTGAGATTGATGTTCATGGTGAGGTCCCAGACCTCCTCCTCGGTCGCCACCGCGTCGTCGTCCTTGGCGTGGGAGATGCCGGCGTTGTTGAACAGCACGTCGAGCCGGCCGAAGCTCTCCTCGGCCGCGCGCACCATCCCCTCGGCGTCGGCGCCCTTCGAGACGTCGGCGCGGACATAGACCGCCTCGCCGCCGGCGGCCCGCAGCTCTTCCACCACCGCCTGGCCGGCGTCGTCGTTGACGTCCGCGACCACCACCCGGGCGCCCTCGCGGGCGAACAGCAGCGCCGACTCGCGTCCGATCCCCGAGCCGGCGCCGGTGATGACGGCGACTTTGTTGTGCAGGCGCATTGGTTTCTCCTCTCAGGAAAAAGCACACGGACGAACAGGGACAAACACGGACTGACAGGGACAACAGAAGCCCGGCTTCGTGTTCCCGAGGTCCCTGTTCGTCCGTGTTTGTCCGTGTTCGTCCGTGTTCCCTCTCTTCAGGCCCGCTCAAAATACCGCGCCCGCTCCCAGCAGGTCACCACCTCGTCGAACTTGCGCTGCTCGGTGCGCAGGAAGTGCAGGTAGTGCTCGGCCACGTCCTCGCCGAAGGCCTCGCGGGCCAGCGTCGCTCTGCTCGAATTCCCCGATCGCCTCGCGGAGGGTGCCGGGGACGCGCGGCAGCTCGCGGGCGGCGTAGACGTCCCCCTGGAAGATCTCGGGGGGCTCGATCTGGTTGCGGATGCCGTCGAGGCCGGCGGCGATCGCCGCGGCATAGACGATGTAGGGATTGGCGTCCGCCCCCGGGATGCGGCACTCGATGCGCAGCGACGGCCCGCCGCCGACCACCCGGAAGCCGGCGGTCCGGTTGTCGTAGCTCCAGGCGATGGTGGTCGGCGCCCAGGAGCGCGACTGGTACCGCTTGTAGGAGGAGACGTAGGGGGCGTAGCAGGCGGTGAGGGCGCGCGCGTGGCGGATCCAGCCGCCGAGGAACCAGCGGAAGGTGTCGCTCGCCTCCACCGGCCCGATCGGCCGGTCCCCCCGGAAGGCGTTGCCGCCGCCGTCCGCGCCCCAGAAGCTGACGTGGACGTGGGCGCTCGACCCGGTGTGCTTCTCGTCCCACTTCGACATGAAGGTCACCGACTTGCCCTGCGCCCAGGCGATCTCCTTGGCCGCGTGCTTGTAGAGGACGTTGCGGTCGGCCTGGGTGAGCGCCTCGCTGTAGCGGAGATTGATCTCCTGCTGGCCGAGCCCGGCCTCCCCCTTGCTGACCTCGATGGGGATGCCGCTGCTGCCGAGGTGCCGCCGGATGGCGCCGATCAGCTCCTCCTCCTTGGTGCCCTGGAAGATGTGGTAATCCTCGTTGTAGTTCCCCATCGGCCGCAGGTCGTGGTAATTCTTCGCCCGCGCCTCCGCGAAGCTGTCGTCGAAGGCGTAGAGCTCGATCTCCGTGCCCCCCATCACCGTGAAGCCGGCCTCGCGGGCCCGCGCGAGCTGGCGCTGCAGCATGCGGCGCGGCGAGACCTCGACGGGGTTCTCGTGATGGTCGAAGAGGTCGCACAGCACCAGCGCGGTCTGCGGCAGCCAGTCGGCCCGGCGCAGGGTGGCAAGGTCGGGGACGCAGTGGAAGTCGCCGTAGCCGGTCTCCCAGCTCGTGTACTTGTAGCCGGGGATGGCCTCCATCTCCATGTCGCAGGCGAGCAGGTAGTCGCAGGCGTGCATGCCGCCGCGGGCGACCTCGTCGACGAAGAAGGGGCCGGTGATCCGCTTCCCCATCAGCCGGCCGTACATGTCGGGGAACACCGCCAGCACCGTCTCGATCTCGCCGCGCTCGACGAGCTCGCCCAGCTCCTCGAGAGTCAGCATGCCCTTCTCGCTCATCCCGTCGCCTCCTCCTTGCTACTCCGTCGCAATAAACACGCTCTTCCACTCGCTGTAATGATCGAGCGCCGCGGGGCCCAGCTCGCGCCCCATGCCGCTCCGCTTGACGCCGCCGAACGGCATCTCCAGGTGGACGCTCCAGCTCGAGTTGACCGAGATCACGCCGGTCTCGACCGCGCGGACGACCCGCAGCGCGCGGCCGATGTCGCGCGTCCAGAGGGAGCCGGAGAGGCCGTAGATCGAGCTGTTGGCGAGCCGGATCGCCTCTTCCTCGTTATCGAACGGCAGGATGGAGACCACCGGCCCGAAGATCTCCTCCTGCGCGATCGCCATCTCGGGGGTGACGTCGCGGAAGACCGCCGGCTCGTAGAAGCTGCCGCGGTCGTAGGGGTCCCCCGCCATCGCCCGGCCGCCGGTGCACAGCTTCGCCCCCTCCTCGACCCCGCGCCGCACCCAGCCGTCGACCTTCTCGCGGTGCTCGCGGGAGATCAGCGAGCCCATCTCGGTCGTCTCGTCCATCGGATCGCCGACGCGGATCGCGCGGGCGCGCTCGACGAAGCGCTCGACGATCTCCTCGTAGACCGGCCGCTCCACCAGCACGCGGCTGCGGGCGCAGCAGTCCTGGCCCGCGTTGCCGAGGGCGCCGGAGATCGACGCCCCGGCCTTCTCCAGGTCGGCGTCGGCGAAGATCAGGTTGGCGGACTTGCCGCCCAGCTCGAGGGAGACCCGCTTGATGTCGCCGGCCGCCGTCCGCATCACCTCGCTGCCGACCGCGGTCGAGCCGGTGAAGGCGACCTTGCTGACGTCCGGATGCCCCGCCAGGGCCGATCCGGCGGCGCTGCCCGGTCCCGGCACGACGTTGAGCACGCCGGGCGGCACGCCGGCCTCGGCGGCCAGCTCGGCCAGCCGCAGGGCGGTCAGCGGCGTGGCGGAGGCCGGCTTGACCACCACCGAGTTGCCGAGCGCCAGGGCGGGAGCGACCTTCCAGGTGGTGATGGCGAACGGGAAGTTCCACGGCACGATGAGGCCGCAGACCCCGACCGGCTCGCGGAAGGTGAGGCCGATGCCGGGAGCGCCGACCGGGACGGTCTGGCCGCCGAACGCCGGGATCAGGCCGGCGTAGTACTGGAAGCAGGCGGCGCCCATCTCGATCTCGCCGCGGGCCTCCTGAATGGGTTTGCCGACGTTGCGCGATTCCAGGCTCGCGAGCTCAGCCGCGGCGGCGCGGATCTTCTCCGCCAGCCGCAGCAGCACCCGCGCCCGCTCGGAGGAGGTGGCCCGCCGCCACTCCCCCTGCTCGAAAGACCGCCGCGCCGCCGCCACCGCGGCGCCGATGTCCTCGGGCCCCCCCTCGGCCACCCGGGCGATCTCCTCGCCGGTCGCGGGGTTGAGGACCGGCTCGTACCGGCCCGAGCGGGCGGGGACGCGCTCGCCGTTGATCCAGAGGTTCTCTTGGGGTGAATCGTGATTCGCCATGACAGGCGGATCATATCGTCTGGCAAAGAACAAAGGACATCAGGGACAGCAGGGACTCCAGGAAGTCCTGGTGTCCCTGGAATCCCTGCTGTCCCTGATGTCCCTTGTTTTCCTTCACCCCTCCGGCGCGAACACCGCGTGGAAACCAAGAGCCGGCGGCGCCGCCAGCGGCGGCACCGCCACTACCCGAGCTGCTCGGCAAGCGCGACAATGATGCCCTCAGGCCCGCGGATGTAGGCTAGCCGGTACGTGTCCCCGTACCGCATTTCGCCGATGAGCTCGGCCCCGTGGGCGCGCATGCGCGCAACGACAGCGTCGATGTCATCGACGGCGAACATGACGCGACGGATGCCCAGCGTGTTCACCGGCGCGTCCACGGGCCCAAACCTGATCGCGTCGGGCGTGTGGAACTTGTCCAGCTCAATGCCCTGCCCATCGGGAGTCCGCATCATCGCGAGGGTGGCCCGGACATCCTCGAGCCCGATCAGGCTCCCGACCAAAGGCCCTTCGACTGTCGTCTCGCCCTCGAGCTTGAGGCCCAGTTCGATGAAGAACGCCTTGACGGCTTCGAGATCGTCGACAACGATGAGGACGTTGTCCATCCGTTTAAGCGCCATATTCTTCCTTCCCTCGCTTCACTGACGCTGATCTTCTCGTGAGATTGGTGATAGTGACCTGAACGGACTTGGTTTTGCGATGAACTCTGGCAGAGCTGATAACGATTGCATCTGCTGGGCGCTCAGTTGAAACATAGAGCTCGAAGATACGATCATCACCCTCAAAGAGGGTGCCTAGCGTAAGGTTCTTATCCCATTCCTTGGGTATGGGCTCATAAGCCTTAAGTGCCTCATAGGTGGCAAGGCGGGCAATTTCTTGAAGCTCTTCGAGTTCTTCGCGCTGTGCCATCAATAGGGCGCATCCTTCTTATCTGACTCTCCGAATTCAACTTAGAGGAAGCTTACCGCCGAACCGCAGTCACGTCAACGCAATGCGGGGGAAGCTTTCCTCCTGCCTGCCGTTCGTGGGCGGATAGCTTCCGGTTCAGGCCCCGAACCTAAGAGTTCCTATCAAAACCGGCCCAACGGGCCGGGAGAGCCCAGCCCAGGGCTGAGGCCGGAGGCCGATGCCCTGGGGAGAAAACACAACAAACCAAAGCGGCCTGTAGGGCCGCGAGAGCTCTGCTCACCGTCCTCGGTTCTATCCAGCTTAGGTTCTCGCGGCCTTTCAGGCCGCATGGCGGTTCGGTCTGCTTACCCAGGGCATCGGCCTTCGGCCTCAGCCCTGGGCTGGGCTCTCCCGGCCCGTTGGGCCGGTTTTGTTAGATGCTCTAAAGACGTTGGAGTGAGCTTCTCGAGCGGGGCAGGCCCGACGTGTGCCCGAAGGCCGGTAGCCATCAGAAGGTAGCTTCAGAATAGACGATGCGGGGCCTTCAGGGCGCTATTATTTGGCACCACTGGTAGTACCAAGGAAAAGGCAACATCTCTGATGCCATGCTGGCGAGTGTGTCCCGTGAAAGAGCTCTCGGCCAGCCTTGCCCGCGAGAAATACGTCCCAAGGACGGAATGCTTCCGTTGTTGCAGCTACGACAGCACGAGACAACGTTCCCCCAAGCATGGAGGCAGCCGCGTGCGGTCGAGCGGCGAGATGATCAAGGTCGTAGATGACAAATAGCAGTGCCGTATGTCTTGTATGCCAGAATATCTCGTTAATCTCGCCGAATCCTTCACCGCCAGGTCGAGCTTTTCAAGCGTGAAGTCCGGCCGGTAGGTTTTAGACGAGTAGGGAATGGCGTCTGCTTCACGGCGGTATTCGATATCGGCAGCTATAAGGAGATCTTCCAGGGCATTTTGGACCTCCACTTCCTTCCCCGGCTGGGATCGCATCACCTTTCGGAGCTTTCTTTCAACCAAGTTCAGCACCTTGATAATTGCACTGGATTCGGTTGGCGTGTCCTTTCCCCTGTATACCTCGCTAAGGCTTCGACGCTCTAACTCTTGGCAGCGGCTTGGAGAAGGCCTTTAGCTGTTTCAAGCTGCCGCAGATATGCCTCGTGATGGCGCCGTTCAAGTCCAGCCTGAGGATCAAATCCTCGGACGATCACGGAACCAGTCTCGTGCCATGGAAAACTCTGGAGAGTACCAAAGTAGATGGAAGCGGGGCCGAAGACTTCTTCCAGAAAATTAAAGGTCTTTGTGAGCCAACGCGTATGCGACGCAGAGAAGCGCTGCTCGCTACGAAGTGCGTCAATCTCCAGGGTCAGCACGACGAGTTCACCCAGAGCTGCTTCTTCCGTCCACTTTGGCACAAATCTCTCCTGCCGCTTAACTGACTCTCCGAATTCAACTTAGAGGAAGCTTACTGCCGAACCGCAATCACGTCAACGCAATGCGCCCGCCCCTCTGCGGCACAGGCCTGTGCCCGGATCCTCGCCATCCGCACACAAAGGACAGGGGAGCGCCCCCGCACCCGCTCCCCTGCCCAAAGTACTTTCAGTTGTCAAAGAGCCCGCACCGTTCGTCAAGGGAAAGACCCGGACCGGTCTCAACGCTCGGTACGACGGCGGAGTCCCTCGATCCCTGGAATCCCCAAGTCCTCTCGACGTCTGACTTCGATGCTCTCGAGAGGCCTCTGGACAAACGACAGCGATGTGCATACATTAGTTCCCAGGGAACGAGCTGTCAAGAGGCCAGCGACGGGGTCGGCGAGCTTCTCCGGTCTTCGGCCGAGGAGTATCGAGCGGCTGCGGTACGGTCTTCGGAGCTTTTTCCTCTTGAATCGGCTGACGTTCCCTGGAGGGAATGGCTGCGGAGGCGGGGGAATGGTTCATTCCCCAGAGTTCGCGGAACATTCCCTCAGGGGAACCAGAGATTCCCCAGGAATGCGCATGATACAAGAGCTGTAAACGTCCTGTTCCCCGTTCTGCGGACGATGCGAGGCCTGGGGAATGGCCCGTTCCCTCTCTGGTGGTAAGCGCGAAGCGCGGGGAATGCGATGACGCGAGGTCCTCGCCTCTCGTTCCCCGGAGGGAATGGGTCGCGCCGGAGGGGGAATGCGGTCTGAGACGCGGAACCGGGACGCGAGAGGAGGGAATGGCTCCTGGAGAGCAGGGAATGTCTCTCTAAGCGCGGGGAATGAGGCTGGCGGAGCCGTTTTTGAGGTCCGCCGGTGCGACTGGGCTCTTTGACAACTGAATCGAAGGAACCGCGCGGGGCGAGAGGGGGCTCGCCCCGCCGGTATCCCCCCTGGGCAGGGGAGGGAAAAAAGCCTCACCCCTCCGGCGCGAACACCGCATGGAACCCCAGATGCACCGGCGCCTCCAGCGGCAGCACCGCCACCGGGCCCCTGCTCCACGCCGAAGGCGTCGAAGACCAGGAACGCGCTCTCCCCCGTTGCCGCGTCGAAGCGCTGGCAGATCACCGCTCCCCCGCCATCCGACGGATTCGGCGCGAAGGCGGGCTCGCCGCCCAGGTACCAGCCCGGCGGCGCCTGCCAGACCTCCACCCGGTCGGGGTGCGCCCAGGAGGCGTGGACGACCTGATCGAAGAACTTCCTTCCCGGCCGGCCGGTGCGGGAGATCCCCAGCATCCAGAGATCTTCGTACGGGCGCCCCGCCAGCGCGGGATCGATCGCCGGGAAGTCCGGGGCGCGGTCGTAGGCGATCTCGCGGGTCTCCAGCAGGGCGCCGGTCGGGAGATCGATCACGAACCGGACCGGCCGCCCGGGTCCGACGTCCGTGAACAGGCCGGAGAGGACGTACTGATCGTAGACCGGACGGTCCAGCTCGACGACGTCCACCGTCAGCCGGTCCCCTTCCTCGAAGGCGTTGATGCCGTGGAGGACGTAGCGGCTCCCCACCGGCACCGAGGCGACCGGCTCGCCGTCCTCCCGCCGGACGATCAGGAGCTCGCTCCCCCGCTCCGGCTCCCAGCGCAGCGCGTCCAGCAACGAGCCGCCCGCGGCCAGGCGGGACATGTCCATCACATAGGGGCCGACGTGGAAGATCACATGCCGGCCGGACAGACAGAAATCGTGGAGCGACGCGGGAACCCCGAGCGGCAGGCGGCGGCGGTAGACGAGGCTCCCGTCGGCGCCGAACCGGTAGAGGTTGAGGCTCGGCTGGGCGGAGGCGAAATTGATCCCGAAGTTGAACAGCTCCCCGGTCTCCGGATCGATCTTCGGATGGGCCGCGAACGGGCTCACCGGATTCACCGCGCCGCCGAAATTGAACGCGCCGCGCGTCTCCAGCGTCTCCGGGTCCAGCTCCCACGGGAGCCCCTGCTCGCCGAAGGCCAGCAGCGACGTCCCGCCCAAGGATAGATGCTGACGTTGAGCGGCGATTCCAGGGCGACGCCGCGCACCAGCCGGTCGCCCGGAAAAGCCGTTCCAAAGGAGCGGTAGAGCAGCCGGCCCGCGGCCTCCTCCTCGGCGAGCCGCGTGCCGCGCACATAGCGCGAGGTGAAGCGGACCCCTTCCGCGCCGAAGCGGAGAGCGCAGACCATGCCGTCGCCGTCCAGCCAGTGCCCGTAGCGGCCTTCGCCGCGCTCGAAGCGGGCGGGGCCGTTCAGGTAATACGTGCCGCGCAGGAAGGCCGGGACCTCCCCCTCGATCCGCGGCACGCAGCACTGCTCCGCCGGCGCGGCGAAGGCCCGTTCGAGCCCCGGGGCGTGGTCCTCCTGCATCACCCTACCGCCTCCATCGGCACCTCCGCGGGCGCCAATCGTTCGGTGCGGAAGCGGGCCATGCAGGGGACCGCGAACCTCCAGACGTAGGTCTCGGACGTCTCGCGGCACGCGGCCTCGAGACGCTCGGCCATCGCCTCGGGATCGAACTGGAGGTTGTCGATGTCGATGCCGCGGATGAAGGCGGCGTTGGTGGCGGCCCGCGGGTCGTCCAGCACGGCGGAGGCGACGTGGGCCGCGGTCCAGCGGGCCAGATCCCGGAGGTTGTCGAGCTGCTCGTCCAGCACCTGGCGGGCCTCTTCCCGGCTGACTCCGACCTTGTAGAACGTCAGCTCGGAGGACGCGAGCGCCCCCACTTCCATGAAGTCGAAGAAGACCGGCTCGGGAGCCTCGAGGACCACGTTCTCCTTCTTCCACTGGTAGTAGGCGGCCAGGAGGCGATGGATGCCGTGATTGATCGGCCCCAACTGGCCGAAGCGGCGCAGGAAGGTGGGCAGGAACGTCTTGTCGACGTGCAGGTCGTTGATGAAGGGGAAGACGTAGTAGGCGAAATAGACGGTCAGCTCCCAGACGTAGCGCAGGGAGAAGCACTCCTGATCCCCGAGGGTGCAGTAGCTCACCGCGAAGCTCGGCACGTAGGCCTCGTAGACCGCCCGGGCGAGCGGCTCGTAGAGCCGGACCTTGGCCTCCAGCTCCTGCCGGTCGCGGGTCAGGATGCAGTCGGCGATCAGCGTGTTGTAGATCGAGATCAGGTCGCCGCCCGGGCTGTAGAGCGGATCGGTGAAGCGGCAAGCCTCGCCGCAGAGCGCCCAGCCGGAGGCGGAGATCGTCTGGCCGCTGTCGAGGGCGAAGCTGGTGAATCCGGAGTGATGGAGCACCTTCCGCTGCGGCAGGTCGCGAGCGTAGAGCGGATACTCGCGGCAGATCCATTCGATCAGCTTGTCGGCGGTGGAGACGTCCTTGCTGGAGACCACCGCGGAGTCGTAGACCAGCCCCAGGCTGGTCTTGCCGTGCAGCGGGATCTCCCAGAACCAGTACCCCTCGCCGCAATAGTGATTGGTGGCCAGGAAGGTGGGGAAATGCCCCAGCGTCCCCCGCTCCGGCCGCAGGCGGAGGGCCTTGCGGTCGAGGTTGGTGATCTTCTCGGGGTCCAGCAAGCCGTCCACCCAGAGGAACGAGGCGCCGTGCTTGATCGGGCTCGGGCGCTCGAGCTTCTGCCGGCGGGCGAGGAAGCGGTTGCGCCCGGAGGCGTCCACCACCCACCTGGCGCGGCCGGTGACCTCCCGGCCGTCCACCTCGAAGCGGAAGCCGTGCGCCCCCTCTTCGGCCAGGTCCACGTCCAGGCCGGCGATCGGGTTGATCAGCTCGAAGCTGGCGCTCTCGCGGTTCTTCTCCAGGACCGCGGCCTCGAACAGGTTGCGGTCGAGCTGGTAGGTGGCGATGTTGGAGATCTTGCGGATGAACGACTGGCTGAGATCCTCCCAGACCTCGCCCCCGCGCTGCGACTTCCAATAGAAGCGGAGGTTGTACTTCAAGAAATGTGATCGCAGGAGGTGCTCCTCCATCTCGAGCACCCGCGAGTAGTAGTAGCCGCTCACCTGGACCGTGGCCTCCCCCACCTTCTGCTTGGGGTTCGGGATCTCGGCCCCGCGGTCCACCATCAGAATGCGGATCTCCGGCTCGGCCAGCAGCAATTGGCGGGCGAGCGTCAGGCCGGCCAGCCCGGCGCCGGTGATCAGGACGTCGACTTCACGAAAGCTTGTCTCTTCCATTTCCTGGCTCTCCTTCACGCTCGCGAAACTTCCGGGGCTCCCAGCACCACGGCACAGGCGTGGCCGTCGGCGCTGAGCGCGGTCAGCAGGGCCCGCCGGACGGCGACGCGGCGCGTGCCGGCCTCGGCCCCGGTCAAGGGGAAATCCTCCTCGGTCCGCTCGAGACCCCGGATGCCGGGCAGGAGCCCGTCCCCCAGAGTGCCGAGCATGGCGACGGCCTGGAAGCCGCCGGAGGCGCCGAGCGCCTCGCCCAGCATCGACTTGATGGCGGTGACCGGCACGCCCACCCCAGAGGCTCCCAGAGCCGCGGCGAGGCCGGCGGCCTCGGCGCGGTCCACCGCCACGCTGCCGCTGGCGGAGACGCTCACCGCGTCGAGATCGCCGGGGACGGCCTCCGCGTCTTCCAGGGCGTTCCAGACGGCCCGCTTCACCGCCTGGGCGGCGCCGTCCGCGGTCTCCGAGGGGTCGAAGGCGGAGCCGTGGCCCAATACCTGGGCGAACACGCGCGCGCCCCGCGCCGCCGCCCCCGCGGCCTCCTCGAGCATGAGCAGCGCCGCGCCCTCGGCGAGGGCGAAGCCGCCGCGGCGGGCGTCGAACGGCAGGGGATCGCCCGAGCCGCAGAGCCGCCCGGCGCGGAGATGGCCGAGGAAGGATTCGAAGCAGAGCTCCTCGGCGCCGCCGGCGAGGAGCGCGTCGGCGTGCCCGCCGCGGATCTGGCTGGTGCCGGTGGCGATGGCGAGCAGCCCCGAGGCCTCCCCCGCCGAGATCGTCGAGTTGACCCCGCGCAGGCCGTGCCAGATGGCGGTCTGCCCGGCGGCGGCATTGATCACGCTGTTGGCGAAGTCGAGCGGACTGACGTGCGAGGGTCCGAGCTGGAGACCGCGGCGGTCGAACTCGGCGATCGTCTTGACGCTGCAGAAGACGGTGCCGAGCATCAGGCCCACCTCGCGCTCGGCCCGCAGCTCGGGCGTCCAGCCGCTCTCCTCGAGAGCGCGCTGCGCCGCCGCCAGCAGCAGCCGCGAGGTGCGGTCGATCGGGCGCAGGTTGCGCTCGCCCAGATAGTCGCGCGGCTCGAACGGGCGGATCTCGCCGGCCCGGCGGGGGCCGGAGCCGTTGCCGGACAGCCCGTCCAGCGGGAACAGCTCGATCTCCTTGAACGCGCTCTTCCCCGCGCAGAGGGCGGCGTGGAGCCCGGCCGGCGAATCCGCCAGCGGCGAGAGGACTCCGGCTCCGGTGACGACGACGGAACGGCGCATGCTCAGAGCCCCACCTTGCGCAGGATCACCGAGGCGTTGTTGCCGCCGAAGGCGTAGGCGTTGTTCATCGCCATCCGCACCGGCAGCTCCCGCGCCACGTTGGGGACGAAGTCGAGGCCCTCCTCCGGATCGTCCATGTTCATCGTCGGCGGGATGCGGTCCTCGGCGACCGCCAGGGCGCAGACCGCGGCCTCGATGGCCGAGGCGGCGCCCATGGTGTGGCCGATCATCGACTTGATCGAGCTCATCGGGATGCCCGGCGCCGCCTCGCCGAAGACCCGCTTGACCGCCAGGATCTCCAGCCGGTCGTTGGTCGGGGTGCCGGTGCCGTGGGCGCTGACGTAGCTCACCTCCGACGGCCCGGCGCCGACGTGGGCGAGCGCCCGCTCCATGGCGCGGGCGGCGCCGTCCGCCTCCGGATGGGCGGCGGTCATGTGGTGGGCGTCGCAGGAGAGCCCGTAGCCGGCGAGCTCGGCATAGATCCGCGCGCCGCGGTCCAGGGCCCGTTCGAGCGGCTCGAGCACCAGCACCGCCGCCCCCTCGCCCGGGATCATCCCCTTGCGGTTGCGGTCGAACGGCTGGCAGCGCTCCGGGGCGATGGCGCCGAGGCGGGAGAAACCGGTGTAGGTGATGCGCGAGAAGGCGTCCGCGCCGCCGGCGAGCATCAGGTCGGCGCGGCCGGCGCGCAGCATGTCGAGGGCGTGGGCGAGGGCGTAGTTGCCGGCCGCGCAGGCGGTCGGGATCATCGTGTTGACCCCCGCGAAGCCCAGCTCGCGGGCGACGTGGGCGGCGATCATGTGGCAGGGGTAGAGCGAGAGGAACTCGGGGCCCACCCGGTCCACCTCCCCCGCCTGGATACGGTCGTCGAGCCTCTCCACCTCCCGCGGCTCGCCGGAGGTGGTGCCCATCGCCACCCCGGCCCGCTCGGCAGCCACCGCGCCGGGATCGATGCCGGCGTCCTCCAGGGCGAGCCGGGCGGCGGCGATGGCCAGTTGCGAGGCGCGTCCGAGCCGGGCGGGATCGAGCCGCCGGACATAGGGCGCGGGCTCGAAACCGCGCACCTCGGCCCCCAGGTGCACGTTGAACAGACGGGTATCGAAAGACTCGACCGGAGCGAACCCCGACCGGCCGGCGAGCAGGCCGTTCCATACATCCTCCCGCCCGACACCGATCGGGGTGACCAGGCCGAGACCGGTCACCGCGATCCGAGGCTCCATGGCTACACCGCCTGATGCTGAGCCTGGGGCTGGGTCTCGGCGAGGCGGCTCTGGACCAGGGCCACCATGTCGGGGATGCTGTCGATCTCCTTGTAATGCTCGTCCGGGAGCTCCAGCTTGAAAGCGAGGTCGACGTCGACGCCGATCTCCAGCAGGGACAGCGAGTCGAGCTTGAGCTCGTCCCGCAACTTCGCTTCGTCCCCGATCCGGGCTGGATCCAGCCCCGCGACGTTGGCGATGATCTGCTTGACCCTGGCCCGAATCTCCGTGGTGTCCTGGTTCATCTCGCTCTCCCTTTTCTAGTCATTACGACGATTCGAACGTTGATTCCAGCGAATTTCTCTCGCTGATACCTATGTTAGGCCGGATCCGGAGAAATTCGTTACAGCTTTTTGCGACGATATAGAGACTTTTCGATTCTTGACACGAGAGCGCCGGCCCCCCAGAGCAGGGCCGCCGCGGCGGCGCCCGCGCCTTCCACGAGGAGCCGGGCGAGCCAGACGAGAGAGGCGGCGCCGGTCCAGACCAGAAGCCAGACCGGCAGCAGCAGCGGCACGAGAAGGGGGGGCGGCGCGAACGGCAGGCTGCGCGCCAGTCCGCGCCAGAACCGCAGCCCGCTGGACGGAGTCGCGAGCCCCGCGCGCTCGATCGCCACCGCTTCGACCGGCACCGTCCCGCAGGCGCAGGCGGCCTCGAAGCGGCTCCAGTGGCGCCCCGCGAGCTGAAAGGCATCCTCCTCCATCGGGTGGCCGTGATAGCGGAAACGATTGGCCGCGCCATGAGCGAAATAGAGCAGCAGGAAAGGGCGAAGGGGTCCCAGGCCCCAGCCGCACTCCTGGGCCTGGAGAGCATGATAAGCCTCATGGACCAGCGTGCCGATCCCCTCGGCGCTCTCGAGGTCCCAGTACGGAGGCTCGACGTAGATGCAGGTCCGGCGGCGCGCGAAGAGCGCCGGGATGGTGATCGCCTGTCCGCCGAGGCGGCCGATCAGGTGCGGAATCCCCTGGTGAAAAGAGACGGCGCCGAGATCGAGGCCCGGATAGACGGCCCGGAGCAGCCGCGCCACCTCCTCCGGCAGCTCGATCCGCGGCGGGAAAAGCCAGCGCCAGAGGCGGCGGGCGCGCTCCTGAAGGCGGTCGCCGAGGCCGGCCCGGCCCTCATCTCCCCGGCCCATTCTTCCCCTCTCCCGGGGGGAGGCGGGGGGGGACGGGAAAGCGGCCCCGGGGTGAGGAATCCCCGCGCGTTCACTTCTTCGGCGCCGTAGGAAATCCGGTAGATCGCCCCCGCCTTGTCGTCGGAGACCAGCAGCGCCCCGTCCGGCATCACCTGCACGTCCGCCGGCCGGCCCCAGGCGTCTCCTCCCTGCAGCCACCCCTCGGCGAAGGGCTCGTAGGAGACCGCCTTGTCCCCCTGCAGGCGCACCAGCATCACCCGGTAGCCGATCGGCGTCGAACGGTTCCAGGAGCCGTGCTCGGCGATGAAGATCTGGTTGCGATAGGGCTCCGGGAACATCGTGCCGGTGTAGAAGCGCATGCCGATCGCGGCGACGTGCGGGCCGAGCTCGCGCGCCGGCGGCGTGAACTCCGAGCAGGCGTGCTTCTTGCCGAACTCCGGGTCGGAGATCCGCCCGGCGTGGCAATACGGGTAGCCGAAGTTCATCCCCGCCTTCGACGCATGGTTGAGCTCGTCGGGCGGAACGTCGTCCCCCAGCATGTCGCGGCCGTTGTCGGTGAACCAGAGCTCATGGGTCTTCGGGATGCCAGTCGAAGCCCACCGTGTTGCGGATGCCGCGCTGGACGATCTCCGGCTGCCCCTGTGGAGACAGACGGGTGATCGTGCCGTAGATCGGATTGTCCCGCTCGCAAATATTGCAGGGCATCCCCACGGGGACGTAGAGATTGCCGTCCGGACCGAAGCGGATGAACTTCCATCCGTGCGCCCCGTCGCGCGGGAAGGCGTTGGTGACCACCACCGGCTTCGGCGGGTTCGCCAGCCGGTCGTCGATACCGTCGAAGCGCAGCACGCGGGAGACCTCGGCGACGTAGAGCGCGCCATCCTTCCAGGCCACCCCGTTCGGAGTCTGCAGATCCGAGGCGATCGTGTGGACCTCCTCCGCCACGCCGTCGCGGTTGCGGTCGACCACCGCATACACACTCCTCCCCATCGTCCCCACATAGAGGATCCCCTTGGGCGACAGCGCCATCGAGCGCGCGCCGCGGACCTTGTCCGAAAACACGGCGATCGAGAAGCCGGGCGGCAGCTTGATCCGCTGCAAGCTCCCCGCCGGAGCCGCCGGCGCCAGACAGGCGAGGGCGGGGGCGAGGAGGAAGATGGCGGAGAGCAGAAGGATGGATTTTAGATTTTGGATTTTGGATTTTGGATTGCGGATTCTCATGGCACACACATCCTCCCTTATCCCCGATGTGCTCGCAAGAATCGTGCAGCGAACCCTCACCCCCGGTCTCTTCTCCCGTCCTCTCCAGGATGTTCGTCCGCTCGCATCAAGGGGGCTCAGGAACTGGGGCCGCGGGTTGGAACGCTATAAGCGATGATCCGTAGCAACTCGTCAAACTCAACGGGCTTGACCATATGGTGGTCGATGCCGCTCTTCCGCGAGCGCTCGCGGGCCTGCTCGTCGCCAAAGCCGGACACGGCGATGAGCAGAAGGTGGCAGGTGGAGGGCTGTTTGCGGAGGCAGCTTGCGACCTCGTACCCCGAGATGTCGGGGAGGTCGAGATCGAGGAGGACGGCGTCGAAGGTCTCCTCGCTCGCCGCCGCCAGGGCCTCACCTCCGCTGGTGGCCGCTCGCGCATGGCAGCCGCGGAGGTTGAGCAGCTCGGTGAGGGCTGTTGCCGCATTGAGATTGTCGTCCACGACCAGGATCCGGCGCTCGCCTAGCGAGAGTCCCTCGGTGCGCTGGACCGGTAGCTGCGGAGCCGCCCCCGTGGCGAGCGGCAGCCGGACTGTAAAGGTGCTCCCGAAGCCCGGACCGGCGCTGCGGGCCGTCGCCGAGCCGCCGTGCAGCTCGGCAAGCTGCCGCACCAGGGTGAGCCCGATGCCTAGACCGCCGACCATGGGTCTGTCGTCCCGGCGCGGCGCTTGGAGGAAGGGCTCGAAGATGCGATCGATCATTTGTGCCTCGATGCCGAAGCCGTGATCGCTCACTTCGATGACCGCCTCTCCCCCGTCGCTGCGCACCTCGAGGCGGATCTCCGTTTCGGGATCGGAGTACTTGGAAGCGTTCCCCAGCAGGTTGGCGAGCACCTGTTCGATTCGCCGCGGGTCGGCGTCGACTTGCAGGGGCTCGCCGGGGAGAGAGACGATCAGGCGCTGTCCACAGTCCGCCAGCCGGGCAGCAGTCGACGCGGCGGCGGCCTCCACCAGTTGGACGAGCGGAACGACCCGCCGCCGCAGCGCGAGCTTGTCGCGTGCGATGCTCGAGACGTCGAGCAGGTCGTCAAGGAGGCTGGTGAGCTGCCGCACCTGGTTGCGCATCATGGCCAACGCCCACTGTGCCCGCTCTCTGTCGGCACCCTCTTCGATCAGGCGTAGGCCGCCATCGATGCCAGCCAGCGGGTTGCGGAGCTCATGTCCGAGCACGGCCATGAATTGATTCATGCGGCGCTCCTCCTCGCGCAACCGCTCCATGGTCCGCTCCAGCGCCCGTCGCGTGGCCACCTGCTCGGTGACGTCGTGAGCGAAGCACATGACGCCGTCCACCCGACCCTCGTGGCGGAGGGGCTCCCAGGTGACGTCGACGCAACGCCAGGTGCCGCCGTCCGCGCCCGGCTCGCCCGCGAGCGACAGCTCGAGCTCCGGACTAGCACCGCTCGCTCCTTCCTGGAAAGCCTTGTCGAAGGCCTCGAGGAAGCCCTGGCCGGGAAGCTCGCGGAGAGCCTCGGCGAGCGGCAGGCCGAGCAGCCCCCGCCTCCCCACCAGCTCGGCGGCGCGCGGGTTGGCGAAGACGCAGACGTGATCGGGCCCGTGGGTGGTCAAGACCGCCGCAGGGGCGCGCGCCAGCAACTCCTGGAGCCGCTTCCGCTCCTTTTCGCTCTCTTCCCGCGCGGTCCGTTCGCGCCACAGGCGGCGTGCCGCGTCCTCGGTCTCCTTACGGTCGGTGACGTCGCGCAGCGAGGCCAGGTACGCGCTGCTCCCGTCCCACAGCAGGTCGACGACACGCATCTCGGCCACCCGGCTGCCTGGCAGATCGAGCTCGGTGGTCTCGCCGGAAACCACTGAAAATCCGAAGGGGCTGCCACGAAGCTGCTCGCGCCGCCGGCCGAACAGGGCCTCGGCGGCGGAATTGGCGAAGCGCACCGTACCCTCGGCGTCGACGACGACGATCGCATCGCCGGTTCCCTCGATGATCCGCTCGCGCTCGGCCTCGCGCTGTGCGAGTTGCGCGTTGACCTCGCGGAGCTGCGCGTTGGCTGCCTGGAGCTGCTGGGCACGCAGGAAGATCTCAGCTTCCATCCGCTCCGTTCGGCGCGTCTGCTCGATGCCGTGCTGCTTCAAGCGCACGAAGTCGGTGACGTCTTCGACACGGTGGATGATGTAGGCGATCTCGGAGTCGGCAGTGAGGAGCGGTGAGTTGACCGGACTCCAGTAGCGCTCCTCGAACTCGCCTCCCTGCTCCTCGGGCCGGCGGATGTCGTACTTCTGCACGGCCATCGCATCCGGCTTCCTGGTGGCGAGAACCCGCTCCAGGGACGCGCGCAGGTTGTGTGTTCCCGTGGCCCCGAAGTCCTCCGGGTTGTCCGGAAACACGTCGAAGAGATCCCGTCCGAGGATATCCTCGCGCCGGGTAATCGTCGCTTCCAGGTAGGCGTCACTGGCGGCGACGATGCGCAACTCCGGCGTAAGGGCGAGATAGAGCCCGGGGGCAGATTCGAACAAGGTCTGGAAATCCGGCGTTGTGACCGCGACTCTCTTCATCTGGAACCTGCGTACTCCCTGGCGCTCGGGACCTCGAACATGGCTGTTGCTGCGATTCCCGGCCAGGACTTTTGCAGGGATCGTGCCCGGTTCATCCCTGGTGAAAGAGCCCCTCCAGCCGCGCCAGCTCCTCGCGCGAGTGCACGGGATTGCCGCTCAAAATGCCGCTGACCGAACGGAACGGCTCGCCGAGGTGCATCCCGGTCGCATCGATCGTGAACTCGCGGATCGCCTTGTCGTGCGCCGAGCCGCGCATCTTGAGCACCGTGAGGCCGCGCTTCATCTCGCCGAACATCTCGACGTAGCGCAGCAGGATGATCGAATCGGTGAGGCGTCGAGATGTGCGCCTCGGTGATCGACGTCGCCGCCCATCAGGCTCGCGTCGTCGACGGTGAACAGCCCGGTGATCTCCTCGTGCTTGATGAACGAGGTCAGCCCGATCACGAATCTCGCCGGAAGGCCTTCGGGGTGCCGACGTGCTCGAGCGCCGAGAGGCTGTCGAGCGCCACGCGCTGCGGCTTGAACTCGTCGATCGTCCGCCTGGATGCGCAACGAGGTAATCCTCGCAGCCCGCGAGACGTCCGGATAGTCGCAGCACGACGTTCAGCATGCCGTCGCTCTCCATGCTGCTCGAAGTCGACGCCCCACCCGCCGCGTTGCGGAAGAGCTGGTCGCGGCTCTCCTCGAAGGCGAACAGCAGGCACGCGCTCGCCCTCCGCGGCGCCGCCGGCGAGGAACTGCGTCACCGTCAGCGTCTTGCCCGTGCCCGTCGCGCCGGAGACGAGCATGACCGAGTCGCGGAAGAAGCCACCGCCGCACATCTCGTCGAGCTCCGCGTTGCCGGACGTGATGCGGACGTTGGACGACTCTCATGCTCGAGCGTGCATCGCCGACGAGCGGGATCACGATCACGACCGCCGGTCGGCACGATCGTGAACGGATACTCTCCCTTCTGGTGATCGCTGCCGCGGAACTTGAGGATCTCGATGCGTGCGCCGCCGCTCTCGTCCTCGAGCACGTTGCGCAGGATCATCACGTTGTCGGCGATGAACTCCTCGACCCCGAAGCCGCGCGATCGGCCCGTAGTCCTCGGTGCGCTCGGCGGTGAGCACCGCCGTGACACCCAGGCCTTCGAGCGGCGCGGCGATCCGGAACAGCTCGCTCCGCACGATGGACTGGTCCGAGAACTGCGAGAAGACGGCGACCGAGTCGAATCCACCAGCCGACGCGCTCCGGCGCTCGACCTTGCGCACCGCGTGCTCGACGCGCGCCAGCAGCGCCCCGAGGTCGAACTCGCCGGCCTCGATCGATCTCCTCCTCGGATCCGGCGAGGCATCGACGAAGGCCCAGCTTCCCCTCCGCCTCCCAGCGCGGCGAGGTCCCAGCCGAAGCTGAGCATGTTCGTCCGGATGTCGTCGGGACTCTCCTCGAACGTGACGAACACGCCCGTGCTCGCCGCATTCGTGATGCCGCGCGGCGAGGAACTGCACGGCGAAGATCGTCTTGCCGCTGCCCGCCGTGCCGGAGATCAGCGTCGTCCGGTTTCGCGGGCAGCCCGCCCTTGGCGATGATATCGAAGCTCGGGAATCCCGGTCGGCGACCTTCTGCCGACGGTGTGCGTCCGCGCGCTCATGCTCTCCTCCTCACTGCGTTTCCTCCGCCCTGCGGACGCTCGCGACGGGGTTGCACCTCGAGCCCGAGCAGCACTTTCTCGCGTATTGGACAGGTCGCCGATGACCCGCCGCAGCGGCGGCGGCAGCTGCTTGATCAGCGTCGGCGTCGCGAGAATTCTTCTCGTCCTCGGCGAGCTCGGGATGCTCGAGGACGTCGATGATCTCGAGCTCGTAACGCTCCGCGAGCTCCTGCTCACAGATGCGCTGGAGGTTGGCGATGGCGAGCTCGGCGCGCGGCGATCGGCCGGTGATGTAGAGCTTCAACAGGTAATGGTCCAGGTGGCCCTTCCTTTTCGAGTCGTGTGGTTCTCAATCCGCCTTGGGTCGCGGGCCTTCGAGCCAGTGGTCACGATAGAAGGTAACCAGGTAGCCCATCACCTCGAGCAGCCGCAGACGGCCTTCCGCCAGGTAGAGCTTCATGCGCTCCGGCCCATGCTCGGCTTCCCGCTGCTTCATCGCGGCAGCGTGCAGCTCGACGACGTCGCGCGGCCCGGCGCGCAGCTCGGCCGCGGCGTTGGCCAGCCGCTGCAGCCGCTGTTCGAGGGTCGCTGGCCGCCGCTGCAGGATCTGCTCCACCGCGCGGTCGAGGATCTCTCCATACTCGCGCGCCAGCTCGGCGAAGCGCTCAGGGAAAGCGGCCCGCAGGGGTGCCGGCCGGCTGCCGGCTCCGCTGCCGGCGGAAAGCGGCCACTCCCCATAATAGGTGGCAAGCACCGCCCGCAGCCGTGCCACCTCCACCGCATGGCGCAACGAGCGGGCGGCGAGGGTGCCATAAAGACCCTCCATGACCAGGTAGTCGGTGGCGCCGAGCTGCACTGCTTTGACCGCCAACGGCTCGTCCCCGCTGGCGCAGAGCACGACAATCGGCAAGGCCGGGGCTTCCGCGCGGAGGGTCATCAGGGGGCCGAGCCCCTTCTTGTCCTGTGAGGAGATCGGCAGGAGCACGATGTCGGCACCGTGGCCGGCGAGCCTTTCGAGGGTCTCCGTGAGGTCGGAGGCGCGCGCGAGCGCGAGCCGTTTTCCCTCCAGGGAGTCTTCGAGGGCCGCCGCAAGCTGGGATGTCAGTCTTCCCTCCGCATCGACGACGAGCACGCTGAGGTCACCGTCCCGGTCCCCAGGAGCGACCGCGATGCGTCCGTCGGGAATTTCCATGGCAGGGGTGGCGCTCTTCAGCGTGGCTCCGCGAGGCGTTCCACTTCCGCGATGAATCCCGAGGGCGAAACGGGTTTGACCAGGTAGCTGGCGCAGCCAAGGTCGCGCGCTCGTTGGCGGTCTTCGTCGAGCCCGTGGCCGGTCATCAACAGGACCGGCACCTCGCGAGTGCGCTGATCGAGCTTGAGGCGCCGTGTCATTTCCCAGCCGTCGATGCCAGGAATCGAGATGTCGGCGACGACCACGCGGGGAAGCTGGCCGTTGACGAACTCTAACGCCTGCTCGCCGTTGCTCGCTTCGTGCACGCTCCAGCCGGCGTGCTCAAGCAGCGCGCGATAGGCAAGACGCGTCTCCACATCGTCCTCGACGAGCAGGATCGGGCCCCGCATGCCATCCCCCATCTCCTGTCCTCCTCAGAAGGATACTAGCACCCGGCTCCCCATCGCTGACACTGCTTCCCCCGGGGACGGGAGAAGAGGGCCGGGGCGATGAGGGCCTCTACGTCAGCAACAGCCCCACCCCCACCGCCATCACCCCGACAGCGAGGATCTTCCGCAGCGTCACCGGCTCGTGGAAGAAGATCCACCCGGAGAGGAGGGCCATGAAGTTGCCGATCCCCCGCTTCAGGGTCTCGACCGTGCCGACGTAGGCCTGCGGCAGCGCCAGGAACTGGAAGGCGAGGGCCAGAGTGCTGACCACCAGGGCGAGGACGTAGATTCCAGGGACGTTGCGGACCTTGGCCAGATCCCCCAGACGGCCCTGGACCACCAGCACCAGGAGCACCCCTGCCGCGACTCCGGCGGTGACGACGACGCCATGAAAGGGGGCGTTCGACCGCTGGACCGCCAGCTTGTCGAACGGGATCGTCAGCGACCAGAGGAGCGCCGTGAGCGCCACCATCAGCGCCCCCTTCAGAGTCCCGTGCTGCCCGGAGTCGTCCTCGGCGGACCGCCGCCGCCAGTGGAGCCCGATCGCCCCGGCGACCACCAGCAGGATGCCGAAGGCGTGCGACGGCGTGGGGAGCTCGCCCAGGAGAGGGATCGCCAGCAGGGTGGCGAAGACCGGGGTCAGCGAGAGGAGCGGAATGGTGACCGAGAGCGGGGCGATCCGCATCGCCTGCAGGAACAGCAGGTTCGCCACGATGTTGAGCAGCACCGAGGCGAGCGCCGGCCCGAAATACCCCGGTCCCGGCCCGCCCGCCCCCTGCTGCGCCATCCAGGCGGCGAACAGCGGCACCGACCCGATCGTCAGCAGGAAGACCAGCGCCACCGGCGGGATCTCCCGCACCAGCAGCTTGCGCGTCAGGTCGAATCCCGCCCATCCGAGCCCGCAGGCGACGATGAGCAGGAGGACGGGAAGCGGGATGGACATTTGGGGCGGGAGTGTAGCGCGAGAGGTTAAATCCGCTAAACTGACCTTCTTTCAGCTTCTCGAAGGACGGCTATGAACCTCACTCCCGAGCTTGTCTCCGACATCCTGGTGCGCCAGGGCTATCTCACCCCCGAGCAGGGGGAGACCATCAAGGCCGAGGCCAAGGCCCTGCCCCACCGGCTGCGCAACTCCAGCGCCTTCGAGCAGAAAGCCCTGGCCTACGACCTGATCCTCCAGCTCCGGCTGCCCAACCAGCGCGACTCCGGCGGCCCGCTCACCGAGATCGACCTCGCCCAGGCGATCGCCGGCGACGCCAAGCTCGAGCACATCCGCATCGACACCCTCAACCTCAACGCCGACCTCATCGAATCCAAGATGTCGCGGCCGTTCGCCAAGCGCCACCGCATGATCCCGCTCGACATGGCCAACGGCAAGCTGCGGGTGGCGCTCGCCAACCCCTACGACATGGAGGGGATCGACTTCTTCAGGCGCATCGCCGGCCGCGACGCGCATGTTCGTCGTCGCCTCCGAGCCCGACATCCTGAAGGCGCTCACCGAGTTCTACGGCCTGCGCCACTCGGTCAAGCGGGCCGAGAAGGACCTCAACTCCGGCATCGACCTCGGCAACCTCGAGCAGCTCAGCCGGATGAAGAGCGAGACCGAGATCGAGTCGTCCGACCAGCACGTGGTCAACGCCGTCGAGTTCATGCTCCAGCACGCCTTCGAGAGCCGGGCGAGCGACATCCACATCGAGCCCAAGCGCGAGGAGAGCCTGATCCGCTTCCGCATCGACGGCGTGCTGCACGACATCCAGCGGATGCCGAAGGTGGTCCACGCCGCGGTCACCTCGCGGATCAAGACCATGTCGCGCCTCGACATCGCCGAGAAGCGCCGGCCGCAGGACGGCCGCGTCAAGATGAGCCGCGGCGGCCGCGAGATCGAGCTCCGCGTCTCCACCCTGCCGGTCGCCTTCGGCGAGAAGCTGGTGATGCGCATCTTCGATCCGCAGGTGGTGATGCAGGACCTCTCCGGCCTCGGCTTCTATCCGGACGAGATGACCACCTTCAACGACTTCATCAGCCGCCCGCACGGCATCATCCTGGTGACCGGCCCCACCGGCTCCGGCAAGACGACCACGCTCTACTCGGCGATGAAGACCATCTGCACCCGGGAGATCAACCTCACCACGATCGAGGACCCGATCGAGATGGTCTATCCGGACTTCAACCAGACCGAGGTGCAGCTCAAGGTGGGGATCACCTTCGCGGCCGCGTTGCGGCACATCCTGCGGCAGGACCCGGACGTGATCATGGTCGGCGAGATCCGCGACGACGAGACCGCCCAGTACTCGATCCAGGCGGCGCTGACCGGCCACCTGGTCTTCTCCACCCTGCACACCAACGACGCCGCCTCCTCCATCTCCCGCCTGATCGACCTCGGCGTCGAGCGCTTCCTGATCAGCTCGACCGTGGTGGGGGCCATGGCCCAGCGGCTGGTGCGGCGGATCTGCCCGCACTGCATCACCGAGCGCCACCTCGAGCCGGAAGAGATCACCGCCCTGCGCCTCGCCGTGCCGCCGGGCAAGCGGGTGAAGGTCAAGGAGGGGGAAGGGTGCTTCGAGTGCCGCCACACCGGCTACTTCGGCCGCACCGGCATCTTCGAGATCATGCCGATCGACGAGGCGGTCAAGAACCTGATCATCCAGGGCTCCGACGCCCCCGAGATCAAGCGCGAGGCGGTGAAGAACGGCATGCGCACCCTCCGCCAGTCGGCGCTCCGCAAGCTCGCCGAGGGGGTCACCACCTTCGAGGAGGTGGTGCGGGTGACCGGGCTGTAGCGGATGAAGACGATGCTGGACTGGTCTCAATGCCTCGCGGTCGAACGCCACCCGGATCGGAGCTTGAACACGCCGCCCGTAGTCTCCTCGTGACGTGAACGTCCTTTTCGCCAGGGTACGCCAGTACCTCTGCCGTCATCTCCACGAGTCAGATGGAGTCTGGCCGGAAGGATCCGCGAAGAACAGATCGAGCCGCTCTTTGTGATTTTGTGAAACTTGCGAGCCGGTGCCGATACACCCGCTGCGGGGCTCCGGCACCGGCTGACTCCAGGACCCTGGCCCTCTCAGCAATTGGACACGCAGCGCGGCCCGTTCCCATCGCCAGTCCAGGTGCAGCACCCGCAGGCTCCGCAGCACGTGGTCATGGGACCGTCCGAGGTGCACTCCGTGCGCGCGACCTTACTGTCGACGGGTTTGCGGGTGACTTGGCCGGCTGCTTGCCGAGCCCCTGGGCCAGCGACTGGAGGAAGGCGATCTTCGCGGCGTCGGCGTTCGCGGGAGCAGTCCGCTCGACGCGATGCAGGCGGGTCTTCGGCGCCTCCGCGGCCGACGCGGGCGCGGCGGCGACGGCAAAGAGAATGGTGGCGCAAAACAGAGTCACGTAGAGGGTCAGCTTGGACATGAGAAATCTCCTCATAAAAGGTTAAGTTTTCGTTGTATTCCCAGTGATTTTGGCTCCCGGGTGAGCCGTCATCCTAGAACGAAGCCGGAGCGCCACTCCCCTCACCGGCATAGCTTGGAATGCGGCGTCTCCAACGGAACGGGGCGCCATGCGCGTCTGCACCCGTCGCCACCAGCCTCTTTCGCCTCCGAAAGCCAGCGATGCCGTCTTCAAGCAACGGTATCGAGTACTATGGAGTCAAAGGAGGAACGCGAGATGCCGATCGCCTCCAGTTACCCAAGCACCAGTGGTCTCCGTATTCGCTGGACCCTGCTGAGCGCCGCGGGACTTGCCTGTGGCATTGAATCGCTGCTTAGCCCTCGGCAGCCCAGGTCCAAGGACGATTTATGCCGGACGATTCTGATGACCCGGACCGCACCAGTATGCGTTGAAGCCGTGTTCAGAACGTTGGAGGGAACCTCATGCGCCGCCTGCTGCCAGCGCCCGAAATGGACTTTCGACACGCTGAGGTTCGGCCTCTGCCTACATTCGCCGTCGGCCGGTCGAGCAGACCTTCACGGGGTTCCATGGAGTACAGATCGACTCGCCACTGGGAAGCCCCGATCACGCGCCTTAGCCAACCCTGATCGGCTCGGCGAGTGATCTGCGTAGGCGCTGCCCAATGGTTCGTCCTGCGCTCGATCTGCGAGAGCTGGCCGGAGACGAGTTCCTGCAGATGTCGGCCTACGTCTTCCTCATGGCCTCTCTCTACCAGACAGGCTCGCCGGAATCGAAGGCTCCCGATAAAAAGGAGCCGGAGGATGAGGCGGCCAATTCCGAACGGCCGAAGAAGGACGCTCCGTGGCCGGTCCGGCGCGGCGGGTTCGTCCTCAAACTCTATGAATGCTCGCTCAGCCTCGTCCTGTTCCGGCTCTTTCTGATCTCCTTTGCTCTCCACGCGGCCGGTGGCGCGCGGCTCTACAGCCATGAGCAGGCGCTCCACGGCGGAGAGGCCGTCTCCACCCTCCAATATCTCGGCACCTCCCGGTTCTGGTTCGAGTCTTTCCAGAACTGGCAGAGCGAGTTCCTCTCCGTCGCCGTGCTGGTCGTCTTGTCGATCTTCCTGCGCCAGAAGGGCTCGCCGGAATCCAAGCCGGTCGACAGCCCGCACAGCAAAACCGGAGAATGAAGGGGCAGAACCGGTGACTCCGCTTTCGCGGCTTTGGCACCGGCTGAACAGGTACCCTGGCCTCTAGTGCGTCAGCGCCGGGTGATCGTGCCCCGGAAGTTCCGGGGCAGAGGCACGGAGAACAACGCCATACGGACCGCTTCAGGCGCCGCGAGTTGGACGCGGTAGCGGGTGCACATGAGATGGCACAGCAGGATCAGTTGGGCTGTGCCCAGGCCGGCTCCGATGCACGCCCTCGGGGACCAGCCGAAAGGGACGTAGCAGCCGCCGGGGCCGGCCTCACGGCCGGCCTCGGCCTCGTGGAGCCAGCGGTCAGGGTCGAACGTATCGGGATCTTTCCAGTGCCGTGGGTCGTGATGGATGATGTCGGGACTGAGGAGATACCCCTGGCCAGCCTTGAGGCACGCCCGTTCATGATGGATCTCGGTGCGGACCGAGCGGTTCACGAGTGGGGTCGGGCTCCACATACGCAGCGTCTCTTTGACGAACCGGTGCGTCACCGGGGCGACCCGGGTGGGTGCCGCATAGAGTTCCGCCAGCGGGATCGATGCGAGCTCGCCGGCCAGCCGCGCGGCCCAGTCGGGCTGGCGGGTCAGTTCGTAGAGCAGACACGCCGCGGCGGCCCCCGGCGGGCCGGCGATGGCGGTCAGCACTCCGGTGACCGCGTCGACGGCGCGGTCCATGCCCAGCTCCGGCAGCAGATCGACGATTGGGTCGGCCAAGTCGAGCCGGCGAGGTCTGCGACCCTTGGCACGACCGCGCAACTCTCGGCGCACCACCAGTCCAGCACCGACCTGGATCAGGATCCCGCGAAACCCCTCCCACCGGCTCTCGCGCGAGGCTTCGGTGACCAGCAAATTGTTGATCTTGAGGGTCTGATCGCGCAGGACTAGCTCCGAGCCGGCGGCTCCAAGGCCGGCCACCACGATCGGCACCAGCGCCCGGGCGCACACCTCCTGCGCCGCCCAGACCAGGTCAAGGGGGCGGTCGAGACGCTCGTCCAGCAGATTGCTCATGCGGGCGGCGAGCTGTCCGATCCCCTCGACATCCGATAAGCGCCGCATCTGTGCGATCCAGACCGCGCGGACCTGCTTCCAGTAGAACGGTTTGCCGGTGCGTCCGCGCAGCAGGTCAGCCAGCTTGTCGGGCAGAACCAGATCGCTGAAGTTGAGCGCGTTGATCTGCTGCGCGGTGTCGGGATCGAACACGGCCAGCTCGTCTTCGCTAACCCAGAAGACGCCACCTTCCGTGTAGCTCCTGGCGCGCAGATCGCGAAGGACATCCTGCTCTCCGGGTGATACAGCCATGCCTCCTCCACGGATCGGCGGGGGGGCGGAGCGTATCCGCTCCCCCACCTCTGGATCCACTGGACGGGATCGGTCAGATCTGGTGATAGAGAACCCAGCGCCAGATCTGGCGGGTACCCTTGCTCCGGATAGCCAGAGCCGCCTTCATAGCACGAGCGATCTTGACCATGTCAGTCACCTCCTTTCCTTTGGGATCACAGCCGATGCGGTACCAGGCCCAGCGTGAACCTTGGTGGCGCGAGCGCTGGGCCGATGCACGGCTGAGTTTCACGGGGTGTGAGAGTCAGACTGGTAGCCGTCTTCGATAATCCTCAGGATGTCCTCCACCAGTTGCATGGACAGGGAGGCCGCCACGCACCGGTGGGGTCCCCATCCGAAGGGAATGAACGCCTTCTGGTCGGGAGCCGTTGCCCACCGTTCGGGTTGGAAGCTGTGCGGATCGTCCCAGTACCGCGGGTTGCGGTGGACCGCATAGGGGCAGACGACCACTTCGTCCTCAGACGTGACGGCGTTGCCGGCGATCTCGTGAGGGCGAGCCGGGCGGCGGCCCAGAAGCCACGCCACCGGCCACAGCCGCAGCGCCTCCCGGACCACCCAGGCGGGCTCGGCATCAGTGCGCGAGTGCGTGCCCATCAGGTAGAGCGACCAGCCGAGGACGAATCCGACCGATCCCGCGACGGCGAACAGGAACGACAGAAACACTTCGGCCAGCTCCGCTGCCGCCACATCGGATCCAGCCGCGCGGACCACGACGTCGAGCAGGTCGGCAGGCTGGCCGGCGCTTCGTGCCCGCCGTTCCTTGACCGCTCGCGCCAGCTCGCGCATCACGCGAAACCGGAACACCGCGCGGGTCAGACGGGAGTAGCGTTGCCGTGCCCCCGCGAGGACCGAACGTTCCACGACCTCCGCCAGGGTACGGCGCAGCGGGTCCGGGCTGTCCGGAGCTACCAGCGCGGCCGAGAGGTGGCGGTAGATGAGCCGGTTGCCGGCGTCGGGCCACTCGCTGACCGGCACCAGGGTCTGCTGTATCCGTTCCGGCAACTGGTCCGCTTGCGCGGCGAGGTAGGCGCGAAGCAAGTCCCGGGATGAGCGGCCCATCTGCTCCTGCACCGAACGCGGACCGAACACCCCTCGGCGGGTATGAAAGAAGTCGGAGTGATCCTCGTAGAGGCCCTTGTCGTTGGTCAGGACGGCCCTGGCTGCCGCCGGCTCTGCCAGGAGTAGCTGCCGCATCGGCAACCAGACCGCGTCGCCGGCCGCGGGGAACGCCTGATCCAGGAACAACAAAGGATCCCGATGGAATTGAATAGCCGGTTCCTGCTTCATCGGTCTATCCTCCTGCGGCGGCCCGCCGACAGACACATAGTAACTCTAGAATAATTCCTTATCCGAAACAAGATCATGGACGGACCGCCACCGCACACTCGAGCACGCAACGGCCGGAGGGCGTGCGATGGTGCTGGACGAGTTCCAGACCCGCGGCGCCCAGGAGAGCACGGAACTGCTCGAGGGTGCGTGAGTGCCCCTCGGCGACGACAAGCATGAGGAGATCCATCGCGGAGCTCGCGGCGGGGTCCTCCTCGAGCAGCGCCTCCACGATCAGGACGTGGCCGCGCGTGCCGGCGGCCTCGGCGCACCGCCGCAGGATCGCCGCCGCCTTCTCGTCATCCCAGTCTCCGATCACAATCGAAACGATGTACACGTCGGCCCCCTCTGGCAGAGGGTCGAACATGCTCCCCGCCTGGGCACGGCAGCGGTCCGCGAGTCCTTCGCGCGCGAAGCGCTCCGCCGCTCCCCGGGCGGTCACGGGAAGATCCAGGACCGTCGCCCGAAGATGAGGATGCGCGCGGGCGAGCGCCACGACGAGCGTCCCCGTACCGCCTCCGACATCAACGACCTCACGGACCCCACTCCAGTCATAGCAAGCGGCAAGCTCCGGCCAGATACTCTCCGACTGCGCGGCCATGAGCTCGTTGAAGGACCCGGCGATCTGGGGGTTGGCCTCGAGATCCTCCCACAAGGGAAGGCCGAAAACATCCGCGTAACAAGGTTTTCCCGTGCGCACCGTGCCTAGCAGTGCCGGCCATGTCCGGTCCATGCGACCGCCGAAGCCGTCTTGGTCAAGCCAGCCCCGCACGCCTGCCGCATCTTCGAGAAGGCGGCCTGTTGGAGTCAGGGTGAAGCTCCCTGGCTCGGGTTCCTCGAAAACTCCGCGAGTCACGAGAAACCGCAGAATACGCCCCAGCATCTCCTCGTCCGTGGAGCAGCGCCGGGCGAGCTCCTCGAGCCGCGTCAGCCCGCTCGCGATGAGATCAGGGACACGAAGAGTCGCTACGACCCGGACCGCCCAAGGAGTCGTGAGATCCATCAGGGGCTGGAGTTTCAACCATGCGGACTCGGTCATCACGTTCTCCCAAGAGAAGAGGTCGAACGGCACTATAAACAGAATGCCACATAATCCTAATGGAGCGCTATGAACTGGAGGTATAGTGGCTTGTCGATCCGCTCCGAACTTGGGGTAGGATAACCATACTCCCTGGAAAAACCGGGAGCGTGCCCAACACACGCCCCCGGCGACTACAGCCTATTCGTTACCTCGCGGTGCGGTGGGACTCCGGGGAGTACCTTCCTCCTTTCTCCGGCTTCCCCCTGGCCAGCCTTCGCCTCGGAACCGGCTTCACGCCGAACTCGACCAGCTTTTCGCTGTGGATTCCGTACCGGCAGCGAACCCACTCGCGGATCCGGCTCGCCAGAGCCTTGCCGCTAGCCAGAGAGGCATGGATCGCCTGCGTCGCCTGGAGCTTCTCCGCTACCAAGCCAGCCCGCCGGGCGTGCACGGCCCGGACGTCCTCCAGGTTCGCCTCGAGCTGCACCCGGAAAGCTTCGACCTCCGGGAGATCGGCTCGGTTGGCCTCCGCGGCGGCGAGGAGCTGATCCCAATCCGCCGTGAGGCCGGCAAACAACTTCTTCTCCCTCATCCTTCCTCTCCTTTCATCTGAACCGGGTTCGACGGCTCCGCCGGACTGGCGGCCGTCGCGGCTGCGGTGGCTTGGCCACCGGCGTCTTGGCCTTCTTCCGCGCCTTCCTGCCGGTCGGCAGACCGAACATCTTACCCAAATCGGTCTTCGTTCCGATCCGGCTGAGGACGAACGCGCGCAGCATGCGCGACACCTCGACGCCCTGGTCGATGAGCTCCCCCAGGCGCTGGGTCGTCGCCTTTTTGTTCCCATTGAGGCTCTCCTGCTGGAGCTTCAACTCCCTGACCTGGGTCAGAAAGGTCTCCAGCTCCGTCCGCAGAGGCTCCATTCCGGTCAGCACGCTGACGTTCTTCTCGCACGCTCCGAGGAGCGCTTCCCAATCACGGAAGATCTTTCCGTGGGCAGTAAGCTTCGGCATGTCTCTTCTCCTTTCAGTTCTTGTTGGTTTGAACGGTCATCTCGTCACCCGAGATGGGTGGCGAAGTCGAGCACCGCCGCGGTGAGCGGGGCCAGACGGCCCTCGCAGTGCCCCGAATACAGCGACAGCAAGACCTCCCGGCCGGTGATCCGCACCGTCACGGGGAGGGCCAGCGATCTCGCCAGAGCGGTGACGAAGTCACCGTAGTGCGCCGCCATCTCGGCGGCCGGAAACACCCGCGCCCGCTCGATCGTCATGCCCATCCCGTCGAGCTGCCAGGCCGGCCACGCCGCCAGCCATTCCTGGACGCGCTCAGGCTTGAGCTCGTCCCCCACCGGCCAGCCCACGATGAGCTCCTCCGATCCCCCGGACGGCCGCGGAACGCGGCGCAGCTCGAACGTCACGACCGTGTTTTGGGACATGACTCTTTCCATCGTCGTCATACGTCTCTCCTTGCGGAAGCTCCGGAGCCTTCATGGCACCGGAAGGTCAAACTGAAAAGGAAATGTTTTTGGGGATCAGCCGTCGGGATCAGCCGTCGGGATCGACGCCGAGCCCCTCGGACACTCGCGGCAGCCCGTCGAAGGCCAGCAGGGGATTGCGGCGGAACCGGCGGAGCATCTCGACCGCGGCGGCGAGAAAGTCTTCCAGCTCCGCGCGGCGGCCCTGCGCCAGAGCCATCTCCACCGAGCCGAGCGCCCGCAGCACGCCGGCCTGCCCGACCTCCGCCGGAAAGCTCTCCACGATGTCGTGGATCAGCGGATGAACGCTTTCCAGCCGCCCCGATTTCGCCAGGGCCAGGGCGAGATCGAGCGAGGCGAACGCCGCGTCGTAGAGCTTTCCCGCCCTCAGAAAGCTTTTCCGGGCGGTGTCCAGCAGGGCGGGCGCATCCTCCGGATCACCGGCGAGCGTGGCGACCTTGCCCTCCATCCAGGCGACGTGCGCCATCTGCCGTGAGGAGTCGGCCACCCGGCTGTACATCGAGCGCGCCACCTCGACCAGGCGCACCGCCTTGGCCTCGTGACCGAGCGTCGCATGGCAGACCGCCAGGGCCAGCCGGGCGCGCACCGCCAGCGTGGCATCGCGGTAGAGATCCAGTACCTCGCAGGCCCGCGTCAACGGCAGCACGGCGCGATGCGCCTGATCCTCGGCCACGAAGAGGAAACCGAGCTCGGCCAGACACGCCCCCTCCTCCAGCAGGTCCGCGTTGTCGTTGTAGACCAGCGCCGCGCGCCAGAGCAGCCCGCACGCCTCGTCGTCCCGCCCCTGCTCCAGCCGCAACGCCGCGAGTTGCTGGCAGTAGAAGGCCCGCTCGATGCCGTCCGGCGGCCCGGTGAGATATGCCGCCGCGCGACGGAAGGAGTCCTCCGCCTCACGCCGGTTCCCCGCCAGCCTCCAGGCGCTGCCCACCAGCACACAGGAACGGGCCTTCACGTCGTCTACCCGGGCGCCGAGCCCCGCCTCGTAGGGCTGCGCCGCGACGTGGAACGCCAGCCGGGCCATCTCTGCCGAAAGCGCCGTCTCGGCCGGCTGCAGGCTCCAGCTCTCTTCCAGCAGCAGTTCCGCGAGCCGCAAGTTACGGAACTCGGCCGAGCCGGCGAGCGCCCGCCGCACCGTCGCCGCGCTCCCGATCAGCCGGTCCATCAAGCGCCGGGCCCGGGCCGTCTGCTCCTCCATCCGCTTCAACAGATCCGGTGTCCGCGCCTCCAGATCGCGCAGGAGCCGGTCATACGCCGGATCCGCCTCCTCCGCTTCGGCGGCTCTCCGCCCCAGCCACTCTCTCGCGCTCTCCCGGCACATGGGGCAGTTCAGAAGATGAAGCAGGTCCGCCTCCCGGTCCGGCGAAACCTCCACCAGGAAGGACTCCATGCGCTCCACCTCTTCAACGCACCCGCTCACGGCTCCTGCCTGCTCCTCGGCGCTCAGCGCGTCTCCGGCCCACGGCTTGCCGGTCACCAGTTGGTCCAGCGTCACCTCGAGGAGGGTTCCCAACAACACCAGGATCTCCAGCGGCGGCGCGTTCTCCCCCCGCTCCCACTTGGAAAGCCGATCGCGGGATACTCCCAGCTTCCGGGCCAACGCTGTGCGGCCCCAACCCTTTTCACTCCGCAGTCGTACGATCCGGGCGCCCAGATCGACAAAGCGCCCCACTCCTGAGTTTGCCGGTTCGGCAGCATCGAGCTCCGGCTCGGCTTCCACACTCGCCATCGTTTTGCTCCTTCTGTTATGGCCGCAGTCTAAAGGAGCCAAGCGAGCGATGTCTATACCCGATTAGACAAAAATAGCTACAGATTTGCTGATTCCGCCATTCATGCGGTATGTTGCGTGAAACGACGACGCGGTGAACCGTTCCGTGGCGGCATGGCGCGACTTCATGGCCTGAATTCCAGAAGCGAGCGAATTTCGCTCGCTTTCCGGGAGAATCTTTCTCGCCTCATGCCACACTGAAGTCCCTTGCAACGGGAGGCGTTGCGACCGCGGGCGCTGGCGCCATGGCGGCGCCCTGCCATCCCCGCGGCTCAGGAGGAGATATGTCTCGAATTTTGTTTCGCCGGATCACGATCGCCGCTGCCCTCGCCGTCCTGCTCACCCTCGCCGCGCCCGCTCAGGCGGCCGGATGGAATGGATGGGCTTCCGGCGGCAATCCGCTGCAGTCGGCGTGGCAGTGGGTCGCGAGCTTCTGGGCTCCACAGGCGCCGGCGCATCACTCCAAGCCCGATCACAAAGGCCGGCATAGGGATCGATCCGAATGGCGGCACCACGATCTCCGCAACCCCATGCCAGGCGAACTGCGAGCGAGGTGCCGGAATCGATCCGAACGGGTGACCCTGGGCGGGAAAACTCTTGCCTCCACGACCGCTCTTCGGCGAAGGCGGTAGAGACGTTCCAGGTCCTATACGACACCCATGGCAGGCCACGGGGATCGCGGAACGTCTCCGCCGGAGGGCACGCCGCCGCCCGTAACACCGCCTGATCGGGGCACCCCACCTCTCTCCAATCCCGCCGGCGCGGATTTGTAGCCTCTTCCTTCCGCCTGTGCGACAATACGGCCTTCCCATGGGAGACCCGTGTTGACCGACCATCCGAGCCGTAAAGAGCTGCTGGCCGTGGTCCGTGGAGGCCTCACGCCCGAGCGGGAGGTAGCGATCCTGCGTCACCTCTACGAGGGCTGCAAGAAGTGCCTCGCCGCCGCCCCCTCCGCCCTGAAGCTCGGCTTCGGCCTGGAGGGGAAGACCACGGCGAAAGAGGAAACCGCCATCGATGCCGCGATCCAGCGGGCCTTCAAGACGGCGGCGCGTCACGACCAGCATCTACGCGAGCAGGAGGTCGAGGCCAAGGAGGGCGAGAAGATCCTGGCGACGGGTGGAGTGGGAGCGCCCAAGAAGTTTGCCCGGCGCATGGGAACGCTCGCCAAGTACAAGGCCCTGCTGGCCCGAAGCTGGTCCCTGCGGCACGAGGACACAAGGCAAATGGTCTACTTTGCCCGGCTGGCGGTGCAGTGCGCCGAGTTGCTGAATCCCAAGCGGTATGGAGTGGAGCGGGTTTTCGACTTTCAGTGCCGCGCCCATGCCGAGTTGGGGAATGCGCTTCGCGTTTCGGACCAGCTTGACAAGGCGGCAGATGCGTTTGCTCGCGCACGGCAGCTCTTCGAACTCGGGACACATTCCGAAGTTTTGGAGATTCTCCTTCTTAGATCTGGAAGCCTCACTCGATGCTGATCGACGACGATTTCGAGCTGGCCTGTATCAAAGCTCAGCAAGGTGCTTCGTTGGCATCGCCGGCACGGAGATCATCACCTCGCGGAAGAACGCTTACTGCAAATGGCGTCGATTCACACGCTATGCAGGCGATGCTGTGGGAAGCTCTTCCGATTCATCAGCCAAAGCCTCGTAGCCATTGATGCCAAGCGCCTGATCCGGTTCTTGTCCTATACGGCAAGGCATAACGAGGTGGCACTGCTTCATTGCTTGGCCGACATTACGAAGAAGCCGAAATACAAGCTGTTTCTCCTCCGGCCGTCATCAGAATCACGCAGGAGGGCAGTATCAACCACTTCGTTTCCGTTGGGAGAAGGGTCGGATCGACGCTGGCCTCGAGACGGCACGACCGAGCGGAGACGATATTCCGCGAAGTCCGGGAAGGCTTTCTGGAAATCAACCGCGCCTACGACTCCGCCCTCGTCTCTCTCGACCTCTCAGCCGTTCTCCTGGCGCAGCACAAGGCCGGTGAAGCGAAGGACGTCGTCGCTGCCGCCTACAAGATCTTCATGGCCCTCAACATCCAGCGCGAGGCACTGATGGCCGTGCTCGCCTTGAAGACGGCTTGTCAGATGGGGTTGGCGACGCAGGCGATGGCGGAGGATGTCGCGAAGTACGTGCGGCGGCTCGAGAACGACCCGAATGCGAAGTTGGAAGGAAAGGCGTGGGGTGGGGAGGATTCGTAGGCCTGCCTGATAGTCCAGCCCGGCCGTCTCTGGGGGCTGCCTACCTGGCGCTAAAGCGCCAGGCTAATCAAATTCCGCCCCTTCGGGGCGGGTCCAATTTCGCCCGTGACGGCGTACGCCACCGTCACTCCCCCACCGCCCCCTTCGCCATCATCTCGGCGAAGAGCTTCCGGAGCATTTTCATCATCATCCGCTCCATCCCCTGCTCGACGGCTTCCAAGGATTCTTCGTCCTTGGGGAGATCCGTCTTCACGGCCGGGGCCGGCGGCTCCGGAGGCTGCGGCACGATCCCGAACATCTCCCGGATGCGCTGAACCGCCTCGGTGGGCGGCTGGCGGGGCTGGGTGTAGATCAGCTCGAAGAGCTCCTGCGGCTCCAGCCCGATCGCGCGTGAGATGTCCACGATGTGCTCGAAGCGGAGCTCCATGGTGCCGCTGAACAGACGGGTCAGGTACCCGCCCGAGACGCCGAGACGCCGCTCGACTTCCCGATTGGTGAACCCGAGGACCCGCATGGCGGACCGGATGACCTGGATGACGTGCTCGGTTTCTGGCTTCATGAGGTTTGGCGATTGTACACGACCCGAACGACTTCCGCAATCCCTGGATCTGAATCATCCTTATGCTTGACAAGATCGGCAATGTATCTGTAGAACTTGGTCCCGAGCCGGTCGCGCCCAGACGGAACTTATTCCGGATTGGCGAGCCGGAGGGGGGACCATGGCCGACTTGGCGGAGTTCAAATCGAAGGTGTCCAAACAGGGGACGATGCTCTGCTTTCCCTTGGGAAAGTCGCTTGGGATCGCCCTGAAGCAGTCCGGGTTCGCTCCGGATCAGGCGGTGCTGGTGCGGTTCGACCAGGAGAGGCTGGAGATCCGGCCGCTGAACTCGCCGGAACGGATCCGGGACAAGTTGAGGCAGGAGGCCGGGTCCTTCAAGGCCTTCATGGAGAGGGTGCGGAACCTCATCAAGGAGTTGCCGCCGGTGTCGGACGAAGAGCTGGAGGAAGACGGCACTCTGGAGGGGGAGCTTCTCGGGATGCTGGAGTGCCTCCTTTCCGACGATCTCGAGCCGGCGCTCCGGAAGCTGGAGAGTGTGGACGAGTTGGGGCCTGTCCCGCCCGAGCGGACGCACCCCCCCGGCAAGGGGGCGCGGGTCCGGAACAAGGACCGATCCTAGAGAATGCAGCCGGCGCGCTTCCGGGCCAGCTCTCGGCATTGCCCGCACTGTTGCCGGCATTGGCCGGGAGCGCTTTTTAGGTCCCGCCCACCTTGCGGAGGCGATCCGGTAGGTTGCGACGAGACGTTGAGACCCTGGCGGACAGCTCGCCCGGGTTTTTTCGAAGTCCGCCCCGGTTGATTTGGACTCCGCCCGGCTTGATTCGTATTCCGCCCAGCTTGATTTTATCCCGCCCGCGCTTCCGGAGCTCCTCCGCAACGTGGGCGGGCTTCTCCGAAAGGTTGCCGAGCTTTGCGGAAACGCGGGAGGACTCTGCCGGATGAAGCCGGAGGGGCACGGCGGGAGAGCCGCCGAGGCTGTAGTAGGATCGGCGATGTTTCCGCCCTACCCCACGACAACCCACTCTGACGCCGAGGCAAACCCATGCCCCAACCTGAACGCGCAGGCCTCAACCATTCTTCGCTGTCGCGAATCGTGCGTGCCGGTCTCTTGACCGGCGTGACCGACGGGCTCTTCTCGAGTGTTTTGAGCGTGGCGTTTTATCACTCCACGGTGACGCGCCTCTTTCAGGGCGTGGCCTCGACGCTGCTGGGCACGTCCGCTTTCGATGGCGGGCTCAAAACGGCGGCGCTCGGCGTGCTGATGCATTTCGGCGTCGCCCTGGGATGGTCGGCCGTGTTTCTGTTTCTCCTCGACCGTTCGCCATGGATCCGCCGTCTGCTCGATTCTCCGAACGGCGTGCTGAAGGTGGCCTCGCTGTATGGACCGTTCATCTGGCTGGTGATGTCGCTGGCGGTCATTCCCCTGCTGCTGCATCGCCCGCCGGTGATAACGGGCCGCTGGTGGGTCCAACTGATCGGCCACATTCCGTTCGTCGGATTGCCGATCGTCTGGGTGATCGGCAAAAGCCCAGCCCGTTCGCGCTAAGGCTGCCCCGCGGCCCACAGGATGCCGCCCAGAAGATGCTGGGCGAAGGAAGCCTCGGCGTAGGTCTCGGAGCGGTGACCCAGGGCGGTGTACCAGGCCCGGCCGAGACCGATCCTGTGGCACCAGGCGATCGGATGGTCGCCCATGGCGCCGCTGCCGGGGCTGTAGCTGGTCTCGTCGATGGTCAGGAGCACGTCGACCGCGTTGCGGGGGTTGGCCTGGAAGTTGTACCACTCGTCGGTGAACGAGAATCTCGCCGGGTAGTGCCGGGTGGAGGGGTGGGTTCCATCCTCGACCCGGAGCGTGGCGGTCTGGATCGGCGGGTGGCTCACGAACCAGGCTCCTCCCCCGAGGAGCTCGCCGTAGAAGGGCCAGACATGCTCGGTGTCGGCCGCCGAGTGGATGCCCACCCAGCCGCCTCCCTGGCGGATGTAGGCTTCGAAGGCCGCCTGCTCGCCGCCGTTCAAGACCTCGCCGGACGTGTTGAGGAAGATCACCGCCCGGTAGGCGCTGAGACCCTGTGGAGTGAAGGCCGCGGTGTCCTCGCTGGTGTCGACGCTGAAATCGTTGGCCGCTCCCAGGGTCCGGACCAGGGCGATGCCGCCGGAGATCGAATCGTGGCGGAAGCCGGTGGTCCGGGTGAAGACCAGGACGCGGAAGCTCTCGGCCGCGGCGGGGAAGGCTTCCGTATCCCCCTGGCTGGCAAAACGCCCCGCCGGATTGCGATAGATCTTGCGCGCGCCGGTCACCGTGTCGGTGAGAGTGATCCTGTATTCGACGTTGGTCAAGGCGCCGAAGAAAAACCACCAGTTGCCGTTCACGGTCCGGCCGTCGAGGACCTTGGCGGTGACTTCGATATTGGCGGGATCGAAGAACCAGAACGTTCCCGTGTCGCCGGTCAGAGCGGAGGCCCGGCCGGCGCCGGTCCTGCCGTCGAAGTCCTTCCAGGCGATCTCGACGCGGAATCGCCCGCCGTTGAGACAGAGCGCGGTGGGACCGGCCACGCAGGCGGCCTTGCCGGGGTGAGACGGCAGATCCCGCGCGCCTGCCTCCACGGCGAAAGCCAGCGCAACCAGAAAGACGGAGAAAAGTCGGTCTCGGCCTCGCATGGAAACCTCCTGTTGTGCCTGCCCACCCAGGTCCGCGACTGAGCGCTGGCGGCCGCGCCAAAAGCCAGCAGCAGCCCCAGACCGATGAGGGAGCTCCGGAATACATACAGGACCGTCTTCAGGGCAAATTTCTCCTTGGTTTCAGCTTGGTGGCAAGGATCCGACGTCCCGCGGCACACAGGTAGGCAGCCCAAGGAGAGAATTGTTACGCCATGGCCCGGGCCTCCCGCTCCTCCACCGGCACCCACCGCCGGTTCCGCTCCCCCACGTACTCCGACTGTGGACGGATCAGCCGGCTCGTGGCGAGCTGCTCCAGGGCATGCGCCGTCCACCCGGCGACGCGGCCGACGGCGAAGGTGGGCGTGAATAGCTCGGTGGGCAGCCCCAGGCCGTGCAGCAGGAGGGCGGTGTAGAACTCGACGTTGGTGTCCAGGCGGCGGTCCGGCTTGCGCTCGTGGAGCAGGCGCAGGGCGGTGGCCTCCACCGAGCGGGCGAGATCATAGAGGCCGCGGTCGCCGCCGTGATGATAGAAGCGCTCCGCTGCCGCGGCCAGGACGTCCGCCCGCGGATCGCGCACCCGGTAGACGCGGTGGCCGAAGCCCATCAGCCGCTCGCCGCGGCCGAGCTTCTCGCGCAGCAGGCCTTCAGCCCGCTCCGGCGTCCCGATCTCGAAGACCATGTCGAGCGCCGGCCCCGGGGCGCCGCCGTGCAGGGGCCCCTTCAAGGCCCCCACGGCGCCGGTGATGGCCGAGATCAGATCGGACTGCGTGGAGACGATCACCCGGGCGGTGAACGTCGAGGCGTTGAGCCCGTGGTCGGTCACCGTGTTGAGATAGGTCTCCAGCCCCCGCGCCCGTTCCGGCGACGGTTCCTCGCCCGCGAGCATGTAGAGGAAGTTCGCCGCGTGCCCGAGATCCGCGCGGGGCGCCAGCGGCTCCTCCCCCCGCAGCAGCCGCCAGTAGGCGGCCACGATCGTGGGGAAGGTGGCGGTCAGGAGGAGGGCGTCTTCCTTCGGATCTCCCCCCGCTCCTTCGGCGAGGCTGAGCGTGCCGGCGGCCATGCGCAGGGCGTCCATCGCCGGCACTCGCCGCCGGGCGGCCTCACGCAGCAACTCCAGAGTGGCCGCCGGCAGGGCCCGCCGTCCGGCGAGACGCCGCTCGAAAGCCTTCAGCTCCCCGGCCGTGGGCAGACCGCCGTTCCAGAGCAGCCAGGTCAGCTCCTCGAACGAGGCGCGGGGGGCGATCTCCTCCGCCGGAAAGCCGGCGAGGAGCAGCACGCCCGCCTCGCCGTCCACACTGCTCAAACGGGTCGTGGCCGCCACGACCCCTTCCAATCCTTGCTTGATCTGAGTCTCCATATCGGGTCTCCCTTCGATGTCTCGATCTTCGACCCGCCTTGATGGGTTGTCAATCTTGATTCTCGAATCAATGTACAGCGTGTTACCTTGCGAACATGGAAGACCGGTTTCTCACCGCCCAGGAGGCCGCCGCGGAGCTCGGGATCTCGCTGGCGACGCTCTACGCCTACGCGAGCCGGGGGATGCTCCGCTCGGAGCCGGTGCCGGGCGAGCCCCGGGCGCGGCGCTATCCGCGCGAGGACGTGCTGCGGCTGAAGGAGAAGAAGGAGCTCCGAAAGGAGCCGGAGAAGGCGGCGCCGAAGGCCCTCTCCTGGGGGATGCCGGTGCTGGAGTCGGCGCTGACGCTGATCCAGGACGGCCATCTCTACTATCGCGGCCGGGACGCGGTGGAGCTGGCCCGCACGGCGACCGTCGAGGAGGTGGCGGCGCTGCTCTGGACGGGCGATCCGGGCGAGGCCCGGAAACTCTTCCCCGAAGAGCCGCCAGGAATTGACCTCCTGCAGCCTCCAGGAATCAACTGGCACCTCCCGGAAGGCCTGACGCCGGTCGAGCGCTGCCAGGTCGCCCTCCCCCTGGCGGGAGCCGCGGACCTCGCGGCGTGGGACCTGCGTCCGGCGGCGGTAGCGGCCACCGGGGCGCGCATCCTCCGCTTCATGGCGGGGGTCGCGGCGGGGATCTCTCCCCTACCCTCGATCGCCGCCACCCTCCAGGCCGGCTGGGCGCCCGGCCGTCCCGAGGCGGCGGGACCGATTGGCGCGGCGCTGATCCTGGCGGCAGACCACGAGCTCAATGTCTCGGCCTTCACGGCACGCTGCGTGGCCTCGGCCAACGCCTCCCCCTGGGACGTGGTCGCGGCGGGCCTCGCGGCACTCAAGGGTTCCCGGCACGGCGGCCATACGGAGAGGGTGGAAGCGCTGTTCCGGGAAGCGGGAACGGCGGCGGGCGCGCGAAGGGTGCTGGCGGACCGCCTGCGCCGCGGGGAGCCGATCCCCGGCTGCGGCCACTCCCTCTATCCGGATGGCGATCCCCGCGGCACGGCCCTGCTGGAGATGGCGAGGGAGATCGCCCCGGGCTCACCGGCGGTCGAGTGCGCCCTGGCCGTGGCCGAGGCCTACCGGGAGCTGATCCACGAGCACCCCACGATCGACCACGGCTTGGTGGCCCTCAGCCGGGCGCTGGACCTCCCGCAACACACGCCGCTGGCCCTCTTCGCCCTCGGCCGCACCATCGGCTGGATCGGCCACGCCATCGAGCAGTACGGCGCGAACAAGCTGATCCGGCCGCGGGCCGCCTACATCGGAGAGCCGCCGTCCAGCGTCTGAACCCCGGGAGACCGCCTGCCGGTTGGAGATGCATCGCGGGGAACCAGGGAAAAGGGCGGGGAGATTAAGCCCCCGCTGAGGTATACCCCTCTCCCTGGTCGGGGGAGGGGCGTACCCGGCCGGGAGAGGGGTCCCCCGGGCTGGGGGAGGCATCCCCCAAGCGGGGAGAGGGGTCCCCCGGGTTGGGAGAGGGGTCCCCCAGGCCGGGAGAGGGGTATCCCGGGCCGGGAGAGGGGTATCCCCAGGAGGGGGAGAGATCCCCCACTCTGGGGAAGAGCCTCCCCACGAGGTTGCGGCAGGCGGAGCCCTATCTGGCGCTGGTGGTCCGCAGGCTGGAGAAGAGATTACGCCGGGTGAGCCGCCCGGAGAACCCGGACCTGATCGAGGAAGGGAGTTTGGAGGCGACGAGCGGATTCGAACCGCTGAATAAGGGTTTTGCAGACCCTCGCCTTACCACTTGGCTACGTCGCCCGAGACGGGCTGGGGCCGCTTGCGCGGCCCCGGGATCTTAGCAGAACGCGGAAGACGTCCGCGATCTCGAGTCACATTCAAAATCTGGAGCGGGAAACGGGATTTGAACCCGCGACCCCAACCTTGGCAAGGTTGTGCTCTACCACTGAGCTATTCCCGCCCGACAGCTCGCAAAGAATAGTCAGGGAGCACCTGACTGTCAAGCGGGTGTCATGACGGCCTACCGGCGGCGGCGCGGAGGGCCCGGATTGTAGGGAAAGGCGTTGCGGATCAAGGTGTAGCGCCAGCCGCCGCCCTCCCGGTCGAGGCCGAGGACGTCGAAGCGGCAGGAGCGGCCGTGCCAGCCGCGGGCGCTCAGGTAGAGGATGGCGGCGCGGGAGAGGCGGCGCTGCTTGGCGAAGCCCACCGCCGCGATCGCCGGGCCGTAGCGGTCGCCATCCCGGGCCTTGATCTCGACGAAGCAGAGGGTCTCCCCCTCTTGCGCCACGACGTCGATCTCGCCGCCGTGGTTGACGGCGTTGCGGGCCAGGATCCGGTAACCCTGCCCCTCGAGCCAGCGGACGGCGTCGTCCTCCCCCGCCTTCCCCCGGGCCCGCGCGTGCGGCTGCGCACGGAAGCTGTCGCCGCTCAATCGCCCTCTACTTCCGCTTCCAGCGGGTCCCCTGCGGCGTGTCCTCGAGGACGATGCCGCGGGCGGCGAGCTCGTCGCGGAGGCGGTCGGAGGCCGCGAAGTCGCGGTTCTTGCGGGCGTCGTTGCGCTCCTGGATCAGGCGCTCGATCTCGGCCGCGTCGCCGTCCTCGGCCTGCCCCTCCGGCCACTCGGCGGGATCGAGCACGCCCAGCACCCGGTCGACGTCCTTCAGGGTGTCGAGGACACGCTGGCGGTCGCCGGCGCCGATCCGCTTCTCCTCGATCGCCACGTTCACCTCTTTGACGTAGGCGAACAGGGCGGCCAAGGCGACGGCGAAGTTGAGATCGTCGGCGAGACCGGCCGCGAAGTCCTGGCGCAGCCGCGCGCCGGCCTCGGCGAGCCGCGCGTCGGCTTCCCCATGCTCCCCGGCGTGCCCGAGGCGGAAGCGCATCTCGTCGACCCGGCGCAGGGCTCCGGCGGCGCCGTCGAGCGACTCGAAGGTGAAGTTGAGCTTCTGCCGGTAGTGCACCGAGAGAAAGAGGTAGCGCAGGGCCCGCGGCGAGCAGCCGCGCGCCAGCAGGTCGGGCAGGGTGTACTGGTTGCCCAGCGACTTCGACATCTTCTGGCCGTCGACGATCAGGTGCTCGGCGTGCAGCCAGGTGCGGACGAACGGCTTGCCGGTGGCCGACTCGCTCTGCGCGATCTCGTTCTCGTGGTGCGGGAAGATCAGGTCGACGCCGCCGCAGTGGAGGTCGAAGGTCTCGCCGAGGTACTTCATGCTCATCGCCGAGCACTCGACGTGCCAGCCGGGCCGGCCGGGGCCCCAGGGGGAATCCCAGGAGGGCTCGCCGGGCTTGACGGCCTTCCAGAGCCCGAAGTCGCGCACGTCCTCCTTGCCGTACTCGTCGCTCGCCACCCGCTCCCCCTGGCGCGCCTGATCGAGGTCGAACCCGGAGAGGCTGCCGTATTTGGGGTCGCTGGCGATCTTGAAGAAGACCGAGCCGTCGGTCTCGTAGGCGTGCCCGTTGGCGATCAGGGTCTCGATGAGCGCGATCATCTCCGGGATGTGCTCGGTCGCCTTGGGGAAGTGCTCGACCCGCTCCATGTGCAGCGTGTCGAGGTCGCGCAGGAAGGTCCTGATGAACGGCTCGGTGTACTCGGGCAGCGAGAGCCCCGCCTTGTGCGCCCCCTGGATGGTCTTGTCGTCGACGTCGGTCAGGTTCATCACCTGGGTGACGCGAAACCCGAGGTACTGGAGGCTGCGCCGCAGCAGGTCCCCGAAGAGGAAGGTGCGGAGGTTGCCGATGTGGACCTCGTTGTAGACGGTGGGGCCGCAGATGTAGACGCGGGCTTCGCCGGGGATCAGAGGCTGGAACGGCTCGAGCTTGCGCCCGAGGGTGTTGAAGAGGACGAGTTCGGTCATGGGTTTTTGGGGTCCGGGGGGGTTCTACTTCGTCACGGTCACGGAGCCGGCGAGCCAGGTGAGTCCGGGGATGGCTCTGCCGGCGGAATCGAGGCCCGAGTTGCGCGAGAGGGCGAAGCTCCCGGAGCCGGACGCCACAGCGCTGAACTCGATCGTCAGCACCACGCCGGAGCCGTTGGATCCCGGCGTGGTGCCGAGATGGGTGCCGCCGATGATCAGGGTGCCGGGCGAGGAGACCGCCGCCTGCACCGCCCCATTGCCGAGCAGAGGTCCGGCCGTGATGCGGACGTACTGGAGCTGGGTGGCCGGATAGGTGAGGTCGAAGGCGACGCCATAGAGGTCGTTCACCTGGTTCGCCCGCAGCTCGAGGACCAGGGTGGAGGCGGTGGAGGCGGCGCCGCTCGCGAAGTGGAGGCTGTTCGCCGCGGGAGCCGCCTGGGGCGTGAAGACGATCCCGGCCTGCGGTGGCGGCGGTGGTGGCGGCGGCTCGGTCGACGTGCCGCCGCCCCCGCCTCCGCCGCCGCAGGCGGTGAGGAGGAGGGTGAGGAGGAGGAGAGCCCGCCTCAAACCCGTACCTCCTGCTCTTCCGCCAAGCGCTTGAGCTGCCGTTTCGACCGCTCCTTGCGCAGGCCGCGGAGATGGTCGGTGAAAAGGATGCCGTCCAGGTGGTCGACCTCGTGGCAGATGGCGCGGGCGAGGTAGTCGTCGGCCTCGAGCTCGAAGGGCTTCCCCTCCAGATCCTGCGCCCGCAGGGTGATCGAGAACGGACGGTCCACCTTGTCGGTGATCCCCGGCAGGGAGAGGCACCCCTCGGTGTCGGTCTCCACCCCCTCGCGCCGGATGATCTCGGGATTGACGAGGACCCGGACCCCGGCGGGATTCTCCCCCACCGAGATGTCCACCACCGCGAGGCGGAGGTCGACCCCCACCTGGGGGGCCGCGAGGCCGACGCCGGGGGCGGCGTGCATGGTGTCGACCATGTTGGCCGCGAGCTTGCGCAGGCCGGCGTCGAACGTCTCCACCGGGCGGCACTTCACCCGCAGCACGGGGTCGGGATAGATACGGATCGGAAGGATAGCCATCGTTTGTTTATTCAGGTCAAGTACCGGTCAAGTACCGCTTCGCAGACGTTGCACCGTGGCGGCGACGTCGCGGTCGTTGTGCTGCCCTCGCAGCGTCTCCAGGAACCCGCGCGGATCGGCGTTGCCGACCAGGCACTTCTCCAGCCCTTCGCGGGTGAGCTTCAGCGCGATGACCGGCTCCGACGTGCGGTAGCGGGCGGGCCACTTGCCGCGCTCGAACAGGACCGCCTCGCCGAGGAGGTCGCCGGAGCCGAAGCTGCGCACCGTCCCGGCGCGGCCGCCGGATTCTATCGTGGCCTCGACGACTCCCTGGACGATCAACAGCAGGAAAGCCTCCTGGCTTCCCTCGCGGGCGATCACCGTTTCGGACTCCAGGCGCAGGAGCTCCATGGCCGAGAGCAGCCGCTTCAGCGACTCGCCGGGGAGGTCGCGGACCACGCTGCTGGCGGCCAGGTGGTGCCAGAGCCGCGTCAGCTCGAGGGCGGTCCCGGCCTTCGCGCCCCCGGCCTCGCGCAGCCCCTCGAGGGCGAGCGTCCGCACCTGCTCCGAGCTCTTGCCGCGCTGGAGCTTCTCGGTCTTCTGGCGCAGCGCCGGGTCGAGAGGCGCCAGCTTCGTCGCCTTCGCCAGCAGGGCGATCCCCTTGTCGTGAAAGCCGTCCTGGGCGTACTCCTCGGCGACAAAGACGTATTCGATCACCGCCTTGTCGAACTTCCGGAGATGAGTGTAGACCTCGGCCAGCTTGAGGTGGGAGTGCAGATCGTCGGGGTTGTCCTTGAGGCGCGCGCGCAGCCGCTCCTCCGCCTCGTCGTAGCGCTCGAGGACGACCAGGTCGTCGATCGTGTACTCCTGCGGCTCCTGCTGCTTCTTGCCGCCGCGGAACCAATTGATCGCCAAGAATTTCTCCCCCACAATGGATGGCCGGACACAGACTTCAAATCGGTATCCGCTCGGAGCCGTGTCACCTGGAGTGGACACCGCCGCAGCCGAATCAGCTCATCATGAAGCGGAATGATAGGGCGAAGGGAGCGGCGAAGCAATTGAAAAATAGGGAGTTCTCCTTCCCGGCAGAGGAATAAGCCGGGTGGTCCAGGAGTTGCTATTTGCATGCTATGACAGCCGGGCGAGTGCATCGTCCCGACTTATGGAGACAGACAGATGAAGACTCTGAGCAAGGTCCTCTTGGTCCGTTTTGCGCTTGCCCTTGGGCTGCTCGCCCTGGCGGGTCCCGCGCTCGCCGACGTCGATGACGCCGGCTATGATGACGCGGGCGGCAACGGCAGCAACGAGGGTTATGGCTATTTCCGCGTCGTGGAGGGCTCGCCCACGCTGGTGCAGGCCGGCACGGACGCGTCCGCCGCCGCCGAGATCAACCAGCCGGTGCTGGCGGGCGACCACCTGCGGGTGCCCAACCGTTCGCGGGTCGAGATCCTGCTCGCCGACCAGAACATCCTGCGGGTGGACGGCGGCAGCGAGCTGATCCTCGAGCGCCTGGCCGCCTCGCCGGACCGCAATGACCGGGCGACGGTCGTGCGGCTGGTCGCCGGCAACCTGCAGCTCGTCGTCACCCAGGATTCGCTGGGCGACCAGCTCCCCCGGATCGATACGCCGAACGCCACGATCTACCCGCAGAACTACGGCGTCTACCGGATCACGGCCGACGACGGCTGGAGCCAGGTGGTCGTCCGCCGCGGCACCGCCGAGGTGGTGACCGATCATGGAACGTCGCGCGTCCGGGCGGACGAGGAGGCGGTGATCGACGACCGCGCCGACGACGAGGACCGCCGCGCCGACATCCGCGAGGCCGGCGGCTTCGACACGCTCGAGCGCTGGGCTCGCCAGCTCGACGACGAGTACTCCGGCAGCGATCAGCGCTACGTCGACGACAACCTGCGGTACGCCGCGGCGCCGCTGGCCCGCTACGGCTCCTGGATCGACGTCAACGGCTCCTCCTACTGGCGGCCGCGGGTGGCGGCCGGCTGGCGCCCCTACTGGCAGGGGCGCTGGGTCTACACCCCCAGCGGCCTGACCTGGCTCTCCTCGGAGCCGTGGGGCTGGGTGCCCTACCACTACGGGAGCTGGGACTACCTGCCCACCTACGGCTGGGTCTGGCAGCCGGGCTCGGTCTGGTCGGCGGCCTGGGTCTACTGGTACTGGGGGCAGGACTATGTCGGCTGGTGCCCGACCGGGTACTACACCCGCTACTACGGCCCCACGTTCGGCATCAACGTCGGCTTCCGCAACGGCGTCTACGGCTGGGCCGGCGGCGGCTGGTCGATCTACGACAACTGGAACTTCGTGTCGACCTCCTACTTCCGGGACGGCTACCGCAATGGGTACCGTGACGGCTACTGGGACGGCCGCCGCGACGTACGGCGCTACGCCGTGCCGAGGGACCACAACCGCGGCGACCTCGGGCGCGGCATCATCACGACCGACACCCGGCCGATCAAGCCGAGCGTCTGGAAGGATCCCGGCGGGCCGCTGCGCGCCCTGCGCGGCAGGGCCCAGGCCGAGCTGCCGGACGTGACGCCGTTCGTCGCCCGCAAGCCGAACCTGCCGCCGGCGGTCGCCCGCACGGTGATCTCCGCGAAGCCGCAGGCCCTCGACGGCACGCCGCTGCGGCCGGGCACCCTCGGCCGTCCGGGCCGCCGGGCCTCGGAGGGGCGCCCCGCCGTTCAGGGCGCTCAGCCCGGCAAGCCGGGCCCGGTCATCGGCGGCGGCACGCCGGCGGGACGGCCCGTCGTGCGTGAGACCCCGGCCGGACCGGCCGTCCGGGTCCCCAGGTCGACGGCGGCGCGCCCAATCCGCGCGTTATTGGCGGCAATGGCGGCAATGGCGGAGACCGTGGCGACCGTGGAGACCGCGGCGAGCCGGTCGTCCGGGAGCGCCCCGCGCGTCCCGCGGCCGAGGCCGACGGCGGCGCCCCGCGTCCGGAGCGCAAGCCCGTGGTGATCGAGATGAAGCCCCAGGCCAGGCCCGACCGCTCCGAGCGGCCGGATCCCGAGGATCGTCAGCCGGTGGTGCGCGAGCGCCCCAGCCGGCCCTCCTCCGAGGCCGATGGCGGCTCTCCGCGGCCGGAGCGCCGGCCCGAGGTCGAGCAGCCGAAGCCCGACCGCTACGAGCGGCCGCAGACGCAGGATCGCCCCCAGGTGCGGGAGGAGCGGCAGCCGGAGCGCAGGCCCCAGGTCGAGGAGAGGCGGCCCCCCGAGCGCCAGCCGGAGCGCAGGCCCGAGGTCCGCGAGGAGCGGCAGCCGGAGCGCCGGCCCCAGGTCCGCGAGACTCCTCCCCCGGAGCGCCGGCCCGAGGTCCGCGAGGAGCGGCGGCCCGAGCGCAATCGGGACAACGACGACCGCAAGCCGCCCCGCGCCCGCGGCTGAGGCGGCTCTCCCCCCGCCAAACCAGGAAGCCGGGTTCGCCCGGCTTCCTTTTTTCATCTTCGATGCGGCTACAATCTCCCCCTCCATGCGCCCCTCCTTCCTGTTCCGCATCCTTTTCGTCCTGTACTGCATCGAGGCGGGGACGTTCCTCGTGCTGGCGCCCTGGAGCCCGGTCTGGGACCGGATGCTGCTCCAGATCCCCAGCGAGATCCTGCGCGCCATCGCTCTCTATCCCCTGGTGCGGGCGGCGGTGACCGGTTTCGGACTGATCCACCTCGTCTGGGGCGCCCACGATCTCGACGAGCTCATCTTCCGGCGCCGGGCCGCCCGTGCCACCACCGACGTTTAGCCTCCTCGCGATCAGCGACCGGACCTCCCTCGGCGCTCTCGGCATCGAGATGGCGGACTGGCTCCGCGCCGCCGGAGAAGCCGGGATCGGCGCCGTCCAGCTCCGCGAGAAGGACCTCGACGACCGCGCCCTCTACGCGCTCACCCGTCTCGCCCGGTCGATCCTGCCGCCGGCCGTCCGCCTGCTGGTCAACGGCCGCCTCGACGTCGCGCTGGCGGCCGGCGCCGACGGCGTCCATCTGCCGGCCGATGGCGTCCCGGTGGCGGCGCTGCGCGCGCGGTTCGGAGAGACCCCGCTGATCGGCTGCTCGACGCACACCGTCGCCGAGGTCGAGCGGGCGCGCGACGGCGGCGCCGACTACGTGACCTTCGGCCCGGTCTACGCGACCCCCGGCAAGGGGACCCCCGTGGAATCCGGCGAGCTCGCCCGCGCCGCGTCTTCCGGCGTTCCCGTCTACGCGCTGGGAGGCATTACACTAGAGCGGTTCGACGAGCTGGCCACGGCGGGAGCGGCGGGGATCGCGGCCATCCGGCTGTTTCAATCGACCGCGGTCCCCCATCTGGCGGCGCTGACCCGGGCCGCCGGCGAGCGTTTCGGCCCAGACAAGAGGAGAGCCCTTTGGAAATGACCCTCGGATCACGGTTCCGCAAGCTCCGGTACCTGCTCGTCTCGCTCGCCGTGATCGTGCTCGATCAGTGGACGAAGTGGCTGGTCGAGGTCCATCTCCCCCATCACACGACGCAGCCGGTGATCCCCGGCTTCTTCAACCTGACGCACGTGCGCAACACCGGCGTCGCCTTCGGCCTCTTCGCCTCGGACAACGGCGGCGGCGCCGGCTGGCTGCTGACCGGCCTCGGCCTCGGCGCCCTGGTGGCGGTCGGCCTCTACTTCTGGTTCACGCCGTCGCGCGACCGGGTGCTGCTGGTGGCCCTGGCGCTGGTGGTGGGCGGCGCGGTCGGCAACCTGATGGACCGCGTGACGAGCGGCGCCGTGACCGACTTCCTCGACGTCTACATCGGCCTCCACCACTGGCCCTCCTTCAACGTCGCCGACAGCGCCATCTCGATCGGCATCGTGCTGATGGCGATCGACAGCTTCCGTCCGCACCGCCACGAGGAACCCCGCGAGGCCGCGGCGGCCACGGTCTCCGATTGATCCCTTCCCCCGCGGGGGTGAGCGCCTGGACCGTCGAGCCGGAAGGCGCCGGCGAGCGGCTGGACCGCCACGTCGCCGCCCGCCTCGACGTTCCGCGCAACCAGGTCCAGCGGTGGATCGCCGAGGGTCTGGTGCGGGTCAACGGGCGGGAGGCGAAGCCCTCGGCCGCGGTCGCCGCGGGGGACCGGATCGAGTGCAGCCCGCCGGAGTTGAAGGAGGAGCGGGTCCTCCCCGAGCCGGGCGACCTGCGGGTGCTCCATGAGGATGGCGAGATCGTCGTGCTCGACAAGCCGGCGGGCCTGACCGTGCACCCCGGCGCCGGGCGCGCCACCGGCACCCTCGCCCACCATCTCCTCGACCGCTATCCCGAGATGGCCGGCGTCGGCGGCCCCGGCCGGCCGGGCATCGTCCACCGGCTGGACCAGGGGACGAGCGGCGTCCTGGTGGTGGCGCGGACGCCGGCCGCCTACGCCCGCCTCTCCCGCGCCTTCGCCGCCCGCGAGGTTTCGAAGCACTATCTCTCGATCGCCTACGGCGCCCCTTCGCCGCCCGCCGGCACGATCGAGGCGCCGATCGGACGCCATCCGCAGGAGCGCAAGGAGATGGCCGTACGCCCCGGCGGCCGGCCGGCGCGCACGCACTACCGGACGGTGGCCGCGGCGGCGGGGATCTCGCTGCTCGAGCTGGACCTCGCGACCGGCCGGACGCATCAGATCCGGGTCCATCTGAAGCACATCGGCCATCCGCTGGTGGGCGATCCGGTCTACGGCGAGGCGCGCTGGAAGGCTCTCCCCCGCCCCCTCCAGCCGGCCCTGCGGGATTTCCCACGTCCGGCGCTCCACGCCTGGCGGCTCGCCTTCCGCCATCCGGCGACGGATGAGCCGCTGTCGTTCGCGGCGCCGGTGCCGGAAGATTTCAGCGGGTTGTGGGAGAGAGTGACCGGGAAAGCGTTCCCGGTCAGATCAACTCCTTGAACGCCTTGTACGGCCGCCCCTGCGACTCGGCGACCGCCTGGTAGGTGATGTGCCCCTTGTAGGTGTTGACCCCGAGCAGCAGGCCGGGATCCTCCAGCGCCGCCTGCACGGCCCCCTTGTTGGCGAGCGAGATCGCGTAGGGGAGCGTGACGTTGTTGAGCGCGAAGGTCGAGGTGCGGGGGACCGCGCCGGGCATGTTGGCCACGCAGTAGTGGACGACGCCGTCGACCACGTAGGTGGGGTTCGAGTGGGTGGTCGCGTGGGTGGTCTCCAGGCAGCCCCCCTGATCGACGGCCACGTCCACGACCACCGCGCCCTCCTTCATCAGCTTGAGCATCTCGCGGGTGACCAGCTTCGGCGCCGAGCGGCCGGGGATCAGCACGGCGCCGATGAAGAGGTCGGCGCGGCGCAGCGCGGCGCGCAGGTTGTACCGGTTGCTGACCAGCGTCGTCACCGCGCCGTGAAAGAGGTCGTCGATCTCGCGCAGGCGGTCGATGTTGGTGTCGAGCACGGCGACGCTGGCGCCCAGGCCGTGCGCCATCTTGATCGAGTTCAGGCCGACGATGCCGCCGCCCAGCACGACCACGTCCCCGGCGGGAACCCCCGGCACACCGGCGATCAGCGTGCCGCGTCCGCCGTGCGCCTTCTGCAGGAAGCTGGCGCCGATGACGACCGCCATCCGCCCGGCGACCTCGGACATCGGGGTCAGCAGCGGCAGCCGCCCCTGGCGGTCCTCGATCGTCTCGTAGGCGACGCCGGTGATCTCGCGCTCGAGCAGGACGCTGGTCAGCTCCGGCAGCGGCGCCAGGTGGAGATAGGTGAACAGCGTCTGGCCGCGCTTGAGCAGCGGGTACTCGGACTCGACCGGCTCCTTCACCTTGACCACCATCTCGGCCCGGCCGTAGACGGCGGCGGCGTCGGGCACGATCTCGGCGCCGGCGGCGACGTAATCCTGGTTGGGGATGCTGCTGCCGAGGCCGGCGCCATCCTGGACGACGACCTGATGTCCCGCCTCGACCAGCGCGTGGACGGCGGCCGGGATCATCCCGACCCGATACTCGTGATCCTTGACTTCCGTGGGTATACCGATCAGCACGTTGGACTCCCCATTGGATTTCTAATCAATCGCAGGTTTTGGCTCCGGCCCGGCCTTGCCGCGCAAGGCCGCCCTGTCTTTCCGCATGTCCACGATGCCCTTGAAGAAGGCCCCCTCGGCGATGATGATCCGCGGCGCCGAGATGTTCCCCTCGAGACTCCCCGAGGGGGAGACCTCGACGCGATCGGAGGCCGTCACGTCCCCGATCACCCGGCCGCCGATGCGGACGACCGGGGCCGCGACCGGCCCGGTCACGATCCCCTCGGCGCCGACCGTCACCGTCGCGTCCACCCGCACCTCCCCCTCGATCTCCCCCTCGACCAGCAGCTCGGTTCCCCCCGTCACCTCGCCCTGGAGGCGGGTGCCGGAGGCGATGTGGGTGAGACGATATTTCTGCTGCGCAGGCTCGGACGGCCCTCCGGACGCGGAAGAGGAGGGCGAAGGGTCACGACGGAAGATCGACATAGCTCCCCGGCACCGTGTTCGGTCTCTTATGGTAGGAAAGGTGAATTGGAGCGGGCAACGGGACTCGAACCCGCGACATCAAGCTTGGGAAGCTTGCACTCTACCAACTGAGTTATGCCCGCTCGATGGGTCGAGCGTGAGGAAATCTAGCCGAGCGGCGCGGCGGGGTCAAGTGCGGGGTCATGGAAGGCCCGCGCCGGATGGCGCTGGATGGCACATTGCCAAGACAAACGGCTATACTGGAAGCATGCAAGGCACAGGATCGGGCCGAGGCCGCGACACCGTGGAAGGCAAGGACTCCCTCTACTTCTTCCCCGATCAGAAGATCACCGAGCAGGAATTCCTCCACCTCCTTCATCAGGGCACCTCGGAGCAGCGCGCGTGGGTCATCTCCCACCTGCTCCGCTACGCCCAGTGGGACGATATCTGGACCTACGTGACCCGCGACGAGGTCAAGGAGATCTTCCCCACCCTGGATCTCCCCGAGAACCTCCGCAACGCCTGGGGCCGGATGCTCAAGGTCGAAGCTCCCGTCGGGTAGCTCACCCGAGGGCGGCCCCACAGAGCCGCCCCTACAGGTTCAGACGCAGGGCCACGATCTCCGTCTGCTCGAAGGGGTGGAAGTTGTTGTCGCTCACCAGCACCAGCGTGGTCGAGCCGTCGGGCAGCCGCGGTCCGAACGCCATCCCCTCGATGTTGTCCGGCACGAAGCCCAGCGGGCGAAGTCATAGACCAGGGCCTTGCGCACGGGCGTGTAGCGCTGCCCTCTCAGCGACTCCATATTCGACACGTCGGTGGCGCCGGCGAGGGAGACCCGGAAGATCTGGATGCCCATGCCGCGCCCCTCGACGAACTCCCGTTCCAGAGCCAGCAGATCCCCGTCCGGCAGGGCCAGCAGATCCGAGAGACCGCGAACCTGGAAGCCGCCGCCCCGGCCGGGCTTCGCGATCGGCTCCACCACGTAGACGAATTGCCCGCCGGGGACGAAGCCGCCGCCGCGCCGCCCGTAGCGCAGCAGGCGGACCGGGGCTGGCCCCGTCGCGTCCTCGGGAGCGTCCTGCCGGAGGGCGCGCTCGTTGGCCGTCCACAACGCCTCGCCCCCCGGCGAGAGAGTCAGGCTCTCGAAGCCGAGATTCCCGGGTCCCCCGCCCCCGTCCGTGGCTAAAAAAAGCTCCGGCACCGGCAGGGCGCGCAGCAGCTTGCCGGCCGGGGAGAACTCGCGGATCGACGGCTCGATCTCGGATGAGATCAGCATCTCCCCCCAGGGCTCCAGCGCCATCCCCTCGCCGTCCAGGGTCTTGCCCGTGAACCCTTCGAGCGGGATCGCCGCCAGCGGCATCTGCAAAGGGGTCTTCCCCGCCGGCGGGGCCACCCCGTTGCCGCTTAGCCTCGAAGGCGAGCCGGAACACCCGCGCCGGGGTCGCCTCGTCGTTGTCCACCAAGGCGAGCCAGGTGCCGTCGGCGGCGCGCGCCAGCGCCGAAAGGCCGCCAACCAGGAAGCCTCCAACCCGGGCGCCATCGGGGACGATCCGGGGGCGGTCACCGAGCAGGGAGAGGACGGGGGCGGCGCCCTCCTCCCGCGGCGCCAGCGAGCGGGACGGGCAGGAGCTGTCCGCGAGCGCGAGGACAGCCAGCAGGGCGAGCGCGATGCCGCCCCAGAGGCTCATCGCGGCACGAACTGGACTCGAACATCTTCGGCCAAAGCTGCCGGTGATCAGGAAAGTCTTGCTCTTGGGGTTCCAGGCGATGCCGTTGAGCACGTCGGACTTCTGCCGCTCCTCGGGGGTGAGCAGGCCGGAGGCGTCGACCACCGCCGTGACCCGGCCGTCCTTGAGGTCGATGCGCAGGATGTCGTCGGTCTGCCAGACGTTGGCCCAGACCACCCCGTCGACGCATTCGAGCTCGTTGAGCTTGTAGGCGGGCTGGCCGGCGGCGTGACGTTGAGGGTGTCTGCACGGCGAAGGTCTTGGGATCGCGGAAGGTGAGCCGGTCCGAGCCGTCGCTCGTCGCCACCCGGTCGCCGTCCAGGCAGGCCCCCACCCCTCGCCGTCGTAGCGAAATCCCCGGCCGGCTTGAAGTCGGCGCGGTTGTAGACCAGCGTCCGCTGGTCCTGCCAGGTGAGCTGGAGCAGCTTGCCGTCCACCAGCGCCAGCCCCTCGGCGAAGTACTCCGGTTTCACCGCCACTTTCCGCTTGACGGCTCCGGTCCGCGGGTCCACCTCGCGCAGGCTGGACTTGCCCGGAAGGCCGGTGCTCTCGTAGAGCGGTTGCCGTCGAGCAGCAGCCCCTGGGTGAACGCCTCGGGATCATGCGGGCGGACCGAGAGCACCTTCACCTTCAGCCGCTCGGGAGCGTCGGGAGTGCTCGCCGCGGCCTCGGCGAGGTCCGAAGGGGTGGCGCGGTCCGGCCGGGGAGCGGGACGGAAATGCCAGAACAGGGCCAAAGCGAGGGCGGTGATCATGACCAGGATGATAGGCCAGAGGCGGCGAGCCGTGCACCCCCCGGCCCCCTCTCCGTCCCCTCCCCCCTCCCTCCCCGGGACGAGGGGCAGGAGGAAGAAGGGCGGGCCTTTTTCGCTCTCCCCACGAGCAGTCGTCCATCCCGCCCAGCAGCGAGGAGTCCGGCATGCCGATGGGCTGCCCCGGCGGCGGGGCCGGCGGCTCGGGGCGCTTGGCCGCCTCCTCCACGCCGCGGCGGTCGAGGTGGCGCCTCGATCTCGCGGGCGAGGAAGGCGCGGTTCGCTCCCTCGGCGCCTTCAGGGGCGCCGCCCTTGCCGAGCCGGCCGGCCAGGGAGCTCAGCTCGGCGTCCACCCGCGAGCGCACGCCCGGCGCGGCCTGGGGATCGCTCGACAGGCCGATCAGCCGCCGCACCACCACCCACTGCTCGGTCCGCCGCACCTCGGCCAGCCGCTCCGCCTTCGGCGCCGTGCCGCCGAACACCTTGTCCTCCAACCCCTTCAACACCTCCTCCAGCCCGGGCAGCGACGGGTCGCGGCGGTGGAAGTCCACCAGCCGGGCCGTCCGCTCGGGGCGCAGCAGCAGCCGCACCGCCATGTCGGCGCCGGTGGCGGCGGCCGAGAGCGGATCGAAGGTCGGCGCGGTCAGGCCGGTGAACATCTCCTCGTTGGCGTGGTACTCGTTCGGGCGCGGCAGCAGCAGGGCGATCACCGGCTCGGGCAGGTCGAGCGTCTCGGGCGTCAGAGCATCCAGGATCGCCGCCAGCGCCTTCCGCTGCGCCGCGCCGTCCACCGGCTTCGAAGGCGGCTGGCCGTCGCCGCGCAGGGCATAGGTGTACCGCAGCCCGCCGACCACCTTGGAGGCGGCCTCCAACTGATACCGGTGATGGAAGTAGAGCGGGA
>CAVXIG010000029.1:0-46687 GCA_963761645.1 uncultured Acidobacteriota bacterium
TAACAAAACTGGGTTTCGTACGTAGGGGAGGGGCTTGTCCCCTCCCTCGCCCTGAAAGGGCGGTATTGATTAGCCTGGCGCTTTAGCGCCAGGTAGGCAGCCCCCAAATCCCACCCCGCCCTGAAAGGGGCGGAACCTGCTGGGGCCATGCCTATGGTCTCTCGATGTATTTCCTTAGGGCGACAGGATAGAGAGTCAGCCCTAATCCTACGAACGTAGGGACTAAAGCCAAGCTCGCCAGACTTCTTAGGTCAGCTCTTTCAGAAACCCCCAAAGCCCAAAGAGCTCCCAAGCCCCCGAGAAATAAAACGAGACCTGAAATCGTGGCGAGCTTCCTAAATGGCAAGGTAACAAATCCGAGAGCCCTTCCATTGACCGCAGCTTGCAGATCTTCTTTTGGCAGATCTGTCCCTTTGGAGAGTGCTGTCATTCTCTCTCTATGCAGCATGGTTCGCGCGCCCAATAGCGCACGCGCTGTGAAATAGCTTCTTAATACTGAGCAGAGGGCAAATATTACGACGACAGAAGCGATCAGAATCCCCCAGTATAATCGTGCATTCATCCTCAATCCCCCGTTTGGATATTTTCACCAGAATCATCACGTTCTCGGTTGTAAGGAAGAAAATCAGGATTACGATATATCATAGCGCGGCTTACAGATGCCCACTGCTTCCTTTCCGAGTCGGGGCTCAGCGCAGCATCCAATTCGAGCCGCTTTCTTAACTGTGGCATGTAAACATCAAACGAGGCCTTGACTACCTCTCCCCACAAAATGGCAGCATTTCGTGCTCGAGATGAGGCAACCCAAGCGAGAAGAAGAGACAATGAAGCCCAAGCATTGCCTCGCGAGCCAGTAAAAATCATTAAAAATAAATACTCAGCAAAAAAGAGCAGGCTGAGAAACCACAGATTAACCCAGAAGCTCATCTGTGCCTTCGCTGTATCGACCGTCTCGCGATCATTGTCAGGCATAACCATCATCAAACGGGGCCAACTTGGTATTGCATCGAGGCCATACATTACGCGAGGGTAGACTTCAAAGGCTCTAATCGTATTGCCAAACGCCGTTGGAAGAAGAAAGTGTTCACTGTCAGGGAAACGCTCTGCGACCTCTGTTCTCAGTTCGGTGCGTTCCTTGGCTAGGGAAGAATCGGGTTTTTAATCCAAGGCTTCCGCTGCTTCAATATCAGCTTCGATAGCCTCAATGCGGCCGTTGATTTATGGAATCGATTCCTCTCAATAAATGCAAAGAGCCGTGCTGGGTTAATCTTGCCATATCCCTCCTTTAGCCTGATTATTGAGCGGTTTAAGGCTAAGAGTAGAATCCCGCCCATCCACAGTGCAAGGAGAAATGCGGTTGCTCCTAAGATTTCTTTGTCAGTTTGCAATAGTATATGAATCGGTGAATGTACAGGCGCGATCAGCTTGAAGCTGTCAATTAAAATAAACGAGGAAGTCGCAAAAATTGCAGCAGGCAAGAGAAACCCGACCGAGAAATTACGCCCGAACAGTGTCGACAGTTCACCAAACACGATTGACCCTACCTCTTCTTCCCAGGCTTCTTCGGGTTTTCATACTCGGTGGTATGACCTCCGTCAAGTCCACCAGCAGAATATCCGATAGGACTTCCATGAAGGATGCTGCTTTCGGGGTGAAGGCGCTTATTTACATGTTTTGTCAGCTCAAACATGGTTACACTGTCTTGGCCACCTAAGACTTTTTTGAGCTTTGCGTCAGCCCGGATAGTTCTTTTATCATTAGGGTCCTGCAAGGTATGCGCGCGAATATAATCCCATACTCGCTTGGTGACTTCAGTCCGAGGAATAGGATCGTGGCCCACGATTTCTGCCAATACAGCATCTGGCTTAAGAGGCGCCATGAAGGCAGACTTAGAAGCACCTTTGGACTGTGACTCCTTCTTAGAACCTCTTCTCTCACCTGCACTAGCCATTGTTCTCCTCCTTTCGTGTTGTTGCTAAATGCTAGCTAGCTGATAGAGCTTATTGCTATTAATAGCATGCCTCGTTCTAGCCTTACAATGATGTTCGTTCATTGATAGGTGCGGAGACATGCATATCTATGTAGGATTCGTGTTTTTATTCCGCCTTACTCTGTATCCGCTTCAAGCTCCGCGCAATCACCCCGGCAACTGCCTTTGTCCGAGATGCCGAGGGCCTTTTCGATCTTTCCAAACCCGGGTGCAAGACACTTTTCGACGTTTCCGATTTCCTGCTCGACCCCTGTCGTTATCGAGAATCTCGGCCCTTATCCGGAATGCGGTGGCGAAGCTGACGTCCCGGCTGGCGGCTCATCCGCTATCCTCGACGGCCTTGACGGATCTCGCGCGAGGAGACTCATGCCGAAGCACATCGACAGCGAACCAGGCGGCGTGCTGGGGCCGCGCGCGCTCAACCGCGCGCTGCTCGAGCGGCAGTTTCTGCTGCGGCGCGCGAAGCTGCCGGCCCTCGAGGCGGTCGAGCGGCTAGTGGGGCTGCAGGCGCAATCGCCGGGCGCGCCGTATGTCGGGTTGTGGTCGCGGCTGGAGGGCTTCCGGTTCGACGAGCTCGCCGGGTTGATCAGCCGCCGGGAGGTGGTGCGCGTCGTGCTGATGCGGTCGACGATCCATCTGGTCACCGCCGGCGATTGCCTGGCTCTTCGCCCCGTGATTCAGACGGTGCTGGAACGCAGCCTCAAGGGCACCTTCGGCCGCCGTCTGCAAGGTGTGGATCTGGATCAGGTCGCCGCCGCCGGCCGGGTGCTGGTCGAGGAGCGGCCTCGCACCTTCGCGGAGCTCGGCCCGTTGCTGCGCGAGCGGTGGCCCGACCACGATCCCGACGCCCTCGCCATGGCTGTGCGTACGGGGGTGCCGCTCGTGCAGGTGCCGCCGCGCGGCCTCTGGGGCGCTAGCGGGCAAGCCACTCATACCTCGGCGGAGTCCTGGCTCGGCCGTCCCACGAGTACCGACAGCCGGCCGGACGAGATGATCCTGCGCTATCTCGGCGCGTTCGGTCCCGCCACGGTCAAGGACGTGCAGGTCTGGTCCGGCTTGACCGGGCTGCGCGTGGCCGTCGAGCGGCTGCGGTCCGGCCTGCTCGCCTTCCGCGACGAGCGCGGCGCCGAGCTGTTCGACCTCCCCGATGCGCCCCGGCCCGATCCCGACACGCCGTCTCCCTCGCTTTCTGCCCGAGTACGACAATCTCCTGCTCTCTCACGACGTCCGCACCCGCGTCATCGCCGATCCTCACCGCCCGCTGGTCTTCATGAAGGGGGCCGTGCTCGTCGACGGCTTCGTCCGCGGAACCTGGAGGATCGATCGCCAGAAGGGCGCGGCGAGCCTGGTCGTCGAGCCCTTCGCGACGCTTTCCAAGCGGGACCGCACTGCCCTGGCCGACGAAGGCGCCGGGCTGCTCGCGGCCGCCGCCGACGGCGTCCAGGCTCACGATGTCCGGTTCAGATCTCCGGGTTCCTGAGACAGAGTGCCCCAAAGAAGCGTGCCTCGCCGCGGTCGTTCGCACACGATCCCCTCGACCTCACCTGCGGTACGATACGGAGGCTCCCTGGAAAACCGGGGGCGTGTTGTCACCACGCCCCCGGTCCTTACGGCCTGTTGACTACTTCACGGTTTCGGCGGGTTTTCGGGGGGCTCCTTTCTTCGCCTTGGCGACGGGTTTCTCCCTGGCGCCTCTCCGCTTGCGGCTCGGCTTCATCCCGAACTCCACCAGCTTCTCGCTGCGCGGGCCGTACTGGAGCACGATCCCGGCACGGATCCGCACCGCCAGATCGCTGCCTCTCGCGGCGAAGCTCCTGAGGTCCTGCGTCGCCTGCAGCGATTCCGCCTGCAACGCCGACCTCCGCGACTGCGCGGCCCTCACGTCCGTGATCTCCGCGTCGAGTTGCGCGCGGTAGACGTCCACGTGCGGGAGCTCCCCCTGGTTGGCCGCGACGCCGGCCAGGAGCTGCTCCCAGGTCCCCAGGGTCTTGGGGAGTGATTTCTTGGGCATGTTTCTGTCTCCTTTCCTTGGACTAAACCGTCTACTCTCCGCTCGGGCTCGGCGGCTTGGGACTCTCGAGGGTGGCGGTGGTGGCCGCTGCCGCCGGCCGCTTCGCCTTGCGCGAACTCTTCTGGCGGGGGGAGACCCCGAACTGCGTCAGGTGCTTGCTGTCCGAGCCGAGACGGATCATCACGAAAGCGCGGAGCTTGCGGGCGGCCTCCCGCCCCGTGTCGATCGTCTTGCGCAGCCGTTGCGTGGTGGCCAGCTTGTTGCCGGCGAAGTTTTCCTGCTGGATCTTGAGGTCCCTCGCCTCGGCGAGCAGCATCTCCAGGTCGGTCTTGAGGGCGTCGATCCCTGCCAGCAGCGGCGCGTTCTGCGCGCACGCCCCGAGCAGGCCCTCCCAGTCACGGAAGACTTTGCTTTGCGCGGTGATTTCAGGCATTTTCCTTTTCCTTTCCTTTGGTTGGACGTCGTAATGGGTTGAGATCCTGGTCAGCCGATCCGCGCGGCGAGGCCGAGCACGGACTCGGTGAGCGGGGTGAAACGGCCTCTCTTGCGCGGCGAGAAGAGCGACAGCTCGACCCGCCGGTCTGTGACCCTCACCTTCGCCGGCAGCGCGAGCGCCGTCGCCAGGCTGGCGACAAACGAGGCGTAGTGCATCGCGGCCTCGCAGGTGGGGAGCGTCCGGGCGCGGTGGAGCACCGTGCCGGCCGGGGCCAGACGCCACTCGGGCCGGGCGCTCAGCCACTCCTGCACCCGCTCGGGCTTGAGCTCGTCGACGTCCCCGGCCGGCACGAGCGCCTCCACCGCTTCCAGGCCCACCGGCCGCGGTACGCGTCGCAACCTCGCGAGCACGTCGATCTTGCTGATCACCACCATCTCCATCGTGTTCATGCAACTCTCCTTTCGTACATCCGGAGCCTTCTTGACTCCGGAAGATCAAGCTTGCAAGCGACGGCGTTCGAATCAGCCGCCTTCGTCCCCCTCGTCTTCCAACAACTTCCCCAGGCACCGGCTCAACTCGCGCAGGGATCGAGCCGCCTCGCCTATCTCGCGCGGGCTGAGCGCCTTGACCGGTGCGGCCTCTCCGGTCACCAGCTCGTCGATCGAAGTCCCCAACTCCCGGCTGAGGCCCACCAGCTCCCGCAAGGGGGGCGCATAGCTGCCCCGCTCCCAATTCCCCAGGCGCTCCCTCGAAACGCGCACTCTCCTGGCCAGATCGGCTCGGGTCCAGTTCAAGGTCCTCCGCAGGCGCACGATCCTTCGGCCCAGCTCCCAGAGCAGCACCTTCCCTTCTTCGTCCAATTCGACATGATCAGGCCCTGCAACTCCTGCCGGGTTCGCCATTTCGACCTCCGTTGTTAACCATTTCGCAACGCCGGGGAGTGTACGGCAAACTTCGATGAGGCGTCTATACCGTATGCGTCGAATGCCGAAGCGTTGTTAACGGTTTCGGTTAACCAGGGCTATGTTGCGAGATCAAGCGACGCCGGCGGCCTTCGATGATCGTTTCCGGATACTGGCGGAAAGGAAAGGCGCCGGGGGTGGAAAGAATTCGCACACTCGTGGAAGAAAAGCTTACCGGCGTGCCAAACTGAACCCCTTTGCAACGACACCACGTTGCGGCCGCGGGCGATGGCGCCATGGCGGCGTCCGGTCGGGTCCGTGGCCAGGAGGAGAGAGATGACTCAGCGCAGCCTTCAGCACACCGCCGCCGCTGCCGCCCTCGCCATGGTCCTCGCGTTCGCCGGCCCCGCCCACGCCGCCGCCCGGCACGGCCGGACCGCCGGACCCGGATGGATGGGCAACGCTCTGCAATGGCTGACTCAGATATGGCTGGGAGCCCCGGCGGGGGATGGGCTCCAGGTTCCGGATTTGAAGTCGGATTACGGCGCTGGCATCGACCCCAACGGCGGGCGCTCCACGCCTCAGCCGCCTGCCACGAACGCAGACAAGGGCGGTGGGATCGACCCCAACGGTTAAGATTGCACACGCGGCGTTCGCGGCCCGCGGCCTCATCCCAAGGTAGGGTCGCGGGCCACGGTGCCGCCGTTCGTGCGACAATACGGCTTCTATCAAGGAGGCGGGATTGAACGATCACCCGAGCCGTGAGGAGGTGGTTGCGCTCTATAGGGGGGACCTGTCTCCGGAGCGGGCGGAGGAGGTGTCGCGCCATCTGCTCGCCCCCTGCGTGAGCTGCCTGGAGGAGGCGGCGCCGGCCATGGGGCTGAGCGTGGCTCCGGAGCCGCGGCGGCGGGAGCCCCTGGCGGAGAAGCCGGAGAAGAGGACCTCCTTTGATGCCGCGATCAACCGGGCTCTGCGGAAGGTCCTCCGGTACGAGCGCTACCTCCGCCAGCAACGAGTCCAGTCGCTCGAGGCCCTCCGGGTGCTTGAGACCGGAGGCATGGAGGCCTTGGACCGGCTCCCTCCGCGACTGGGCCAATTCGCGCGGATGGAGGCGTTCCTCGCCCGGAGCTGGCAGCTCCGCCACGACGATCCCCAACTGATGGTCCACTTCGCCTTCCTTGCCGCCGAGGTTTCGCGGGGACTGGATGCCCGGAGGTTCGACAGTCCTGCGAGGGTCATCGACTTCCAGACGCGCGCCCACGCCGAATTGGGCAACGCCTACCGCGCCGCCGATCGGCTCCACGAGGCTGCGGATGCCATGGGCCGCGCACGCCAGCTTTTCGAGCGAGGCAGCCGCGATGAGCTCCTCGAGGTCCGGCTCCTGGAGCTCGAAGCCTCCCTCTCAGCTGACCGCTGTGAGTTTGGGCGAGCTTCGGCGAACCTTTTGAAGGTCGCGGACTTCTACAGCCGCCACAACGACGCTCACCTCGTTGGCCGGACTCTGGTCACCTTAGGGCTGTATGCGGGGTACGCCGGCAATCCTGAGAAAGGAATCGGGTTTCTTGAAAAAGCTTAGCTCTGATTGACATAGAGAGGGATGCAAACCTTGCGTGCGCGGCCGCTCACAATCTTGTTTTGCTTCTTGCCGAGAGCGGGCGATTTCCAGAGGCTAAGAGGCTCCGTTTTCTTCACGCACGTCTCTTCTTGAATGGTACCGGTCGCATCAACGAAATCAAGTTCCGCGTCCTGGAGGCTCGGATCTATGCGGGCCTGGGAAATCACTCGAAGGCAGCATCCATTTTCCGTGAAGTGATCATCGGCTTCGAAGAAGCTGAGTTACCGATTCTCGCCAGCATTGAACGCCTCCATCTCGCGGCCGCTCTCCTGGCGCAGGGAAAGGCTGGAGAGGCATTCGCCCTCATCCTTGAAGCCGCCGAGATCTTCGCGCGCCTTGAGGTCCAGCGCGAGGCCTTGATGGCCGTGATCCTGCTGCGGGACGCCGTCGAAATGCAGACGGTGACGCTGGAGATGGTCGAAGAGGTGGCGAGGTTCCTGCGGCGGGTCGATATCGACCCGGCCCTGCGGTTCGAGGGGCGGGCCTGGGAGGAGTAGGGTAGTGCGCCCGGAGCTCGAAGCCTTTTTGATGCCTACTGGCTCCCGTTAGTAACGGGCTCCGGTAATACTCGGTTGACGCGCTGCATCTAAATGATTAAGCTATTAAGGTCGCCAGTGGTGCCGCGGAGCCGCTCCGTGCGGGTCGTGGAGCCCTGCATCGCCGTAGGGTCCTCCTGCGGGGAGGACGAAATCGCAAGACAGGAGAGCGCCTCATGACCTTGAGCCGTGGTCAACTGATCCGGGTTGTTCTGGTGGCGCTGGCCATCCTGCTGCCGGGCGCCGCCGAAGCGCAGGGCAATTGCTGTAGCTGTAGTTTCAACGGTACGAATTGCTCGGCTTGCTGCTACCTCGATCAGATGCCCAGTTGCCATGGCGACATCTCCGGTTCGGTCATCTTCTGTAGCTGCACGTGCGAGCCGATCGGTGGTGTCGGCGGCGGCGGCGGCGGTGCCGGCGGCTGCGCTCTGACGAAGAGCTCCCATACGATCGTGATGGCCGAGGATGGAGGTGTCAAGCTCGCCGGCTACCAACTGGGATTCGGCCTCCTGCATCCGGGGACGCGGCGGGAGGGTTCCTTCAACTTCGAGGAATGGGCGCTCGTGTCGTCTGCGGGAGCCGTGTTGAGAGCCTCGACCGGCAAGTTCGCGGACCGAGTCCAGAGCGAGGCCGAGCGCTTTCGCCCACGCGGGAAGGGTGCCTCTCCCTCCACCGTCCTCGTGATCGAGGACGCGGACCATCCCCACAACAGCCGGGAGATCCCCGTCCCGGCGGTGGCACCGATCGACTTCGACGCGGGGCTGCCGGTGAGCTTAGCCGGCCAGGAGATCTGGTTCCGGGCCGAGGTCGGAGAGGACGGGGTGATCGATCAGATGATCCTCTTGAACATCCCCGAAGATCTCGTGTCGGGCAAAGACCTCGTGGAGGGCTCGCTCAACGGCCGATTGCGAGAGCGCCTGAGCCTTCGCTACGCCGACGAAAGACGGCATCGCGTCGTGGTGTTCGGCTTGGTGCGTGCCAACACGGAAGGCCATCTCGTGATGACGAGATCCCATGTGATCCTCCCCAAGTGCTGCTGCTACGGGCGTCACTGCGTTTGAGCGTCTAGGGGCCGTTCCGGGACGGCCCTCTCCCTACCTCTCGGACTCCGCCACCATCTTCCGGAGCGTCTTCGCCACGATCCGCTCTAGCTCCCTTTCGAGCGCCGACTCCACCTGAGGCGGCGGCGGCGCCTCGGGAGAAGGCACCCCCAAAGCTTCACGCAGACGCAAGGCCTCCGGGGTGGCGGGCTTCTGAGATGGCGGAAAGGCCAGCCGAAGGACCTCCTCCGGCTCGACTCCCACCGCCTCCGCGATCTCGGCGACCTGATCAAACCGCAGATCCATCGTGCCGGAGAAGAGGCGGGTCAGGTATCCGCGGGAGACTCCGAGCCGCTTTTCCACCTCGCTGAGAGTCAGGCCGAGAGCCCGGATCGTGGTGCGCAGTACGTCAATCATGTGCTGCGTCTGAGGCTTCATGAGAAGGAGTGTACAAGAACGGGCGAGGGAGGGGCAAGCCGAAAATATATTCCGTCGCATGTTGACAGAATCAGTGCATTCATTATAGAAGTTGGTCCGTCCGGTCGCGCCAGAGCGGAATTTGTTCCGGCCCGGCGCGCCGGAGGGGGGTTGAAATGGATGCCGAGTTGTTCGAATTCGCGGCCCGATTGAAGAAGCAGGGCTCGACGCTGTGCGTGCCGCTGGGAAAATCCTGGGGACGGCCCTGAAGCAGGCCGGGTTTCGTCCGGATCAGGAGGTCACGGTCCGCTTCGGGCAGGAACGGCTGGAGATCCTGCCGCGCGATACGCCCAGGGAGATCCAGGGCAAGCTGAAGCTGGCGGGCGGGGAGCTGAAAGCTTTCAGGAAGCGGATGAAGGACCTCGCGACCAAGCTGCCGGCCGTTTCCGATGACGAGCTCGAAGCCGAAGAGACCCTGGAAGGGGAGCTCCTCGGCATGATCGAATGCCTCATCTCAGACGATCTCGATCCGGCGATCCACAAGCTGGACACCGTGGACGAGCTGGGCCCCGGTCCCGCGGCCCGGCCCGAGGCTCGGTCAGGAAGGAAAGGCTCCTGAGGCGGGGAGCCGGGAAGATCCCGCCAGCCGCGAAGGCCGGCGAGCGGCATGAAATTCGTTTCTCCTGTGACGCAAAATCCGCGGCGGACAGCCCGCCGGAGCCGGCGGACAGCTCGCCGGAGCCGGCGGATAGCTCGCCGGAGCCGGCGGACAGCTCGCCGGAGCCGGCGGATAGCTCGCCGGAGCCGGCGGACAGCTTGCCGGAGCCGGCGGACAGCTCGCCGGAGCCGGCGGACGTACCGCCGGAGCCGGCGGACAGCTCGCCGGAGCCGGCAGACAGCTCGCCGGGGCCGGCAAACAGCTCGCCGGAGCCGGCGGACAGCTCGCCGGGGCCGGCGGACAGCTCGCCGGAGCCGGCGGACAGCTCGCCGGGGCCGGCGGACGGCTCGCCGGAGCCGGCGAACCCCGGGAAATCACCGGCGAGCGGTGAAAGATGCCGGCGAACGATGGAAGATGCCCGGCGAGCTCTTGGCCGGCTCCGGCGGGTGGCTAACCAGGTTCTCCGGCGAGCCTCCGCGGTGCCGGCGAGCCAGGAGAAACGCTCCGGCGAGCCGCGCAGCCCTTTTTCCATACAGGATACATCCGCGTCAAGGAAGTGCCATGCGGAACGGGACGAGGTGCCATGCGATCCGTCGGCTGCCTGCGCCAGCCCTCCTCACCTGCGCGGCGAAACACTCATACGCGCATACGCGAGCCGCACCCTGCTGGGAGCATTTCTCCTCCGAGCGACTCAGGCGGAGCGCAGCCTCTCTAGGCCCTCAGCGCCCAAGACCAGGGGCCGGATTCCACCGCTGCTCTATCATTAGCACTCAACTCTTCGAAGTTCCAATCCTCGATGCCACATTGCCGGCAAGGTGGAACGGCATAGCCCTCGGCATTAAGATACCGCTTACTCAAATTTTGCGGATCGTAATAGAGGTCGAGGACCTCGGAGTTGTATAGATATTGGCACCCACAATTCTCGCAGGCGACGATTTCAAAGTTATCATTGCCGTAGACATCACCGCCATGAGCTTGTATCCCGGCATTGTTGTTAATCGCGAACATAGATTGGTACCGGAACGAGGTGCCATGCGATTCGTCGGGCTGAACGGCTGAAGTACTCGGCTGGAACCTATTTGGGGGTCCGAAGCGAGAAAACGCAGGCGCTGCTTTCCTTTGCTGCCTCTCGATGGACGGCTTAGGCGTCTTCACACGAGTGCGAACATGGAGCGACGCTCTGCTTCATTATGGAGCGAGAACGTTGCAATGTGGATACCCTGAGGTGAGACCGCAGCCGACCAAAGGCGAAGCATGAGGTCTTCGGTCTGCACTTCTACGGACACTCCATTCAAATCGATCGCGTAGCACTGCTCATATGTAGAGTGAGCAGGGCTTGGAAAGGAGTCTTTGTACTTGACGTTGTACTCGGGGCGGAAGTACTTGATGAGCGCAGCCTCAGTAAAGTTGATCTCTTGTTGTTCCGTAACCAAGTTCCCTAATACCTTGCTGCGATGCGCGTCTTCCTCTTCGTTCGAGGCTTGATAGCTCTTGGTTCTGCCGTCAAAGCTCGCGAGCAAGTACAGTTCGAAGGAGAGCAGTAAAAACCACACCTCCTGATCAGGCGAGTTACGAATGGCCTCTGCATAGATGCCTTGAAGTGTCGAGTGACTTTGTAGCCGCTGGACTGCGGTGCGGTCGCCTGCCTCGCCATATGACTGACCTATGTAAAGGACTTCCAAGTCCAAGTGCTGCCAATACGCCGGCCCACAGGTGCCAAGGATCAAGGCTGCCTTGCCAGTTAGCAACTCCTCTCCGTCAGGGGTGACGAACGCCACTTCGTTAAATGGATACTCGGAACGGACCGTCAGGTCGGTTCGACCAAATTCATTCCTAGCTTTGAAAGGAATTTCAACTCTATCTTCCTGGACTTGCTTGAAGAAACGGCCGCTTATAAGTTGGGAGTCAATCTGCACCGAGTCGGCGTCTATAGAGATGCGGGGCCGCCTCCCGACAATGTAAATATGGGGATCAGCTGGCAGATTAGTCAGGCGATGGAGCTGGTCCTGCTGAAGCAGCCATGTATATCCAGAGCAGGCATGCAGTCCAAACTCAGAGATGAACTTGCGTGGAGCAGTCATGGGAAGACGAAGTCTTTAAGATGCCTAACACAGTCCCCTCTGAGGCAATTTCCTTCAGGCACTGTATTTATCGGCCCGATTATCATACGACTGTGCGTAGCCAAGGTCAACGCCGCGACACGGCAATGTAGAAGCGGTCAGAGGAGACGAGGTGCCATGCGATTCGTCGGGCCGGGCCGGCCCGACGCTCTGGCGAAGGCGGCACAGTATCCGGAACTGTTAGAGCTCTCTCGAAGAGGGTGGCACTTCTGTTGGCACCAGCGGGCAGGGGCCACCCATACCTGAACTACTCGGCTGGAACCTATTGGCGCGTCTAGGCTTCTGGCGCTTCGGCGTGCGGCGTCCGCTGGAGGCGCTAGTTCGGCGGTGAGTAGGGGAGTCCGAGACGGTCGAGGATCTCCTGCGCGACCTCCCGCGCACTCCGCTGCTCCGTATCGATGGGCTCGCCGAAATGCTCGTCCTCGTGCGCGGCGACACACTCGCGCGCCTTCCGCACGACCCACTCACTCCCGCCCCCGCTCACGTCGTCCCCGCGCATTGCCAGGCGTCCGAGTATCGTCGGCATCCCCGCCCGTAGGCAGAAGACCCTCACGGTCGAATCAAGCCCGGACATCCCCGCGACGACCTCATCGAAGTAGTCTCGGCGGCTGAATGCCATCGGAACGACGACCCTAAAGAAGTGCCAGCCGAATATTCCAGCCCAAGATTGCCCCTTCTGAAGGCCCGGAAGCTCAGGGCTCCGGGGCACCGCAAAAGATCACGCGCGTGTCCAGATCCTTTGACATGTCCGCAAAGTGAGATTCCCCGGGCATTTTGGACCTTTTTTCGCCTCAACCCCGCCAGATCCTTTGACAGGCGCCGCAATGCGGCACAAACGTCGATCAGCGTTAACCCCAACAACTGCCATGCTTTGCCTGAGCGGGCTACCTTGGCCTGACCCTTGCCCTCTCCGGGCCGCGCCATGGCCCGACTCCTCCGATTTATTCCCGACGACGACTCTCTGGTCGAGGTCACCACCCGCACCATCCAGGGTCGGCTCCTCCTGACACCTACTCCCCAGCTCAACCGCATCATCATCGGCGCCCTGGCGCGCGCCGCCCGCCGCTACGAAGTCGGTGTCGTGGCGTTTTCATTTCTCGCCAATCACTACCACTTACTGGTCCGGGTCAAGGACGCCGAGCGGCTCGCGAGCTTCATGGGATTTTTCAATTCCAAACTCGCCCGCGAGGTCGTCCGCCTGACCGGCTGGAAAGACAAGGTCTGGTCCCGGCGCTATCAGGCCATCGTCGTCAGCAACGAAGCCGGCGCCCAGGCCGCCCGGCTCTTCTATGTGCTCTCGAATGGAGTCAAGGAAAACCTTGTGGTCCGCGTGAGCGAGTGGCCCGGCGTCCATGCCGCGCCAGCGCTCCTCGCGGGCACGGCGCTGGAGGGCGTGTGGGTCAACCGGACGGCAGAATACCTGGCGAAGCAGCGCGGCGAGACGCCGGGGCCGCAGACTTTCGAGGAGCCTGAAACGCTCATCCTGGAGCGGCTGCCTTGCTGGGAGCATCTCTCCTCTGATCAGTACCGCCGTCAAATTGAGTGCATGGTCCAGAAGATCGAAGATACGGCCAGCGCTGAGCGGGAGCGGAGCGGTAAACAACCTCTCGGACCGGATGCGATCCGGCGGCAGGATCCGAGGACAGAGCCGAAGTGTATGAAGAAGTCTCCAGCCCCGCGTTTCCATGCTTTCCGTAAAGCAGCCCGCCAGGAGCTCAACCGGCTCTACTTCGAATTCGTCGCCGCCTTTCGGGAGGCGGCTGATCGGCTGAAATCGGGGGACCGGCACGCGCGATTTCCGATCGGGAGCTTTCCGCCTCATCTCCCGTTCGTCAGGGCTTTCCCTGCAGCGTTCCTCGCGCCAGGGTAACCCGTAGATCTGAAGGGAAAGGTACCATCAACCCGCGGTCGGGCTCGGACATTACATCGCCCGGGTGTGACCGCATTCGCCGTCGCATCCTGATGCAGGCTCTCTGGCACAGAGGGAAGCCCCTGATGGGTTCCCTATTGTCAGGGCGAGCTCAATTCGGCTTGGTCCGTCCGCTAAACAGGTCACTCTGGATCTTGGCCGACGCCTCAAGCTTGGCTGTTTGGGATTATTCGGCTGGAACCTATTTCGGGAACCTATTTCGGAGATTATTCGGGTGGAACGTATTTCGGGCGCGCATTCTCGAAAATTCAACCCGGGGGAGGGAAGATGGGGTTCGCCGTACGCTTACAGGTCCGTAGCATCCGAGGGAGTGGCTCCGGGCTTGAGCCTCCAGGAACTCCAACCTGTCGAGCCGGAGAACGGAGAGGGTGAGCCGCGGCCGTTGGACCTTGATGCTGCCGACCTTCTCGCCCTCCTGATTGAAACGTTCCTCGATGGCGTGGAAGTCGCGCCGGAAGCTACCCTTGACCAGGATCGGAGGCAGCTCCCCTGCGGGCTCGCGGTCCAGAAAGGACTGGGCCGGCCGCTGAAGATGTCGACCTCGACGCGCATCCCATCACCTCGAGGACCCATCGCAGGGCCAGCCCATCCGGATTACTGAATCACCACGTTCGACGGTGAATAGAAATAACCGCAGAAAACCGTGTAGCCCCCGCGGTTTGCGGTCTCCGGGTTGTAGACCACCCGGCCGCTGTTGTCGGTGTTGCGGGCCGCCGTCGAGCCCGGCTTGTGCCCCCAGAACTCGTCATTTCCCGTACCGTTGTGGCGGCGGTACCAGTGGTAGTCGACACCCGGCCAGATCACCAGGGCCATGCGATCCCGCGGTGCCAGATAGGAGGCGCCGCAGGTGGGATCCGCCAGATTTTGGTCGCTGACCGCCCCGTTGGCCACCGTGGAGCATTGCATGGTCGTCGTACCCGCCCCGGTCGCCCGGCCGGGCTGGGCGAAGGTGTCGGTGCGCCGATTGGTGGCGTAGTTGTAGCAGTTGTTGTACGGTTGGACATAGCTCGCATTCCAGTAGGAGGGATTGAAGCCCGAAGCCTCGTACAGGCATGCGCCTTGGTTGTAGGTGGTCCAGCCGTAGATAACGTCGTTGCTCCCGCCGACCTGATTGGCGGCTTTCTGGACCGGCGCGTTCGACGAAGGGCTTGACATGTCGACCGGCGCGGCGGCTCCGTCCAGCGGGACGGTATTGAGCTCCTGCCGCACCAGCGTCACCAGATCCAGCCCCTCGAACGCCTTGCGGTCGGCCTCGCCATGGGAGGGCAGGACCGTCGCCCTTCCCAGGCTCGCGATCAGCTGCTCGGCGATCTCGAGGCCGCGGGATTCCTTCTTGCTGAACCCGCCGGCCAAGCGAATCTTCCAGGGAAGTTGGTCCTCTCCCTCGATCTCGAGCAACAACCCGCGGAAGCCCAGGACGCCACGATCCTGGTCCGCCGGGGAGATGACTCCTGGCTCGGCAGAGATCTGACGCAGAACTTCTTTCGCCAAGGGCTCGTCGAGAATCCAGACGGGATTGGGGCGCCCGGAGAAAATGTCGATCGTGACTCGTACCCTCATGCGCTTCTGGCGTAGGGAGTTGTTGCTTGGGTTGGCACCCAGATTTCCGCGTGGCCCCCCTTGGAAGCCGGCTGCCAACAACTGCGCCCCTCCTCCGGACAACCCGGCCAGCGTGCCGACCGCAACCGCACCCGCGGCGCCGAGAAAGCGACGACGATCGATCTCGGTCCTTTTCTCCTCAGGCTGGTTCGAAAGAGTCTCGTCATTCTTGTCTTTCATAGCTCCTCCTCATGTCAGGGTTTGAGGGGTGGCACCCCTGGTTGAACTTACGCCGCCTTCTCCGGTCCCCCTCCGCTCTGTGTCTCGACTTCTCTAAAATTTCAATGCCTATATATAAGTAGGTACGGGAGGCCGGGTTTCCGTGACACCCCGTTCCCGCCGGGCTGGTGCCGTGGCCGACGGGCTGTCGCCCGCGCGATTCCTCCGCCGTCTCCGGCAAACCTCTTGCCGGGCTTTTCGTCCTACTGAATACATGCAATGCTATCCGCATCGATCAGGAGGGATAGCATGCCGTCAGACCGTGAGATCCGGGAACGTCGCCGCCAGGCGATCCGGGAGATCCTGTTGCAGGAAGAGCCGGTGGAGCAGCAGCAGGACCTGGTGGACCGGCTGCGGGCGCGGGGGTTCTCCGCGACGCAGTCGAACGTGAGCCGCGACCTGCGCGACATCGGGGCCGTGCGGGCGCAGGGGCAGTACATGATCCCGTCCTGGACCCAGAGCGAGGATTCCCCGTTCCGCAAGATCGTTCCGTTCATCCGCAAGGTGACTCCCGCCGGGCCGCATCAGCTCCTGGTGGTGACCGATCCCGGCGCGGGAGCGCTGGTGGCGCAGGCGATCGAGGACGGTCAGTGGACCGATCTCGTGGGGACCGTGTCGGGGCACAGCTCGGCGCTTCTCCTCACCGAAAATCTCTTCTTCCAGAAGCTGGTCTATCAGCGCATCCGGTACTACCTGGGGAGCGATTGGATGGGGGAGGGCGAGGAGGCGACGGAGGCTGGGGAGGAGGAGGCAGCGGAGGAGTGAGGAGTAGGGTACGACCTGCCCTTCGAATCCTCACCCTCGGTCCCTCTCCACGAAGTGGAGAGGGAGGGCGCGATTTCGAGAAGGAGATGCCCTTGGAAGGTTGTTTCCCCCTCTCCACTCCGTGGAGAGGGGGCCAGGGGGTGAGGATTCGAAGGGCAGGCGGCCTCAACCAGCACGATCTGATGAAGCCCCTCTCCCCCCGTGGCACGGGGATTGAAGTACTACCTGGAAAGGATAGACTGTCCCCGGAGACCATCATGGCCAAAGACTCGACGCCCGACGACCCGAAGCCCCGCCCTGCCGCGGATCCGATGTATGCCGCCGTCGCGGAGGACTTCGAGAATTTCGATTCCGAGCAGGCGGAGCGGGATGCCGAGGAGGCGCTGGGCAGCGGCGCCAATCTGCCGAGCAGCGGCCTGCTGAGCTTCTACGACCGGCTGCGCGACCGGATCCTGGAGACGGTGGAGAAGCGCAGCGGCAAGCGCGGCGCCAAGCTCACCGAGGACGCGGTCCGCGGGCTGCTGCTGGTGCCGGACGTCTTCATCCTCCTCGCGCGGCTGGCTCTCGACAAGGAGGTGCCGGGCTCGGCCCGCGCCATGATCGGCGGCGCCCTCGCCTATTTCATTCTGCCGATCGACCTCCTGCCGGAGGCATTCCTGGGCGCCGCCGGCTATCTGGACGATCTGGTGCTCGGGACCGCCGTGCTGGCCCAGGCTTTCGGCGGCGATCTCGAGCCCTACGCCCGCAAGCACTGGAGCGGCTCGGAGGATCTGCGGGTGGTCATCCAGGACGTCACCGCGACCGCCCAGTCGCTGCTCGGCAAGAACCTCTACGACCGCCTGCGCCGGCTGATGTCGCGGCGCGGGATCGAACTGGACGACGCCGAGTAGGTAGGAAAGACGCCGCCCCTACAGGCGGGCGCCCGCGTTCCGCCGTTCCCGCAACGCCTCGAACAGCTCCCTGACGGCGGGGAAGCCGCCGTCCGGGAAGTTGTCCGGATTGTCCCAGAACTCGGCGAGCGCGCCGGTCCCCCAGCGCTCGTAGACCGCCACCTTGAGCATGAGCTGGAGCTTGTCGCAGGCCTTCACCAGGCGGGCCTCGGGGGAGGTTCCCTGCTGGTATTCGTCGTAGAGGGGGAGCGCCCGCTCGGCGACGGGCGCGAGGATGTCCGCCATGGCCGCGGACTCGGCCGCGTTCTTGGCTCCATTCGGGAAGTAGTGGGAGGAGGTGCGCGGCAGGTCGCCGATCCGCAATTCGGCGAGGTCGTGCACCAGGGCGATCTCCACCGCCCGGTGGACGTCGATCCCCTCGATCCGCGGTCCCAGCATCCAGACCAGCAGCAGCACGTGCAGGGTGTGCTCGGTGACGCTCTCGGGATCGGCGACGCCGCGCAGCACGTAGCCGCTGCGCGCGACGCGGTCGAGCGACTGGACCTCGAGCAGGAGGTCGAGGAGGGAATGGTTCGCTTTCATGGCTGGGGGAGGCTACGCTATTCGGCGGAAGGAAACCACCATGAAATCACGCCCTCTCCTCCTCGCCATGCTCGTCCTCCTCGGCGCCGGCGTCGCCTGGGCGCTCGCCACGCGGGCGGGCTCCTCTCCGGCGGCTCCGGCGGGGCCGGTCCGCGTCGATCCCCAGGGGGGCCGGGAGGTCGAGTTCCCCGCCACGGTGTCGCGCAAGGCGTTCGAGCGCGAGCTGCTGGGTGTCGGCATGCCGGGCTATCACCTGATCGTCTGGAAGGACGGCAGGGCCGCCATGGCGGCCCTGTTCCGGGCCGAGGTGACGGACGTCCAGGTGCTCGACGCGCTGGAGAAGCTGGGCGCGCGGCCGGGCAACGCGCTCGGAATGGCGACCTGGGACGAGCGCAAGGATCGGACATCGAAGGCGCCCGACCAGGTGATCGCGGGGCCGCCGGTGGAGATCCTGATCCGCGTCCCGGGGCGGCCGGAGCCGCTCACGCTCGACCAGATCCTGGAGGATCCCGGCGGCCGCGGTTTCGACATGCGTTTCGGCGGCCACCGGGCGAACATCCCGAAATGGAAGTCGGGGTGCGTGGTCTGCCTCTACTCCTGCCCTGGCAGCAAGGTGGGGAACGCGAGATACACGGTGCGCGACTGGGTGAAGGGGACGACCCGCTTCCGGGTCAAGAAGGGCGCGCCGCTGCCGGCGGATGGGGAGAGGGTGGGGATCGTGTTCAGGTTGCGGTAGAGAGCCCTCGTTACCCCGGCCCTCTTCTCCCGTTCTCTCCCGCCCTCCCTCACCGGGAGAGGCGGGAGACGGATCTCACTCTACTGTCAATCGACGGTGCGGCATGCCGCCGGCAATGCAAGCGACTGAATCGCATCGTTCGGAACGATGAGCATCGACGCGATTTCCTGCTGACCGAGCCCATGAACGGAGCCTTCCTCGAAAATGTACCAGTTCCGGGTCGTGTTCAGAATCTTGAGGTGATTTGCTGTCGTGGGAAGAACCATGCCCCGGGTTGCCTGCCGTCTCTTCGGGTCGATCCGGAAGAGGTTCCACCGCGTCCTCCCATCCGGACCCGGTTCCCGTGTCAAGAGGTAAAGGAAGCCATCCTGGCCGAAGAGGCCTACAGGTATGGTCAAGCTCTCGACTTCTTTGTACATGGCTGCCTCGGAGCTCGGGCCCGTCGCCATGTGCTTGAGCTCGGGGGCGCGCCTGTAGCGTGCCGGGATATCGAGGCTTTGGCTGGTGCCGTCCCGCGAGAAACGGAGAACCACAGGCTTGTTGGCTGACATCAAAAGTGCATATTGATCCCCATCCAGGGCCGTCAGGTAATGATGTCCCAGAAGGTAGTAGTCAGTTTCGGCGACATCCCGCAAAAACTCAGGGCGGCTTGGGGTTTCGGACCAGGCTCGAAAAAAACCAATATGAATCTGGCCATCCGGCGCCTGGATGGCTCCGAAGGAGAAGACACCCTTCCCGGCGGAAACGGAATCGTAGGTCGATACGATTGAACCCTTGGCATCGCCCTTCGTCAGGTCCGCCACTTCGACCTTTTTGAGGTCCCTGTCGAGCCGAAGCCATCTCCCGTCGATCATGGACAGCGCAAAGCCTTGATCCAGGGCGTTCAGGTAAAGAGGAACCATCTCCTCGGCTGACTCTACGAGCCGCTTGGGGTCGTAGAGCTGTGTCTCGCCGTTCGGGTCGATCAGCATGAGGTTGTTCCTCAGGCGATCGACAACGACAATCTTTCCGAGAGACTCGACATAGACGGTGGAATTGATGGCGAGGGGCCGCGGAGCTCCAAGGTGGACACGAGTGCATCGAGCGGATTCTGCCTGCGCTACGCCCTGGAAGGCACCGGCGAACAGCAAGATGGCAAGCAATCCTTGCCTGAGCGGTCGCGTGCTTCCGATTCCCTGTCTGAACGAGGTCATCAAACCTCCTCCCCGCAAATCCCCCCAAATGCGCAGACGCAGCCGCCGTTCTGAGGGCTATATTTAGCCCCCTTGCATTGTGTCAGTAGATCATCCTTCAGGCAGTGGGTTCTGCCCTTCTGGGTGGAGGTCGAATCCGCGCGGCCTTGAGGCAGCAGCTCATTGGCGATCAGGATGAGACTGAGAACGACCAGCAAATACACTTTGAAATAGCGGGCCATTCTGCTGCTCCTTTGAGAGGTGCTAGCTACTGAGGCAAGAGCTTTAACCAAGTAGAGAACTCGGAGTGTACTTAGAATTAGTTTTTCTGTCAAGGCGGAACCTGCCCGCGCGGGAGAAAAGCAAAACCCCTCTTTCCGGAGCCCCTCTCTCCCGGTGCGGGAGGGTGGGAGGGGTCGGGAGAGAGGGGTTGGGGAGTGAGGGCCCGGGCGGGGTTGGGTTTCTTTTACTTCCCCGCCACCGGCAGCACGACGGCGTGGCGGCTCCAGTAGTCCATCATGATCATCCCGAGCATCAGCACCAGCCAGAAGAACCCCGCGATGGCGGTGAGGGCGGACATCCGCGTGCTGTGGCGCAGCTCCATGAAGAAGTAGAGCACCAGCAGGGCCTTGGTGACCGCGATCGTCATGGCGACGATGTTGTTGGCCCACCCGAGGTCCACTTCGGAGGCCAGGACCGTCAGCAGGGTGCCGACGAGCAGCGCGAGGAAGACGAAGACGTAGGTCTTGACTGGGGTGACTACGTGCTCAGACATGGGTCATTCTCCGCGATTGCCATCCCGGGCTCAGCCGTGAAGATGGGCGCCCAGCAGGTAGAGCAGGGGGAAAAGGAAGATCCAGACGATGTCGACGAAGTGCCAGTAGAGGCCGGTCATCTCGAGCGGGTTGTAGTACTCGGCGTCGTACTTCCCCCGCCGGGTGTAGTACAGCAGCACCGCCAGGATGCCGAGGCCGATGATCATGTGGGTGGCATGGACGCCCGTCATGATGAAGTAGAGGGAGAAGAAGATCTCGGCGTGCCGCTGGTAGTCCGGATCCAGCTTCGCGATCTCGCTGGCCTCCTGGGCGTTTTCGAGGACGAAGTGGAAGGGCGTGTTCAGGATGTTGCCCGGCACGTGGTGCTCGACGAACTTGTCGTGATACTCGAACGCCTTGACCACCAGGAAGGTCGAGCCCAGGAGCATGGTCAGCACCAGGAACAGCATGGCCCCCTTGCGCGAGTTCACCTGCGCCGACCGGATGGACAGCGCCATGGTCAAGCTGCTGCAGATCAGGACGGCGGTGTTGAGAGCCCCCAGCGGGACGTTGAGCGTCGAGCTCGCCGCCGCGAAGGCCGCCGGGTACATGGTCCGGTAGACCAGGTAGGCGGTGAACAGGCCGCCGAAGAACATGATCTCGGTGACCAGGAACAGCCACATCCCCAGCGTGGAGGACTCCTTCTGCTGCTCCATCGTGTCGAACTGATGGGCCGGGTGACGGCGGCTGGCGTGGCCGCCGTGCACGTCGTGCCCGTGCCGATCCACCAACGGGCTGCTAGCCAAAGTTCGCCTCCTGCGTGATGCGGTTGTGGACGTCCTCACGGGTGTACTCGTAGGGTCCGTGGGTGACCACCGGGGTCGTGTAGAAGTTCTCGGTCGGCGGCGGCGAGGGGGTATCCCACTCGAGCGAGTTGGCGCCCCACGGGTTGTCGCCGCTCCTCTTGCCGTACTTCAGGGACCAGGCGAAGTAGCACAGCGGCAGCGTGTAGCCGACGGCGAGGACGGAGGCGCCGGCGGTGGACAGCACGTTGAGCACCTGGAACTCCGGCGGGTAGGACCAGTAGCGCCGCGGCATGCCCATGTAGCCGAGGATGAACTGCGGGAAGAAGGTCAGGTTGAAGCCGACGAACACCAGCAGCGCCGAGAGCTTGGAGAGGAATCCCGGGTAGAGCCGGCCGGTCATCTTCGGCCACCAGTAGTGGAGGCCCCCGAGGTAGGCCATGATCGTGCCGCCGACCATCACGTAGTGGAAGTGGGCGACGATGAAGTAGGTGTCATGGACGTGCGGGTCGATGCCGAGCGTCGCCACCATGACGCCGGTCAGGCCGCCGATGGTGAACAGGCCGATGAAGCCGAGGGCGTAGAGCATCGGCGTCTGGAACGAGATCGACCCCTCGTAGAGGGTCGCCGTCCAGTTGAACACCTTGACCGCCGAGGGGACCGCCACCAGCATCGAGAGCACCGAGAAGACGGTCGCCGAGTAGATCGACTCGCCGGCGACGAACAGGTGATGCCCCCAGACCAGGAAGCCGAGCACGGCGATCGCCACGCTGGCGAAGGCGACGACGCGGTAGCCGAACACCTTCTTGCGGGCGAAGTGGCCGATCAGCTCGGAGATCACCCCCATGGCCGGCAGGATCATGATGTAGACCGCCGGATGGGAGTAGAACCAGAACAGGTGCTCGAACAGCACCGGATCGCCGCCCAGCTTCGGGTTGAAGATGCCGAGGCCGAGCACCCTCTCGGCGGCGACCAGCAGGATGGTGATCGCGATCACCGGCGTGCCCAGCATGATGATCAGGCTGGTCGCGTAGGTCGACCAGATGAACAGCGGCAGCCGGAACCAGTTGAGGCCCGGGGCGCGCATCCGGTGGATGGTGACGATGAAGTTCAGCGCCGTGAAGATGGTCGAGAAGCCGGTGATGAAGATGCCGAGCGCCGTCGGTACCACGTAGGTGTTCGAGTAGGTGGTCGAGAACGGCGTGTAGAAGGTCCAGCCGGTATCGACGCCGCCGTTGACGATCGCCCACAGGGTGAACAGGCCGCCGAGGTTGTAGACGTACCAGCTCGCCAGGTTGAGCCGCGGCATCGCCAGGTCCTTGGCCCCGATCATCAGCGGCACCAGGAAGTTGCCGAGCACCGCCGGGATCGCCGGGATGAGGAAGAAGAACACCATGATGATGCCGTGCATGGTGAACACCCGGTTGTAGGTGTCCGGCCCCATCAGGTCCCCCTCGGGGGTCAGCAGCTCGAGGCGGATGAGCCCGGCGAAGGTTCCTCCGAGGCCGAAGAAGACCGTCACCGAGATCAGGTAGAGCAGGGCGATCCGCTTGTGGTCGAGCGTGAGCAGCCAGGACTTCCAGCCGTACTCCGCGTTGAGGTAGTTCGGCCGCTCGAAGGAGGTCTCCGGCGTCGTCGGGAGGATGGGTGAGCGTGCGACTGTCGTATCCATGGCTATCTCACTTCTGCGGCGGCTTCTGCGCCGCGCCCTGGGTCTGCCCCGCGTTATTTCCCGAAATATTCAGGGGCGAGGTTGCGTCCTTCTCGGCGCTCGAGGGATTGGTGACGCCGGATGCGGCGGGGGTACCCGCGGCGGGCGTGCCGCCGGTGCCGCCTGCCGGCGCGGCGCCGGTGGGGCCGAGCGAGCGGACGTAGGCGATGAGCTGGGTGAGCTGCTCCTCGCTGACCTGCCCCTGGAAGGTCGGCATCACCGGGTCGTAGCCGGCCACGACCTTGGCGAGGGGGTTGAGGATCGACTCGCGGACATAGTTGTCGTCCGCCGTCACCGCGCGGCCGTCGGCGAGCTTGACCTGGCTGCCGAACACCCCTTCGAGGTTCGGGCCGCGCTGGGTGATCCCCGGGGACGCCCGGTGGCAGGTCACGCAGGCGAGCGAGGTGAAGAGGTCGGCGCCCGAGGCGACCATCGACTTGCCGGGGGTGCCGCCGGCCATCCAGGTCTCGTAATCGCGCGGTTCCATGACGATGACGCTGCCGATCATCCGCGAGTGCTCGGTGCCGCAGTACTCGGCGCAGAACAGATGATAGACCCCCGGCTTGGTGGGATTGAACCAGAGCGAGGTGTAGCGCCCCGGGACGGCGTCCTGCTTGACCCGGAAGGCCGGGATGTAGAAGCTGTGGATCACGTCCTCCGAGGCCAGCTTGATCTTGACCGGCTGGCCGACCGGGATGTGCAGGGCGTTGATCTCGCTCTGCCCCTCCGGGTGCTGGACCTTCCACATCCACTGCTTGCCGATCGCCGTGTACTCGACGGCGTCCGCCGGCGGCCGGTAGAGCTCGAAGAAGACCTTGGTGCCCCAGGCGAACATCGCGAGCATGATCGCCAGCGGCACCGCCGACCAGAGGATCTCCAGCCAGATGCCGGCCCGCTCGTCGGCGCCCACCTCCTCGGGATGGCGGCGGCGATAGCGGCTCATCAGGACGACGATCAGCCCCGCGATCAGGATGGTGAAGAAGACGCTGATCAGCGACCAGACGATGAACAGGGCGTCGACGTGTCCGGAGAGCGTCGAGGCCGAATCAGGGAAGAGCGGGAACGTCGATTTCATATCAGGCGGCTCCCAAGGGCCCGGGCTGAGCGGTCTCCCGCCGGCGCAGGAGCACGACGAAGAGGACGAGGCCGATCACGGTCGCGAGGCCGGCCACGCGCACGAGCCTCAGGGTGATGACGCTGTAGCGGCCGATCACCGGGTCGTAGTGAAAGCAGTAGAGCAGGACCTGGTCGACGAGGCTGCCGATCTTGTTGCCGGAGGCTTCGATCAGGCCGAGCCGCAGGTCGCGCGGCGGGTACTCGATGCCGAAGAAATAGCGCGAGACCTTCCCCTCGGGGGTCAGCAGCACGATGCCGGCGGCATGGGCGAACTGGTCGAGCTTCGGATCGTAGACGTACTGGAAGCCGACGGCGCGGGCGAGCGGGTCGATCGAGCCCTTGGGGCCGCTCAGGAAGTGCCAGCCCGCCTCGGTGCCCGGGCGCGCGTAGCGCTTCAGGATGTCGCGCTTCTTCATCGCCGCCCGCTCCGGCGTGTCGGTCGGATCGATGCTCGCCACGATCACCTCGAAATCCTTGCCCGGCGTCAGGGAGACGGGCTTCAGGCCGCTCTCGGCCGCCTGCATCACCATGTCGCACAGCATCGGGCAGCGATAGTAGGCGAGGATCAGCAGGGCGGGCCGGGCGCCGAAGTAATCCCCCAGCTTCACCGGCCGCCCCGCGTCGTCGCGGAACGGCAGGTCGAGCGGCACCTGCTCGCCGAGCCGCTGGTCGTAGTGCACCGCCTTGAGCGGGCCCGGCATGGTGTTGCCGGGCACGATGCTCGACTCGGCGCGCGCCGGCGCGGCGGTCGAGCCGCCGGCGGCCAGCAGCAGGGCCGAGAGGGTGAGTCCAGGAATCGCGTGCAACGTTTTGCTACCTTTTTTCATTGTTCATTCTGCTCACCGGGCCGGCGGCCTCGGGGCCGGGGCCGTGGGCGCCGCGGGGGGCACCGTATTCTGCATCGTCGCGCCCGGCTTGCGGTTGTCCGCCGGGTTCTGCCGTTCCTGCTGGGTCCGTACCTCGATCGGCGTCTGGCCCATCGAGACGGCCGGCGCGCCCGCGGCGCCCGTGGCGGGGAACGGCGCGATGCCGCGCTGGAGGATGGCGTCGATCGCCACGTTCACCGGCACGCGCAGCGTGCCGCCCTGCTGGTCGACCCAGCCGGCGCGATCGAGCACGGTGTCCTCCGCGGCGCGCATCTTGACCATGTCCCTGGCCGGATCGTTCTGCAGCCGCGGCTCGGGCGGCGGCTGCTGCGGGTTCCGCGCCATCATCGGCGCCATCTGGACCTCGTGCTTCTCGTCCCAGACCTGGAGCCCGCGCAGGAACCCCCACATCAGCAGGGCGAACGCCAGCGTGCCGGCGGTCAGCCAGACTCCCAGCCAGAGGATGCGGCGGACGCTGATCTCCTGATCGAAGTCGCCGGTCTCCGACCCGTGCTGGACGGCCAGTCCGTGCCCCGGAGCGGTGTCGGTCAAGGCGTCCAACTGGCCCTCGCCATGGAGGCCGGTGCCGGGCTTGCGGCCGTGGGGATCAGTGGTGGTGGCCATGAGCGATCGCCTCCGGCAGATAGGGGTCTTGAACCGGCATCAGCGGCCGGGACTTGAGCGTGCGGGCGAAGACGAAGAGCCAGAAGCCGCCGATGCCCAGCGCGGCCGCGGGGTAGAGCCAGAAGAACGCCGGATTGTTCACCGCCGCGTGCGCCGCGCCCTCGCCGTGAGGGCCGTGGAACGCCGGCTCGACCTGCCAGAACAGCTCGACCCAGCGCATGAACAGCAGCAGCATCGCCACCATCGCGAGCAGCCTGCCGTTGCGCTTGAGGTCGCGCGACAGCAGCAGGGCGAACGGCACCGTGAAGTGGAACAGCACGATGGCGAGCGCGACCCAGCCGAAACCGCCGTGAATGCGCGGCAGGAAGAAGGAGATCTCCTCCGGCAGGTTGCCCGCCCAGGTGATCAGGAACTGCGACCAGGAGAAGTAGGTCCAGATCATCACGAAGGCGAACAGGAACTTGCCCCAGTCGTGGAAGTGGCGCGGCTGGATGACCCCGGACATCGTCTCGCCGCGCGACAGGCGGACGGCGATGACGGCGAGGAACGCGAAGGCCGCGAGCGCCTGGCTGGCGACCAGGTAGAAGCCGTAGATGGTCGAGAACCAGTGCGGCTGCAGCGACATCAGCCAGTCGACCGAGGCGAAGGTGAGCGACAGCACGTAGATGATCAGCCCGGGGGCCGAGATCACCCGCATGCGTCCCGCCAGCCTGGGGTCGCTCTCGCGGTCCTGGCGCCGCGACAGGCGGCTCAGCCGGTGGGCGAGGCCGATCCAGATCGCGAAGTAGATCACCTGGCGGATCCCGAAGCCCATGGGGTTGAGGTACGCGCTCTTGAGATGCAGGATCGGATCGTTCGCCGCCTCCGGGCGCGCCCACGCATAGAGGGTCCGCATCCCGAAGAAGAAGAGGGGAACGGCGAGGGCCGCCATCAACGGCAGGACGCGGGAGGCGGCCTCCAGGATCCGCCGGCTGACGACCGCCCAGTCCCCTCCGGTCAGGTGGCCGAGCATGCAGAGCGCCATGCTGCCGAGGGAGATGCCCAGCCAGAAGACCCAGCCGACCAGGTAGCCGCGGAAGAAGTAGTCGGGCGAGACGAAGAAGCCGATCAGGCTGAGCACCAGCCCGGCGACGCCGGCGATCAGGCCGAGCGTCTGCAGGCGGTCGACGTTGGCCGGAGCGGCGAACGCCGGGGAGGCCGGGGAAGGCCGGCGGATGGAGTCGGTCGTCATGGCTTGTGGTCCCCCGGGCTCTCGGTCCGGCCGTTGTTCTCGCGCGGGATCGACGCGGGGCGCTGCACTCCCTGGCTGCCTTCCGCCGACGGCGTGTGCGGCTCGCCGGCGGCGGCCGGATTGGCCAGTTGCTCCTGCACGAGCTGCTGGGCGCCGGGCGGCAGCTCCGCCAGCTTGGCGTTCTGGCTGTACTGGAGCACGCGGATGTAGGCGGCGATCGTCCAGCGGTCCGCCACCGGGATCTGCGGCGCGTAGGACGGCATCACGCCGTACCCCTCGGTGATCACGTTGAAGAAGTAGCCGATCGGCGCCGTGCGCAGCCGTTCGATGTGGTACGAGGTCGGCCGCTTGTAGCCGCGCTGCACGATCATGCCGTTGGCGTCCCCCAGCCGGCCGTGGCAGGGGGAGCAATAGATGTTGAAGCGCTCCTGGCCGCGCACCAGCAGCTCGCGGGTGAGCTGGATCTCGGGCGGCAACTGGGCGGCCGGCTTGTTGTCGGCGCCGAGGCCGGTGAAGGCGACGCCCTCGCGCAGGTCGCCGCGCGCCACCGTGTGGGCCGGGATCGGACGCGCGCCCTGGCCGCCGTCGAAGAAGGTGCTCTCGCCCAGCGGCTTGACCTTGTGCTGGTTGTGCATGTTCTGCCGGCAGCCGGTGGCCAGCAGGCAGGCCGCGACCGTCAGGAGCGGAGTGATGGTTTTAGTGGTCAACTTCGGACACCTCGCTCGCGTTCAGGCCGGCCAGGAAGCTCCGGGTGGCGTCGGGATCGAACTTCGGATCGACCGCCTCGATCACCAGGAAGTAGCGGTCGCGCGACGCCAGGGCGAAGCGCGGCACGTTGAACACCGGATGATAGGGGAGCGGCAGCCCGTTGAGCAGGATCATGCCGATCACCGCCGCCAGCGACGCGCCCAGGATCGTGCACTCGAAGGTGGGCACGATGAAGGCGGGCCAGCTATGGACGGGACGGCCGCCGATGTTCATCGGGTAGCGGATGGTCTGCGACCAGAACTGCAGCATGTAGCCGCCGAGGCCGCCGAGCAGGCCGCCGACGAGCACCAGCAGCGGCACCTTCGAGCGCGGCAGGTCGAGCGCCTCGGAGACCGCCTCGATCGGGTACGGCGTATAGGCGTCGACCTTCTGGAATCCCGCCTCGTGCACCTGATGGGCCGCGGCGACCAGGGCGTCGGCCGAGGGGAACTCCGCCATCAGGCCATAGATCGGCGGCCGGGGGTCGCGGAGCGAGCTCATCACACCACCTCCGTGATTTCATCGCCGGCTTCGCCGCCGGGCACGATCGTCCGCATCTCGAAGATCGAGATCGCCGGCAGGATCCGGATGAACAGGAAAAACAGCGTCGAGAACAGGCCGAGCGTGCCGAAGAACGTCGCCCAGTCCCAGATCGTCCCCTTGTACAGGCCCCAGGACGAGGGGAGGAAGTCGCGGGTCAGGCTGGTGACGACGATCACGAAGCGCTCGAGCCACATGCCGACGCTGACCACCAGCGAGATCAGGAACAGCCAGAGCGGCGAGGTGCGGATCCGCCGGAACCAGAGCAGTTGCGGCGTGAAGCCGTTGCAGAAGATCAGCGCCCACCAGAAGGCCCAGTACGGGCCCAAGACGCGGTTGCGGGCCATGAAGGTCTCGTAGGTGTTGGCGCTGTACCAGGCGAAGAACAGCTCCATGACGTAGCCGTAGAACACGATCAGGCCGGTCGCCAGCATCACCTTGCCCATGTTCTCCAGGTGGCGGTCGGTGATGAAGTCCTTCCAGCCGAAGGCCACCCGCAGCGGGATCGCCAGCAGCAGCACCATCGCGAAGCCGGCATAGATGGCGCCGGCCACGAAGTAGGGGGGGAAGATCGTGGCGTGCCAGCCGGGGACGATGCCGATCGAGAAGTCGAAGGAGACCACCGTGTGCACCGAGAGCACCAGCGGCGTCGACAGGCCCGCGAGCAGCAGGTAGGCCGTCTCGTAGTTGTGCCAGTGCCGGCGCCGAGCCGCGCCAGCCGAGCGAGCCCATGCCGTAGAGCAGCCTGCGCCGCCTTGTTCTTCGCCCGGTCGCGCATCGTCGCCAGGTCGGGGACCAGGCCGACGAACCAGAACATCGCCGACACGGTGGCGTAGGTGGTCACCGCGAAGACGTCCCAGATCAGCGGGCTGCGGAACTGCGGCCAGAGGGTCATCGTGTTCGGGTAGGGGAGCAGCCAGTAGAACGAGCCACGGCCGCCCGAGGTGGAGGACCGGGAACATGCCGGCGCAGGCCACCGCGAACAGCGTCATCGCCTCGGCGAAGCGGTTGATCGAGGTGCGCCACTCCTGCCGGAAGAGCAGCAGGATGGCCGAGATCAGCGTGCCGGCGTGGCCGATGCCGATCCACCAGACGAAGTTGATGATCGCGAAGCCCCAGCCGACCGGCCAGTTGACGCCCCAGATGCCGACGCCCTTGACGAACAGCCAGGTGACCGCCGTCAGGAAGACCATCAGCAGCGAGAAGGCGGCGGCGAAGCCGAGCAGCCACCACTTCGGCGTTTTCTTGCGTCAGGATGACGTCGGCGATCTTGTCCGTGACCGTCCCCGGCGTGTGGCCGGGGCCCACGATCGGCGGCACGTACGGCTTCGCCGGGATGCCGGTTTTCTCAAGCGTGGCCATGCTCAGCTCCTTCGGCCCGTGGTTCAGTCGGGCAGCCAGCGCTGGATTCGGGTTGCGCAGCTTGGCGAGATAGGTGGTGCGCGGGCGCGTGTTGAGGTCCTCGAGCAGCCCGTAGCTGAGCGGATCGGCCTTCCACTTGGAGACCTCCCACTCGGGGTTGTTCTGATCGCCGAAGACGATCGCCCCGGTCGGGCAGGTCTGCTGGCAGGCGGTCTGGAGCCAGTTGACGGGGATCGGCTGGCGGTCGACCTTCGACTGGATCTTCGCCTGCTCGATGCGCTGCACGCAGTAGGTGCACTTCTCCATGACGCCGCGCATGCGCACCGTCACGTCCGGGTTGTTGAGCAGCTCGAGCACCGGCGTGTCCTTGTCGCTGTAGCGCAGGAAGTTGAAGCGGCGCACCTTGTAGGGGCAGTTGTTCGAGCAGTAGCGGGTGCCCACGCAACGGTTGTAGACCATGTCGTTGAGCCCCTCGTCGCTGTGCACCGTCGCCGCCACCGGGCAGACCACCTCGCACGGCGCGTTCTCGCAGTGCATGCAGGGGAGCGGCTGGAAGCTGAAGGTCGGCGCGTCGAGGTCCCCCTCGAAATAGCGGTCGACGCGCAGCCAGTGCATCTCGCGGCGGGCCAGCACCTGGTCCTTGCCGACCGACGGGATGTTGTTCTCCGCCTGGCAGGCGACGATGCAGGAGCTGCAGCCGGTGCAGACGTTGAGGTCGATCGACATCCCCCAGGCGTGCCCGTCGTACTTGTAGTTCGGGTAGAGGGTCTCGTCGCCCGCCGGCGCCTCGCGCTCTTCCTTGATGAAGTCCGGGTTCTGCTGGAACTCCGCCAGGGTGCCGCCGCGGATGACGTGGCGCGCCTTCGCCTGCTCGGCCGCCACGTCGTCCTCGTGCTCGATGGTGCCGCGCATGGCGTGATGGTTCTGGGTGCAGGCGACGATGTATTGCCCGCCGAGGGCGCGGAGGGTGACCCCGGGAGCGCTCCAGAGCGCGGCCGTGGTGCGCAGCGGATAGGCGTTGAAGCCCTGCCCGCTGGCCTTGCCGGCGAGCTCCCGGCCGTAGCCGAGGGTCAGCATGGCGGTGTCCTCCGCCACGCCGGGCAGCACCCAGATGGCGGCCTTGGCGAGCTTGCGGCCGCCCACCGCGACCTCCACCGTGTCGTGCCAGGTGAGCTTCAGCCGCTCGGCGGTCTTCGGGCCGATCACCAGGGCGTTGTCCCAGACCAGCTTGCTGACCGGCTTCGGCAGCTCCTGGAGCCAGACGTTGGCGGCGTAGCGGCCGTCCCAGATCGTCGGATCGGGGCGCAGTTGGAGCGTGATCTCGCCGGGCTTGGCGCGGCCGAGCGCGGCCTGGATCTCGCCCGCCGCCTGCTGCGCCGCGCCGCCGTTGAACGCCGCCGTGGCGCGGGGCGCCGCGGTCGCCGGGATCAGGCCGGCGTGCAGGGCCTCGCGCCAGGCCTTCTCGAAGGCCGAATTGGCGCCAGCGCCGGCAGCGCCAGCAGCGGTGCCGTTGGCGGCCGTGACGCCGTTGCCGCCAGCCGCCGCGCCGGTGCCACCGCCGGCCGGCTGTGCCGCCGCGCCATTGCCGTTGTTGCCCGAACCAGCGCCGAAGTTGTTGGCCGGGGCGCTCGGCGCTGTGCCCGCGGAGCGCTGCCGCAGTGCCGCGCCTGCCGCGCAGGCCGCCGGCCGGATTGCCCGTCGTCACCGGCGGCTTGCCGCCGATGCCGGGGGCGCCGGGGAAGGCGCCGGCGAAGCCGAGCAGCGTGGTGTTGCTGCCGCCGCCGGCGGTGTCCTGGGCGGCCGCGGCGAGGCCGGCGGTCAGGCCCGGCAGGCGGGAGGTCCAGTACTGGCGGATCAGGTCGTAGCCGGTGGCGTCCGCCTGGTTGCCGAGCGTGGCGGCGAGCAGCTCGCCGGCCGTCTTGCCGCCGTAGAGCGGCTCGATCAGCGGCTGCTGGATGGTCACCGTGCCGTCGAAGGCGCGGGCGTCCCCCCAGCTCTCGAGCTCGTGGGCGGCCGGGATGTGCCATTGGCAGAGCTGCGAGGTCTCGTCCTGGAACAGGCCGTGGTGCACGCGCAGCCGGACCTTCCCCATCGCCGCCTGGAACGGCAGGTCGGCCGGCGCGGTGTAGACCGGGTTGACGCCGTCGAGGATCAGCAGCGCCGTGACCTGGCCGGCGTTCATGTCGCGCACCAGCTCGGCGATCGACTGCACGTGATCGACCGGATCGGCCTCGACCGGCTCCTGGTGGAAGACGGTGGTGCCGGCGTTGCCGAGCGCCTGGTTGATGCCGTGGACGAGCACCTGCGCCGCCGGCGAGAGGTACTCGTCGCCGACCACCAGCGAGGCGCCGCGGTTGGCCTGCAGATCCTTGGCGACCTCGGCGACCCACTTCTGCGCCTTGGCGTCGGCCAGCGGCGGAGTGCTCCGGCACCGGCGAGCAGCGCGCCGAGCGCCTGGGCGAGGGCGAGGACGAACCCCTCGACCTGCGCCGGCGGCAGCTGCAGCCGGTGGTCGGCGAGCGCCGAGAGGCCGACCGGCGAGCTCTCCACCGTGTAGACGCGGGTCATCGTGCCGTGGTGGGCGCGCACCCGCCGCCCCTCGGCGAAGTCGCGGGCGTAGCGCACGCCGGCCGACCCCTCGCAGAGGACGTCGGCGCCGAGCGACAGCACCACCTGGGCCTTGGTGAAGTCGTAGCGGGTGTCGACCGGCCGGCCGAACGCGCGCACCGCGGCGGCGCGCGCCTGGTGCGGGCCGGCGGGCTCCCAGCGGTGCCAGCGGGCCTGCGGGTTGGCGCGCAGGATGTCGGCGATCTGGGCCGCCAGCGTCGGCGAGGTCACCGTGCCGGTGAGGATGCGCAGCCCCTGGCCGCCGGCCAGCGAGCGCGCGGTCTCCCCCATCTGCGAGATGAATCCGCTCCAGGTGCCGGTGCGGCCGTTGTGGAGGATCGACTGCGAGCGCTCCGGGTCGTAGAGCGTCAGCACCGAGGCCTGCGCGAAGGAGTCGGCGGCGCCGAGGCTCGCCGGATGGTCCGGGTTCCCCTCGATCTTGGTCGGCCGCCCCTGGTGGCTCTCGGCGAGCACGCCCATCGCGTAGCCGGCATGGGTGATGGCGGTCGCGAAGTAGAGCGGCTTGCCGGGGATGAGCTGCTCCGGCTGCCGCACGTAGGGGATGATCTTCTCGAGCGGCTGCTTGGTGCAGCCGGTCAGGCCGGCCAGGGCCAGCGAGGCGCTCGCGAGCTGCAGGAAGCCGCGGCGCGACACGCCGGCCGGCCACTCCGACGCGAAGCGCGGGAACTCGCGGTGGAGGAGGTCCTCGAACTCGGGGGTGCTGGCGAGCTCCTCGAGACTGCGCCAGTACTCCGGCCCCTGCTTGGTCCGCAGCCGCTCCCGCACCTCTTCCACGTCGAGCCGGGCCGGTCCCGGCTGGGGGGCCCCCTGGGCTCCGCACTTGCCTTTGGCGTTGACGCTGTCCATCAGGTTCGCTCGCTCTCGTTGTTGTCCGTCGGCTTTGGCCGCGGATCTCCTGCTCGAGCCCGCGTGCCTAGCGGTGGCACGTCGAGCAGCTCGTCAAGGATTTGAGTTCATAGTCCTTCGCCAGCTTCGCCTGCAGCCGGGCTCACGTCCGCCGCCGAGGGCTCCCAGTGAGGGTTCGCCGCCTCGCGCGGCGAGGGCATGTACTTCAGGAAGCTCGCGCGATCGCCCGGGTTCCAGTTCATGTTGAACACCTCCTCCCGCGGCCGCACGTTCTTCGTGGGGTTGCGGTGGCAGTCGAGGCACCACTGCATCTGCAGGGAGGCGTTCTGGAACATCAGCGGCATCCGGTCCACGTTGCCGTGGCAGGACTGGCAGCCGATCCCCTTGGCGACGTGGACCGAGTGATTGAAGTAGACGAAGTCGGGCACGTTGTTGACCCGCGTCCACTGCACCGGCACGTTGTCGCGGTAGCTGGCGCGGATCGGCTCCAGCAGCTCGGCGTTGGTCCAGATCTGCCGGTGGCAGTTCATGCAGGTCTCCGTCGGGGGGAGACCGGCGAACGCGGAGCGCTCCACCGAGGTGTGGCAATAGCGGCAGTCGATGCCCAGGCCACGCACGTGGTGCTCATGGCTGAACGGCACCGGCTGATGCTTCACCACATACTGGCCGGTCACGTATCCGGACGTGCCCATCAGGGTGTAGAGCACCCAGCCGAGCGCGCCCAGGAGGACGACCCCGCCGACGATACTGACCCTGGCGATCGTGTTACTGCTGCGATGGAAGATCTGCATGGGGAGCCACCCTCCCTAGAATCCCAGTCGGCGACAATATCCGACCGCCGTCCGTGCTTCAAGGGACATTGTGAAAGTCGTCACAAGCCCGGGACTCTACTGCAACCTCCGGCGCGGTGCAAGACTCAAAATCAGTCCGATCTGGCCTGCGACCTCAATCCTATCCTCTTCTCCTGAAGGAGAGGGGACGTTGGGGTCGGGTTACCCGTCAGCCCTCCCTCTCCTTCAGGAGAAGGACCGAGGGTGAGGCCGCAGGCACGGGCGCTCTATGGAGGACGGCCAGCCTGGACAGTCGCATGTAGGAAACTTCTGCATCTCTTCCCCTGGAAGGACGGGCTTTGCAATCCGGACCGCCGCGCGCCGGCCCGCGCCACAGCCTCCCGGGCGGTCCCTCCCCTGGCAAGAGCCCGCCTGGAGCAGAGTTCCTGGATTTCGAGGGCGCCTTCAACGACTGCGGTGGAGGGTGCCAATTTTCGTCACTAATCTGCCAAAAACCAGTCCTGGAAAGAGTTTCGGAGAGTTGGCTCGTATCTTGCTGTTACTGGTTTCCGCTGCGAGGCGGCTGGCGGGTGAGGGGTTAACGAGAGGGGCGGCCGCAACACAACAAAGGAGAAGCAGCCATGCGCACCTTCGCTCGACAGACCTCGATGATCGCTCTCCTGACGATACTTCTGGCTCCAGGCCTTCTGCAGGCCCGAACGGCTCCGGTCCGGCTCGATACGCGGAATTCACGGGCGAGCGTGAGCAGGCCGATCTCCGCGGTGGGATCCTTCAGCTCGGTATGGAGTTTGCTTACCACTTGGCTGAAAACGGGTCCGGGGCTCGACCCCGCGGGCACGCCGCCGCCGCCGCCTACAGGCAACTCGGCGACCGCGGATGGAAGTGGAGATACCGGCCCCCAGTTGGATCCGGCCGGTGCGCCGAAGCAGTAGAGAGAAGAGAGTAGAATTGGAACTCGTGGCAATGAGCAGGCTGTAGAAGGAACAAACTTTATGGCGACTCTCGAAAAGCCCCCGGCGGACCCCTCCTGGGTGGAAGCGCCGGAGCTGTTGGCCGAATTGAGGCCCTATCGCTTCGAGGATCGGCTCCATCTGGTCCGTGCCTACCGGCGCTTCGTGGACTGGGGGCTGTGCGAGCTGCTGTGCAAGGAGAGCGCGCGGCTGACCGCGATCGATCCGGACCGTGCCGTCGAGTCGGCGGAGCTGGCCGTGGTGATCGCCGATCTGCTCAAGGAAGCCGCCCCGGTCGATTGCCGGCAGCTCTACCAGCTCCGGGGGTACGCCTGGGCCCACGACGGCAATGCCCGGCGCGTGATGGGCGACCTGCGCAATGCGGACGAGTCGTTCGCGATCGCCGAATCCTGGTGGGATGCGGGGGTGGCCGGCGTCGGCGACCTGCGCGGCTACGAGCCGCTGATCCTGGACTACAAGGCCTCTCTGCGGATCGCCCAGCGGCGCTTCCCGGAAGCGTTCACGATGCTCGACAGGATGTTCGAGATCCACATGGGCGCCTGCCGGGCGGAGCTCAAGGACTGCCATCTGGCGGGCCGGGCGCTGATCAAGAAGGCGATCGGGCAGGCCGAGATGGGGGAGCCCGAGCGGGCGATCCACTCGCTCCACGAGGCCGAGCGCCTGGTGGACGCGCAGCGCGATCCCCGTCTGTTCCTCTGCCTGCGCCACAACCTCCTGTGCAATCTGGCCACCGTCGAGCAGTACGGCGAGGCCCTGCTCATGCTTCCCGAGGTCGAGGGGCTCTGCCGGGAGCTCGGCAATCCGCTCGATCTGCTCCGTCTGCGCTGGGTCGAAGGGCGGATCGCCGCCGGCGTCGGACGCGTGGAGGATGCCCGCGAGCTCTTCGAGGAGATGCGGCAGGAGTTCGCCGTGCGCGGTCTCGCCTACGACGCGGCGCTGATCACCCTCGATCTGGCCGCGCTCCACGCCCAGGCCGGCGCGCTCGCCGAGGTCAAGGCGCTGTCGCTCGAGGTCGCGCAGATCTTCCAGGCCCAGGACGTCCCGCGCGAGGCCCTGGCCGCGCTGCTCTTCTTCCAGAAGGCGGCCGAGCGGGAGCGGGCCACCGCCCAATTGACCCGCGAGATCGGCGCCTTCCTCGAGAAGCTCCGTTCCGATCCGGGGCTCCGCTTCGAGCGCATGCGGTAGCTCGACCTAACAAAACTCGGTTCCGTACGTAGGGAGGGGCTTGTCCCCTCCCTCGCCCGTTAGGGCGAAATTTATCCAGCCTGGGGTTTCAACCCCAGGTAGGAGGCACCCCGAATCTCCAAACCCTGTAAGGGTGGCCGATTCCAACCCGATCGGCCATCCCTTCGGGGTTTGGGTCGGTTGGGCCAGCCTACCTGGGGTGGCGGCCAATCCCCGTTGTAAATCCGATACGGTGATCCGTGCGATGGCCGGGCGTGGCGGTGTCATGGGTGTCACCGCCGTCGCCGCCTTCGTCAGCGGCCGCGGCCCGGCGAGGGACCAACACGGACAAACAAGGAGAGGAGTCTCCCTGTCCGTGTTCGTTCGTGTTGGTCCTTGTTCGTCCGTGTTGCTCCTCACGGCACGCCCGGCGCATACACCCCGAGCAACCGCCGCTTCCACCAGTTGCCCGTTCTTCTCTTCTCGGCGGGCGTGGTGAACTCGTACTGCCAGAGCACCGCCCGCACCTGCGCGGGGGGCGAGCCCTTGAAAGGATCCCGGCGGAAGAGGGCCAGCACGTCCGGGCTCCCTTCGTGGAGCCGGACCTCCGTGTTCAGCACCCAGGGGTACTCCTGCCAGGAGCCGAGCGAGGCGAACCAGAGATTCCATTCGAAGCGCGGCTGATAGGGAGCGTAGATCCCCGGGCGCTCGGCGGGGTCCTGGGGCTTGTAGCGGAAGGGGTAGGCGGTCCAGGCCGTGCCGTCGCGGCTCCCCTGGAATTCGATCTCGTAGCGGGCCCGGGTCATCACCGCGAAGAGGCCATATTGATTGGCGATGCGGAACGGATCGAGCCAGCGGGCCGGAGCGGCGAGGAAGGCGGGGCCGCGCGAGAGGAAAAAGGGCACCAGCGTCGCGTAGAAGATCCAGGCCAGCATGGCCGCCGCGCCGGTCGTCTTCAAGATTCGCCAGCGCGGCGCCTGGGACGCGCGCTGTTCCAGGTCGCCGCCGGCATCCGGAATCCCACCCGGGCGAGCACCCGGTCGTCGAGCAGCAGGAAGCCGAGCACCAGGACGAGATAATTCAGGAACGCGTAGTTGGCGGTGCGCGATGATCCCGATCTGGAACGGGGTCACGATCAGGAAGCAGGCCAGCCGGAACCGGCGCGGCAGCCATGCCAGCCAGACCACGGCCAGCTCCAGCAGCAGCGTCGCCGCTGCCGTCGCGGCGTGGTAGCCGTGAGGGAGATATTGCTGCACGTACCAGCCGGGCCAGGAGGGGAGCGGACCGTTCTCGTAGTAGTGGTCCATGGCGGTGAGGTTCCGCCACTGGATGTCGCCGCTCAGCAGCTTCACGATCCCCGATTCGAAATAGATCCGGAACCACTCCCAGCGCAGCAGGAAGAGGCTCGCCGGCGACGGCGGATGTCCCGCTCCCAGCCCCGGCCGCGGTCCGCGCGGCGCGAAGAACAGCGACAGGAACCCCGCCTCCAGCAGCATGCCGTCCGATTGATAGGAGGAGAAGTCCTGCGCCGCGCTGATGAAGGAGAGGAAGCAGACCAGGCAGACCGCGATCGTCAGGCGCGGCCAGAGGTTGAAGACGAGCAGAGCCGAGGCGATCAGCCCGCCCCAGACCAGGGCCGTCAGCGCCGCGTCGCCCGAGCCGAGCCAGAGCAGCGTCGGCACCCGCCAGAAGCGGGAGAGGCCGGGGATCACCCGCGCGACTTCCTCCAGCCAGGACCCCGCCGGCAGGATGCCGCGCGGTCCGATCAACCCCCAAATCTGGAAGGCGAGCGAGTAGAAGGCCGAGAAGAAGATCAGTCCGAGGCAGCGGAGGAAGATCCAGCGCGGCCAGAGGACGCTCCGGCCCGCGGTGAAGCTGGGGGCGAAGAGGCGATCGAGGAAGAAAGGCTTCTCGTTCAACGGCCCGTTCAGGGATCGACTGGTCGCGCGATGGATCGGGCGAAGACCATCTGGGATTTCGTCCGCGCGAATCCGAGCCGCTCGTAGAAGGCGTGGGTCCGTTCGCGGACGACGTTGCTCCGCACCCGGAGCGTGCGGAATCCGTGCCGGACGGCCCAGTCGTCCGCGGCCGCGACCAGCTCCGCGCCGATGCCGCCGCCGCGGTGCGCCGCGTCCACCACCAGCGCCGCGATCTCCGCGTACGGCTCGCTGTCGACCCGGTGGGCGCCGACCACCTGGATCCAGCCGATCACCGCGCCGTCCGCCTCGGCGGCCAGGACGGCGTTCTCCGGCCGCTCCTCGAGGTCGCGCAGCCGGGCCTTGGCCTCCTCGGGAGAGGTGGGATAGCCGAGCTGGGTCGCCAGATCGGCGACGGCGGGGGAGTCCGCGGGCGTGGCGGGACGGATCTTCATCAGGACCTCCCCGGCCCGAGGGCGCGCAGGGCGTTGAGGATCACGGCGACGTCGATCGCCTCCTGGAACAGGGCGCCGCCCAGGGGCGGGAGATAGCCGAAGGCGGCCACGATCATGGCGGCGAGCGACAGGCCCATGCCGGCGACGACGCTCTGCAGCGCGATGGCCCGCGAGCGGCGGGAGATCGCCAGGGCGTCCACCAGGCGATCGAGGCGGTCGAGCATCAGCACGGCGTCGGCGGCTTCCGAGGAGGCGGTGGCGCCCCGCGCTCCCATCGCGACCCCGACCGTGGCCGCGGCCAGCGCCGGCGCGTCGTTGACGCCATCCCCTACCATCACCGTGGGACCTTTGGCGCTCTCGGCCCTCACCGCCTCCACCTTGGCCGCCGGCGAGCACTCCGCCAGCACCGCGTCCACGCCCAGCTCGCGCCCCACCCGCTCGGCCACCGTGTGGTGATCGCCGGTCACCATCACCACCCGCTCGATGCCCAGCCCGCGGAGCCTGCCGAGAGTGGCGGCCGAGTCCTCACGGATCGGATCGGCCAGGATGATCGCTCCGGCGGGGTGGCCGTCCACCGCCACGAAGACGTTGACCTGCCCCTCGGTGGAAACGGCGCGGCGCAGCTCCTCCAGGCGCGAGGCCAGCGGCCCGCCGCCGCCCGTCCGCTCCTTGACCCAGCTCGCCTTGCCGAGCGCCACCTGGCGGCCGTCCACCGACCCCTCGATCCCGGAGCCGAGCTGTTCCGCGACGTCGGTGGGAAAGGTGAGCGGCAGGCCGCGGTCGCGGGCGGCGGCCACGATGGCGGCGGCGAGCACATGGGGGGAGACCTGGTCGAGGGAGGCCGCCAGGCGCACCAGCTCCTCCGGCGGCAGGCTGTCGGGCAGATTGTCGAAGGTCTCGACGCGGGCGATCGTGGGGATGCCGGTGGTCAGGGTGCCCGTCTTGTCGAGCAGCAGGGTGCGGGCGCGGGCGAGCCCCTCGATCGCCGCGCCCCCCTTGATGATGATCCCCCGGTGGGCCGCCCGGGAGATGCCGGCGATGAAGGCCACCGGCGCCGCCAGGATCAGCGGGCAGGGGGTCGCCACCACCAGCACGGCGAGGGCGCGGACCGGATGGCCCGAGAGCTTCCAGGCGAGCCCGGCGATGATCAGCGTCAGCGGGAGGAAGACCAGCGAGTAGCGGTCGGCCATCCGCACGAAAGGGGGGCGCGAGGCCTCCGCCTCCTGCACCAGCCGCACGATGGCCGCGTAGGTGCTCCGCTCGGCCGTGGCCACCGCCCGCAGATCGAACGGGCCGCCGTCGTTGAGGCTGCCGCTGGGCACCCGGTCGCCGGGTCGCCGGTCCACCGGCGTCGACTCGCCGGTGAGGGCGGATTCGTCCAGCACCGCGTCCGGACCGAGGAGCACGCCGTCCACCGGCACGATCTCCCCCGGCTTGACCAGCAAGCGGTCGCCCGGCCGCACCTCCTCGATCGGGGGATCGGCGAGCCGGTCCTCCTCATAGCGGTGGACCACCCGCGGCGCGCGCTCCACCAGGCTCGACAGCTCCTTGCGGGCGCGGGCGCCGGCGTAGATCTCCAGCATCTCGCCGCCGGAGAGCATCAGCGCCACCACGGCGCCGGCCAGATACTGGCCGAAGGCGAGGGCGCCGGCCATCGCCAGCAGCGCGATGGCGTCGACCCCCAGCTCGCGCCGGCGCAGGCTGGCGACGATGTCGAGCGCCAGCGGCAGCAGGACCAGGATGATCGTCGCCTGCCAGAGATGGTCGGCAACCCGGTGGAGCCCCGCCAGCCAGGCAACGCCCCCGGCGAGCAGGCCGAGGACGGTCAGCGCGAACGCTACCCGGGCGAAGCGCTGGGACTCCCACCAGGAGGTAGGGTGCGCGGGTTGCGGGGAGGCGCTCATCGGCGGCCACTTTAGCCGAAGAGGTGGCGAGGCATTTGGCCCGCCCCCTACGCCGCCGCCTCCTCCTTGACCCCGGCGATGAACTCGCGCAGCGTCTTCTTGGCGTCGCCGAGCACCATCATCGTGTTCGGCTGCACGAACAGGTCGTTCTCGATCCCCGCGAAGCCGGTGTTCATGCTGCGCTTGAGCACGATCACGGCGCGCGACTCCTCGACGTTGAACACCGGCATGCCGTAGATCGGGCTCCCCGGGTTGTTCTTCGCCGCCGGGTTGACCACGTCGTTGGCGCCGACGACCAGGGCGACGTCGGTGCGGGCGAACTCGTCGTTGATGTCGTCGAGGTCGAAGAGCTGGTCGTAGGGGACGTTGGCCTCGGCGAGCAGCACGTTCATGTGCCCCGGCATGCGGCCGGCCACGGGATGGATGGCGTACTTCACCGTCGCGCCGTTCGCCTCCAGCGCCTGGGCGAGCTCGCGGACCGCGTGCTGCGCCTGCGACACCGCCATGCCGTAGCCGGGGACCACGATCACCGTCTGCGAGGCCGTGAGCACGCCGACCGCGTCCTCCACCGTCGCCAGGTTGTAAGTTCGCGGCCGGCCCGCCGGCGCCGTCGGCGGCGGCCGGGCCACCTGCCCGAAGGCGCCGAACAGCACGTTGGCGAACGAGCGGTTCATCGCCTTGCTCATCATCATCGAGAGCAGGAAGCCCGAGGTGCCGTCGAGGGCGCCGGCGATGATCAGCACGTTGTTGCCGAGGGCGAAGCCGGTGGCGGCCGCGGCCAGGCCGGCGTAGGAGTTGAGCAGCGAGATCACCACCGGCATGTCGGCGCCGCCGATCGGCAGCACCGCCAGCACGCCCAGCAGCAGGCCGAGCGCCCCCATCGCATAGAAGAGGACGCTGCGGCTGGGATCGATCACCAGCAGCACCAGCAGCACCAGGGCGGCGCAGAACATCGTGATGTTCGAGGCGTTCTGCCCCTTCCAGGTCACCGGCGCGCCGGTGATCAAGCCCTGCAGCTTGCCGAACGCCATCAGGCTGCCGGTGAAGGTGAGGGAGCCGAGGAAGACCTCGAGCCCGAGCGCGCCCATGGTGAAGCGGTCGATCGCCGCGCCCCGGTGGTGGTACTCGACCACGCCGACGAGCGCCGCGGCGAGGCCGCCGAAGCAGTGCGAGAGCGCGATCCGCTCCGGCATCTTGGTCATCGGGATCCAGATCGACATCGCGGCGCCGATCAGCGAGCCGATGATCAGGCCGGCGGCGATCCACTTGTAGTCGATGATGCCGGCCAGGATCAGCGTGCCGACCACGGCGACCAGCATGCCGAAGGCCCCGATGGCGTTGCCCCGCCGGGCGTGTCTGGGGGAGGACAGCCCCTGCAGCGCCAGGATGAAGCAGACCGAGGCGATGAGATAGGCGAACGTCAGGTACGGGGAGACGATGTGGCCGTTCATCCCTTGCCTCCCCGCCGCTTGAACATCTTCAGCATGCGGTCGGTGATCAGGAAGCCGCCCACGGTGTTGATGGTGGCGCAGGTGACGGCGATGAAGCCGAGCAGGGTGGCGGTCCACCCCCAGCCGGAGCCGGCGGCCACCAGCGAGCCCACCAGCGAGATGCCGGAGATGGCGTTGGTGCCCGCCATCAGCGGGGTGTGCAGCAGGGGCGGCACCTTCTCGATGACGTAGTGGCCGAGGAAACCCGCCAGCACGAAGATGAAGAGGCCGAAGAGGAGCTCGTTCGCCATGGCCCTCCCTTTCAAAGTCCTGAAATGTCGTGCGAATCCTAGCATGCGCGAGTCGCCCCGGCGGTGGCTCGCCGAGTCGCGTCGTCGAGCGGAACCGCCGCGATCCGGACGCGGGGAGCCGCAAGCCGGGCGGGATCGGCGCGACACCGGCTCGCCTGCGCCAATGTCTCCTCCCATTGCCGCGTTGTAAGCTCCCATTGTCGCGTTGTCCCGGTACATTGCCGCAACGTAACCTTACGGCGCCCGTCCTCCCGGTGCGTCGCCTTGTCCTCGCCCTCATTCGCCGCGATGTCGCACCGCAATGCGGCAGTGTCGCCGAATCCGGCGCGACGGCGCGCTACGTTGCCGCGATGCAACGTGACATCGTCTCGGCATCTGTTTCAATCGCCGCAAAGTGGCATCGATGAGTTGCGAGATCGCTCCGCACTGTCGCGTCGTATTTGTACATGGCGCGATGTGTCGTGATATCGCGTCAATATCTGGAGAAGATCGTCGAGACATGCTTCGAGTTTGCGCCGAATAAGATTTCCGTCGCGCCGTGGTCGGTCCGTGTTGCGTCTTTGTGAGTCCATCTTGCGGCTGTTCCTCTGCCCGGAGGTCTCTAGATGCGCGCTGTGCGCCACATCGTGCTAGCAATCAGCCGCGGCACGGGATCTTGCCGCAAGAATTCCCAATGTTGCGTCAACATTTGCCTGCTCTTGCGCGGGCTGCGTGGTATTCTCCCCGGGATAGCTGTCGATTGCCGCATTGCTGGCTCCCGTGGCGCGAGATGCCGCGACATTGCGGGCATAGCAGGAGGCTCGAGCGCTGGATTTCAAGGAGGAGCGAAGGATGAGCACGGCCTTTTCCGTGGCGGAGGTCCTGGCGCAGGCTGGAGGCGAGGATCGCGCATCACGAGCAGCAGGTGGCGTTCCACAAGCAGCAGGAGAACCATCATCGCGAGCAGAGCGCCGCGCACGCCTGCGAGTTGGAGAAGGTGCGGCAGCACTTCGAGTCGTTCAAGACGGCCGCCCTGCCGGCGGCGGATCTGGCCGGCGTGCCCATGGATCCCGGATCGGCGAGGGAGGAGACGCCGGAAGATCTCCGCGAGTTCGTCGGCAAGCGGATCATGGCCAGCAAGCTGGTCGCGCGCGCGGTCCACCGTCTCGGGGAGGACGAGACCTTCGGAGCCAGCCGGGTGGCCGAGGAGACCAACCGCCGCTACCGCGACAGTCTGAAGAAGCCGGTGGACGCGCGCATGGTCTCGGTCGTCCTCCGACGCCTGCGCGACACCGGCGAGCTCCACCAGGTCCGGCCGGGAGGAGCCGCCCACGAGGCGCTCTACTCCAAGCGGCGCCCGGGGTAGGGGCTCCCAGGCGGCCGGTGGCAGGCCGGCAATTCTCCGAGCCCCGAAGGGCCGGCCGAAACTTCAGCGGTCCCCTTTCTTCTACCCTACGACCGTTTTTTGTCCTCGAACCGCATCGGCCGGTTCCATGAGCGATGGAAGTAGAGGGCCATGCCCCGGAATGCGCTTTCTTCGACAGCCGTCCGTTGGGCTGCGTTCCTGACTAGCGATTCCCGGAAAAGCATCCACATGGCTAGCCCCTCGACGTGCATGCCCCAGTTGGTGAGAACTGGAAGGAAGTCGTCACTGACGGTGATGGCTGCGTCGAGCTTTCCTTGGAGGCTGTACACCTCGACCAGGTCGATTGCGACCATCGTCTGCTCGAAGTGCATGCCCCGCGTCTCGAATGCGCGGGAGATCTTCTGGAAGACCGCTTCGGCGTTCGGGAGGTCGCCGAGCGTGCGCGCGATCCTCCCCTCCAGCCAGTGCAGCCGGAGTTGGGTCCAGGAATCGGCAAAGGAGCGATAGAGGGGACGGGAGACCTCGAGGAGGCTGAGGGCCTCCTGGGGTTCTCCTGCGTCGTTCAGGAACCAGGCCAAGTTATGACGGGCGCAGACCTCGAGGCGGGGCTCCTCGGCCGCGTCAAGAATATGGAGAGCCTCGCGCAGGAGATCGATGCCGCGAAATGGCTCAAGGTACCCTATTGCGAGCGCCTGCTGGATACGGGTGCGGGCCCGTCGGTTGTCATCGCCCACCGACTGATAGATCGCAGCCGCCCGGTCGAGGAGTCCGGTCGAGCGGTCGAATTGGCCGAGATCGTAGAAAAGAGAGGCTTCGAGGCTGAGAAGGTTCGCCTCCTCGATGGGATCGCCCGTGCCGTCCTCAATCGTCTCCCAGGCGTCGGCAAAGGCCATGCGGGCTTCGTCGAAGGAGCCGGCCAAGCGCTTGGCATTCCCGAGCGCGCCGAAAGCGGAGGCTCGGAAGTCCGCCAGGTAGCTCGTCGGAGAACCGTCCGGGCGGTAGGTGGTCGAGAACCTCAGCGCTGCAAGGACGGTCTGAATACCGGCCTCGGGGCTGTTCCGGGAGTATTCGAGGTATCTTGACGAGCATGCGGTCGAACAGGCCCCAATGGTGGAATCGAGGATCCGTCCGGATGATGGCGAAGCGATCTCCGCTCTCGTGCTTCTCGAGAGTCAGAGAGGAGGCCGATACCCTGGAGTCTTTCGCGGGCCATCTCAAGGGCCTCTTTGCCCCGGCTTTCCAGGAGCCTTCAGGAAGATGTCGCCGGACGACTCGCTCCTTCGCTCGACATTGTCGGAAATGGGCACTGCTGTTTCCCCGAAATAGAAGCCGTAGCGGGCAGCGACGGTCGCTGCAAACTCTTGGCACGGCTTGCATTGCGTCAGGAGATGGCGCACCACCAAGGTGACCTCCTCCCGGCCAAGTCCGCCCGCAAAGAACCGATCGAGCCGCCCGCCGTGAGGTGCTCGGCGCTTGATCCCTCATCTCTCTCCTCCCTGTGGCGGATACGTGGCGTACCGCTTCTCCTATATACAGTTACCGCATGACCGAAAAAGGGGACAAGAAAAAACGCCGGCTTATGCCGCCGGCGCCAGGGGATGTTCTTCCTGGAGGGAAATCAGCCGTTGGGATCCATGGTGCCCTTGCCGTCGCCCGGGTCGGCGGCCGTGGCTTCAGTGCCGCCGTTGGGGTCCACGGCGCGCTCGCTTTTTTCAAGCGCCGAGGACTCCGGAAGTTGTCTGGACGACTGCCACCAGGAGAGGAACGGAGCCGACAGCTCCCGCCAGATCGATGGCGCAGGGTGGTTCGCAGAATGTCCGGCCGCCGATCTGCAGGTTTCCTGCCCCGGTACCGGAACGAGCGCAAGAGCGAGGAGAAGAACGAGGCTCCGTAGGGTTTGCATAGTCACTCCAAGGAAGCCTGTAGGTCAGCCCCCATGGATCAATACGGCCCTCCCACTTCTAGAGTGACTTCGGGAAGGGTTGGAGTGACGTCAAGACATAACGGGATGGGACCCGGAGTTCGATACGTCCGCTCGGTGAACCTCCGGCCGGAGCTTTCCTGTCCTCTTCAGGTGCCGGATCGATCCCAAGAGCCTGCGTTGAACGGAATCTGGCCGGCACCCCACGGAGCGGGCGGCCTCCTTGTACGACATGCCGAGAACGTACCTCAGGCGAAGGAGTTGCCGCTGGCGCTCCGGTGAGGTTTGGGCAAGCTTGGCGACGTCGAGCTTCCTGATCGAGGCGGGGTATGTCTGTCGGCGCCATCCGGCAAAAGCGCCTTGAGGATCTCCGGATCAACGGGCAATTCCCGCTTCTCGTACCGTTCCCGCCGCAGATAGGCGTAGCAGCGGTAGCGGACGATGCAGACTGAGCCAGGCTTCCGGCTCCACGACCGAACTCCACGGAGCCGACAAGTGCCAGGAGTGCATCCTGGAGGAGGGCCGGGGCATCGGAAGGCGGAACCTTGAAGGAGCGGAACAATCGGGCGATCCGGTGACGGACGGCTCCAAGGAGGCTTGCGAGGTCCGCATCATCGGGCCGGGGCGCGGAGGGCGTTGACATCGGAACAGAGTACCCGGAAATCGTCTTCCGGAGACAAGGGAGCTACAAACAGAACAGGAGCGGTTCCAGACATCTGGTGCCAGCTAAGAAGGTGTCCAGCTAAGAAGGTGTCAGGTGATTCCAGCTAAGAAGGTGTCAGATGATTCCATAAAGGCGGTCGGCCGGCCCTTCGGGGCTCGACGGATCGGGTTCGCCCCTACCTGGGGTTGCCACCCCAGGCTGTTCAAAGGCCGCCCCTTTCAGGGCGGGTGAGGGATTGGGATCTGGCGCTCAAGCGCCAAGCTCATCAAATGTCGCCCTTTCAGGCGAATCCCGGATTGCTCAATAGCACGCCTGCTCAACCAGGGCGGCCGGGGAACTCAGAGTCCCGTGGACACTCTCTGCCCCGCGGCGGCTTACACGGCAGGCTCTTGTCGTGTAAGCACCTGAGCCAGACCGGAGGGGGTTTAACGAAGAACCTTATGGCGTCCTCCTCCAGGCTCCCGGTAGTGCTTACCGACATGAGTCCGTGCGTATAGCTCGTGGCCACCCCAGAGAATTTGTTACCGACAGCCCTGAATGTCGCCCAAGAGCCGATCATCGGACTTCGACTGTCATGTAAGCGGCCAGCCGTCTCTCCGGAAACGCGGACGCTTACACGACAGGAGCCTTCCCTTGACGCCAGCGCGAGCCTCCCCTATTCTTAAGGAAAGCTAAGGAAGTCAGAGATCATTACTCAATAGCCATGCTTCCATCTTCGACTAGGGCGGGAGCGGGATGTCAATATGGAAACCTGGAGCGGCGGGTTGATTACAAGGTTATGCGCCTTTCAGAGGTGATCCGATGCAAGAATCCAAAACATCTCCCGATCCACAGAAGCTTCATGATCGCGCTGCCGAATCCGCGAAGGAAACTAGGCAGGCAGTTCTCACGCTTTCGAGCGGTGCATTAGCCGTGTTCTTCCTCGCTCTTACCACCGACAAAGCTGTTGATCCGCCGCTGAATCCGTT
>CAVXIG010000030.1:0-132170 GCA_963761645.1 uncultured Acidobacteriota bacterium
TGAATTCCGCCAAGCAACTTCTCCTGGGTAGCGTCTTTTTCTACCTTGCTGTCCCCCTTGCAGCCGCCAACCTTCCGTGCCGGCCCTGCGCCGGCGTTCGTATCGAACCGGTGGCGATCCTGCCGGACGTCGCCAGCACCCTGAAGCCGGGCGGCCTGGAGCCGGGAAGCCCCCTCTTCGTCGCCTGGGAGATCCCGCTGTCAGGGGATGCCACGGCCGACGCCGGCCTCCCGGCCACGATCCGCGGCAGCGGCGCGACGCCCTGGCTGTCGCTCGTCTTCACGCCTCCGCCGCCGCTCGCCCAAAGCTCCGAGCGCCTCAGACGGAGTTGCGGGCCGCCGCCGCGATCGCGGCGAAGGCCCGGCCGGGACCTGGTTCCAGATCGTCTGGCGGCCGGAGACGGGGAGCTTCTCCCCCTCCGAATACGCCTTCCTCTTGAAGCGGGCCGCCGTGACGCTCACCGGGGCTCAGGAGCAGGCGAAGGTGGCCACCCAGGCGCTCGCCGCCGATCCCAAGATCCTCCAGGCGCTCTACGCCGAGGAGGTCGCGGCTTATCTGGAGGCGGTGGCTCTCCAGCCGGCCTCGCCGGAGGCGCTCAAGGCGGCGGTCGACGCGGTGCAGAATCTCGATCCCGGGCGGCCGGTAGTGCTCGACGCCCGGCCCATCGCGGCCGATCCCGCCGAGATGCTGGCCGACGCCGCCCGCGACTCCACGCTCGGCATCGACCTGACGCTGTTCCAGGCCCCCGCTCTGGAGACGGCGCGGCTCGTCCCCATGCTCTCGCCGCTGGTCCTGCTCGCCCGCGAATTCACCGGCGACCTCTCCTGGGATCCCGGCTCCTCCCCCTCCGGCGCTGAAGGGGCCTGGACCTTCGTGCGCGGCAAGGACCTCGGGCTGCGGGTGATCGCCCTCGCTACCGGCGGGAGCCCAGGATCTGACGCTCCGCTTCAACGAGCCGGAGCTCCGCCGGCCGGTACGGTTCCCGATCGGCGGCCAGCGGGTGCCGCCGCCCAGCGGCGAGGTGGCCGGCGGCGCGCTGGTGCTGCGGGTGGGCTTGCCCGGACAGGTGGCCGTGCTCGGCCTCGACCGCCCGACGGCCGCCGAGCGCCAGGGGGTCGAGGAGAAGGTCACCGTCTCCTCCCAGCGCGAGATCCCGGTCAGGAGATCCTCCGCCGTTTGCAGGCGTTCGAGGACGCCCAGAACCGGCGGCTGGAGCACTACAGCGCCACCAACACGACGTCGCTGCGCTTCCAGCCGGCGGCGGAAACGCAGGCGATCGAGGCGACGCTCCAGGGGCCGTTCTTCTTCGATCCCAAGACCGGCACCGACTGGGCCTGGGAGACGCTCTACGTCAACGGCGTCAAATGGCGCGGCAAGACCCTCCCCGAGATCCCGCTGATCCAGCCCGAGAAGGCGGCGGCGCCGCCGCTCGAGATCCACTTCACCAAGGAGTACCGCTACCGCCTGCGCGGCTCGGACACCATCGACGGCCGCGAGGCCTGGGTGGTCGACTTCACCCCGGCCGGTCCGGACGCCAGCGGCAAGCTCTACCAGGGCTCGGTCTGGATCGACAAGAAGCTCTATTCCAGGTTGCGCACCCGCGCCGTGCAGGTGGGGCTCGAAGGGGAGGTGCTCTCCAACGAGGAGACGCTCTTCTACTCACCCGTGGACGCCTCCGGCCAGGCCGCCCCGTGGTCGGCGCAGAGCTACATGCTGCCGCTGCGGCTGGTCGCCCAGCAGATCCTCTCGGTGATCAACGCCGCCACCATCGTGGAGCGCGAGACCCGCCTGACCGACGTGCAGATCAACGGCCCCGGATTCGAGGAAGCCCGCAAGCGGGTCAACGCCTCGGACGCGACGATGGTGCGCGACACCCCCAAGGGGCTGCGCTACCTGGTCAAGGACGCACAGGGGGAGCGGGTGGTCAAGGAAGGGTTCAAGGCCAGCAAGCTGTTCGGGGCCGGCGGCCTGTTCTACGACGACGCCCTGGATTATCCGCTGCCGCTCGCCGGCATCAACTACTTCTCCTTCAACTACCGGGGGACGGGCAAGCAGGTCAACGTCTTCTTCGGCGGCGCCCTGCTGACCGCCAACATCGCCGAGCCGCGCCTGTTCGGCAGCCGTTTCGACGCCGGGGCCAACGCCTTCGCGATCGCCATCCCCCTCACCGACACGATCTACCGCAACGGCAAGGAGATCAAGGACGAGGCGGTCGAGCAGCGTCCGGCCACCTTCAGCCTGCGGCTCGGCCATCCGCTCGGCAACTTCGTCAAGATCGGCGCCGAGTACGAGGCCCTCTACTTCCACTTCGGGAAGGCGGACGACACGGCGAACGGCTTCGTGGTGCCGAGCTCCAACATCACCCACTCCTTCTCGCTGAACACGGATTTCGCCCGCTCCGGCTACCGGCTCTCGGCGTCCGGCAGCTACAACCGCCGCTCGCCGTGGGATTTCTGGGGCCTGCCGGGGAATCCGGATTTCAGCGAGGCGAAGCGGGACTTCCTGCGCTGGGACGCCTCGGCGAGCAAGAACTGGTATCTGCCCAGGTTCCAGAAGGTCGGGCTGGAGGTCGACTACGCCGGCGGGTCGGACCTCGACCGCTTCAGCAAGTATCAGTTCGGCTTCTTCGGCGGCACCCGCGTCCACGGCTACCAGAGCAACAGCGTGCGGGCGGACCGGGTCTTCGCCGGCCACGCCTCCTACGGCTTCGAGATCGGCCAGGCGTTCCGCCTCGACGCGGTCGCCGACGCCGCGCTGGCGACGGACCCGGAGAGCGGGCTGAAGAATGAATTCCTGGGCGGCGTGGGCCTCGCCGGGACGTTCATCGGCCCCTGGCAGACGGTGGTCAACCTCGACGTGGGCACGCCGGTGGCCGGCCCGGACAGCGGTTTCGTGCTCTACGTGGTGTTCCTGAAGCTGTTCAAGTAGGCCGCTGGCACGGCCCTGATCCTGGTCCTGTCTTAACGTAGGGGAGGGGCTTGTCCCCTCCCGCGCCCTGAAGTGTGCCGCCCTTTCAGGGCTTGGGATCTCGATGGCCTTCCAAACCTGGGGCTCACGCCCCAGGCTATTCAAATTTCGCCCCTTCGGGGCGGTAAAACCGCTCTACACCGGCGGCGGGCTCTGCGGTTCCTCGGCCTCGTCCGCCTTGCCGTCCTTCCCGAAGAAATAATCGAAGGCGTTCACCGGCTTTTGCCGCGCCGCTTCCTCCTTCTTCTCCTCGGGAGCCGGCTGTGACGCCTGGCCGAAGAAATAATGGAAGGCGTCCCCCTTGGGCTCCTCGGCCTTCGGCGGTTCCGGGGCGGCCTGGGCGGCGCGGGCGCCGCGAGCTGGGGCTGGGCCACCATCGCGGGCTCCGGGCGGACCTCGGAAGAAGCGGCTGGAGCCGGCACGGCCGGAGCCGGAGCGACCGGCGCGACGGATTTCTCCGGGGTGGCTTCAGGGGCCGGCACGACTGGCTTTGCCTCGGGAGTTTGCGCGGCGGGCGCCGGCTTCTTGGCCTTCCGGAGCCTCCGGCGCCTTCTTCGCGTCTCTCTTCTTGCCGAAGAAGTACTGGAACGCGTCCGGCTTCTTCTCCGGCGCCGGGCGGGTTGGGCCTCGGCCGGCTTGGAATCCGTGGACGGCTGGCTGTCCTGCGCCAGCAGCGTGGCCGGGATCAGGAGAGCGGCTATCGCGAAGGGGAGCAGTCGTTTCGGCATCATCTTCCTCGGAAGGAAGCATTCTACGCCGCTGAGATCGCGATCGCGCCTCGCGGATTCTCCGATTGCGGCCGTTCTTCGAAAAGCGGCTCGAAAATCTCGCAGGGGAGCTCCCCCCCGTGAAAGATGGACGGAAAATCTCCCGGGGGAGGGCTCCCCTGCCAAAGGTTGGCGCCGAATCTCGAAGGGGAGGGCTCCCCTGTGAAAAAAAGGCGCCGAATCTCAAAGGGCAGGCCTCCCCTTTCAAAAGGTGGCGTGAAATCTCAGCGGGGAGCTCCGCCCATCGAGTTTGTGCAGCCGTCTTTCTTCCAGGCAGGGCCCGGGCCGATAAAAATCGTTCCCGGAAATAGGGGAGGGGGGTATACTGTTGACAGAAGTGAGGAGGTGGAACCCATGGAACATCTGAACCTGAAGATCGACGGCATGAGCTGCGGGCATTGCGTGGCCCGCGTCGAGAAGACTCTGAAGAAACTGGACGGGGTGACCGTCAACCGGGTCGACGTCGGCTCGGCCGATGTCTTCTATGACCCGGCGCAGTCCTCCTTCGCGAACATCCGCGAGGCGCTCGACGACGCCGGCTACACGGCCTCTCCGGTGGAGAGGGCCGAGAGGCTCGCATGATTCCCTCGATGGCTGCGTCGGATTGGGCGGTCGTCCTCGCGGGGATCGCGGCGATCGCCTGGGTCAACTGGTACTTCTTCCTGGCGAAGCGCACGGCGGTCACCGCGACCGCCGGCGCGGGGGGCGCGCAGGAGGTCACCATCACGGTCCATGGGGGCTACGAGCCCGCCGAGGTGAAGGTGAAGCAGGGCCAGCCCGTGCGCCTGATCTTCGACCGCCAGGAGGATTCCAGCTGCTCGGAGGAGGTCGTGATCCCCGAGTTCGGCATCCGCAAGTTCCTCCCCGCCTTCCAGAAGACGCCTGTCGAGCTGACGCCCGGGAAGGCGGGGGCGTTCGACATCACCTGCGGCATGAGCATGCTGCACGGCAAGCTCATCGTGGAGGGGTGAAGGAGATCTCATGGCGATTCCGACGACCGAGAAAAAGACCGGCGCGAAGGTCGACATCCCCGTTCAGGGCATGACCTGCGCCGCCTGCCAGGCGAGCGTCCAGAAGGCGCTCCAGCGTCAGCCCGGCGTGGTCGACGCCTCGGTGAACCTGATGATGAAGAACGCGGCCGTGACCTACGATCCGGCCGTCACCCGTCCGGAGGCGCTCGTCGAGGCGATCCGCGACACCGGCTACGAGGCGGAGCTGCCGCGGCCGGAGCAGACCGCCTTCGAGGAGCAGGAGGCGCGCGACCGCGCCAACGAGGAAGAATTCCGGAACCTCCGGCGCAAGGCCCTGGTGAGCGGCGCCATCGGCGTCGCTCGCCATGATCGTCTCGATGCCGCTGATGGCCTCGGGCGTCGCACCATGGGCCGGTGGCCGATCCGTTCATGCGCTGGGCCATGGAGTCGCTGACCCCCGCCCTGCGCGCCGCGATGCCGTGGCTCTACCGGATCGATCCCGCCGTCCTCTCCTGGAGCCTGCTCGCCCTGACGCTCGGGGTGATGGCCTGGGCCGGCCGGCACTTCTACGTCCGCGCCTGGTCCGGCTTCCGCCACCACTCGGCGGACATGAACACGCTGGTCGCCGTGGGCACCGGCGCGGCGTTCCTCTACTCCGTGCTCGCCACGGTGGCGCCCGGCTTCTTCCTCTCGCGGGGGGTGGCCCCGGACGTCTACTACGAGGCGGTGGTCATCATCATCGCCCTGATCCTCACCGGCAACGCCTTCGAGGCGCGGGCCAAGAGCCGCACCTCGGCCGCCCTGCGCGGGCTCGTCGCCCTGCAGCCGAAGACGGCCCGCGTGCTGCGCAGGGAGAGCAGGAAATGGACGTCCCGGTCGAGCAGGTGAAGAGCGGCGACACGGTGGCCGTCCGCCCCGGCGAGCGGATCCCGGTGGACGGCGAGGTGCTCTCGGGCGCCAGCGCGGTCGACGAGTCGATGCTCACCGGCGAGTCGATGCCGGTCGAGAAGCAGGCCGGGGACCGGGTGATCGGCGGCACGATCAACCGCACGGGCGCCTTCCGCTACCGGGCGACGACGCTCGGGTCGGACAGCGTGCTGGCGCAGATCGTCCGGCTGATGCGCGACGCCCAGGGGTCGCGGGCGCCGATCCAGCGGCTCGCGGACCGCGTCAGCGGCATCTTCGTGCCGGTGGTGCTGTCGCTCGCCATCGCCACCTTCGTGGTCTGGTACGTGGCGGCGGACTCCGGCTCAGCCGTGCGCGCCTTCGCGGCGGCGGTCGCGGTGCTGATCATCGCCTGCCCCTGCGCCATGGGGCTCGCGGTGCCGACGGCGGTGATGGTGGCGACCGGCAAGGGGGCCGAGCTCGGCATCCTGATCAAGGGGGGCGAGGCGCTCCAGCGCGCCGGCGACGTCACCACGGTCCTGCTCGACAAGACGGGCACCATCACCGAGGGGCGGCCGACGGTGACCGACGTGATCCCGGCTGCCGGGCGCGCCACGGGGCGCGGACGAGCTGCTGCGCGTCGTCGCCGCGCTCGAATCCTCCTCGGAGCACCCGCTGGCCGACGCCGTCGTGCGGCACGCCCGGGAGCGCAATCTCGCCTTCATGACGCCCGAGGAGTTCCAGTCCGTCACCGGCCAGGGCGTGGTCGGGGTCGTCGAGGGCTCCTTCGTCGCCGCCGGCAACGAGGGGCTGATGGCCGACTACGCCGCCGACCCCGCGCCGCTGGCGGCCGACGCCGAGCGCCTGACGGGCGAGGGGAAGACGCCGGTCTACGTGGCGATCGACGGCAGGCTCGCCGGGCTGCTGGCGGTGGCGGACCCGCTCAAGGCCACCGCGCGCGAGGCGATCGCGCGGCTGAAGAGGATGGGGCTCGAGGTGGTGCTGCTGACCGGGGACAACCGGCGCACCGCCGAGGCGATCGCGCGCGAGGCCGGGATCGACCGCGTGGTGGCCGGGGTGCTCCCCGAGGGGAAGGTCGCCGAGGTGAAGCGGCTCCAGCAGGCGGGGCAGGTGGTCGCCATGGTGGGCGACGGCATCAACGACGCCCCGGCGCTCGCCCAGGCGGACCTCGGGATCGCCATCGGCACCGGCACGGACGTGGCCGTCGAGGCGAGCGACGTGACGCTGATGCGGGGGGACCCGCGCGGCATCGCGTCGGCGGTGGCGCTGTCGCGCCGCACCATGCGGACGATGCGGCAGAACCTCTTCTGGGCGTTCATCTACAACGTGATCGGGATCCCGATCGCGGCGGGCGTGCTCTACCCCGCCTTCGGGATCCTGCTCTCCCCCATCCTGGCGAGCGCGGCCATGGCCTTCAGCTCGGTCAGCGTGGTGGCCAACAGCCTGCGCCTGCGGCGGGCGCATCTTTCATGAGGGAAAGACGGCGTGAGGAGGATCGGATGGAACCGAACATCGATCAAACCGTGGAAGTAGCCGGCTGCGGCTGCGGGACGCGGGACCAGAAGGCGGTGGCCGTCGATCCCGGGATCAAGGACCGCAACCAGAAGCGCCTGCGGCGGATCGAGGGGCAGGTGCGCGGCCTCCAGAAGATGGTCGAGGAGGACCGCTACTGCCCCGACATCCTCACCCAGATCTCCTCCGTCCAGGAGGCCCTGCGCTCGGTCGGCCGCGAGCTGATGCGCAACCACCTCAAGCACTGCGCCACCCAGGCCATCCGCTCCGGCGACGGCGACGCCGCCGAGGCCACGTACGACGAGCTGATCGAGATGATCTACAGGCACAGCCGGTGAGGGTGAGCACGCTATCATCCCACCCATGAAACCGAACGGGGCGGCGGGTGGGCAGGTCGTGATCATCGGGGCCGGCGTCGCCGGCCTCTGCTGCGCGTTGCGGTTGCAGGAGCGGAACATCCCCTGCCTGATCCTGGAGGCGTCCGACGCTCCGGGCGGCCGGGTGCGGACGGACAAGATGGACGGCTTCCTCCTCGACCGCGGGTTCCAGGTGCTGCTGACGGCCTACCCCGAGGCCCGGAAACTTCTCGACTACAAGGCCCTCGGCCTGCGCACGTTCGCGCCGGGCGCGCTGGTGCGGACCCAGGGGCAAGCTCCATCGCGTCTCCGACCCCTTCCGCCAGCCCTGGACCCTGCCGGCGACCCTGCTCGCTCCGATCGGCAGCCTGGCGGACAAGCTGGCGATCGCGCGCCTGCGGAGCCATGTCATGAAGGGGCCGCTCGGGGAGATCTGGACGCGGCCGGAGACCTCCTCCCTGGAAGCCCTGCAAGGCTTCGGCTTCAGCCAGCGGATGATCGACTCGTTCTTCCGCCCGTTCTTCGGCGGCATCTTCCTGGAAACCGAGCTCGCCACCTCCAGCCGCATGCTCGAGTTCGTCTTCCGGATGTTCAGCCAGGGTCGCGCCGCCCTCCCCGCCGGTGGGATCGGCGCCATCTCCGAGCAGCTCGCCGGCCGCCTGGCGCGCGGAACGATCCGGACCGGCGCGCGGGTGGAGCTGATCGGCGAAGGGAGAGTCGTGCTCACGCGGGGAGAGCGGGTGCCGGCGGCGGCCGTGGTCATCGCGACGGAGGCGCCCGAGGCGGCCCGGCTCCTCCCGGAGCTCCACCCTCCCGGGTCCCACGACACCGCCTGCCTCTACTTCGCGGCCCCGAGGGCGCCGATCTCGAAGCCGATCCTGGTCCTGAACGGCGAGGGGAGCGGTCCGGTGGACAACCTCTGCGTGCCGAGCGCCGTCTCCCCCTCCTACGCTCCGGCGGGCCGGGCGCTGATCTCCGCGACCGTGGTGGGAGCGGCCGGCGCCGAGGAGAAGAACCTGGAGGCCGAAGTGCGCCGGCACCTGGCCTCCTGGTTCGGAATCGAGGTGGCGGACTGGAAACACCTGCGCACCTACCGCATCCCGCTGGCCCTGCCGGCGCGCAAGAGCCTGGAGCCGGCGGCGCTGCCCGTGCGGCGCAAGCCCGGGCTCTACCTCTGCGGCGATCACCGGGAGACGCCGTCGCTTCAGGGCGCGATGGTTTCAGGACGGCGGGCGGCGGAGGCGGTGATCGAGGATTGGGAAAAGAGTTAACCCTCCCCCACAATCCCCACCCCGCTCGAAGTCCCCAGCCGCCGGGCCCCCGCTTCGATCATCGCCCGGGCGGTCGCGGCGTCGCGGATCCCTCCGGAGGCCTTGACGCCGATCCGCCCCTCGACGGTCTTCGCCAGCAGGGCGACGTCCTCGATGGTCGCGCCCCCTTTCGAGAAACCGGTCGAGGTCTTCACGAAGTCGGCTCCGGACTGGACGACCAGACGGGCGCCGCGGACCTTCTCCTCGTCGGTGAGCAGGGCGGTCTCGAGGATCACCTTGAGGATCAGACCCTCGCGCTCCCGCCGCATCGCTTCCACCCAGCCGGTGAGATCGGCGAGGACGCGCTGATCCTCCCCGCTCTTGAGCCAGGAGAGGTTGAGCACCGTATCGAGCTCCCCGGCGCCGTCCGCGACGGCCTGGCGGGACTCCGCGCGGCGGATCCCGGGGTGGACGTAGCCGAGGGGGAAGCCGACCACGGTGCCCACCGCGACCGGGGTTCCCTTCAGGATCTCCGCCGCCAGTGAGACGTAGACGGGGGGGATGCAGACCGAGGCGAAGCCGTGCTCGGCCGCCTCCGCCACCAGCCGCCGCACCTCGGCCTCGGTGGCCTCGGGGCGCAGGAGGGTGTGGTCGACGTATTGGGCGAGGTGATGCCGGGCGAGACTCAATTTAGTTCTTGCCGCCGGTTCCGCTCGCGGCGGGGCGCTTCCAGCGCGCCTTGCCCAGCTCGACGCCGGTGTAGTAGTGGGTGAGGATCTCGCGATAGGTATGCCCCCGCTGGGCCATGCCGTAGGACCCCACCTGGCACATCCCGACTCCGTGGCCGAAACCGCGGCCGGTGAACAGCCAGCCGGACTCTCCGCCCTTGGGGGCCAGACGCTTGGCGGTGAACAGGGTGTCCGGCACGTCGAGCGTCCAGCGCACGGCGAGGCCGTCGACGTCCATGGTCTTGCTGTCGCCGAAGATCCGGATCTTCCCCACCCGCCCCGACTCGCCCCGCGTGAGGATCTCGAAATTCTGGAACCCGAGCCCCGGGAAGCGGGTGTTCACCTGGGCCGCGATCTGCGAGTCGGTGCGGAAGCGGGTCCACGAGCTGTAGGGGCTGCTGCGGTCGAAGGCGATGCCGTCGAGATCGATCTCCTGGGTGGCGGCGGCGAGGCGGTCCCCCTGCCAGAAGAGGGTCAGCAGATCCCCCGGCACCATCGCCAGCTCGGAGCTGTAGAGGCCGTCCCCCTGCCGGCGGAAGGTGAGGAGGCCGGACGGCAGGTCGTAGGTCTTGTCCATCTTCCCCGAGCGGACGGTGAGCTTGCCGTTGGCGACGGAGAGGAACGAGACGTCCTCGCGGCGCACCACGCGGAGCAGCTCGGCGAGCGCCAGGAGCATCCGCTCGACCTCCCCCTCGGAGAGCGGCTGGTCGAGCGGCCCGCTGACCAGCCCGCTGCGGATCAGGTAGGCCGCCCGCCGGCGGTCCTCCTGGCTCCAGTCGGGGGGCGGATTGCTGAGCAGATAATTGACGTCCTCGGGCGCCAGGAAGAGCCGCGCGTCGAGGGCCAGATCGAAGACGGAGGCGATGTAGCGCTGCACCTCGCGCCGGTCGAGACCGCCGAGCCGCTCGCGCGAAGCGGGCAGGCCGGCGAGGAGCGCCAGATGCTCGAGGCGGGCGCCCAGGGACTCGACGGGGGACGACCCCGAGGCCGCCGGCAGCAGCCGGCGGGTGAAGCCGGCCGGGAAGGTACCCCCCGTCAGCTCCCCGGGAATCCGCGCGATCCCCGCCTCCATGCAGGGGACCGCCTTCAGGTACGGCTCCCGCTGCAGGGGGAAGATGACGTGGACGTCTTCCGTGTGCCCGCCGCAGGTCGAGCTGTAGAGGGCGTTGACCAGCTCGCCCCGGTAGAGGAGCACCTGGCCGGCGGTCTCCGCGATCGCCTGGTCGGAGAGCGGGTGCTCGATCTGCATGCCGCCGTAGACCTGGCAGCGCGGGGTGGCGCAGATGTCGTACCCCTCGCGCGCGAACTCGCCCATGTTGCGCAGGGTGTAGGTGCGGGCCGCCACCGCCTGGGCCTTGAGCGCCTCGAGCTGGTTGTAGAGCTCCGGCCCCATCTCGCTCGGCACGACGCCGCGCAGGTAGTCCTCCACCGGCAGCTCGTTGATCAGGTTGAGCGAGCCGCGGTCGTTCAGATAGACCAGCATGCGGCCGCGGTAGCGCTTGTTCCGCACCCGCACGCTCGGCCCGGACACCGGGGCCACCGAGAGCCAGCGCCCGGCGTAGACCTGGGAGCTCCGCCCCTGGGTGATCCGAAAAGCGGGCGCGGAGACGGCGGCCCCCTCGTTGACCACGAAGGCGCCGGTCACGCCGACCGCGCCCAGGCGCCTCGAGTCGGCCTCGGCCGCCTCGCGCGTGGGGTAACGGCCGATGCGGACGCGGTAGAGGTCGATGCCGGCGTCGAAGAAAGCCTCGCCGGGCTGTCCGGAAACCCGCTCGAGCTCCTTGGCGAGATCCTGCGCCTGCCGCTCGTCGCGCAGAGCCGCCACCTGCAGACGGTAGTACCCCTGCTGGGCGGTGGCCGCCGCGGGCTCGATCTTGAGCGTCGTGGTCGCGGATACCGCCTGGGTGTCGACGGCGACGTCCAGCTCCTCCTCGCAGCAGGGGAAGCTCACCGAATCGAGATCGCTGGCGAGGCCTACCTTGACGGGCAGCGGCTCCGCCGATGAAGCCGCCGGGGTCTCCGGCTGCGCCGGCACGGGCTCGCGCGGCGGCACCGGCTTCGGCGCGGGCTTTGGAACGGTCGTGGCCGGCGGCTGCGGCTTGGGCGGCTGCGTCTTCGGCGGCTGCTGCCGCGGCCTGGTGGGGACCGGCCGCCGCGGGGCGGTGCGCGGGGGCTTCTTCGGCCCGCAGCCGGAAGCGATCAGAAAGAGCACGGCGACGACGACGAGCAGGAGCTTCGATCTCACGCGGTCTGCACCTCGGGGTTGCGGCGGATCTCGCTCGGCGTCTCGCTGCGGACCAGGGCCACCAGGGCGCCGGCGAGGAGCGTCGCGAGAAGGGTGTTCGGAAGACTTTGCAGCAGGAGCAGGAGGAACCGGACCAGCGTCCGCAGCAGCGGAGCGCCGGCGAGCAGGGCGTCGGCCGCCACTGTCACGGGGAGAAACAGGGCGGCGAGGGCGAGCGCGGCGGTCAGGGTGAGGAGGAACAGGGCGGTCACCGCGCCCAGACGCCGGCCGAGCACGGCGAGCCCCCGGCGCGAGGCGGCGCGGACGCCGGAGCCGTCGCGCGCCAGGTCGGCCTGCGCGAGATGGAACCAGAAGCCGGCCACCAGCGCCAGAAAGCCGAGCGGCAGCGCGCCGCCGCAGCCGATGCCCAGCGCCGCCCCGCCCCCCCACTGCCCGCCACCCACCACCGTGGAGAGCAGCCAGAGCAGGGCCGCTCCCCCCAGCCCGAAGAGGAGAATGCCGAAAACGGCGAGCACGCCGAAGAACCGCCAGACGTAGCGCCCGCCCCAGCCGAGGAAGTCGCGCAGGCTGAAGGTGCGGAAGAAGTCGCGGTCGCGCCGGGCGCCGGGCAGGGCCTGGCGGTCGGCCGCGGTCAGGATGCCGAAGGTCCCCGCCTGAAAGTAGCAGTGGAGGAACAGCGACGACAGCCAGACCGCCAGCAGGGCGACCAGGGCCAGCAGCAGCGCCGGCGAGAGGCGGCTCGCCTGCTGCTGGAGCTCGTGGACGGCGCTCCAGTCGGTACGCAGCAGGTTCGCCCCCAGGATCAGCAGGGAGAGGAAGACCCCGAGCGCCATCAGCGCCATCACCGCGAACGACTGCAGCCACTGGAGCAGCACCAGCTCCCAGTTGGCCGACAGGTTCGTCCAGCCGCGGCGCAGGCACCCGGCGGCGGAGAGCCTCATCGCAGATGCGCCCCGTGCACCGCGTGCTCGCGCCGGAAGTCCTCGACGGAGTCGAGCACCACCGGCTGGGCCATCTCGTGCAGCCGGCTGACGAGCATGGCGGGGAGCCGGGTGGACAGGAGCACCGTCTCGTCGAACACGGGTCCGCCGTTCTCGGGGTCGCGCCCGCGGTCGAGCGACGCGGCCCGCTTGGCGATCCCTTTCGGCGCGGCGGCGGGGGAGACCGGCTCGAGACGGTAGTTCGTGGTGAACAGCGTCGGCAGCCGGCGGGTGTAGCGGGTGTTGATGATCAGGTAGAGGATGTCCCGCACCCAGGGGGTGGGCTGCTGGGCGCCGAGCTCGTCGAGGACGAGCAGCTCGGCGTCGGCCAGCGGATCGAGGACCTGCCGCTTCGACTCCGGCGAGGCGGGGTCGAAGGTGGACTGGATCTGATGGATCAGCGAGGTGAACTCGACGAACAGCCCGCGCACCCGGTAGCGCTCGACCAGGGCGCGCAGGACGCCGGCGGCGAGGTGCGTCTTGCCGGTGCCCGGCGGGCCGACGAAGAGCAGGCCGGACTGGCGGAAGGCGCCGTTCTCCTGGACGAACTCCTCGACGTAGCGCTCGGCCGCGGCGCGCGCGTTCATGAGCTGCGCCCGCTCGCGCGGCGCGCCGCCCGAGGTCTGGAAGGTGGAGATCTTGCAGTTCTGATAGCGCGCCGGGATGCCCGCCGCGGCCACCAGGCGGGGGACCACGTCCCGCTCGCGGCAGGAGCAGACGCGGGCGGTTCCCGCCCCGCCGTCCGCGACGACGACCCACCCCCGGCCGCCGCATTCAGGGCAGGGCTCGACGAGCGCTTGAGACACCGGCATGGCGAAATCGTAGCATGGGCCTGGACGCAAAAAGGGCGGGAACGAGTCCCGCCCTATACGTCCACACAAAAGAAAATCTGTCAGCGGATCTTGCTCAACGGCCCGCTGTGGAGCCTCACCAGGGCGTGCTGACGCCCGGGGTCGGCGCGGCGCTCGTCGGCCATCCGTTTGACGAACTCGAGCAGACGGTCCACCTCCCCCTGCATCTTCTCCATCTGCTCGCGCATGTTGAGAATCACCTCGACGCCCGCGAGGTTCACCCCCAGGTCGCGCGTCAGGGTGAGGATGATCTCCAGCCGGCGGATCGCCTCCTCGTCGTAGAGGCGGGTGTTGCCGGCGCTGCGGGCCGGCTTGATCAGGCCTTCCCGCTCGTAGAGGCGCAACGTCTGGGGGTGAATGCCGTAACGCTCCGCCACCACGCTGATCATCACGAACTTCTGATCGGGCTTGCGACGACGGGTCGTGGACATCATCCGGCCTCCTCCGCGATCTCGACCTGGACTCCGCCGGCCTGCCGCTTGGGGACGAGAACCCGCAGCACACCCGCCTCGAAAGCGGCGGAGATGGCGTCGACCTCGACCGGCGCTCCGAGGTCGAAGGTGCGGCGGAAAGGACCGTAGCTGCGCTCCATGCGGAGGAAGTTGCGGTTCTCTCCCAGGGTCTGCCGGCGTCCGGAAAGCTCCAGACGCCGGTCCCGCACCTGCAGTTGGATCTCGTCACGCTGAACGCCGGGCAGCTCGGCGAAGATGAGGTAGGCGTCCTCGGTCTCGAGAACGTCGACCGCGGGGGCCCAGGTGCCCGGCAGGCCCCCTTCGCGGTCCTCGTACTCCGAAGTGAGCAGCGCCTGCTCGAAAAGACCGTTGATGCGATCCTGGATGCGAGCCAGCTCTTCGAGATAGATCTTCTTCAGAGGCGCCATGACTCCCCCCTCGCTTACTTCTCGACGTACTCGGCGTCGATGACCTCGTCGGTGGCTCCGGCGCCGACTGACCCGCGCCGCCCGGACCACCCGCCGCCGTGGGACCGCCAGGACCGCCCTGACCGCCCGGCCTGCTGCGCGTACATCACCTCGGCCAGCTTGTGGGAAGCCTTGGTGAGACGCTCGAAGGCGGCTTCCAGCTCGGCGGCCGACGGCTCCCCTTCCAGGGCCTTCCTGGCGTCGGCGAGAGCCCGCTCGAGCTCCCCCTTCTCATCCGGACCGAGCTTCTCCTTGTGCTCCTCGTAGGTCTTCTCGGTCGAGTAGATCATGCTGTCGAGCTTGTTGCGCGCCTCCACCTGCTGGCGGCGCTCCTTGTCCTCGGCGCTGTGCGACTCGGCGTCCTTGACCATGCGCTCGATGTCGCTGTCGTTCAGACCGCTCGACGCCGAGATGGTGATCTTCTGCTCCTTGCCGGTGCCGAGATCCTTCGCCGAGACGTGGACGATGCCGTTGGCGTCGATGTCGAACGCCACCTCGACCTGCGGCACGCCGCGCGGCGCCGAGGGGATGCCCACCAGGTGGAACTTGCCGAGCGTGCGGTTGTCGCGAGCCATCTCGCGCTCGCCCTGCAGCACGTGCACCTCCACCGACGTCTGGTTGTCCGCCGCGGTCGAGAAGATCTCGCTCTTGCGCGTCGGGATCGTGGTGTTGCGCTCGATCAGCTTGGTGAACACGCCGCCCAGGGTCTCGATGCCGAGCGACAGCGGGGTCACGTCGAGCAGCAGCACGTCCTTGACGTCGCCCGCCAGGACGCCGCCCTGGATCGCGGCGCCGATCGCCACGACCTCGTCGGGGTTGACCCCCTTGTGGGGCTCCTTGCCGAAGAAATCCTTGACGACCTTCTGGATCGCCGGCATGCGGGTCTGGCCGCCCACCAGCACGACCTCGTCGATCGTCCTTGGCCTCGACGCCCGAGTCCTTCAAGGCCTGCCTGCTGGGCGCGATCGAACGCTGGACCAGATCCTCGACCAGCTGCTCGAGCTTCGGCCGGGTCAGCCGGATGTTCATGTGCTTCGGACCCGAGGCGTCCGCCGTGATGAACGGCAGGTTGATGTCGGTCTCCTGGGCGCTGGACAGCTCGATCTTGGCCTTCTCGGCGGCCTCCTTCAGGCGCTGGATCGCCATCGGGTCGCTGCCGAGGTTGATCCCCTGGTCCTTCTTGAACTCGTCCAGGAGCCAGTCGATGATCCGCTGGTCGATGTTGTCGCCACCCAGGTGGGTGTCGCCGTTGGTCGCCTTGACCTCGACCACGCCCTCGCCCACCTCGAGGACCGAGATGTCGAAGGTGCCGCCGCCGAAGTCGTAGACGGAGATCGTCTGGTCCTTCTTCTTGTCCAGGCCGTAGGCGAGCGCCGCCGCGGTCGGCTCGTTGACCAGCCGCTCGACGGTCAGGCCGGCGATGCGGCCGGCGTCCTTGGTGGCCTGCCGCTGGGCGTCGTTGAAGTAGGCCGGCACGGTGATCACCGCGCGGTCCACCTTCTCGCCGAGGTAGTCCTCGGCCGCCTGCTTCAGCTTGCCGAGGATCATCGCCGAGATCTCGGGGGGCGAGTACTTCTTCCCCTCGACGACGACGAGCACGTCGCCGTTGTCGCCACGCTCGACCTGGTAGGGCACCATCTTCATCTCTTCCGACACCTCGTCGTACTTGCGCCCCATGAAGCGCTTGATCGAGAAGATGGTGTTCTGGGGATTGGTGACCGACTGCCGCTTGGCAACCTGCCCGACGAGACGCTCACCGCTCTTGGTAAAGGCGACGACCGAGGGGGTGGTACGGTTCCCCTCGGCATTGGGGATCACCTTCGGCTCGCCGCCTTCCATGACGGCGACGACGCTGTTGGTCGTCCCCAGGTCGATTCCGATAATTTTGCTCACTTGGCTCTCCTCCTTCGCTATCCATTCTTCAGGCGGGAGCGCGAAGCCTTGAGCCCGCGCCTGGGATCTTTCACAGTCTAGAACCTTAGTGGCGTTCCGTCAATCTTGGGCCACACCATGATTGACAAGATTGGACGCAGATTTATTCCGGCGCGGAGAGCGGCCCCGCGGGCCGCCCCGGCGAGGACCTAATCCAGCAGGACCAGCGGCGTCGCCGTGGACTCAGGGGTGGAGCTGAGGACTTCGGGGTCGAGCAGGAAGTTGCCGGTGATCGCCTCGGTGGCTTCCGTGCCCGGCACGGGCCTGCCGCGCTCCAGGGGCTGCAGAGTGTAGCTCTCCTCACCCGCCACGTACTGGAGAGGGCGCCCCTCGGGGTCCTCGAGGTCCGCCGAGGAGAGCAGGCCCGCGGCCACCAGATCCTGGAGACGGTCGGGGAAGCTCCCCTTGAGCAGGAACCAGGTCTTGGCGGCGCGGTCGATCTTGAGGTAGAGCGCCGCGCGCTGATCCCGCACCAGGTTCTCCCGCTCGTGCGCCTGCCAGGGGAACGGCAGCAGCAGAGAGTCGGGAACGCGGAGCAGCGCGGCGATCACCAGCACCGTCAGCACGGCGGCCAGGCTCCGGCCCACCCAGCCGAGCGACGCCGGCGGGACCGGGCGCGCTTCCGCCTTCATCCTGCGGAAGGGGCCGGCGGCATCGCCGGCGTCCGGAGGGACGATCGGCGCGATGGTGGAGACCGGGCTCGGCACCGTCCCGAGACGCGGGGAGGCAGGGGGCGCCGGGCGCGGTCCCGGGAACGGCACCGGCTCCGGCAGCATGTCGGCACTCGCCGCGGGCACGGCCACGGGACGGGGCGGCGGGGCGGCGGCGGCCTTCGGCGGCGCGGCCGAGGCCGGCGGCGGCGCCGGAACGGGCTGCGGGGCGGGCGCCGCGGCCTGGCCGCCGCGTTGGCCGCCACGACGATCTGCGCCGAGTTGATCAGCAGCTCCTCGACCGGGATCGGCGTGAACCCCTCCTCATAGGAGACCTCGTCGCCGCTGTAGAACTTGAAGTCCCCCTGGCTCCAGCCCAGGATCTGCTCGAGCAGCCGGTAGGTCTGCAGGCGCAGGGCTTCCAGAAGCTGCGAGCGCTCGATGAAGCGCCGCTCGACCAGCAGGTCGATCAGCCGGCCGCCGGACGCCTGATGCTCGGAGGTGGCCCGGGCGAGGTCCGGGGCGCTGATCATCCCCTCCTTGAACAGGAGCTGGGACAGGCCTTCCTCGAGCGTCGTGTTGAGGGCGTCGGCGGCGACGATGCGGCCGTTGAGGAAGGAGATGGCGACGATGTCCTGCTGCCCCTGGACCGTCAGGATGCCGGTCTTCTTCTGCTGGGAGACCAGTTGCAGGATCTCCGGCAGCTTGAAGAGGTCGAGGGTACCTTCAACCGCCATGTCGCAGCTCCCGCCGGAGGCGGACTCCGAAATAGATCGCCAGACCCAGGATCGCGAGGATCCAGGACAGGAGGTTGCCGGGATCGTACCGCCAGGGGATGCGCGCTCCGAGCCTCCCGATCAGCGGCAGCATCAGCAGGGCGGTCGGCAGCAGGAGGGCGAAGAAGGATCGCCACCCCTCGCCGATCTCGGCCGAGGCGACGCCGGGCAGCAGGATGCGCCCCCAGCGGTCGAAGGCCCCCTCCGGGAACACCTCCGCCGACCGTTCCGTGTAACCGAAGGGGCGCCGCGCCAGGTGCAGGGTGAAGGCGATCAGCACCAGGCTCAGGGAGAGGAACACCGAGAGCCCGCGGCGGAAGATCTCCATCGGACCCGAGCGCACCTCCCGATGCCCCCAGCTCGACGCCAGCTCCCGCCGGATCTGCGGGATGCGCGCGATGCCTCCCGGCAGGGCCACCACCCGCTGCTGCTGCGGATTGGCCAGCCAGCGGTTGACCTGGGTGAGGTCGATGTCCTGGGCCTTCTTCAGGGCGACCTTCTGCTCGTCGAACATGTACGACTCGGAGAAGGCCTGGCTCAGGTTGTACTGCGCGGCGGCGTTCAGGGGATCGGCGGCGGCCGCGCTCTGGAAGCTCTGGATGGCGCTGCTGAAATCCCCCTTGATGAAGGAGTAGTCGCCGATGTCGAGCAGCGCCGTGGCGTTGTTCGGCTCCGCCTCGAGGACCTGGCGGTAGAGCGCGCGGGCGAGCTCCCACTGGTTGAGCGAGCGGTGGACGTCGGCGAGCAGATGCTTGACGGCGACGCTCTCCGGCAGGACCGCGCGCAGCACCCCGAGGTCCGAGAACAGGCTGCCGTAGAGGCGGTGCCCCTCGAGGCTCTCCATCGCCTGGGCGGGCGGCGACAGCGTCACCGCCACGCGCTGGCGCTGCAGCTCCACCAGTTGAGGCGCGGCTCCCAGCAGGAGCCAGAGCGCGATGATCACCGTGCGCTCGCTCCCCGAGGCGTACCCCCAGAGCAGCACCGACGCGTAGAGCGGCAGCCAGATCGCGCCATGAGGGAGGAACAGCGGCCAGAGCAGGGCCGCGCCCGCCAGCGCCAGCGCCACCGGGCGCGGCAGCTTGCGGCCGAAGAGGTCCGCCAGGTCCTGGAACAGGGAGGTTCCCTTGGTCAGCATCTGCACGGCGAGGAACAGGCCGCCGGTCACCAGCAGGACGAACAGGACCCATAACAGCAGGTCCTGGAACCAGAGGTAGAGCTCGAAGGGGTTGTTGAACAGCCTGGGATAGCCGCGCAGGCGGGCGGCGACCGCTCCCAGGTAGTTCCCCTGCAGGAAGTCCACCCTGGCCTCGGCGAACGCCGTCTCCGGACGGCCGGGATCGAACCGCTCGGCGGCGTCGAGCTCCCAGCGGGCGCGCGCGAAGTCCTTCTGCCGGGCCGACTGCACCGCCCGCGCGGTGGCGCCGGCCGAGAGGTCGGGCAGCCGGCGCATCCCGAGCTGGCGCGCGGTGTCGAGCAGACCGCCCACCGCCCGGTCCGCCTGCTGGCGGTTGTTCTGGACGATCCACTGGAGCCACTGCTCCTCGATCTGCTTGAGCGTCTGCCGCACCTGGCCGGTCATCTCGACCCCGGTCACCTGCGGCGAGGACACAGTCTGGCCGGCGGCCCCTGCGGGGCCGAGCAGAAAGGCCAGCGCGAGGATCGCGAGCCCCGCGGTCAGTGAGCGGTCAACCCATCTTTTGCACATAGCGGACCCGCAAACGATACAGCAGGTCCTCCAAAAATGCGCGCTCCTGAGGGTCCAGATTTCCCGCCGTCTTCTGGCGCAGGATCTCCAGCATGTCGATGTAGAGGCGCGCCAGCTCCAGATTGGCCGCCGACTGGCCATCCGGCAGCCTGGCGTCGCCGAGGTAGATCGGCACCGGCTCGGCCAGCATCGCCACCAGATCGTAGAAGCTCGGCCCCCCGATCTCGACCGGTTCGTCGTCGGGGAAATCCATCCCGGCCGCGGGCTCCGGCTCCAGGGACCACCGATCCTGCTCGGGCGGCATGACCTGCACCTGCGGCGCCGCTGGCGGTGGCGGGGCCGGGGCCGGGGCCGGCTCGGGCGCGGCGGCCGGAGTCGATTTTTCGTCGAGGAACCGGTACTCTTCCTTCAGCCGCCCCTCGGACGTGAACATCCGTTTGTCGGTAACCTTGATCTCTTTCTTCTCGTTCGGCACGTCGACCCCCGATGTCTGAAAAAACCGAAAACCCTGACCTTCAGAAGCTCTTGGATCTCGTCGCCCGCCTGCGCGCCCCGGACGGCTGCCCCTGGGACCGCGAGCAGACCCTGCCGGACGTGCGCGCCTACCTGCTCGAGGAGGCGCACGAGCTGGCCGGGGCGATCGACGGCGGCGATTGGGAGGAGCTGGCCGAGGAGCTCGGCGACATGCTCTTCCAGGTCGCCTTCATCGGCCGTCTGGCCGAGGAGGCCGGCGCCTTCAGACTCTCACAGGTGATCGATGGCGTCCACCGCAAGATGGTCGAGCGCCACCCCCACGTCTTCGGCGGCGAGACGCTGGCCGACGCCGAGGCGGTCCGCCAGGCCTGGGAGCGGCGCAAGCTGCGGAAGGAGCCGAAACGGGAATCGCTGTTCTCGGGCGTGCCCACCTCGCTGCCCGCTCTCCTCGCCGCCTACCGGCTGACCCAGAAGGCCTCCGGCGTCGGCTTCGACTGGCCGGACGCCGCGCCGGTGCTCGACAAGGTCGAGGAGGAGATCGCCGAGGTGCGGGAGGCGCTCGCAAGCGGCGAGAAGGAAGCCCTGCGCGAGGAGGTGGGGGACCTCCTCTTCACCATCGCCAACCTCGCCCGCAAGCTCGACGTCGACCCCGAAGCCGCCCTCGCCGGCACCAACCGCAAGTTCCGCCAGCGCTTCGCCCGCATCGAAGAGGGCCTCGCCGCCCAGGGCAAGACCGCCGCCGAGGCGACCCTGGAGGAGATGGATGCGTTGTGGGAGGCGGCGAAGGGGGAGGGGTAGGGGTAGGGGCGGCGAAGCAAAAGCACACGGACGAACAAGGACTTACACGGACGAACAAGGACAAAAACAGGAGCCGGAACCCTCGCTCCTGGTCCTGTTGTCCTGTCAGTCCGTGATCGTCCGTTGCTCTTCCTTCCTCAACCCGTCCCGCTGTCGCCCCTTGCGCCGCCAGCATCTCCTCCAGATACGGCCGCACGTTCTTCGCCACGATCTCCTGCCCCTTGGCCGTGGGATGAATGCCGTCGGCCTGGTTCAGGGAGCGGATGCCTCCCACCTTGTCGAGCAGGAAGGGGACCAGCGGGACGTTCAGCTCCTTCGCCAGCTTCGGGTAGAGGGCCGTGAACTGTTCGGCGTAGGGGCCGTAGTTGGGCGGCAGGCGCATGCCGAGCAGCAGGACCCGCGCGCCGGCCTCCTGCGAGCGGCGGATGATCTGGCGCAGGTTGGTCTCGACCTCGGTGAGCGGCAGGCCCCGCAGGCCGTCGTTCGCCCCCAGGCCCACGACCACCAGATCGGGGTGCTGGCCGAGGATCCAGCCGATGCGCGCGAGGCCGCCGGCCGTGGTGTCGCCGCTGACGCCGGCGTTGACCACCCGGATCGCCTTCCCCTCCTCCCGGAGCTGCCGCTCGAGGAGCGCGGGGTAGGCCTGATACTCGTCGAGCCCCAGGCCGGCCGTCAGGCTGTCACCCAGAAAGACGACCAGCGGCGTCGGCCGGCACCGGAGTGGGGCTGGCAGGGACGCCGGCCGGGCCGCCGGCGCCGGATTCGAAACGGGAACCGCCCTGTGCGCCACCCGGGGAGCCTCCCCGGGATCCTGCGCGCCGCACGCCGACAGCGCGGGAATAACGGACGCCAGAGCGAGAGTTGCGAGATTTCGCCACATAGAACCTTCCTTCCTCTCTCCACTCAGAAAAACCGGAAATCCTCCCGCAAATTTCCTCATGAATACGCCCCGCATCGAAATGCGCCAGCTCACCCGCAAGCTCCCTTCGGGGGATCGGGAGCTGACGATCCTCGACCACGTCGACATCGCGATCGAGCCCGGCGAGTTCGTCGCCGTCCTCGGCCCCTCGGGCAGCGGCAAGTCGACCCTGCTCGCCCTGATGGCCGGCCTCGACCGCCCCACCTCCGGCGAGATCCGGATCGACGGCACGCCGATCCAGGCGATGTCGGAGGACGGCCTCGCCCTGCTGCGGCGCAAGAAGATCGGCTTCGTCTTCCAGAGCTTCCAGCTCCTCTCCAACCTCACCGCGCGCGAGAACGTGCTGCTGCCGGTCGAGCTGCTCGGCCTCGCGAACCCATTCGCCCGCGCCGACGAGCTGCTGGCCGCCGTCGGCCTCGCCGACCGCGGCCACCACTACCCGAGCCAGCTCTCGGGCGGCGAGCAGCAGCGGATCGCCCTCGCCCGCGCCTTCGCCGCCCGGCCGCCGATCCTGCTCGCCGACGAGCCCACCGGCAACCTCGACGGCGCCACCGGCCGCCGCGTCCTGGAGCTGCTGACCGAGCTGCGCGCCCGCGAGGGGACCACCCTGGTGCTGGTCACCCACGATCCGGCGGTGGCGGCCCTCGCCGGCCGGCAGATCCATCTGCGCGACGGCCGGGTGGAGCGCGACGAGCGGGCGAGCGTCGCCGCCGCCACTCCGGCGGAGGTCCCGGCGTGACCCTCGGCTTCTACGTCCGCGCCCTGGTCCGCGAATCGCGCGGCTCGCGCGGCCGCCTCACCTTCTTCATCGCCTGCCTCGCCGTCGGCGTGGCGGCGGTGGTGTCGGTCGCCGGGCTCTCGGCGAGCCTGCGGGACGGCATCCGCCGCGAGGCCCGCCAGCTCCTCGCCGCCGACCTCGCCGTGCGCGGCAACCAGCCCATTCCGCCCGAGGCCCTGACGGCGATCGCCGCTCTCCCGGGCGCCCGCCGCACCGACATCAAGGAGACGGTCACCGTCGCCGCCGCCCCGGGCGTCAACGGCCAGCCGGGCCCCAGCCAGCTCGTCGAGCTCAAGGTGGTGGACGGCTTCTATCCCTTCTACGGCAAGCTCGACCTGCGCCCGGCGCGCCCCCTCCACGAGCTGCTGACGCCCGGCACGGCGGTGGTCGCCGCCGATCTCCTGTCGCACTGGAAGCTCAAGGTCGGGGACTCGCTCCAGATCGGCGGCCAGCCGTTCCGCGTCGCCGCCAGCGTGCTCGCCGAGCCGGACCGGGTCGGCATCTCGTTCACCATCGGCCCCCGGGTCTTCCTCTCCGGCGCCGGGTTCGCCCGCACCCATCTCGAGGACCAGGGGAGCCGCATGGGCTACCGGACGCTGGTCCGGCTGCCGGACGGGATCTCGAACGCCGCGCTCGACGCCGCCGCCGAGCGGCTGAAGCAGGTGCTCCCCGGCGGCGAGAGCTTCCGGGTGGAGACCTACCGCCAGGCGCAGCCGTCGCTGCGGCAGAACATCTCCCGGGTCGAGAAGTTCCTCGGGCTGGTCGCCCTGCTGTCGCTCTTCGTCGGCGGCATCGGCGTCGCCCAGAGCGTGCGGGCGTGGCTCGCCAGCCGGATGGACGCGATCGCGATCCTCAAGTGCCTGGGGATGCGCCCGCGCGAGATCTTCCCGCTCTACCTCGGGCAGACGGTCCTGCTCGGGCTGGCCGGCAGCATCGTGGGGATCCTCGCCGGCGTGGCCGTGCAGATGACGCTGCCGCGGCTGTTCCCCGACCTCATCCCGCCCGAGCTGATCCGCCCCTGGCAGCCGGCCGCCCTGCTGCGCGGCCTGGGCCTGGGGATCGGGGTCGCGATGCTGTTCAGCCTGCCGCCGCTGTCGGCCGTGCTGCGCGTGCCGCCGGCCCGCGTGCTGCGCCGCGACGCCGAGCCCCTCCCCCGCCACCGCTGGGTCACGGCGGCGACCTTCCTCGCCCTGGCGGCGGGGGTCTGGGGGATGGCCGCCCTGCAGTCGGGTTCCCCTCTGCTGGGGGCGCAGTTCACCGGCGGCGTGGCGGTGGTGACGGCGGCGCTCGCCGCCGCCGCCTTCCTGGTCTCCTGGACGGTCCGCCGGCTGCCGCGCGACGCCTTCTCCCTCCGCCCGTGGCTGCGGCACGGCATCGCCGCCCTCGCCCGGCCCGGCGCCGCGGCGAGCGGCGCCATCGTCGCCCTCGGGCTCGGCGTGCTCGTCGTCCTCGGCATGTCGCTCGTCGAGCGGCGCATCACCTCCCAGCTCGAGAAGGAGCTGCCGGGCGACGCGCCGAGCGCCTTCCTGGTGGACATCCAGCCGGCCCAGTGGCCGGGCGTCGAGCGGCTCCTCCATCAGGCGGGCGGGCAGGGGATCGAGTCGGTGCCGGTGGTGATGGCGCGCGTCTCGGCGATCGACGGCGTCACCACGGAGGCGCTGCAACAGAGGACCGCCCCTGAGGAGGAAGGATGGCGAGCGGAACGGCGGGGAGCGCAGACGGCCGGGAACGGGACGGCGGCCGCCGCTGGGCGCTCAGCCGCGAGCAGCGGCTCACCTACATGCAAGAGCTGCCGAAGGACAACAAGATCGTCGCCGGCGCGCTGTGGAGCGACCCCGCCCACGCCGAGGTCAGCCTCGAGCAGGATTACGCCGGCGACATCGGCGCCCGCCTGGGCTCGACGATCCGCTTCAACATCCAGGGGGTGCCGCTCGACCTCAAGGTGACCAGCCTGCGGACGGTGAACTGGCAGACCTTCGGGATCAACTTCTTCCTGGTGGTCGAGCCCGGCGTGCTGGAGTCCGCCCCCCAGCAGCGGCTGGCGGTGGCCCGCCTGCCGCGCGGCGGCGAGCAGCGGGTGCAGGACCTGCTGGCGGCGAGCTATCCGAACGTCACCTTCCTGCGCATCCGCGAGATCCTGGAGAAGGTGCTCAAGGTGCTGCGCCGGATCAGCCTCGGCATCCGCTTCCTCGGCGGCTTCACGGTGGTCGCCGGCATCGCCATCCTGGCCGGCGCGGTGAGCGCCGGCTCGGCCCGCCGCGGCCGCGAGGTGGCCCTGCTCAAGACGCTGGGGATGACCCGGCGCGGCGTCGCCGCCACCTTCGCCGTCGAGTACGCCCTGGTCGGGCTGGTGGCCGGCGCGATCGGCGCCGTCGGCGGCACCGTGCTCGCCTGGGGGATCGTGACCCGGGGGTTCGAGATGCCCTGGGTCTTCGCCCCCCTCACCCTCGCCACCGCGCTCGCCGGCAGCGTTCTGCTCGCCGTGCTCGCCGGCCTCGCCGCCAGCCTCCGCGCCCTGGAGCGCCGGCCGATCGAGGTGCTGCGGGCGGAGTGACCTACTCCCCGCCCGACCGCGTCAGCAGATACGCGACCGGCACGAACTCATACCCCTCGGCCTTCGCCCTGGGGATCTCGCGGGCGAGGGCGGCGAGGGTCTCGGGGTGGGGGTGGCCGATGGCGATCGCCGAGCCCCGGGTCCGCGCCAGGGCGAGCAGGCGCTCGAACTGGGCGTGGATCGCCTCCGGCGTGGCCTCGCCGTCGAGGAAGACCTGGCGCTCGGCCGCCGGAATGCCCAGGCCGAGCGCCACCTTGTAGCCGACGCTCTCGGCGCTGGTGCGGGAGTCGAGAAAGAACAGCCCGCGCGCGGCGAGCACGCCGAGCACCGCGTTCATCGGCCCCTCCTCCGCGGAGAGGAGCGAGCCCATGTGGTTGTTCACCCCCACCACCCCCGGCACCGCCTTCAGGGCCGCCTCGGTCTTCTCCCGCAGCTCGTCGTCGCCCATCCCCTGCAACAGCGCTCCCGGCCCGGGGTTCTGGCCGTTCTTCGGCTCCATCGGCAGATGGAGGAGCATCTCCGCGTGGCGCCGCCGCAGCTCGGCGACCACCTCGGGAGTCTGATCCTCATAGGGGAGGACGGAGTAGGTGACCGGCACGCCCAGCGCTTCGAGCGGCCGCAGCTCGGCGATGTCGTGCCCGAGGTCGTCGATCACCACGGCGACGCGGATGCCGTGGCTCGGCCCCGCCGGCACCACGGTGGTGGTCGTCGTCGCCGCGGGCATGGCGGTCGGTGTTTCTGGCGAGGTCCCCGGCTCTACGTGCTCGGAAGCGGCCGCGGAGGAGGGTTTGCGGCGCTGCGCGTGGCGCGGCGGCGCGGGAGCCTCGCCGGCCGCCGGCGCCGCCGGCTCCCGGGGCTCGGGAGACCGTGGACCGTCGCTCCGCGTGAAGAGATACAGGCTCCCCGCGCCGGCGAGGAGCCCGAGCAGGAAGATCCAGATCCCCGCGGACCGCGATCCCCGGGAAGAACCCCGGGAGCGTGAACGATGAGCCATTCAGCTCAAGCGGCCTTGGCCTCGGCGGAGGCGGGCTCCTGGCCCAGCAGACGGCGGACGCCGTGGCGCAGGATCAGCTCGTCGATCGGCGTGTCCTTCTCGAGATAGGTCCGGCTCCGCTCGTCGACCACCAGGTCGGGCTTCAGGGCCTCGTTGAGCGGCTTCTTGTCCGGACCGGTGTAGAAGGCCTCGGTGTAGAGGAGCCGGCCGCCGTTGGAGAGCTCGGCCGTGCCCAGGCGTCCGGCGTGCCCGAAGGTGCGCTCGCCCACCAGCTCGGCCTTCTCCTTCTGGCGGAGCACCGTGGCGAAGACCTCGGAAGCCCCGAGGGTGCCGCGGTCCACCAGGATCACCGTCTTGCCCTGCCAGACCGGCTTCTCGTCGGCGCGGAAGCTCTGCAGGTCCTCGGCGCGCCGCTTGAGCTGCCCCAGATCCCCGGAGGTGAACAGCCGGGCGGTGGCGTAGGCCAGCTCGGGATCGCCCGAGGAGACGCCCCGCAGGTCGATCATGAGCTTGTCCTTGATCTTCCCGGCGTTCTTGCCGAGGGCGTCGCGCACCTCCTGCACGGTCTCCTTGTCGAAGGTCGGGATGTGCAGCAGAGCCACCCCCTCGACCTCCTCCAGGCTGACCGGCGGCGGGTTGAACGGCTTGAGCTCGAAGGAGATCTGCACCGGCTCGCCGAGGCGGATCACCTCCATGGCGACCTTGGTGCCGGGCTTGGCGGTGAGCGCCTGCTGCATCTCCCAGAGGGGCATCAGCCGCGTCGAGCGGTCGTTGATCTTGGCCACGATGTCGCCCGGCTTGATCTTGGCCACCGCGCCCGGGCTCCCCTTCTCCACCGCCACCACGAAGGCGATCCCCCGCTCCTTGAGCAGGGTCAGCCCCGAGTAGCGGCGGCCGATGGAGTTCGCCTGGTTGTAGGTGTTGAGCGCCGAGGCCGGCACGTAGAGCGAGAAGGGGTCGAGCGCGTCGGTGGTGCCGTCGAGAGCGGTGGTCATCAGGGTGTTCATGTCCGGCTCGTCGACGTAGGCCTGGCGCACGAGGCCGAGCGTCTCGCTGAAGACCGAGAGGTATTTGTACAGGGAGTCGTCTTCCGGCTTGACCTGCGTCTTGTCGGCGGCCCGGACGAGGGTCGCGGCGAGCAGCGGAAAGACGATGACCGCGGAGATGAGGAAGAAGAGAATTCTACTGCGATTCATGATTCCCCTTACCGTAACCAGTTCAGGGGGTCTTCGGGCCGGTTCTCCACGCGGATCTCGAAGTAGAGCTTGTCCGACGCGAGCCCCACCGTGTCGCCCAAGGATAGCATGTCTTCCTTGCCCACCCGCATCGAGGAGAGCCCGGCGTAGAGCGTGAACACCCGCCCGGGGTGCTGCACGATGACCGTCTCCCCATAGCCCTGGAAAGGGGCGGCGTAGAGCACCTTGCCGGGGAAGACCACCTTCACCGGCGCGCCCGTGGCCGCGGCGACGTCGACGCCGTTGTGCGGCACCCGGGTGCGGTAGCGGGGGTCGAGGATCGAGCCGAACCCCGCCGTCACCTTCCCCTCGAGCGGCCAGTCGAGCACGCCGCGGAACTGCTGCATGGGCGTGCCGGCGGGGTCCCCCTGCGCGCGGCCGTAGAGGAGGTCGAGGAAGCCGGCGAGCTTCTTCGCGCGGTCGCCGAGCTCGCTGGTGCGCGCGGCGAGGGTCTGGCTCTCCTTCTGGAGCCGGGCGAGCAGGATCTCCTGGCGATGCCGCGCGGCCACGAGCTGCTGGCGGCGCGTCCGCTCGCTGGCGATCCAGCGCTCCGTCTCCTGGCGCCGGGCGACGAGCTGATCCCGCTCCCGGTGCAGGTTCACCCGCGCCTCCTGGTAGCGGTCGATCGCCGAGCGGTCGCGCCGCGCGAGATAGCGCATCAGCCGGATCGAGGGGAGGAGCCGGCGGTCGGGCTTGAGCGAGAGGAAGAGGCGGAGATACCCCTGGCGGCCGAGCCGGTAGAGCCCGGTCAGATGGCGCTTGAGATCGTCGCGGGCGGTGTCGAGCGCCCCCTGCAGCCGCGCCACCTCGCGCTCCCCCGCCGCCACCCGCCGCGCCGCGAGATCGCGGGCCGTGGTCGCCTCGCTCAGCCGCGCCTCCTGGAGCCGCAGCTCGACCGCGACGGCATCGATCTCCCCCTGCAACCCCGACTGCGCCTTGCGCGCCGCCGAGAGGCGTTCCGTCAGCCGGGCGATCTCCATGCGCAGAGCCGCGAGCTCCGCCTCGCGCGACGGTTTCTGGGCCGGGAGAGGGGCGGCGAGCGCGAGAACGAGCCCGAGGATCGCCAACCCAGCCCCGAAGGGGCGGCATTTGAATCGCACCGCGGGAGATTCTACTTCCCCGCCGCCTTCTGTCCCCCCGCGCCGCCCCCCTGGAGGGCATGGAAGAGGAAGCTCATCTCGTCGGCGGCCTCCTCGATCTTCTTCGACACCGGCTTGCCGCCGCCATGGCCGGCGCGGGTCTCGATGCGGATCAGCGTCGGGTTCGGCCCGCCGTTGGCGCGCTGGAGGGCCGCCGCGAACTTGAAGCTGTGGGCCGGCACCACCCGGTCGTCGTGGTCGGCGGTGGTGATCAGCGTCGGCGGATAGGCCGTCCCCGGCTTCAGGTTGTGGTAGGGCGAGTAGGCGTAGAGGACCTTGAACTCCTCCGGGTTGTCCGGCGAGCCGTAGTCCGAGATCCACCCCCAGCCGATGGTGAACTTGTGGAAGCGCAGCATGTCGAGCACGCCGACGCCCACGATCACCGCGCCGTAGAGGTCCGGCCGCTGGACCATGCAGGCGGCGGTCAGCAGGCCGCCGTTGCTGTAGCCGGCGATCGCCAGCTTCTGGCGCGAGGTGTAGCCGCTGGCGATCAGCCACTCGGAGGCGGCGATGAAGTCGTCGAAGACGTTCTGCTTCTTCAGCTTGCTCCCCGCCTGGTGCCAGTCCTCGCCATACTCGCCGCCGCCGCGCAGGTTGGCGACCGCGTAGACGCCGCCATGCTCCATCCAGACCACGTGGGCGGGCGAGAAGGCCGGCAGCACCGAGGCGTTGAACCCGCCGTAGCCATAGAGGAAGGTCGGGTTCGAGCCGTCGAGCTTCAGCCCCTTCTTGTAGGTGATGAACATCGGCATGCGGGTGCCGTCCTTGCTCGGGTAGAAGACCTGGCGGGTCTCGAACTGGCTGGCATCGAACCCCTTGACCTCGGGACGGCGGAAGACGGGCCGTCTTCCCGGTCTCCAGGTCGTAGCGGTAGATCGTGCCCGGCGCCGTGAAGCTGGAGAAGGCGAAGAAGGTCTCGCGGTCCTGGCAGCGGCCGGAGAACCCCTCCGCCGAGCCGAGGCCGGGCAGCTCCACCTCGCGCAGCGGCTTGCCCGTGAGGTCGAACTGCCGCACCTGCGCGTGGGCGTCCTTCAGATACAGGGCCACGAAGCTGTGGTTCAGGCAGGTGGCCCCCTGCAGGGTGTCGGCGCCCTGCGGGATCAGCTCGCGCCACTTCTCGCGCGCGGGGTCGCGGAGATCGATCGCCACCACCCGGCCGCGCGGCGCGGCGAGATCGGTGTGGAACCAGAAGACCGGACCGTCGTTGGCGATGAAGGTGTAGGCGGCGTCGAAGCCGCCCAGCAGCTCGACGACCTTGGAGCCGGGCTTCGCGAGGTCCTTGTAGAAGATGCCGTTCTCGGTCTCCGTCCCCTTCCAGGCGTGGATGACGAGATAGCGGCCGTCCTGGGTGACCCTGCCGATGAACCCCATCTCCTTCTTGTCCGGCCGCTGATAGACCAGCTCGTCGGCCGACTGCGGCGTGCCGAGACGGTGGTAGTAGAGCTTCTGGTAGAAGTTGGCCTCCTCCAGCGGGCGCCCCTCGCGGGGCTCGTCGTAGCGGCTGTAGAAGAACCCCTGGTGGTCGTGGGTCCAGGCGGCCTCCGAGAACTTGACCCATTTCAGGGTGTCCGGCAGGTCGCGGCCGGTCTCGACATCGCGCACCCGCCACTCCTGCCAGTCCGACCCCCCCGAGGAGAGGCCGTAGGCGAGGAGCCTGCCGTCCTCGCTGATGTTCCAGCCGGTGACGGCGATCGTGCCGTCCTGCGACAGGGTGTTGGGGTCGAGGACGAGATGGGGCTCGCCCGCCAGGGTGTCGACCCGGTAGAGGACGCCCTGGTTCTGCAGGCCGTTGTTGCGGGTGAAGAAGTAGCGCCCCCCGTGCTGCGCCGGCACGCTGTAGCGCTCGTAGTTCCAGAGCTCGGTCAGCCGCTTGCGGATCGGCTCCCGCTCGGGCAGCCCGGCGAGAAACGCCGAGGTGACCCCGTTCTCCGCCGCCACCCAGTCGCGCGTCTGCTTCGAATCGAGGTCCTCGAGCCAGCGGTAGGGATCGGCAACCTTGACGCCATGGTAGTCGTCCACCTGCTCGATCCGGGGTGCAGCGGGGTAGACGATCCGCTTCTCCGTAGGGCTCTCGACCGACGTATGCATGATGGCCTCAGCAGTCTCCGCGCGCACCGGCACCGTCGACGAGAAGGCGAGCAGGGCCAGAACGATACGCCTGGACATAAGGATCTCCTTCTTTATGGGGTGCGGCTGACCCCTCTTCCGGAGTCAAAAAATCAACAGGAGGTATCACGGACTTCATTCCACGCGCAGATAGCCCAGCGAACGCAGGCTCTCCAGGTACTCCGCCCCCTCCTGACCGGCCGGCGCGCCCCGCCGCGGCGCGCCGTAGCCGGCCACGACCACCGGCGGCGGCGCCCAGCGGCACCCCGGAGGGGGAGCCGGCAGCTCCTCGCTCTGCGGCAGCCCGAGCGCCCGCAGCAGGGCCGAGGCGACCGTCTCCGGCCTGATCCTCGCGCGGGCCGCGGCCGGCGCGCTGGCGCAGCCGCCTTGCCGCCAGAGGATCACCCGCCCCTCCCCGCCTCCCCGCCGCCGCCCCGGATCGAGCACCACCGCCACCGTCCCCACCCCGGCCAGAGAGCGGGCGAGCAGCCGGTCGGTCTCGCGCAGCTCCGCGCGCACGAGATCGGCCAGCGCCACGTCGCCGCCGCGCCAGCCGTCCGCCGCGATATCCGGCCCCGGTAGATAAAGCGCCGCCGCGCGGGGGTTTTCGGTCATCCGGCGGGCGAAGACCTCGCGATAGAAGCGGTCCGGGAGCAGGGCGCGGTCGAGCACCCGGGCCGCCGCCGCCGCGGGGAGCGCCGCCGCGAGCCGCGGATCTTTCGCCACCAACAGCGGCCAGTTGCCCGGCGAGCGCCGCCACGGCCGGGCGATCCGCCGGCGGGGCCACCGCCCCTTCCGCTCCCTCCCGCAGGAGCTGGTACGCCCCGTGCGCCACCACCAGCCCGGGGATGACCTCGGCCGGATAGGTGGCCCACCAGTTCACCGCCAGCGCCGGCTCGCCGCCGCGCGAGGCGAGCTCCCAGAGAGTGAACGCCCGGCGGCGGTTGGCGAGCACCGGCCGGTACTCGGCGAGCCCGAGCGGCGCCTCGACGTGGCTCCACCATCCGCGCAGGGGACCGCTGCGCGCCAGCGCGGTCTTCACCCCGAGCGGCCGGAAGCTGTCGAGCGAGGAGACGCCGTGGTCCGGCCCGGGCACCCCGGTGGCCACCGCCGTCCAGAACGAGGCCGGGGGCTCCTCCTTTCGGGCGTACGAGAACACCCGCCCCTCCCGCGCCATGCGCGCGAGCTCCGGCAACTCCCCGAGGGCGATCAGGTAGTCGATCTCGGCGGGCAGAATGCCGTCGACGCCCACCAGCGCCACCCGCTCGCCCGGCCCGGTGGGGAGCGCCGCCGGGGCCGCGGCCTGGGGGCGGTGCGCCGAGATCGCCGAGGAGAACGCCGGCAGCACCAGCAGCGCCGCCCCGGCGAGGATGGCGAAACCCAGCCATCGTCCGGAGAAGCCGCGCCCGAGCGGCGCCGAATCGGTGAAGCGGATCGCCAGCGTGAGCAGCCCGTTGTAGACCAGCTTGACCAGGAGATAGATCAGCGGCGGCGTCACCAGCGCGAGCCCGGCGACCTGCCAGAGCCGCCCCTCGGCCAGCACCTCCCGCCCGAGCCGCAGCGCGAAGGCCAGCACGCCCGTCCCCGCGACCACGGCCATGGCGAGCGACAGCGCCTCGATGCGCCGCACGTGGTAGAGCCGGATCACCAGCACGATCACCCCGCAGAGGGCGAGGAAGGCGAGCCCGGTCACCGCCGAGATCGGCAAGAAGAGGTGCAGGAAGAGCGGGATGAGGTCGAGCGGGCTGGCGCTCAGATTGCCGTTCGCCACCGCCAGGGCGAGGGCGAGGGCGAGCGCCAGGGCGAGCCCGGAGAGCAGGGCCACCTTGGCGGTGAGCAGCAGCAGGGTCCGCGCCGGCTGGCGGGTCCGCAGGGCATCCTGCAGCAGGAAGCGCTCGAACCGGTGATCCAGATAGCCCAGCCGGCGCAGCTCGGAGCGGACCCCTTCCAGGTCATGTCCAGGGGGTGACATCGGGGGGTAGTGTACCCCCTACCCCGCCGCCGCCCCCGTCCTCTCCAGGAAGAAGTCGATCAGCTCCGAGGACGAATTCTCCATCTCCAGGCTCAAACCCTGGATCCGCTGGCTCAGGTAGTCGAACATCCACGCCGCCGGCACGGCCACCACGAGGCCGAGGGCGGTGGTCAGCAGGGCCTCGGCGCTCCTGTGGAGGTTAGAAGGGTGGAGGGTGAGATTGGTTCCGGGGCCGCCTACCGCCCCAGCTCCTCGATCCGGGCCACCACGTCGCGGTAGGTGTTGTTGATCCCGTAGAGATCGACGAACGCCTTGTAGGCGGAGGCCGTGTCGTCGACCACCAGGTAGGCGCAGCCGAGGTCGTAGAGGAGGCCGAGGTTGTCCTCCTCGGAGAGGGCGGGCGACTCGAGGCCGCGCTTGTACCACTTGACGGCCAGCTCGGGCAGCCCCTTGTCGAGGAAGCAGAGGCCCAGCATCGAGCAGCAGAGCACCAGATGGCCGGCGTCCTTGGCGGCGACCTGGAACTCGCCGATCGCCTCGTCGAGGAGGCCCATCTCGCGATAGGCGATCCCGAGGTTGAAGTGGGTGTCGTAGTCGGTCGGCGAGAGGTGCTCGGAGACCCCCTTCTTGAACCCTTCGACGATCTCCTCCAGCGACTGCTCGGCCTGCTGGGAGGGCATCTCCCCCGCCTTGAAGAGGTCCTCCTCCGAAAGCTCCTGCTCCAGCTCGGCGGCGAGATCGAAGAAGTCGTCCTCGTCGTCGAACAGCCGGTCCGGCGCCGGCGTCGGTCTTCCCCTGGCGGTTGCGGTCCGCCTCGTCGAGCCAGCTCAGGCCGCCGGTGTCGTCCAGGTTCTGCGGCAGCGCCTGCCCGGAGACGGCGGGCGGCGGGGGCGGCGGCGTGAGCGCGGAAGGGGATCCGGCGACGCGGACGGCGGCTCCCAGTCGAAATCCTCGCTCTCGATCATCGCGCCGATCTCGAGCGGGTTGAAGATCATCGGCCCGGCGGCGGGGGGCGGCGCCGGAGGCTCGGGAGCCGCCTGCGGCGGCGGGGGCGCCTGGTTGACCGGAGCCGCCGGCAGCCGCCGGAGCCGGGGCGGCGGGGCGAGCCGCGGCCGGACGCTTCGGCTTGGGATCGAGCAGGCCGCGCAGCACCTGGTCGATCTCCACGGAGGAGCGCTTGCGCTGCGCGGCGGGGGGCGGCACCACGGGCGGCGGCGCCGTCTCCTGAGGCGCGGGCTCCTCCTGCGCGGGCTCTTCATACACGGGGGGCGCCGGAGCCAGGGCCTCGAGCTCGGCCAGCTCGAGGTCGATGTCAGGGAGATGGGAGAACCCGGCCTCCTCGACGGCCTCGAAGGCCTCGGCGGGAGCCGCCGGCTCGGGAGCGGGCCAGGGGGCGGGCTCCTCGGTCCGCGCGTGCGGATCGGCCACCACGCGGTCGCCGTCCAGGCGGTAACCGGCCTCGAGGAGCTGCCGGCGGGTCTTCGGCCAGACCTGCGCGTCGCGGATCTCCGCGGCGGTGCGGGACATGGTGTTGGCCAGCTCGACCACGTGATCGTGGCGCCCCTTGTCGAGATGGATCTGGACCATCGCGGCGTAGGCGTTGAGGTTGCGCGGCTGGAGCCGCAGCGCCTCGCGCAGCCGCTCCATGGCCTTTTCCTCCAGGCCGTACTTGGCCAGCACCTCGGCCTCGCTGACCAGATCCTCGTCGCGCGCCAGGTTCTCCGGGTTCAGCTCCGCCGCGGTGCGCTCCAGCAGGTCGGGATCGATCCCGGCGGGAGCTCGCGCCGGAACCGGCGCCTGGGACGGCCCGGCCGCGGGCTCCAGCTCGACCGCCCAGGACGAGGAGTCGATCTGCGGCAGGTCCGAATCGTCCAGCTCGAGGACGATCTCGCCGGTATCACTGCCATCCAGGCTGGCATCCAGCGGCGGGAGCCCGCACCCATGTCGAACGACTCGATCCCCTGGAGGGGCGGCAGGTCGGACCCGACCTCCCCGAGGTCGAACTCCATCTCCTCCAGGACCGGCGGCTCCGGAGCCGCCGGCGGCCGCTCAGCGACCTCCACGGCCGCGTCGTCGTCCCCCTCCGCCTTCCAGGCCGAGCCGAGCCGGCTGCCGGTGCCCGTCAGCATGTCCGGCGGCGGCTTGACGAGGCTCGCCGGCTCGTCGTCGCCGTCCATGTCGAGGACGAAGACCTCGTCGAGGTCCAGCTCGATCTCGTGCTCCTGCGGCTCCTCCGGTTCGGCGACCGGAGCGGCGGCCTGCACCGCGGCGGCGAGATCGTCCTCCTCCCAGGCCTGACTCGGCGAAGCCGCCGCCGTAGGGGACGTCCTCGACCTCCTCCTCGACCGGTGCCGGAGGCGGCGGAGGTGGTGGCGGCGTGAACCGCGGCGGCTCGGGAGCCCGTTCCACCGGCCGCGGCGCCGCCGCCACAGGGGCCGCGGGCGGCCGGGAGCCGGCGCCGGCTCCGCGGGCTCGTCCATCCGGGCGAGCCGCCCGATGCGCGCCGCCTGCGGATTGCGCTCGGCGGCGATCGCCAGGAAGCGGGAGGCGGCCGAGGCGGCCCCCGATTCCTTGAGCTTGAAGACGGCGTCGTTGATGAAGCCGAGGTTGCTGCTGTCGATGTCCAGCGCCCGCTCGTAGACCTGGGCCGCGTCCTGCGCCCGGCCGTGGGCGATCATCATCTCGGCGATGACGCGGTACTCGTTCATCGCCTTCTCGATCAGTTGCTGCGACTGGTAGATCTCGGCGAGCTTGACGTGATAGCTCGGGTTGTTCGGCTCGAGGTCGGCCATCTTCTGGTAGATGGCGATCGCCGACGCCGCGTTGTCGTGCTTCTGGTAGTAGTCGGCGAGCACCTGGTACTGGGTGCGCGCCTCGTTGACCAGCCCCTGCCGGTGGTAGAGCTCGGCGAGCTTCTCGTAGACCTCCAGCCGCGTCGGATCCAGCTTGATGATCTTCTTGTAGATCGCGATCGCCTTGACGAAGAAACCCTTCCGTCGAGTACTGCTCGGCGATCTGCGTGAAGAAGTCGACGGCCTCGTCGATGCGCTGGATGCGGGCGTAGAGATCGCCGATCCGGTTCAGGGTGTTGATGTCGTTCGGGTTGTCCGTGAGCAGCTTGCGGTACTCGCGGATCGCCGGCTCGATCTTGCCGCGGGAGACGTACTTCTCGGCGGTCTGGACGACCTGCTCGCGCTGGACGGCCATCAGCAGCGGGCCTCCGCGCGCGGCAGCACCGGCTTGTAGGTGAGCCGGTGGATGGGCGACGGCCCGTAGGTCGACAGCGCCTCCAGGTGCTCCGGCACGCCGTAGCCCTTGTGCTCGGCGAAGCCGTACTGGGGATATTCGCGGCCGAGCTCGACCATCATGCGGTCGCGCTCCACCTTGGCGAGGATCGAGGCGCAGGCCACCGCGTAGCTGAAGCAGTCGCCGCGCACCAGCGGGATGCAGGGGAAGCCGAAGCCGGAGAGCCGGACGGCGTCCACCACCGCGCAGTCGGGCGCGGGGCGGAGGCGCGAGAGGGCCTCGCGCATCGCCAGCCGGGTGGCTTCGAGGATGTTGACCTGATCGATGATCCCCGGGCGAGATGGCGGCGACGGCGAAGGCCACGGCGTGGGCGCGGATGGCCTCGGCCGCGCGCTCGCGCTCGGCGGCGGTGAGGCACTTGCTGTCATCCACGCCCGGGATCAGGCAGTGGCAGTCGAGGATCACCGCGGCGGCGACCACCGGGCCGGCGAGCGAGCCGCGGCCCACCTCGTCCACCCCGGCGATCGAGCCGTAGCCGCAGCGCGCCAGCCCCTCTTCGAGGCCGCGGAGCAGATGGAGGCGGTACGCCTCCATGAACAGCTCGATCATCGCCCGGGCCGGCCGGACCGCTTGCGCCGCCCTGGTCACAACGACTCCTTTCACAGCCTCCTCCGGGAGCTCCGCGCCGGCAACAGGGCGACGCCGAAGCCGACCCTTACGACCGGGTCTGATCTTCGCGGCGCTCCTCGATACGAGCCGCCTTGCCGCGCAGGTTCCGCAGGTAGTACAGCTTCGCGCGGCGAACCCGACCCCGGCGGATGACCTCGATCTTGTCGACGTTGGGCGAGCTCATCGGGAAGATGCGCTCGACCCCGATGCTGCCGGACATCTTGCGCACCGTGAAGCTCTCCCGGGACCCGCCGCCGCGGCGCGAGATCACGACCCCCTGGAAAATCTGGATTCGCTGCTTGTCGCCCTCGACCACGCGCACGTGGACGCGGAGCGTGTCCCCGGCCCTGAAGTCGGGCACGTTCTGCCGCAGATAGACACTTTCGACCTGATCCAACTGGTTCATGACTCACCTCGTTACCCGACGGCTTCGCCCAAAGGGACAGTGCCGTCATTATTTCGATTTCGCCTCGATTTCACAAGAGCCGGCCGCGCGGGCAGCCGCTCGATCCTTCCCTTCCTCCGCCAGCCGGTCCGGCGCCAGCAGATCCGGCCGCTTGGCGCGCGTCGCCCGCAGCGCCTCCCCCTCCCGCCAGCGCCGGATCGCCGCGTGGTCCCCCGAGGTCAGCACCGCGGGGACCGCGAGACCCTCCACCACCGGCGGCCGCGTGTAGTGCGGATAGTCGAGCAGGCCGCCCCGGAAGCTGTCGTTCGCCACCGAGTCGGCGAGGCCGACCACCCCGGGAACCTGCCGCGAGAGCGCCTCGATCAGCACCATCGCCGGCAGCTCGCCGCCCGACAGCACATAGTCGCCGATCGAGATCTCCTCGTCGACCACCGTCTGCCGCACCCGCTCGTCGATCCCCTCGTACCGCCCGCAGAGCAGGACGAGCCCGCTTTCGGCGGCCCGGGCGGCCAGCTCGCGCACCTTGGCGTCGTCGAGCCGCGCGCCCTGCGGCGAGAGCAGCACCCGCCAGGGGCTTCCGCTCTTCGGCCACCGCGCGCACCGCGCGGATCCAGGGGGGCGCCGTCATCACCATCCCGCCGCCGCCGCCATACGGCTCGTCGTCGACGCTGCGGTGGCGGTCCTCCGTGAACTGGCGCAGGTCGAAGACCCGCACGTCCAGGAGACCCTTCTCCCGCGCCTTCCCGATCAGGCTGGTCGAGAGAAACGGCTCGAACAGCTCGGGGAAGATGGTCAGGACTCGGACGCGCATACTTCCAGAAACCCCGGAGGGAGCGCCAGCTCGATCTCCCCCGCCGCGACGTCCACCCGGCGGAGGAACTCCTTGACGAACGGCACCGGCACCCGCCGCCCCTCCCCCTCGACGATCAGCATCAATCCGCCGCCGTCCTCGACCACCTCGATCACCCGGCCCAGCTCCTCCCCCTCGTTGTGGCAGAGGCAGCCCAGCAGCTCGTACTCATAGTAGGTGCCGGGGGGCGCCTTCGGCACCTCCGCCCGGGGCACCTCGAGATCGAGACCCCGCAGCACGTCGGCCTGGTCGGGGTCCTCGAACCCCTCGAAGCGGACCACGGCGCCGGTCTTGTGGGCGCGGCCCGTGACCACGGTCAGGGTCGTCGGCGGCGCGCCCTCGCGGACGCCCAGGATCCGGCTCCCCGCCTTGAAACGGCCAGGGACGTCCGAGAGCACCTGGACGACGACCTCGCCGCGCACGCCGTGCGGGCGCAGCACCCGGCCCACGGCGACGGTCTCCGGCAGATCGTCGCGCTGCGCGCGCGCGACCCCCGGATCTTCAGTCTTCGAGGATTTCGAGCTCATAGCGCGCACCCCGGCGGTCCTCACGGGTCTCCAGCAGCGTGCGCATCGCCCGGGCGGTCCGCCCCTGGCGTCCGATCACCTTGCCGAGGTCGTCGGGAGCGACCTTGAGCTCCAGGATGCCGCCCCCGCGCCGGCTCGGGATCTCCTGGACCTCGACCTGGTCGGGCTGGTCCACCAGCAGACGGGCAAGCTCCTTGAGATCGTCGGCGAGCTCGGACACGTTCAGGCGCTCTTCTTCTTCGTCTGTTGGACCAGCTTCTGGACCGTGGGGGACATCCTGGCGCCCTGGCTCACCCAGTAATCGGCGCGGACGGTGTCGATCGTCACCTGCGCGGGCTGCTTGGTCGGATCGTAGTGACCGATCTCTTCCACCGCGGCGGCAGTCGGGGTGTTGCGCGAGTCCGACACCACGACGCGGAAAAACGGGTTGTTCCGGGCGCCCATGCGGCGCAGCCGAATCATCAGCATCTCAAAAGCCTCCAAATTCTCATTGACGGTGCACAGGGCAGGCTACGGCCAGAGCCCCGTGCGCAAAGGCGGGTAAGTCTAGCAGAGGTCGGCGGGGATGCCAAACCGGGGGAACCCCTTCCTGCCTGGGAGACCCTTCCCCCCGCTGGGGAGATCCCTCCCCCGGCCCGGGGGACCCCTCTCCCGGCCTGGGGGACCCCTCTCCCGGCCTGGGGGACCCCTCCCCCAGCCGGGGGACCCCTCTCCCAGCCGGGGGGACCCCTCCCCCAGCCGGGGGGACCCCTCTCCCAGCCGGGGGGACCCCTCTCCCCAGCGGGTACACCCCTATCCCCACCGGGGAGCGGGGTATACCTCAGCGGGGGCTTGATTTCCCCAAGCTTCCCGGCCTCTCCCCCAGGCAATTCGAGCGTCCCGCAACCTTCTTCCGTCTCTTGCGTAGTAGAGATCAGAGTGATATCACTCTGCCATCAACCAACGAGAGAGGACACCACCATGATTCGCGAAAGGGAGTTCAACGGCAGTCCGGGGCTTACCATGCTGCTGCTGTTCTTCGTGCTGCTTCTGGCTGCGGTCGCCGGTCTGATCTACAGCGCCCGCGCCGGCCTGGGATGGGGGGTCGTCGCCTCCGCGCTGCTGCTGCTCATCGGCGTCGTCGGCGAGTGCGGCCTGTTCGTGGTCAACCCGAACCAGCCCAAGGTGCTGCAGTTCTTCGGCGACTACGTGGGGACGACGCGCACGCCGGGCCTGCGCTGGGCCAACCCCTTCTACAGCAAGAAGAGCGTCTCGGCGCGCACCCGCAACTTCGAGACCGCCAAGCTGAAGGTCAACGACAAGGCCGGCAACCCGATCGAGATCGCGGCCGTCGTGGTCTGGCGGGTGTTCGACACCGCCGAGGCGCTGTTCAACGTCGACGACTACATCAACTTCGTCCAGGTCCAGAGCGAGTCGGCGCTGCGCAACCTCGCCACCCACTTCCCCTACGTCGCCGACGTGGAGGGGGAGATGGACCTCTCCGGCCACACCTCGGAGATGTCGGTGGGGCTGGCCCGGGAGATCCAGGAGCGCCTGGAGCAGGCGGGGGTCTCGGTGCTGGAGGCCCGCATCAGCCACCTCGCCTACTCGGCCGAGATCGCGTCGGCGATGCTGCAGCGCCAGCAGGCGAGCGCGGTGGTGGCGGCGCGGGCGAAGATCGTCGAGGGCGCGGTCGGGATGGTCGAGCACGCTCTGGAGATGCTCGCCGCCAAGGGGCTCGTCGAGCTCGACCCGGAGCGCCGGGCCGCCATGGTGAGCAACCTGCTGGTGGTGCTCTGCGGCGGCGGCCATCCGCAGCCGGTGGTCAACGTCGGCAGCCTGTATCACTGAGGCGGCCTTGGCGGAACGCAAGAACTACCCGCTGCGGCTCGACCCGGAGACCTACGAGTCGCTCCGGCGCTGGGCCGAGGACGAGCTGCGCAGCGTCAACGCGCAGATCGAGTTCCTGCTGGCGCGCGCCCTGCGCGAGGCGGGGCGGGCGCCGAAGGGGAAGCGGGGCTCGGACGAGGAGGGCGCAATGAACCGCGCCCCCTTTTTTGTTGTACTCCGGGCATGCAGTGCGAGCTTTGTGAACGCGAGACCGAGCGCCTCACCATCCATCACCTGATCCCCCGGCAGAAGGACGGCGGCGGCGGCCCCCGGGCCGAGATCTGCTCGGCCTGCCATCGCCAGATCCACGCCCTCTTCGACAACGCGACCCTGGCCCGCGAGCTGAACTGCGTCGAGCGGCTCCGCGACGAGCCCCGCATGCGGCGCTTCCTCGCCTGGGTCCGCAAACAGGACCCCGACCGCCGCGTCAAGGTACGCGGCGGCGGCCGCCGTTAAGGCGTGCGGGTCAGCTCGTAAAGGCCGCCCGCCGTCGCGGCGTACACCGTGGAAGAGTCGGCGCTGACCGCCAGCGCGGGGATCGAGTAGCTGGGGAGTCCGGCGTTGACGGTGCGCCAGGTCTCGCCGCCGTCCTCGCTCCTATAGATCCCCTGCCCCCGGATGGCGATATAGACGACGCCGGGCTCCGCCGGCGGGAAGGCGAAGGCCGTGGCCGGTCCAAGGCTGCCAGACAATGCGAGAGGGGACCAGGTCACGCCGTCGATCGTCCGGTAGACCTCGGAGACGCTGGCCGGGGGCTCGATGAGCAGGCCGCTGAGCCCCGTGTAGAGGGTCGACGGCTGCCGGGGATCGGCGGCCAGGGCGGTCGGCGTGGGGTAGAGCAGATTCACGGCGACCTCCACCGTCCGCCATTCGCCGGCGGCATCGCGCATCAGGACGCCGCCGCCGGCCAGGCTCTGGCACGACGACACCGCGCCGGCGTAGACCTGCGAGGACGGGGTGATCGCCGGATAGGACAGGGTCACGCAGGTGGAGGTCACCTCCGTCGTCCAGGTGTCGCCGCCGTCGGCGCTGCGGTCGATCTCACGCGGCCGGACGGCGTAGAGGATGGACGAGTCGTTCGGGTCGAGAACGAGACCGCTGACGCCGTTCGCCGGGGAGTCGTTCGGCAGGGAGATCGTCTGCCAGCTCCGGCCGCCGTTGCGGCTCCGCAGCAGTTTCCCCTGAAGACTGCTGGCATAGACCGTGGCCGGCTGCCGGGGGTCGATCGCCAGCGGCTTGCGGGCGCCCAGGCTGACGCCGGTGCCCTGCCAGCTCGCGCCTCCATCCGCCGTCTTGATCAGCCCGAAGTCGGGGGTGCCGGCGAAGAGGATCGCGGGGCGCTTCGGATCGGCGACCACCGCGTCCGTGGCGACGGCGCGGAGCCCATGGCTGGCGGTCTTCCAGGTCGTCGCGCCGTCGCCGCTCCGGAACACTCCGGCAATGCGGCTGCCGGCGAAGAGCGCGAGGCTGCGCGGGTTGACGACGAGCGCCTGGAGATCGGCGGGGAGGCCCGCATCCGCCCGCTGCCAGTGGGCGCCGCCGTCCGCCGTGCGGAACAGCGAGCCCGGCTCGGAGGTCCCCGTGTTCGCCGCGACATAGAGGACCGCCGGATTGGGCCCAGCCGCGAAGGCGGTGAGCGACGAGTTGGTGATCCCCCGGCTCATCCTCTGCCAGTGGCTCCCACCGTCGGTGCTGCGGAACACCTTGCCGCCTCGGGTGAGCGCCGCATAGAGGGTCCCGGGCGCCGGCGCCAGCAGGGCGGTGACGTCCGCGCCGGCGGGCAGACCGCCGCTCGCGGCGGTCCAGGTCGATCCGCCGTCGGCGCTCCGGAACACCCCCGTATGAGAGCCGGCGTAGAGGACGCCGGGATTCGCAGGATCGGCGGCGAGCGCCGTCACGAAGAATCCGCCGGTGCCCAGCGGGGACCAGCTCGCTCCGCGATCCGTGCTCTTGAAGAGGAACCCGATCGCGACCGGGGCCGGAGAGTTGCTGACGACGTTGACGTAGACCGCCGCCGGAGTCGCCAGCAGGGCGTTGACCGGCAGATGCGAAGGAGTGGGGCCAGGGGTGGCGGTCCAGTGGGCGCCGCCGTCGTCACTCCGGAAGACCTCCAGGTCGGTGCCGGCGTAGACCGTCGCGGGCCGGCCGGGATCGACGGCCACGATCCGGACGACGCCCCGGAACCCGTCGAACGCCGGGTCCCAGGTGGCGCCGGCATCGACGCTCTTGAAGACGCCGCCGGCGCCGGCCGCGGCATAGAGGACGCGAGGGTTCGCGGGATCGATCGCCAGCGAGGTGACGTTCCCCCCCTCCGGCCCGGCCGGCTGCCAGCGGTCCGCGGCGAAAGCCGTCGAGGCGAGCAGAAGCAGCAGGGCTGGAACGACTCGGAGCGTCCGCGGGATCGCCATGGTTTCCTCCTGGTTGTTTTCCAGTTTACACTAACCGGCAGATCCGCCTACAGCCACCCTTTCTGGCGGGCGATGCGCGCCGCCTCGACGCGGTTTTCGGCGCCGACCTTGCTGATCGCCTCGGAGAGATAATTGCGGATCGTCCCCTCGGAAAGGTGAAGCTCCGTGGCGATGCGGGCGCTCGAATGCCCCTCGGCGGCCAGGCGGAGCACCTGGCGCTCGCGGTCGGTCAGCGGATCGGCCTCCTCCCAGGCGGCCGCCGCCAGCTCGGGATCGATCGACCGCAGCCCGGCATGGACCCGGCGGATGGCCTCGGCGAGCCGGTCGGAGGGGGCGTCCTTGAGCAGATAGCCCGCGGCGCCGGCGTCCAGGGCCCGGCGCAGATAGCCGCTACGGCCGAAGGTGGTGAGGATCACCACCCGGGCGGGATGGGCTCGCCGCTTGAGCTCGGCGGCGAGCTCGAGGCCGGTCATCCGCGGCATCTCGATGTCGGTGAGCACCACGTCCGGCTTCGTGATGACGGCCAGATCGAGGGCGTCCTGGCCGTCATGGGCCCGGCCGACCACCTCGATGTCCGGTTCCAGCTCTAGCAGGGCGGCGAGCGCTCCCAGGACCATCCCCTGGTCCTCGGCGATCAGCACCCGGATCAAGCCGGCCGCTCCTTCAGCTCCGCGGCGTTCCAGGAAGGGGGCCGGCCGGCGCGGCAGGGTGATCCGGAGCGAGGTCCCGGTCTCCGCATGGCGCTCCAGCCGGCCGCCGAGCCCCTCGACCCGCTCGCGCATCGAGGCGAGGCCGATCCCCTCGGGCGCCGAGCCCCCGCGGCCGTCGTCGCTAAACCTCCAGCCGCGTCTCCTCATCCGTCTGCTCCAGGGTGATCCGGCAGGTCCGGGCCCCGGCATGGCGGATGACGTTCGTCACCGCCTCGCGCAAAGCCAGCGCGACCACGGTCTCCCGCGCGGGGTCGAGCTCGACCGGCTGGGCAAAGTATTCGAGGCGCACCCTCGCCGATTCCAGCGCCAGCCGCGCCCGGCCCATCTCCGCCTGAAGCCCCTCGGAACGATAGCCGGCGATCGCCGTCCGCACCTCGCGCAGGGCCTCGCGGGAGATGCGCTCGACCTCCCGGATCTCCCGCCCGGCCCGCTCCGGATCGCGCTCGACAGCTTCCCCGCCAGCTCCGATTTCAGGGTGATCAGCGACAGGGTATGCCCCAGGACGTCGTGCAGATCGCGGGCGATGCGCTCCCGCTCGGCGGTCTTCGCCAGCCGCTCGACCTCCTCCTGCGCCATGCGCAGCCGGGCGTTGGCCCGCGAGACCTCGGCGCCGCGGATGCGGATGGCGCCGATCAGCAGGGCGAAAACGGCGGCGGGCGCCCAGGTGAAGACCGGCAGGTGGGCCAGGGGGATCTCCAACGCCAGCACTGCCAGCAGGCCGCCGAGAAGGCGCCAGGCCAGGCGTGGCGACCCCGAGTCGGCGAGGAAGGCGGCGGCGTAGACGAAGAACGAGGCCGCCCCCGGGTTGAAGGGGGAGTAGAGGATGCCGAGGAGGAGGATGCCGCCGGCGGCCCAGAGGATCTGCCGGCCTTTCAGCCAGTAGCCCCAGAAGTAGAGGCCCAGGAAGGCGGCCAGGCCGGCCGCGGTCAGCGTCCACTCCACAGCGGACGCCGACCGCATCGCCGGCCAGGCCAGAAAAGACGTGAGATAGATCAGCCAGGCGTAGGGCGTCCAGCCGATCTCCGGGTCGTCCGGAAGAAGTCGCATCGCCACTACCTTACCCGAACGTCTTGCCTTCGTCCCGCCGGAAGCCGATCCAGGCGAGCAGGAGGGATCCGGCCGTGAACGCCGCCAGGGCGAAGACGTGGAGAGACACCGCCTCGCCGCGGTCGAAGCCCAGCGTGTGCAGGGCGAGCTGGGCGTAGTGATACGGCGGCAGGAAGAGGGCGGCCTTCCTGATCACCGGCGGCAGCATCTGGATCGGGATCCACATCCCGGAGCCGAACGCCGACGGCAGCGCGATGATGTTCAGCACGGCCACCGCCGAGTTGGGCCCCGCCCAGTAGGCGACCGCCAGCCCGAACGCCGCGAACGGGAGGGTCCCCAGGGACAGCACCCCCAGCAGGGAGAACCAGGTTCCAGCCGGCAGGCGCACACCGCCGGCCGTGGCGCCGAGGACGAACAGCGCGCTCACCATGATCAGGCTGAACACCAGGATGGTGGCGAGCTTGGCGGCGAAGTAGGCGACGGGAGGCATCGGGCTCGCCCGCTTGAACAGCATCCATCCTTGCCCGCGCTCGGTGGCGACGCCGACGCCGAACCCGAACAGGGACACGTTCATCACCCCGAACGCGCCATAGGTGGCGAGCATGTAGGTGGGGATGTCGAACGGCCCGCCCGATCCGTGCGGCAGCGCCACGCCGAACATGAAGTAGAAGACCAGCGGGAAGGCGAGCGACGGCACGACATACGCGGGCATCCGCAATTGCTTCAGGAACTCGTATCTGGCCTCCAGGGCGTAGATGCGCCAGAGGCTGCGCGACGGGTCTGGGCGATCGTCTGGGTTGTCATGCGGCCACCTCCTCGGGATCGGAATTCGTCAGGGTCAGGAACGCTTCCTCCAGATCGGCCCCCCGCACCTCGAGCGCGGAGAGCGACGGGTCGCGGGAGAGCAGCTCGAAAACGGTGCGCTCGGCCTCGGCCGCGAACACCTCGGTCAGCTCGTCCTGCCGGCGGACGTCGCGCACGCCGGGCAGGGCGGCGATCGCCGCGAGCGGCAGGGCGGTCCGGCAGCGGATCTTGCGCCCCACGACGCGGGACTTGATCTCGGCGGGGGTCCCCTCGGCGATCACCCGGCCGCGGCCGATCATCACGATGCGGTCGGCGAGGGCGTCGGCCTCCTCGAGATAATGAGTGGTCAGCAGCACCGACCGCCCCTGCCGCGCCTTCTCCGCGATCACCGTCCAGAAGGCGCGCCGGGCCTCGACGTCGAGACCGACCGTGGGCTCGTCGAGGAACATCAGGTCCGGATCGCCGCACAGGGCGAGGGCGAAGAGCACGCGCTGCCGCTGGCCGCCCGAGAGCTTGCCGAAGAGGCGCCCCTCGATCCCTTCGAGGCCGGCCGCGGCCATCACCTCGCGTTCGGGAAGGGGGTGGGGGTAGTAGCTGGAGACGAGATGGATGTGCTCGCGCACCTTCAGGGTCTCGGGCACCTTGGAGATCTGGAGCATGGCGCCGGTGCGCATCCGCGCCTCGGCGCGGCGGGGCTCGACGCCGAAGAGCCGGGCCTCCCCCGCGTTCGGCCGTGCGAGGCCGAGCAGAAGCTGGACGGCGGTCGTCTTGCCCGCGCCGTTGGGGCCGAGCAGGGCGACCACCTCGCCGGGGCGGACCTCGAAGTCGATCCCGGCCAGCGCCGTGACCGCGCCGTACCGCTTGACCGCCCGCCGCAGCTCCGCGACCGGCCGGCCGTCCTCGAAAGGTGTGGTTCGTGTCATGGAATCCTCCGTTCGTGTCTTCCAGGAACATTCTGGAGGGCGGGGCCGGAGGACCCCAGGGAGGGATGTCAGGAGTTGGGGGTGACAGTTGTCACGGGTGCGGCTCGGGATCGGAGAGGGTGTTTCGAAGTTAGTCGCGACGCCCTCGGCCCGGGCATGAATGCCCGGGCTAAGAACAGCGCCGGATGAATCCGGCTTCAAGCTCCCTTCAGGGAGCGTTGTTCCTAGCCCGGCGATTCATCGCCGGGCGGGGGAGGCGGCTTCGAAAGTTTCAAACCGGCCGTGGCCGCGATACATGCAAGTGGCCGCGCACCGAGAATCGCAAGGGCCAGAGGGCGGCCTCCTCGGCGTAGTCGACGCCGATGCGGGGGCTCGCCACGATCTCCGTTTCCACCACCGGCTCACCCTTCGTGATGTAGAGGGGCGGCTGGCCGAGCGGGACCCCGTCGAGCTCGCGGCCGATGGCGAGGGCCTGGCAGAGCTTGCCCGGCCCGCCGGCGAGATCGCCCGGTTTGGGCGCCCGGGCCCACCCCCGGTTCTCCCGCATCCGCTCCTCCCCCTCGACCGGCTCGCCGGCGCGCAGCAGCACGGCGCTGCCGACGCCCGCCTCGCCGGTGACGGCGTTCAGGCAGAAGTGCATGCCGTAGATCATGTAAACGTAGGCGTAACCCCCGGCGAGATACAGGCTCTCGTTGCGCGCCGTGCGGCGGCCGCCCCAGGCGTGGCTCGCGCGATCGGAGGCTCCGAGGTAGGCTTCCGTCTCGACCAGGCGGAGCACCAGCCGCTCGCCGTCCAGCTCGCGCACCAGATACCGGCCGAGGAGATCCCGGGCGACGGTCTCGGCCGGACGGCGATAGAAGGAAATCGGGAGGGGGCGGAAGCGGCTCACTCGGGAACGGAAGATATCATTCGTATCCATACGCGTATCCGTGGCACGTGCTTTGCTCGATCCGCGGTGATCGGATATCCCCTACTTTTGACGGAGAGATGATGAGTCCATCCGAGATCCCCCTGCTTTTCGCCGACCTGCCGGACGCCTTCGCCGGCCTCTTCAATCCCGCCGCCCCCTGGGAGCTCCTGGGCGAGCCGCTGGACGAGATCCTCGCCAGTCTGCCGTCGAGCGAGATCCACGGCCAGCTCGCGCCGGACGTCCACCTCCTGGGCGACCGGATCGTGATCTGCCCCGGCGCCCGCATCCACCCGACCGCGGTCATCGAGGGGCCGATCTACATCGGCCGCGACGTCGAGATCCGGCCCGGCGCCTATCTGCGCGGGGGCATCTGGATCGGCGACCGCTGCATCGTGGGGGCGAACACGGAGATCAAGCGGGCCATCCTCCTCCCCCATGCCAAGGCCCCGCACCTCAACTACGTCGGCGACTCGATCCTCGGCGCCGACGTCAACCTCGGGGCGGGCACGATCCTCTCGAACTTCCGCCACGACGGCGGCCAGATCCGCATCCCAACGGAACGGCCAGCGGCTCGACACCGGCCGCCGTAAATTGGGAGCGATCCTGGGCGACGGCGTGCTGACCGGCTGCAACTCCGTCCTCCACCCCGGGGTCGTGGTGGGCCGGGGGACGCAGATCTACCCGGGCGTGCAGCTCCGGCCGGGGATCTACCCCGAGCGGAGCATCGTCAAGCTGAAGCAGGAGCTGGAGGTCGTGCCGCAGGGGTGGTTGACGGAGGTTTACAGCAGCCCGGTCGGCCGCGGGAACGCCTGGGTCACGGAGGTGTCGATCACCGGCTGGCTCACCACCATCACGGTGCGGTCGTCGTCCGGGGGGGCGTTGCGGCTGAAGGCCTCGACGCTGGCGAAGATGGCGTCCACCACCTCGCGGGCGGTCTCCCCCTGGTGCTCGCGGGCCACCTCGAGCATGCGCTCGACGCCGTACTCGCCGAGCATGCGGCCGCTCTCGTCCCGCCCCTGGGTCTCGCAGATGCCGTCGGTGTAGAAGACCAGCATGTCGCCCGGCTTCATGGTCACGAAGCCGCGCTCGTAGGTGGCGTCGGGGAGCGGCCCGAGCACCGGCCCCCCCTCCTCCAGGTTGCGCACCTTGCCGTCGGCCGCGATATGGATCGGCGGCGGGTGCCCGGCGTTGACGTAGATGAAGACGCCGTTGAGCTCGAGCTCGCCGTAGAACATCGACACGAAGCGGCTGGTCAGCGTGCTCTGGTGGATGATGTTGTTCATCCGCTCGACCGTGCGCACGATCTTGAAGTCGCGCGCCAGGCCCATCCGCAATCCCATGTAGATGTCGCGCACCTGAAGGGCGGCCGGCAGGCCGTGGCCGGAGACGTCGGCGATGGCGAGGCCGAGGATCTTCTTGGTCAGCGGGATGTAGTCGAAGAAATCGCCGCCCACCTCTTCCATCGGCTCGGAGCGGCCGGAGATGTCGAAGTCGCCGTACGCGGGGTCGCGGCGCGGCAGGATCGACGCCTGGATCTTGCGCGCCTGCTCGAAGATCCCCTCCATCTTGTCGCGGCGGATCTTCTGGTTGACGCTGTGGCGCAGGATGCCGAGCGAGAAGAGGATGTCGTCCCGGTCGTGGCCCGCGGCGACGTTGAAGGCGAGGATGTACTCCTCGCTGCCCACCTCGATGGCGGCGAACTGCTGGACGCCCAGGAGATCCTCGAGGTTGCGGTCGATGTTCGGGTCCTGGTCGTCCATGTAGACGGTGCCCTCCTCGAGCAGGAGTTGCACCGGCCGGTAGGAGATCGGCACCTTGAGCCCCTGGGGGACCTCCTTGGCGTCGCCGAAGGTGGCCTGGAGGACGTAGTAGCCGCCGCGGCGCTGGTAGAGACGGCCGCCGTAGATGCCCAGCTCGTCCTGGAACTTGTCGATGATGATCTCGAGCAGGGAGTGGATCGTCGAGCCGACGTCCTCGGCGCGGTCCATCGCCGCGACGGCCTGCTCCACCTTCTTCATCAGGCCCCGGTAGTTGACCGGGCGAACTTCGGACGTGACCAAGGGCGATCCTCCTCGCGGTTTGCCGCGCCGCGGCTAGACGGGCATTCTACCTGGAATGCGATGTCTTCGATCAGCCGTTGTCGATCAGCGCCATCACGATCCGGTCCTGCGCTCCGTGCGAATCGATCTTGCACCGCTCGATGACGATCGAGAAGGCGTAGGACTTGCCGGACACCGCCTTGGCGTAGCCCGAGAGGGCCGAGACGCCGTTGAGCGTCCCCGTCTTGGCGAGGACGTTGCCGCGGTAGGGGGGCGCCGCCAGCCGCCGTTTCCAGGATTTCATGTCCTCCCCCCCGTAGGGGAGCGACTGGGCGTACTCCGCCGCCGCGGGGTGGAAGAACATGTGCCGCAGCAGCATCGTGATCGCCCGCGGCGAAGCCTGATTGCTGCGGCTCATGCCGGAGCCGTCCACCAGGTGGACGCTGCCGGCGGGAACGCCGATCGAGGCGACGAACTCCTCGATCGCCCGCGTCCCCGCGCTCCAGCTCCCCTCGCCACAGCGGGCGGCGCCGATGATCTTGGACAGGGTCTCGGCGTAGAAGTTCTGGCTTCGCTTGTTGGTCGTGGTGATGGCGGTGACCAGATCGCTCCGGTGGACGGCCACCCGGTCCCAGACCCCGCCCGGGAGCTGCGCCATCGGCCGGATCGCCCCGTCGACCGTGATCCCCTCCTCGGCGAGCGCGCCGCGCAGGCCGAGGCCGAAGTAGAGCACCGGATCGGGCACCGTCACCCAGGTCTCGAACGGCCCCGAGCCGGCGTCGATCGACCCGCGGACGGTCAGCAGGTCGCCGGTCCGGCCCACGTAAAGGCGGGTCCCGCGTCGCGCGGAGGTGGTCAGGGCGCTGTTGTCCACGCGGACGATCGGCACCGGCGGCACGGTCTCCACCACCGCCAGCCGCCCCGCCGCTCCCGGCCATACCCGAACCAGGATGCAGTTGTCGCTGAAGGCGAGGGAGGCGATCGGGGCCTCGTACCAGTCGGTGAGCTGGTCGCGCGGCCACTCGGGGTGGATCTGCGTCGGCTCGAAGAGGCCGCTGGCGAGGTAGAGATCGCCGGTGACCCGCTGGACCCCTCGCGCCCGCAGCGCCGCCGCCCAGGGGCGGAACGCGCCGTAGGAATCCCCCCCGTACTCGCGGCCCGAGATCTGCGGATCGCCCGCGCCCACCACTCCGAGATCCCCGCGCAGGATTCCGCTGTCCACCGCTCCCCGCATCAGGAGGCGGGTCTCGAAGAAGTAGCCGGGGCCCAGGGTGTCCAGGGCCGCCGCGGTGGTGAACAGCTTGCTGTTCGAGGCGATCACCCGCGGCTCGTCGGCCCGGTGCGAGAAGACCGTCTCGCCGGTATCCAGCTCGACGATGTTGACCCCGAGAGCCCCCGAAGCCGCGGCCGTGCGGGCCACCTCGGCGGCGAGGGCCTGTTCCAGGACGCTCTGCGCCGCGGCGAGGCCTGGCGCGAACAGACAGAGGGAGAGGAGGAGGGAAAGGACGGCGGTACGGCGCATGCCGCGTAGTCTAACCGTAGATCTTGCCGTTTGCCGATAGCGCTCGCGGATGATCTTCGAGACAGGATCCCGTTCCTTTGTCAGCCTCTTCCAGGTCTCCAAGGGCGCGGACACGACGGATCCAGATCCTGGAATAGGGACGATCTTGAAGCCGAATGTCCGGACCTCATCGAATCCTCTGCGTCACATCTGCCTCGAAAGGCATCCGCAGCCTAGTTTCTCGGGCTCATGATCTCCCCCAGACCAGGCCTTGCGGCGAGCAGACCCACGGAGCATCCGCTCACCGGAGGCCCTCGATCCCTCGACCCGGGTCGTGGCGAACTCTCAACTTCCTACTCGCCCTCAACCTGCTGCAGAGGCCTCCCGGAAGCGCGCGTCAAGATAAGCGATCAACTCCTGGTCCATCCCTCAGCTCCTTGAACAAGATCGTGTCGATGCACGACAGCCTATCATGACCCGACTCCGGTGCACGCGATCTATCTCTTCTTCTGATACGGCAGCCCCAGCGCCCGCGGCGCCCGGGAGTGGCCGATGAAGCCGGCGAGGACGACGATGGTGAGCACGTAGGGGATGATCTGGATGAACTGGACGGGGATCTGCGAGACCCCCTGCATCTGGATCGACAGCGCCTCGGCGACGCCGAAGAGCAGGCAGGCGAGCATCGTCTGCACCGGCCGCCACTTGCCGAAGATCAGCGCGGCCAGCGCGATGAACCCCCGGCCGGCCGTCATGTTGCGGGTGAACAGCGAGGACTGGCCGATCGAGAGGTAGGCGCCGCCGATCGCCGCCAGCGCGCCGGAGAGCAGCACCCCGGCATAGCGGATGCGCGCCACGTTCACCCCCGCCGTATCCGCCGCCTCGGGGTTCTCCCCCACCGCCCGCAGGCGCAGGCCGAACGGCGTGCGGTTCAGCACCCACCAGGTCACCGGCACCAGGGCGAAGGCGAGGATGATCGGCGCGAGCGGCAGAAGCTGCTCCTTGGGGACCTGCGGCGTCGCGCCGGTCGACGCGAACATCGCTCCGGAGAGCAGGGCCGGCACGCCGAGAAAGAGGATGTTGATCGCCGTGCCGCTCACCACCTGGTCCGCCCGGTAGCGGATGCAGGCCACGGCGTGGATCAGCGCCACCCCGATCCCCGCCAGGATCGCCGCCAGCAGCCCCACCCAGGGGTTGCCGCTGTAATGGGTCATCACCGCGGCGGTGAAGGCGCCCGAGAGCATCAGCCCCTCGAGGCCGATGTTGATCACCCCGGAGCGCTCCGAGAAGAGGCCGCCGAGCGCCGCCAGCAGCAGCGGGGTCGCCAGGCGGATGGCCGAGAACAGCAGCGCAAGGATCGGAATCTGGCTCATACGCGCTTGGCCCACCTCGCGAAAGGACCACGGAACATCGCTTCCGCCGCCACGAACAGGATGATGATCGCCTGGAGCACCTGCACCAGGTCCTTGGAGACGTTCTCGGTGAAGATGTCGACGAACAGGCCGCCCCGCAGCAGCGCCCCGAACAGCAGCGAGGAGAGGATCACGCCGACCGGGTGGTTCCTCCCCAGCAGGGCCACCGCGATGCCGGTGAAGCCGTAGCCGGCCGAGAAGCTGTCGTAGTAGCGGTAGCGGTAGCCCATCACCTCGTTGATCCCCACCATGCCGGCCAGCCCCCCCGAGACCGCCATCGCCAGCACGATCTGCCGGCCGGTGGAGATGCCGCCGTACTCCGCCGCCGCCGGGCTCGCGCCGGTGGCCCGGATCTCGTACCCCCAGCGCGTGCGCCAGAGGAAGAGGTAGACGAGCAGGCTGACCACGAGCGCCAGCGGAAAGGCGAGGTTGAGCGGGATGCGCTCCGGGAACCCCGGGATGAACCGCCCCAGCCGCGCGATGTGGGCCCCCTCGCCGATCGGCACCGTCTCGAGGATCGGATCGCCCGGCGGCTTGTAGTGGTACTGGGTGAAGTAGCTCGCCAGGGCCACGGCGACGAAATTGAGCATGATCGTGGTGATCACCTCGTGCGCCCCGAACCGCGCCTTGAGCACGCCCGGAATCGCCCCCCAGGCCGCCCCGGAGAGGGTCGCGGCCAGGAAGCAGAGCGGCACCAGCAGCCAGGCCGACCACCCCGCGAACGTGATCCCCACCCAGGCGGTGGCGAAGGCGGCGATGTAGAGCTGCCCCTCGGCGCCGATGTTCAGCAGGCCGCAGCGGAAGGCCACCGCCACCGCGAGGCCGGTGAAGATGAGCGGCGTCGCGTAGAAGAGCGTGTAGCCGATGCCGTCCGGCCAGGTGAGCGCGCTGCCGATCAGCAGCTCGTAGGTGCGCAGCGGGCTGTCGCCGACGAGCGCCACCAGCACCCCGCCGACGAGAAAGGCCGCGGCGACCGCGATCAGGGGGAAGAGGAGCTCGCGCAAAAGTTTCATGATCTTTTCAGGAGCCGGTCAGGCCGCCGCTTCTCCACCGGTCATCAGGAGTCCGATCTCCTCGATCGACGTCCGCGCCGGATCCACCTCGGCCACGATCCGCCCCCGGCGCATGACGAGCAGGCGGTCGGAAAGGGCGGTCACCTCGTCGAGCTCGGAGGAGACGAGCAGGATGGCGCACCCGGAATCCCGCAGCTCGACCAGCCGGCGGTGGATGAACTCGATGGCGCCGATGTCCACCCCGCGCGTCGGCTGCGCGATCAGCAGGAGCTTCGGCGGCAGCTCGAACTCCCGGCCGAGGATCAGCTTCTGCTGGTTGCCGCCGGAGAGCGAGCGGGCGGGGAGCTCGAGGTCCGGCGGGCGGACGTCGAAGGCGTCGACGATCTTCTTCGCGCGCCGGAAGGTCGCCTCGCGGTCGAGCCACGAGCGGCCCGGCCCGATCGCGATCGGCGGCCGCTCGTCGACGCCGAGAATGGCGTTCTCCGCGAGGTTGAAGTCGAGCACCAGGCCTCGCCGCTGGCGGTCCTCGGGGACGTGGGCGATCCCCCGCTGCTTGCCGGCCCCGGGCCGAGAGGGCGGTGACGTCCGTGCCGCCCAGCTCGATCGTGCCGGTGACGCTCCGGCGGTCCACCAGGCCGGCGAGCGTCTCGATCAGCTCGGTCTGGCCGTTCCCCTCGACCCCGGCGACGCCGAGGATCTCCCCGCCGCGCACCTCGAAGGAGACGCCGTCGAGCCGGCGCCCCCCCTCCGCGCCCTTCAGGGAGAGCTCGCGCACGCTCAGCACCGGCCCGCCCGGCTTCGCCTCCGGCTTGACCACCCGCAGCAGCACGTCGCGCCCCACCATCAGGCGGGCGAGCTCGGCGGCGTTCGTCTCCGCCGTCCGGCGATGCCCCACGACGCGGCCGTCGCGCATCACGGTCACCTCGTCGGAGATCTCCAGCACCTCCGAGAGCTTGTGGGCGACGATGACGATCGTCTTCCCCTGCGCCCGCATGCCGCGCAGGATGCGGAAGAGGTCGGTCACCGCCTGCGGCGCCAGCACGGCCGTCGGCTCGTCGAGGATCAGCAGGCGCGCCTGGCGGTAGAGGGCCTTCAGCAGCTCGACCCGCTGCTGCTGGCCCACGGAGAGGGTCTCGACGCGGGCCATCGGGATCGATCTCGAGCCCGAACTCCTTGGAAAGCGCGCGCACGCGCGCCGCGGCCCCCTTGAGGTCGAGCGCCAGGGATCGCAGCCCGGCTCGATCCCCAGCACGATGTTCTCGGCCACCGTCATCGTCTCGACCAGCATGAAGTGCTGGTGCACCATGCCGATCCCGAGGGCGATCGCGTCGTGGGGGCTGGCGAGCCGGCGCGCCTGGCCCTCCACCACGACGTCGCCCGAATCGGCGGCGTAGAAGCCGTAGGCGATCCGCATCGCGGTCGACTTGCCGGCGCCGTTCTCGCCGACGATCGCGTGGATGGTCCCGGGGGCCACGGCGAGGCTGACGCGGTCGTTCGCCAGCACGTCGCCGAAGCGCTTGGTGATGTCGCGCAGCTCGAGCATGGTCGTTAAGGCCCCTTTGAGGCTACTGCGCCATCGCGTCGGTGACCTTGATCTCGCCCTTGATGATCCTGGCCCGCGCGGCCTCGACCTGGCGGATCACGTCGGCGGGGATGAGCTTCTGGTTGTACTGATCCACGGCGTAGCCGATGCCGTCGTTCTCCAGGCCGTAGACGTGGATGCCTCCCTTGAAGCGGTGGCTCACCATGTCGCCGACGATCTGGTAGACGGCGTTGTCCACCCGCTTGACCATGCTGGTGAGGACGAAGCCGGGCTTGACCCAGTTCTGGTTGGAGTCGACGCCGATCACGAACTTGCCGTACTGCTCGGCGGCGTCGAAGGCGCCGAGCCCCGAGTTGCCGGCGGCGGCGAAGATCACGTCCGCCCCCTTGCCGATCTGGGCGACCGAGAGCTCCTTCCCCTTGCCGGGGTTGTTCCACGCCGACTCGGTGACGCCGACGTAGTTCTGGATCACCTGGATCTTCGGGATTGACCGCCCGCGCCCCCTCCTCGTAGCCGACCTCGAACTTGTGGATGAGCGGGATGTCCATCCCGCCGACGAAGCCGAGCACGCCGGTCTTCGATTTCTGGGCGGCGATCATGCCCACGAGATAGCTCCCCTCGTGCTCCTTGAAGATCAGGGAGGCGACGTTGGGCAGGTCGCTGACGCCGTCGACGATGGCGAAATTGATCTTCGGATAGTCCTTGGCGACCGCCTCGACGATCGGCGTCTGGGCGAAGCCGATGCCGATCACGAGGTCGTAGCCCACCTCGGCGAAGGCGCGCATGGCGGGCTCGAGCGAGGTGGGATCGCCCGGCTCGGCGTCGCGCAGCACGATCGGGAAATCCTTCGCCGCCCGCCGCACGCCCTTCCAGGCCGCGGCATTGAACGAGCGGTCATCCTTGCCGCCGCTGTCGAAAACGATGCCGACGTGGAGCTTGCCAGGATCGCCCGCGGCGCTCTCGAGGTTCTTGCAACCTCCGGCGGCGAGGCCGAACGCGAGCGCCAGGGCGAGCGAGAACTTCTTGAAGCGCATAGCCGTGCGGGGAGGGTATCCCGCGGGATGGGGAGAAGGCAAGGAGCGAGCCGGCAGGCCCAGGATCGGCTCCGGGAGGGGTTGCCATCCAACCTTTTATTAGAATAATATAATTTACGCATAATAGAGGGCCGATGCGTGGATGCACCGCGCCATCCTGTTCCTCTCAGGAGACTCTGAATGAAGAACGCACTGTCTTTCGTCCTGGCCATTCTCGGGTCGCTGGTGCTCGCGGGCGCCGCTCACGCCACGGCGTGCTTCACCTGGAGCTGCAATGAGACCACTCGGGCGTGCAGCTTCAACACGAGCTGTTCCAGCGTACCGTCGGACTCCAGCCTGACTGGCTACAAGCTGATCTACGGAGATGGCACTTCGACGGGGACCTCCACGACGACCTCCTACTCCCATACCTATAGCCAGAACTCCGCGGATGTCACTCTCGAGGTCCCGTCCTCGGGATTCACCGAGTTACAGATGATCAAGTGCTACATCACCGTCCGCAACGTCGTCGGGCCGGCACTCCCGACCTCCGGCACCTGCACCACCACGCCCTGACCGGCAAGCCGAGGCCGCCTCTCCGGAGGCGGCCTTCTCCGTTCCTGGCCCCGCCTTTGCAATAGCTCATGGACGTAGGACTGACGAGCTGTAAAAGCTGTCCAACTACTTCCAGGAGACCACTCTCATGAACGACGACAAGTATTCCACTACCGGTAACCGGACGACCACGGCCGAGTTGGACCATGAAACGCGGCACGACGCCAACCCTGACCCCATCACCGGCGCGCCCGGCGCTCATCCGGTCGGCACCGGTGTCGGCGCGGCCGGCGGCGCGGTGACTGGCGCGGCCATCGGCGGCGCGGTCGGCGGCCCGGTGGGCGCGGTGATCGGCGCCGCCATCGGCGGCGTCGCCGGCGGTCTGGCCGGCAAGGGTGTGGCCGAAGGCGTGAATCCGACCGTGGAGGATGCCTACTGGCGCGACAACTACTCCAAGCGCCCCTACGCGGCGAACCGCTCCTATGACGACCTCGCCCCGGCCTATCAGTACGGCTACAACTCGGCCGCGAACCAACACCGGCCGCAAGTTCGACGAGGTCGAGAACGACCTCCAGCACGGCTGGGAGCAGGCCAAGGGCAAGTCTCAGCTCGCCTGGAGCGACGCCAAGCACGCCACCAAGGATGCCTGGAACCGGGTTACCGACCGCACCGAGAACGACAATTACTGGCGGAACAACCACTCTTCCCAGTCCTACTACAAGAGCGGCCACACCTACGACGACGACTACGCCCCGGCCTACCGCTACGGCTACGACTCGGCCAGCACCCATGCCGGCCGCAAGTTCGACGAGGTCGAGAACGATCTCCAGCACGGCTGGGAGCAGACCAAGGGCAAGTCCAAGCTCGCCTGGAGCGACGCCAAGCATGCCGTCAAGGACAGCTGGCATCGCGTCGAGCGCGCGCTTCCGGGGGATGCCGACGGCGACGGAAGGTAAAATCTCCCCCGTTGTTCCCATAGAGAGCCCGGGCGGCCGAACGCCCGGGCTCTCCGTTCGTTTGAGCCCCTGGGGTCCCCGGGGCGGCATTGAGACGTATACTTACCTTCGGATGGCCCCGCGTTTCGACCCCGAGAGCCTGAGGCTCGATCTCTCCGTAGCCGATCTTCTTGAATCGCCGTTCCTGCGCAGCCTCGGCTTTTCCAGCCGCGGCGGCTACGAGCGGCTCTGGCTGGGGCAGGCGATCCATGGGCGCTACCAGGAGGCCAAGCTCGCGGAGGACCCCTCCTACCGGCGTGAGGTGGTGATCTCCCACGTCTTCGAGCACCGGGGATGGAAGGTGACCGTCCAGGGGCGCGCCGACGGCCTGCGCCGCGAGCCGGACGGCACCCTGGTCGTCGAGGAGATCAAGTCCGTCCGCCGCGGCGGCGCCCTGCCCCCCGCCGTGCGCGAGAGCTATCAGCGCCAGGCCCTCCTCTACGCCTGGATGCTCGCCCAGACCGAGCCGAACCCGGTGCGCGCCGAGCTGGTGCTGATCGCCATCGGCAGCGACGACACCGAGCGCGAGCCCCTCACCCCCGATCTCAAGGGGCTGGAAGCGGGCGTCCGCCGCCGCGTCAACTCCCTGATCTACTCCTGGGAGGCCGAGCAGCGCCGGGCCGCCGAGCGGCACGCGGCGGCCGAGCGGCTCGTCTTCCCCTATCGCGACACGCGCCCCGGCCAGGAGCTGATCCTCGCCGCCGTCGAGACCGCCGTCGCCAACCGCGAGCACCTCCTGCTGCAGGCCACCACCGGCATCGGCAAGACCGTCGCCGCCCTCTACCCCGCCCTGCGCTACGCCCTGGCGAACGACAAGCGCCTCTTCGTGCTCACCGCCAAGAACACCCAGCAGGAGATGGCGACCGCCGTGCTCAACCTCCTCAACCAGGAGTCGGCGTTCCGCTCCCTGCGCCTGCGGGCGAAGGCGAAGATGTGCGCCAACGACCAGATCCTCTGCCACGAGGAGTACTGCCGCTTCGCCAAGGACTACGGCCTGAAGCTCGCCACGACCGGCGTGCTGGCGCGGATCTACGACTCCCACGCCGCCATCGAGCCCGAGACCGTCTTCAACGCCGCCCGCGAGGCCGAGGTCTGCCCGTTCGAGGTCAGCCTGGAGCTCTCGAACCGGGTGCAGGTCACGGTCTGCGACTACAACTACGTCTTCGATCCCTACGTCTCGCTCTCCGGCTTCGCCGCCGACGAGGATCTCTCCGACGTCGTCCTGGTGATCGACGAGGTCCACAACCTGGTCGGCCGCGGGCGCGGCTACTACAGCCCCGAGCTCTCCTCGAACACGGCGCGCAAGGCGGCGGAGGTGGTGGGGCGCTGGGGCGAGCCGATCCACCTCCGCATCGAGAACCTCTGCCTCAAGCTCGCCGCGCTGATCGACGAGACCGTGGCCGACGCCCTGGAGGAAGGCCCCCCCGGCGACCGCGCCGTGGTCTGGCCGATGCCCGAGGACCGCTTCTGGCGGCTGCGGCCGCAGCTCGACGCCGCCTTCGTCGACTACCTGGAGCACCAGCGCGAGACCCGCAGCTTCCAGCCCGAGGACCCGTTCGTCGAGCTCTACTTCAACTTCCTCCGCTTCCTGAACGGCCTGATGGTCTCCGACGCCGCCTTCAGCCACTGCGTGGAGTACAAGAAGGGGGACGGCCGGCTCAAGATCCTCTGCAAGGACCCCAGCCGCTTCCTGGGCGAGGTGATCCAGCGCACGCACGCCACGGTCGGCCTGTCGGCGACCCTGTCCCCCCCCGAGTTCTACACCGGCCTGCTCGGCTTCGAGGTCGGCCGCACGGCGTTCGTCGAGATCGCCAACCCGTTCCCGGCCGAGAACCGCCGGGTGGTCATCGACCCCAGCGTCGCCACCACCTTCCGCGAGCGGCCGGCGAACTACGAGCGCATCGCCCAGCGCCTGGCCGGGTTCGCCGACTCGGTGCCGGGCAACTGCCTGGCCCTCTTCCCGAGCTACGCCTTCCTCTCCGAGGTGACCGGGCGGATGCGCCTGCGCAACAAGCGGGTGCTCGTCCAGCGCCAGGCGGACAGCGACGCCGAGCGCGACATCCTCCTCCAGGCGCTGCGCTCGGCGATCTTCGGCGACATCCTCCTGGTGGCGGTCGCCGGCGGGGTGTTCGCCGAGGGGGTGGACTATCCCGGCGAGGTGCTCAAGGCGGTGGCGATCGTGGGCCCCTGCCTGCCGGCGATGACGCTCGAGCAGCAGCTCCTCAAGGATTATTACGAGGAGCGCTTCGAGCGCGGCTTCGAGTACTCCTTCGTGGTGCCGGGCATGACCCGCGTCGTGCAGGCCGCCGGCCGCCTGATCCGCTCGCCGGAGGACACCGGCGTGATCGCCCTCTTCGACCAGCGCTTCCTCCACTCCCCCTACCGCCAGTACCTCCCCGCCGACTGGCTCACCGAGGGCACCAGCGCCCTGGTCGGCGACCCCGCCCGCGCGGCGGAGGAGTTCTTCCGGGCGATCGCCCTGCGGTCAGCCCCGTAGGGCGTCAGGAATTAGCCCGGTGCGTGAGCCCCGGGGGCGCCCCTGGCATCGAACCAGCAACAAAGCTCGGCGGAGGGAGGGGGCACAATGGGAGCCGAAAAGGGTTTCACTGAACTGTTGCGACGTCAGATCGCCGGCGAGCAGGGGACTCCGGCCGGCCTCAATTGGAAGGGCGGCACCCCCAACCACTGGGCGCTGGCCGCGGCGACCGCGTACGCCTATGGGCTCAAAGGCAATCCGCAGGAAAAGAAGGCCGGACGCAAGAAGGCCCTCGATTTCTTCCACACCCAGGATCAGGTGGGGCACATGGCGCGTGGCAAGGTATCGGAGTTCGGCACGCCCAGCCACTTCGCCTGGTGGCAGGCGGCGGTAGCCGGGCTCTGGCTGCTGGCCGACCGCGCCGACGACAAGGAGGTCCTCGCCGCCGCCCGCGCCTGGTGGGTCTGCGAGCTGAGCGTGGAGAACCTCTGCGTCACGCCGAAAGGGCATGTGGTCATCCCCGGAGCCCGGTCCCATGTCGGGGGAGTGGACGCGGATCAGAGAAGGCAGCGCGACGTGGGACGCCAGATCATTCTGAACCTGCGAGCCCGGCTGCCCAGGAACCTGGATGCCCTCGACTACACCGGACTCTGGATCCTGATGCGGATCCCCCGCGCGGAGCTGAATTTCGTGGCGAAGGCCCCCGCCGAGCTGCCGCACCCGCTCGATACCCTCAACATCCTGCGCGACGACGCCGGCCACGTCGCCTGGTTCGACGAGTTCCACGGCCTGCGCCCCGCCTACTGGGCGTGGGCCGACTACGCCACCGGCGGGGAGGAGTACGGCACCGATCCTTCGTGGCCGAAGAACCAGCCGGGCGGGAAACTGCCGGGGAATCTGCCGGTGCCGGAGCTCCCCGGCGGCAACCGGGGCGCTCAGAGGATCACGGCACGAGGAAGGCTGGCGGAGGCGAAGGAGGTCGCGGAGTATGCCGGATCGCCGGCAAGAGGCGCGGAATGACCGGCGAATGCCTCGCCGGGCAAATTTTGTGTCGCGCCGATGCCGGCGAATGATTCGCCGGACATTTTTCGTGTCGTAATGAGGCCGGCGAGTGACTCGCCGGCCATTTTGCGTGCCGTGCCGGAGCCGGCGAAGGATCCGCCGGCCATTTCGCGGGCCTCGCCGGGCATTTTTCAGGGCTCGCCGCGGATTTTTCGAGGCTCACCGGGCATTTCACCGAGCTCGCCGGGCATTTCACGGAGTCCGCCGGCTCCGGCGAGCCATTCGCCGGGCATTCTCAGCCAGCGAAAATGGCTTTCACCCTTCTCGCCGCCGTCTCGGAGCCAGCCGCGCGGGCCTTTACGCCCGCGCCTGACCTCCCGAGCCCATGGCGCGGCGCAGCCACTTGCCCTGGACGCCCTTCATCATCTTCTGCATCGTCCGGTACTGCTTGAGCAGGCGGTTGATCTCGGCGACCGAGGTGCCGGAGCCGATGGCGATCCGCTTCTTGCGGCCGCCGTTGAGGACGTCCGGACGCCGGCGCTCGAGCGGGGTCATCGAGTTGATGATCGCCTCCACCTTCTTGAGGCCGCTCTCGTCGACGCTCGACGAGTCGAGGCCGCGTAGCGGCCCCACCTTGGGGAGCATCTCGAGCACCGAGGCGAGAGGGCCCAGCTTGCGGAGCTGCCGGAGCTGATCGCGCAGGTCCTCGAGGGTGAACTGCTGATTGACCAGCCGCTTGGCGAGCCGCTCGGTCTCGGCGGCGTCCATGCCGCGCTCGGCCTTCTCGATCAGCGACAGGACGTCGCCCATGCCGATCATCCGCGAGGACATGCGCTCGGGGTGGAACAGCTCGAGGTCGTCCGACTTCTCGCCGACGCCTACGAAGCGGATCGGCACCCGGGCGACGGTGCGGATCGACAGCGCCGCGCCGCCGCGGGAGTCGCCGTCGAGCTTGGTGAGGATGGCGCCGGTCAGCGTCAGCACCTGGGCGAACTGCTCGGCGCTCTTGACGGCGTCCTGGCCGGTCATCGAGTCGGCCACGAAGAGGATCTCGTGCGGCTGGATGCGGTCGGCCAGCCGGCGGATCTCCTCCATCAGCGCGGTGTCGACGTGCAGACGGCCGGCGGTGTCCATGATGACCACGTCATGGCCGCGCTGGCGGGCGACGGTGAGGGCGCGGGCGCCGAGATCCAGCACGTTCTCCCCCGGCTCGGGCTCGAGCACCGGCACCTCGACCCCATGCCCCACCTGCTTGAGCTGCTCGACGGCGGCGGCGCGCTGAAGGTCGCCGGCCACCAGCAGCGGATGCTTGCCGCGCTTCTTCAGCCGCTTGGCGATCTTGCCGGCGGTGGTCGTCTTGCCCGAGCCCTGGAGGCCGCAGAGCATGATCGACCGTCGGCCGGCCGTCGAGGCGCAGCTCGGTCCCCTCCTCGCCGAGCAGCGAGCTCAGCTCGTCGCGCACGATCTTCACCACCTGCTGCGCGGGGGTGAGGCTCTCGAGGACCTCCTGGCCGAGCGCCCGCTCGCGCACCCGGTCGATGAACGGCTTGACCACCCGCAGGTGGACGTCGGCCTCGAGCAGCGCCATGCGGATCTGGCGCAGCGCCGCGTCGAGCGCCTCGGGGGTGACCTTGCCCTCGCCCTTGAGCTGGCGGAAGACTTCCTGGAGCTTATCTTGCAAACCGTCAAACATCGGGAAAACCTCTCTGGTGAAGCCCGTTCTCGGGGGGCCAGAATGGTAACACGGAGGCCGTGGAGCGGCTTCCCAGGTCCAGATTCACAGGTAGGTATACTCCGCGCCATGGAACGAAGAGCAAAGATCATGGCGACCCTCGGGCCGGTGAGCCGGGATGAGACGGTGCTGCGGGGGCTCGTCCGCGCCGGGGTCGATCTGTTTCGCCTGAACCTCTCCCACGGAACCCAGGAGCAGCACCGCGAGACCCTCCGCCGCGTCCGCAAGGTCGCCACCGAAGAGAATTGTCACATCCCGGTGGTGCTGGACCTGATGGGCCCCCGCTACCGCCTCGGCACGATCCACGACGAGCCGCGCCAGCTCAAGCCCAATCAGGAGGTCATCCTCGGCCCCGAGGCGCACGACGTCGACCTCCCGGTCGATCCGGAGATCCTGGAGCACCTGCAGCCCCAGGAGCGGGTGCTGATCGACGGCGGCCTGATCGAGCTGCGGATCGAGTCGAAACAGGGGGACCGCGTGCGGGCCCGGGTGGTCAACGGCGGCCCGGTGAAGACCCGCAAGGGGATCAACCTGCCGGACACCGACCTCCCCTTCGAGATCTCCGAGAAGGACCGCTCCGACATCGCCTTCGCCGTCGCCGAGGAGGCGGATTACCTCGCGGCGAGCTACGTCGGCGAGGGGGCGCACGTCGAGGCGGTCCGCGCGGTGGTGCTCGGAGGCCGGCGGGCAGATCCCGATCATCGCCAAGATCGAGAGGAAGACCGCGATCGAGAAGCTCGACGAGATCACCGTCGCGGCGGACGGCCTGATGGTCGCCCGCGGCGATCTCGGGGTCGAGGTGCCGCTCTACACCGTCCCCGTGCTGCAGAAGAAGATCGTCGCCGCCGGCCGCCTCTCCGGCAAGCCGGTGATCGTGGCCACCCAGATGCTCGAGTCGATGGTCGAGCAGCCGCGCCCCACCCGCGCCGAGGCGACCGACGTGGCCAACGCCGTCTTCGACGGCGCCGACGCCCTGATGCTCTCGGGCGAGACCGCCGCCGGCAAGTACCCCGTCCTGGTGGTCGAGACCATGGCGCGGATCATCCAGGAGGCCGAGGACTACGTCCGCCAGAACAACGAGCCGCCCAAGCTCCAGCCCCTGGGGCACGTCCACGCCCGGCGCACCTTCGCGCTCGACCCCGCCGAGTCCGATCCGGTGGGCGCCGAGCCCTCGCTCGACGTGACCGACATCGTCTCCGCCGCCGCGGTCTACGCCGCCGGGCAGATCGGCGTCCGCCGCATCGTGGCCTTCAGCCAGAGCGGCTTCACCGCCCGCCTGGTGGCCCGCTACCGGCCGCCCGTCGCCGATCATGGCCTTCACCCCCGACGCGCGGGTGGCGCGCCAGATCCAGCTCGTCTGGGGCGTGCGCCCCTTCGTCGCCCAGCTCGAGGTGGGGAGCCTGGAGGACATCGTCAACGTCGTCGAGCGCGAGCTGCTCGCGGCGAAACTGGTCGTGCCGGGCGACCGCATCATCATCCTCATGGGGCACCCCGTGCGCGAGCGCCCCCTGGCCAACCTGATGCGGGTCCACCGCATCCGCCCCCTCTAGGAGCGCCGGCCCTTGATCCCCCTGCGGGACGATACCCGCCGCATCGGCACTCCGGTGATCAACCTGCTGTTGATCGCGGCGAACGCGGCCCTCTTCTTCTACGAGCTGTCGCTGGGTCCCCGGCTCGAAGGCTTCGTGATGGCGGCGGCCTTCGTGCCGGCGCGGCTCACCGCCGGCGGCCTCGGCCCCGCCGACCTCGGTCCGGGGCTCGAGAGCGGCCTGCTCTCGATGTTCCTCCATGGCGGCTGGGCGCACTTCCTCGGCAACATGCTCTTCCTCTGGATCTTCGGCGACAACGTCGAGGACCGGCTGGGGCACGTCCGCTATCTGATCTTCTACCTCCTCGCCGGATACGCCGCCACCTTCGCCCATCTCTGGTTCAACCCGAGCTCGGCGGTGCCGGCGATCGGCGCCAGCGGCGCCATCTCCGGGGTGCTCGGCGCCTACCTCCTGCTCTATCCAAAGGCGCGCATCCAGACGCTGATCTTCTTCGGCTTCTTCGCCCGCTTCACGATGGTGCCGGCGTGGGTGTTCCTGCCGTTCTGGTTCCTGATCCAGCTCGTCTCCGGGGTCGCCTCCCTCGGGGTGCCGAACGCGGAAGCCGGCGGCGGGGTCGCCTTCTTCGCCCACATCGGCGGCTTCGTCGCCGGGCCGGTTCTGCTGCTCCTCCTGGGCGGCTGCCGGCGGCCGGCGAGACGGCAGGAAAGCGTTTTTTGAAGCGCTCGCTGGGGAAATTCTTCAAGCGCCGCCTCGTCCAGGGCGCCTTCCTCGCTCCTGCTGCTGGGGATGATCGACGCCTGCTGGATCGAGCCCCGCCTCCTGCTGTTCCGCGACGACGTGCGGATCGACCTGCCGGTTCCCAAAGTGCGGGTGGCCCACCTCTCGGACCTCCACATCCGTGGCGACATGCCGCTCCTCCACCGGTTGGCGGACGAGGTGGCCGCCGCCCGGCCGGACGCGATCGTCATCAGCGGCGATCTGATCCACGACGTGCCGGGCCCCGCCTTTCAGAAGAACGCCGCGGCGGTGGCGGCGCTGATCACCGCCCTGCGCCGGACCGCCCCCGTCTACGCCGTGCAGGGGCACAGCGAGCATCAGGGGGAGCTCGTCGGCCTGCTCCAGCGCGCCGGCCTCGACTGGCTGTCGAACGAGGGGCGGCGGATCGGACCGGACGGCGGTCTCCTGCTTCTCGGCCTCAACACGCAGGTGGGAAACGACGCCTACGCCTGGCGCTGGCGCTCGCCGTTCCGGCCGGTGACGGTGGACGGCGCCCGGCTCTACGGCGCCACCCGTGGCGAGCCCTACCGGAACTTCTACAGCCACTACGACCCAGCGCCCGGCCGGCATCGCTGACACTGGTGGCCCCCTCTCCTGGAGCGGCTACGAGGTGACCTGCGACGCGCGGATCGACGACGAGGAGACCGGCGTCGGCATCTCCCTCCACAGCCGCTATGTGGCAGGGGAAGACCGGATGATCGAATTCAGCCGCGACGAATCGCGCTGGGGGCGGGGGGGCACCTTCGCGCTGTTCGAGCACGGCTCCGCGCTCAGCGGGCGGAACGACACCGGGGTCGCGCCCGAAGCCCGGAATCTGGTATCGCCTGAAAGTGCGCACGGACGTCGAGTCCGGCCGGGTGGTCGCGCGGGCCAAGCTCTGGCCGGCGGACCGGGCGGAGCCCTCGCGCTGGCAGGCTGAGGCCGAGGACCGCTCCCCGACCCGGGTGACGGCGGGGACGGTGGGGCTCTGGGCCTCGGGAGGCGGGACCGTGGTCTACCGCAACCTCCGCGTGGCGGATCACGCAGGCAAGGTGCTGCTCGACGAGCCACTCGTCCTGCCCCCCGGCGACCGCACGCCGCGGGGGTTTCGCGTCGGCACACGTGGGACCCGGCTCGACATGGCGCTCGCCCGCAGCCCGCAGGTCCCGCCGGGGACGCCGGTGGTCATCCTTTCCCACATGGCGGACGTCGTGCGCGAGGCCTCGCGGCGCGGGCTTACCCGTAGTGCTCGCCGGCCACACCCATGGCGGCCAGGTCCGTATCCCCTTCTTCGGCAGCTTTGACCACCCGCTCCTCGCTCGGCGCCTTCTACGACCAGGGGCGCTTCGAATTCGCCGCCCCCAACGACCGCGGGCTGACGACGCTCTACATCAATCCGGGAGTGGGGATGTCCGTGATGCCGGTCCGCTTCGATTGTCCGCCCCGATGGGCGCTGGTGGAGTTGGGACGATGAAGAGCTCGTCGGGGCCTGTGCCCGTTGGAGCGCCCCCCACCCCGAATCCTCACCCCCCGGCCCCTCTCCCACCGCACTCACCCCGACCGGGAGAGGGGAGCTTGACGGAAGAGACCTCGTTTGTAGGACAAGCCTGTACCAGTTCTGATGGAAAAGCGCTCCCTACAGGCTCCATCGGTTCTGAGTCGTCCCCCCTCTCCCGGTCGGAGGGAGGGCGGTGGGAGAGGGGCCGGGGGTGAGGATTCGGGGCGGGGGCGCCCCAACGATCTACGCCGCCCCCCTCCCCCCGGCCGCCGCTTGTGCCGCCACATCAAGAACGCCGGCAGCAGCGTGATCGCCACCAGCGAGGTGCACAGGGCGCCCAGGATGGCCACCTCTCCGGTGGTGCGCAGGCCGGAGTAGTGGGAGAAGATGATCGAGCCGAAGCCCACGATGGTGGAGGCCGCCGCCGCCGCCACCGACTTCCCCGTCTCGCGGAGAGCCTGCGCGCACTCCTCGTCCGGCAGGTCCCGCACCTCGCCGTAGCGCTGCAGGATGTAGATGCCGTAGTCCACCCCGATGCCGATGATCATGGTGGTCACGAAGATGTTGATGAAGTTCATCTGGATGCCGAAGAGGACCATCCCGCCCAGCATCAGCGTGATCCCGACCAGCAGCGGCATCAGCGCCAGCAGAACCGACCGGAGCTTGCGGAAGTGGACCCAGAGGATGATCGCGACCAGGCCCAGGCCGAGGAAACCGGCGATCCAGGCGTCGTGCAGCACCATCGCGCGCACCCGCTGGTTGACCATGTTGACGCCGGAGAGGCGCGCCTGGGGGCCGAGCTCCTCGGCCAGGCGCAGCGCCTGCGGCGGCGCCTCCCGGCGCCAGCGGTTGGCGGGCGGATAGAGATAGACGGCGGCCTTCCAGACTCCGTCCTTCTTCTGCAGATAGCGGTCGAGGAGCAGCTTGGTCTGCTGCGTGCCCGCGAAGTCCTCGGGGCCGATGGGCTTGTTCAGGCTGACCGCCCGGCCCAGAAGGTCGAAGCCCGACTCGAAGGAGTCCACCCGGAGCCCTTGCTCCGCGGCCGCGGCGGCGAAGGTGGCCTGGATCCGCGCCGAGATTGAGGTCCCCCTCCCGGTTCTTCGCCAGCCACTCCAGGGCGTTGCGCTGCTGCGCCTGGGGCGGAATCAGCGAGGTCGGGCCGCTGAAGCCGTAGAGGACCCCCTCGCCGACCAGCCGCTTGGCGCCGGCGGCGGCGCGGTCCGAGAGCGCCAGCACCTCTTCCAGGGAGTTTCCCGAGAGGGTGACGGTCATCGAGTCGAACCCGGAGCCGAAGTGCTGCCCCACCTCCACGGCGACCTCGATCCCCCGGTTGCCGGTAGGCCGCATGGTCTTCATGCTCTCGTCGAACTGGATCCGCGAGGCGAACCCCACCCCCACCAGCGTGAGCGCCGCGCCCGCGGCCAGGGCGAGGACGGGGTGGCGCATGCACAGCGCAGTCAGGCGGTTGGTGCCGAAGCTGTGCAGGAACAGCTTGGGGGCCGTCTGCCGCCGGCTGTGGTGGTCCTCGCTCCACGCCAGCATGGCGGGGAGGAGCACGAGGACCGAGGTCATGCAGAGGAGGATGCCGGTGCCGGTGAGCAGGCCCATCTGGCGCAGGCCGGTGAAATCGGTGAAGGTGAAGGCGTAGAAGGTGGCCGCCGTGGTGGTCGCGCCCGCCACCACCGCCGGTCCGGTGGCGCCGCACATGGCGGCGAGGGCCGCCTCCAGGCTGGCGCCGGCGCCGCCGTTCCTCGACGTAGCGCCCGTAGGAGACGATGACGAAGTCGATCCCCAGGCCGATCAGCAGCGCGGCGGTGACGCTGGTGATCGAGCTCAGCTTGCCGAACACCGCCGCCGCGAACCCGAAGGTGAGCACCAGCCCGCAGAGCAGCGGCACGAAGGCGTAGAGCAGCGCTCCCACCCGCCGGAAGGCGAAGAGGAAGAGGATGAAGACCCCCAGCGCCGAGGTGACGATGTTGATGATCATGTCCTTGCGGATCAGCGCCGCGTCGCCCACCGCCATCATGTGCGGCCCGCCGGCGTCGGCCACCGGCCGCGGCGGCCCCTCGGGGCCGGCGATCTCGCCCCAGTGCGAGAGGCTCTCCGCGATCGCGCGGTCGACCGAGGCGGCCAGCCGCTCGTTGAACGGGATGTTCTGCGGCGGCTTGACCGGCTCGGCGAGGATCAGCAGCAGCCGGTGGTCGCGGGAGAGATAGTAGCCGCTGGTCCAGTCGACGTTGAGCGTCCCCCGCGAGCTCTCGAGGCGGCCGAGGAAGATCTCGGAGAGACCCAAGCGGGTCGTGCCGGGCCAGCTCCTTGAGCGCGATCCCCTGCGGCGTCGAGAGCTGCCGGCGGAGCTGGCTCACCCGCTGGCGGATCCCCTCGTCCTGGAGCTTGGCCGCGAGCTGATCGCGCGCCGGCTCGTCGAGGAACAGCAGCGCCTTGGGGAAGAAGGTGTCGAGCAGCTCGATGGGATCGCCGATCCGGTGCTGGACGTTCCGGAGCTCGGGGACCTTGGCGAGCCGGGCCGCCAGATCGTCGACCAGCGACTCGTAGGGGTCCAGCACCTTCCCTTCGGGCACCTTGACCACCACCAGCAGGAACGTCTGGCTGCCGAAATCCTGGAGGGTATCGACGTAGGCCTTGACCACCGGATCGCGCCGCGGCAGCAGGTTCAGCATGTCGGTGTCGAACGACAGCCGCAGGATCAGCACGGCCGACACCGCGACCAGCAGGCCGAACACGACGAAGATGAGCCGGTAACGGTGCCGCGCGAAAACCGCGAGGCGCTCCAGGGGTTTTCTCATGCGCTATTTCTCAACCAGAGGGGGCGAAGGGGGCGGGGCATCCAGGGCCCCGTCGCAGGATGAGCCGGCCGAAGCGCACGAAGTACTCGGCGCCGGAGTAGACGGTGATCGCCACCGTCACCCAGAGCGAGAAGGGCGCCAGGTGGGGGAACAGCCGGCTGATCTGGCTGTGGATGATCAGCAGCGCGATGGAGACGATCTGCACGATCGTCTTGATCTTGCCGGACATCCCCGCCGGGATGACCAGGTTCTCGGCCGCGGCGAAGCCGCGCAGGGAGGTCACCGCGAACTCGCGGGCGATGATGACGACCACCATCCAGGCCGGCACGATGTGCGGATCGAGCTCGACCAGCGAGATGAACGCCGCCGAGATCAGGATCTTGTCGGCCGCCGGATCGAGCAGCGTCCCCAGGCGGGTGACCTGCTGCCGCCGCCGCGCCAGGTAGCCGTCGAAGAAGTCCATCACCGCGGCGAGCAGGAAGAGGCCCAGCCCCCACCACTCCTTGCCCTCGAACTTGGTCAGCAGCACCACCACGAGCGGCGGCACCAGCAGGATGCGGAAGATCGAGAGCAGGTTGGGCAGGTTCAGCATTGCTTTTTTTACGTGGAAATTAACGGGGAGCGCACGAAGCGAACAGAGGTCCGCCGGGGGGGCATTCTATATGCCGCCGCCCCGCGAGGCGAAACTCGGACGTGAAAACTTACTTCGAACCGCTCAGCGAGGTGGTGAGGACGAGACGGTTGTTGGGGCCGCGGATCAGATAGGGCTTGCGGGTGTTGCCGGGGAGCATGATCGTGGCGGCGGCGGGGAGGCTGAAGTCGGCGCCGCGCCAGAGGGCGAGCACCCGCCTCACGTAGTCGCGGGTCTCGGCGAAGGGGGGGATGCCGCGGTGCTTCTCCACCGCTCCCGGCCCCGCGTTGTAGGCCGCGATCGCCAGCTCCACCTTGCCGGCGAAGTGGTCGATCATCTGGCGCAGGTACATCGTGCCGCCCTGGATGTTCTGGTCCGGATCGTAGGGGTTGACGTTGAGCTCGCTCGCCGTGCCCGGCATGAGCTGCATCAGGCCGATCGCGCCCTTGTTGGAAATCGCCCGGACGTTGTAGCCGGACTCGGCCTGGATCAACGCCCGCACCAGCCGGGGATCGAGATTCTGGTTGTCGCTGTGGCGCGCGATCATCGGCTCCAGATTGGTGTCCGGCAGCGCGACGAGCTTCGTCGACAGCCGGCGCGTACGCTGGACCGAGTTCTCGTTGACGATGACGATGCGGCCACTCGCCCCGACGACGGCCTGCACGCCCGCTCCCGCGCGGCGAGCGCGGGAAGCGACGCGAGGATCATCCAGGCGAGGGCAGGGATGCCCCTTCTCATCACGACAGACCCTTCGGTAAAGGTGCCGCGATCCTGGTGCAAGCGATCGAGCTGGTTTACAACTGGGGTCTATCTTATTCAGATAGCGAAATATTGCAAGCCCTGGCCGGCCCTCACCGCCCGAGCTGCTCGCGCACCGCCGCCTCCACCGCGGCGAGCGCCTCGGGGAGCTTCTCCGGGTCCTTGCCGCCGGCCTGGGCGAAGTCGGGGCGGCCGCCGCCGCCGCCGCCCACGATCGCCGAGAGCCGCTTGACCAGCTCGCCCGCCTTGACGCGCCCGGTCAGGTCCTTGGTCACCGTGACGACCAGGTTGACGTTGCCGTCGCCGCGGGTGCCGATCACCACCACGCCGGAGCCGAGCTTGGAGCGCAGGGCGTCGGCCATGTCGCGCAGCTCGTTGGCCGGGGCGGGGGGCACCTCGCGGGCGAGCACCCGGATGCCGTCCACCAGCAGCTCCTCCTCGCCGCCCGCGGGGGCCACCGAGCCCGAGACGAGCTGCATGCGCAGCTTCCGCATCTCGGACTCCAGCTCGCTCTGCCGCTGGCGGAGCTGGTCGGCCTTCTGGAGCTGCTGGTCGTAATCCCCGGAACGGATGCCGAGCCGGGCCACCAGCTCGCCGTAGGTCGTGCGCTGGCGGCGGACCTCGTCGAGCGAGTAGGTGCCGGTCACCGCCTCGATGCGCCGCACGCCCGAGGCGACGCCGCGCTCGGAGTCGATCAGGAAGAGCCCGATCTCCCCCGAATTGCGCACGTGGCAGCCGCCGCACAGCTCGAGGCTGAAGCCGGGGACGTTCACCGTGCGCACCCGCTCGCCGTACTTCTCGCCGAACAGCGCCATGGCGCCGGCGGCGATCGCCTCCTGGTAGCTGCGCCAGACGAACTCGGTCGGCACCGCCCGGCGGATCCACTCGTTGACCAGGTCCTCGGTCTGCTCCCACTCCTGGCGGAACATGCCGCGGTGGTAGGTGAAGTCGAAGCGCAGGCGGTCCGGCGCCACCAGCGAGCCGGCCTGGCGCACGCTCTTGCCGAGCACCTGGCGCAGGGCCGCGTGCAGCAGGTGGGTCGCGGTGTGGTTGCGCTGGATGGACAGCCGCCGGTCGTGGTCCACCCGCAGTTGCACCTTGGTGTGGCGGGCGAGGCTCCCCTCCTCCACCTCGACGAAGTGGAAGAAGACCCCTCCCTGGTCCTTCTGGGTGTCCACCACCCGGGCGCGGCCGCCGTCCCAGATCATGTCGCCGGTGTCCCCCACCTCGCCGCCCGACTCGGCATAGAACACCGTCTGGTCGAGGATGACGACGCCCACCTGCCCCTTCTGCAGGGTGGAGACGCGCACCGGCGCCCCCTCGCGCCAGGTGGCGAGCCGCACCACCTCGGCCGGGGTGTCGGTCATCTCCGTGCGGTCGTACCCCTCGAAGTGGGTGGCGGTCAGATCGGCGTGGCCGCGCAGCACCTCGCGCAGGGCGGCGAGGCGGTTCTGCACCTCGGCCGTCGCCTTGCGCGACTGCTCGCGCTGGACCTCGAGCGCCTCGCTGAAGCCCGCCTCGTCGATCTGGAAGCGCTCCTCCTCGGCGATCTCGCGGATCACCTCCAGCGGCAGGCCGTAGGTGTCGTAGAGACGGAAGACCATCGCGCCCGGCAGGGTGGTGATCCCCTGCGGACGCAGCCGCTCGATCTCCTCCTGCACCTGGCGCGCGCCGTTGGCGACCGTCGAGAGGAACTTCTCCTCCTCGGCCTTGATGGTGGCCATCGAGGCCTGCCGCGTCGCCGCCAGCTCCAGGTAGGCGCCGCCCATCACCTCGCCGAGCACCGGCACCAGCTTGTAGCAGGAACGGCTCCTCGAAGCCGAGCCGCATGCCGTGGCGCACCGCGCGGCGGAGGATGCGGCGCAGCACGTAGCCGCGCCCCTCGTTGCCCGGGATCACGCCGTCGGCGAGCAGGAAGGAGACCGCCCGCAGGTGATCGGCGATCACCCGCAGCGAGATGTCCTTCTCGGCGTCGGCGCCGTACTTCGTGCGCGCCAGCTCCGCCGCCGCGGCGAGGATCGGCTGGAAGAGGTCGGTGTCGTAGTTCGAGTGCACCCCCTGGAGCACGGAGGTGATCCGCTCCAGGCCCATGCCGGTGTCGATCGACGGCTTGGGCAGCGGCGTCAGGGTCCCCGCCGCGTCGCGGTCGTACTGCATGAAGACCAGGTTCCAGATCTCCATGTAGCGCCCGGAGTCCGACCCCTCCTCCCAGCTCACCTCGGGCAGCTCGGGGTGGATGTCGACGAAGATCTCGCTGCACGGGCCGCAGGGGCCGGTGTCGCCCATCGCCCAGAAGTTGTCCTTCTTGCCGCAACGGTGGACCCGCTCGGGGCCCAGGCTCGACAGCTTCACCCAGAGGTCGAACGCCTCGTCGTCCTCTTCATAGACGGTGGCGAAGAGCCGGCTGGGGGGCAGGCCCCAGACGCGGGTCACCAGGTCCCAGCCGAAGCGGATGGCGTCCTCCTTGAAGTAGTCGCCGAAGGAGAAGTTGCCCAGCATCTCGAAGAAGGTGTGATGGCGCGGGCTCGGCCCCACGTTCTCGAGGTCGTTGTGCTTGCCGGAGACGCGCATCACCTTCTGCGACGAGGCGGCGCGCGGCGACTCCGGCCGCTGGATGCCGAGGAAGTTGTCCTTGAACTGGACCATTCCGGCATTGGTGAACAGCAGGGTGGCATCGCCCTGCGGAACCAGGGGCGCGCTCGGCACGATGCGGTGCCCGCGCTCCCGGAAGAATTCGAGAAAGCCTGTGCGAATGTCAGGCTCTTCATGGCTCTGTAATAATGCGGCTCTTCATGATCCGTCGTCGATTTCCAGACCGTCCAGCTCGCCGTTCAAAACGCTGACGATAGCACGGCGGGAAAAGCCCTTTCGCTCCAGGTGGCGGGCGAGCGCCCGCGGGTCGAGGCCCCCCTTGCGGCGCCAGCTCTCGCGCGGCGTCGCGGGCCGCCGGCAGGTCGTCCTCCGGGGTGAGCTCGGCCAGCGCCGCCTCGACGGCGTCGTCCGGCGCCCCGCGCTTGATCAGCTCCGCCCGCAGCCGCGACCGCCCCTCGCTCGCCCGCCCCTGGCGGGACTCGACGAAGACGCGGGCGGTGGCGCGGTCGTCCAGATACCCCTGCTCCGTCAGCTTCGTCGAGCGCCGCCTCGATCTCCTCGCCGGGAAAGCCGCGCTGGCGCAGCTTGGCCTCCAGCTCGCGGCGGAAATGCGCGCGGGTGGCGAGGAGCTGGAGGGCTTTCTGGTAGGGGTTGGGCGGGGGCATAGCCCCCACCTAATTCTGCTCGATCTCGAACGACAGATCCCCGCCGCTCATGAAATCTCCCTCGCCGGGGAGCTGGATCGACTCGTCCATCTGGTCGCGCGAGATGTCGGCGGTGAACTGCACGCCCTGGATCTTGAGCCGGAACTCGTCCGGGTTGGTGGCGCGCTTGAGCGCCTCGTCCAGGGTGATCAGGCCGCTCTTGTAGAGCTGGTAGAGCGACTGGTCGAACGTCTGCATGCCGTACTGGCTGGTGCCGAGGGCGATCTGCTCGCGGATGTACTTGGTCTTCTCCTTGTTCTCGATGCACTCGCGGATGTAGGCGGTCGAGATCAGCACCTCGGCGGCGGGCACGCGGCCCATGCCGTCGGCGCGCGGCACCAGGCGCAGCGAGATCACCGACTTCAGCACCTGCGAGAGCTGGATGCGGATCTGCTTCTGATGGTGCGGCGGGAAGACGGAGATGATGCGGTTGACCGTCTCGGTCGCGTCCAGGGTGTGCAGGGTCGAGAAGACGAGGTGCCCGGTCTCGGCGGCGAGCAGGGCGGTCTCGATCGTCTCGTAGTCGCGCATCTCGCCCACCAGCAGGACGTCGGGGTCCTGGCGGAGGGCGGCGCGCAGCGCGCCGGCGAAGGAGTGGGTGTCGACGTCGATCTCGCGCTGGTTGACGATCGACTTCTTGTCGCGATGGAGGAACTCGATCGGGTCCTCGATCGTGATCATGTGCTCGGTGCGCGTCGAGTTGATGTAGTCGAGCATCGCCGCCAGGCTGGTCGACTTGCCCGAGCCGGTGGTGCCGGTGCAGAGGATCATCCCCCGCCGCTCCTCGCAGATCCGCTCGAGCACCGGCGGCAGCATCAGCTCGCGGATGCTCTGGATGCGCGCCGGGATGACGCGCAGCACCAGGCCCACCGCGCCGCGCTGCTGGAAGACGTTGCAGCGGAAGCGGCCGAGCCCGGGCACCGAGTAGGCGATGTCGAGCTCGAGCTCCTCCTTGAAGCGCTGCTTCTGGCGGGCGTTCATCATCGAGAACGCCATCGCGATGGTGTCCTCCTGCATCAGGCGCTTGAGATCGCCGAGCGGAATCAGGTCGCCGTCGATACGGATCACCGGGTGGCTCCCGACCTTGAGATGGAGATCGGAAGCCTTCCTCTCCACCGCGATCTTGAGCAGGTCGTTGATGTTCATTTCGGGAGCCTCCTCAGGGGATCGCAACGGTCTTACAGAGCCTGCGGCGCGGCGGCCGTCGCCTGGACGCGCGACTCGACCGAATGGACCGGATAGAGCCAGCCGTGACGGTCCGCGATCTCGCCGCTGATGATCCCCTTGAACTCGGCCATGATGCGGCGGGTGATCTCGCCCGGGCAGCCGTGGCCGACCGGGTTGCGGTCCACCGAGCGGATCGGCGTGATCTCGGCCGCGGTGCCGGTCATGAACAGCTCGTCGCAGGTGTAGAGCTGGCCGCGCGGGATCTGCTCCTCGCGCACCGGGATGCCGAGATCGCGGGCGATCTTGACCACCGTGTCGCGGGTGATCCCCTGCAGCACCGAGGCGGCGAGCGGCGGCGTCAGCAGCGTCCCGTCCTGCACCATGAAGACGTTCTCGCCCGACCCCTCGCTGACGAAGCCGCGGGCGTCGAGCGCGATCCCCTCGACGTAGCCGTTGGTGACCGCCTCGATCTTGATCAGCTGGGCGTTCAGATAGTTGCCCGTCGCCTTGGCGACCGCCGGCATCGAGTCGGCCGCGATGCGCCGCCAGGAGGAGACGCAGACGTCGACGCCGCTCTCCGCCTCCTCGCCCAGGTACTTGCCCCAGGGCCAGCAGGCGATGAACACCTCGACCGGGTTGTGCAGCGGGTTGACCCCGATCGTATTGCCGAAGCCGCGGAAGGCGATCGGGCGGATATAGCACGACTCGAGCTCGTTGGCGCGGATGGTCTCGCAGCACGCCTCGATGAGCTCGTCGGTGGTGAAGGCGATCGGCATGCGGTACACCTTCGCCGAATTCTCCAGGCGACGGACGTGCTCGGGAAGGCGGAAGACCGCCGATCCCTGCAACGTGTTGTAGCAGCGGATCCCCTCGAAGACTCCGGAGCCATAGTGGAGCGCGTGGCTCAGCACATGGACGGTGGCCTTCTCGAAGTCGATGAGCTGGCCGTTCTTCCAGATCCAGCGGACACCGGCGAAGGGGTTGGACACAGGGGACCTCCTTTAACGGTCAGCGACGGAAAAGATGATGCTAGCCGAACGGCCGGGGCCGGTCAATTTCGGAAATAGATGTCCTACGATGGGTCGTGGGCGGGACCGTGGGCGCCGAGCAGGAGAAACGCGGCGCCGACGATGGCGGCGGTCTCCAGGCGCAGGGTGCGCTCGCCCAGCCCCGCCGGACGCCAGCCGGCGAGGAGGAGCTCCCGCCGTTCCGCGGGATCGAGCCCCCCTTCCGGGCCGACCAGGAGCGCGCCCACCCTGGCTCCCGCCCGCGGGATCAGCCCCGTCCCGCCCTGGAACCCGGGGTCGCCGATCGCCTCGGTGTCCAGGAACCAGCGCACCTCGGGGCCGGCGAGCCCCACGGCCTGGCTCCAGGCGTGGGGGCCGGTGATCTCGGGGAGCCGCGAGCGGTGGCACTGCTCGAGGGCCGCCACGGCGACCCGGCGCAGCCGGTCGAAGGTCATCGCGCCCAGCTCGCGCGGCGCCCGCGCCATGTTGGTGAAGCGGATGGCGAAGACCCCCAGCTCGGTCGCCTTCTCGATCAGCCACGAGGCCCGCTCGGGCCGGCAGGTGGGGACGATCAGCTCGAGCTGGAACGCCGGCTCGTGGTCCGGCGCCGGCTCCCCCAGCGTCACCGTGGCCGAGGTGCGGTCCACCCGCTCCACCTTCCCCCATCGCGCCCGCCCCCTGCCGTCCACCACCCGCATCGCCTCCCCCACGGCCACCCGCCGCGCCCGGAAGAGATGCTGATAGGACTCCCCCTCGATCTTGATGGCCGGGAGGTCGAAGGCGGCGGGCTCGACGAGGTGGGTGATCATGGCGCGAGGTATGCCAAACCGGTCAAGTTTCCCGACCTACCCGGAACGCCACCCAGTCCCCCGCCGCCCGCCGGTCGCGCTCCACGAAGCCCAGCCCGCGCATGCGGTCGAGCACCTGCCGGCCGCGCTCGGCGAGGATGCCGGAGAGGATCGCCTCGGCGTCGGGCAGCAGGAGGTCGGCGAGATCGGGCATCTCGGGGAGGATCTGCTCGGGCACCACGTTGACCAGGGCGAGATCGAAGCGGGGGCGCTCGCGCAGCGCCGCCAGACGGCCGGCGAAGAGGCGCGGATGGAGGCCGTTCAAGGCGCTGTTGTCCCGCGCGTGGAAGGGGGAGGCCGGATCGACGTCGAAGCCGACCACCGACCTCGCCCCGAAGAGGAGGGCGGCGAAGGCGAGCACGCCGGTGCCGGTGCCGACGTCGAGCACCCGCCGCCCCTGGAGCTCGGCGTCCTCCAGCAGCTCGAGGGCGAGCGAGGTGGACTCGTGGCTGCCGGTGCCGAACGCCGCGCGGGCCGGCAGCCGGAGCAGCCGCCGGCCGTCGGGGACCTCGGGGGAGGCGTCTTCCGGCTCGCGGGGATCGAGATAGAGGGTCCGCCCGACGGGAAAGGGCTGGGCCCGCTCCCGCCAGGTGGCGAACCAGTCGGCGTCGGGAACCGTCTCCTCGACCTCCAGCTCGACGCCCGGGAGCATCTCGATGGGCTCGGTCTCGAGGGGAAACCACGCCTCCAGGCGCAGCCGGCCATCGGCCGCGGTCGCGGATTGCACCCCGAGCGTGCCGGCCATCCAGAGCACGGCGATGGCGGCGTCCTCCAGATCGGGAGGCAGGGCGTAGATGCGTCGGAGGTGGGGCAATCGATTTACCCGATACCTACCCGAACAGCCCCTTCATCCGCTCCATGACCCCCTTCTCCTCCTTGACCGGGTGGCCGCCGATCTCCGCCATGCGCCGCAGGATCTGCAGCTCCTCGGGGGAGAGGTCGCGCGGGTTGGGCACCGCCACCTCGACGGTGACCACGTGATCCCCCCTGCCGCCCCCCTCGAGCCGGGCGATCCCCTGGCCGCGGAGGCGGAAGTCGCGGCCGTGCTGGGTGCCGGCCGGAACCTCGAGCGTCGACTTGCCGTGCAGCGTGTCCACCTCGATCGCGGTGCCGAGCACCGCCTGCGGGTAGCTGATCGACACCCGCGACAGCACCGTCGAGCCGTCGCGGCGGAACTGCTTGTGCGGCCGCACCTGGAGCACCACGTAGAGGTCGCCCGCCGGTCCGCCGCGACGGCCGTGCTCCCCCTCGCCCGAGAGGCGCAGGCGGGCGCCGGTGTCCACTCCGGCCGGGATCTTGACCGTGATCGAGCGCTCCTCCTCCACCCGGCCCTCCCCCTGGCACTCGGTGCAGGGATCGGTGACCACCCGCCCCTCCCCCTGGCACTGCGGGCAGGTGCGGGCGACGGTGAAGAAACCCTGGGTGTAGCGCACCTGGCCGCGGCCGGCGCAGGCCTGGCAGACGGCGGGCGGAGCGCCGCTGGCGCTGCCCGCGCCCGAGCACTTGGGGCAGGTCTCCAGGCGCGGGATCTTCAGCGTCGTCTCGGTGCCGAAGGCCGCCTCCTCGAAGCTGAGGGTGAGGTCATAGCGCAGGTCGGCGCCGCGGGTCATCCCCGCCGGGCCTCCCCCCGCCGCCCGCCGGCGCCGCCGAAGCCGAAGAGGTCGCCGAGGATGTCCGAAAAGTCGGCGAAGATCGTCGGGTCGAAGCCGGCTCCCGCCCCCGCAACCCCCTGATGGCCGAAGCGGTCGTAGCGCGCCCGCTTGTCGGCGTCCGAGAGCACGGCGTAGGCCTCGGCCGCCTCCTTGAAGCGCTCCTCGGCCTCCTTGTCGCCGGGGTTCTTGTCCGGATGGTCGCGCACCGCGATCTTGCGGTACGCCGACTTGATCTCCTGCGCGGAGGCGGTCTTGCCGACCGCCAGAATCTCGTAGTAATCGCGTTTCGCCATTCCTTCTAACCTTTCGCCTGTCCGGAGCCGCTCGCACGGGTCAGCATCACGTCGGAGAGCGTGCGGGAGACGGTGTTCAAATCGTAGATCGCGGCCTCCAGGTCGGCGCGCTTCTCGTTGTTGAGCGCCATTGCGCGCGTGCATCAGGGCTTCGTGGATCCGCCTGCACGTCGCCATCCTGGAGCATGTCGCGGAACTGCCCGAAGACCCGTTCGTTGCTGTAGATCAACCCCTCCAGGCGGTTCTTGAGCTGGCGGATCTCGCGCCGCTCGACGTCCGCCTGCGAGTTGCGGTCGGCCTCGTCGACGAGGCGCTGGACCTCGGTCTCGGAGAGCCCGCCCGCGGGGTTGATCTGAATGCTCTGGGAGAGGTTGGTCGCCATGTCGCGCGCCGAGACGTTGACGATGCCGTTGGAATCGATGGCGAAGGTCACCTCGATCTGCGGCACCCCGCGCGGCGCCGGCGGCACGCCCACCAGCTCGAAGCGGCCGAGCGACTTGTTCTCGGCGGCGAGCTGGCGCTCCCCCTGGACGACGTGGACGGCCACGGTGCTCTGGTTGTCCACCACGGTGGTGAAGATCTGCGTGTTCTTGGTCGGGATCGTCGAGTTGCGCTCGATCAGCTTGGTGAACAGCCCGCCCTGCGTCTCGACGCCGAGCGACAGCGGCGTGATGTCGAGCAGCACCAGGTCCTTGATGTCGCCGCGCAGGATCCCCCCCTGGATGGCGGCGCCCATGGCGACCACCTCGTCGGGGTTGATCTCGCGGTTGGGCTTGCGGCCGAAGATCCGCTCGACCGCCTGGGCCACCAGGGGGGTGCGGGTCTGGCCGCCCACCAGCAGCACCTCGTCGATCTCGTCGGCCCGCAGGCCGGCGCCGGAGAGCGCGTCCAGGCAGGGGCCCTCGGTGCGCTCGACGAGGTCGCGCACCAGATCCTCGAACTCCAGCCGGGTGAGCGTGCGGGCGAGGTGGCGCGGCCCCGAGCGGTCGGCCGAGATGAACGGCAGGTTGAGCGTCGTCTCCTCGGTGGCCGACAGCTCGCATTTGGCGCGCTCGGCCGCCTCCTTCAGGCGCTGGAGGGCCATGCGGTCCTCGCGCAGGTCGATGCCGGTCTCGTCGGCGAACCCGGCGATCAGCCAGTCCATGATCCGCTGGTCGAAGTCCTCGCCGCCGAGATAGGTGTCGCCCGAGGTCGAGCGCACCTCGAAGATCCCCTGCGAGAGCTGGAGGATCGAGATGTCGAAGGTGCCGCCGCCGAGGTCGTAGACGGCGATCGTGCTGGCGGCCGTCGCCGAGGTCGGCTGGTCGAGGCCATAGGCGAGGGCGGCGGCGGTCGGCTCGTTGAGGATGCGGACGACGTCGAGGCCGGCGATCTTGCCGGCGTCCTTGGTGGCCTGGCGCTGCGAGTCGTTGAAGTAGGCGGGGACGGTGATCACCGCCTCGCGCACCTCCTCCTGGAGCTGCTCCTCGACGAACTCCTTGATCTCGCGCAGCACCAGCGCCGAGATCTCCTCCGGGCTGTACTGGCGGTCGCGGATCTCGATCTTGACGTCGCCGTTCAGCGCCTCGACCAGGGTATAGGGGAGGACGCCGCGCGCCCGCTCCACCTGGGAGTCGCGGAACTTGCGGCCGATCAGCCGCTTGACGGCGTAGACCGTGTTCTCCGGATTGGTGATCGCCTGGCGCTTGGCGATCTGGCCGACCAGGCGGTCCCCCTCCTCCGAGAAGGCGACGATCGAGGCGGTCGTGCGGCTCCCCTCGCGGTTCGCGAGCACCACCGAAACGGTGGCCTCCACGATCGCGGCGCAGCTATTGGTCGTGCCGAGGTCGATGCCCAGGATCTTGCTCATATGGTGGAGCCGTATTCGCGCCGAAAATTTAAGAAGCCGAAAAAGTTGCCCTCATTGTACGTGGTTTCCCCGGCGCGTGTTGCCGCGGCGCATCCTACAAGCAGCTTACCGTTGGGAATCATTCCCCCTCTCCACTCCGTGGAGAGGGGGTCAGGGGGTGAGGATTCGAAGGGCAGGACGCTCCGAGGAGGACCCCAGGGCCTCTACAGCGCCGGCCCTTCCTCCCCGCTCCCCCGCCGCCGGTGACCGGCGCCGGCGCCTCGGCCGGCACCGCCACCTTCACCATCGCCGGCCGCAGCAGCCGGTCGTGCAGCTTGTAGCCGCGCCGCAGCTCGGCCGACACCGTCGGCGACTTGACCTCCGCGCTCTCCTCGCGCGCCACCGCCTCGTGCACCGTGGGATCGAACGGCTGCCCCACCGCCGAGACCTCGGTGACGCCGAAGCGGCGCAGCAGCTCGATCATCTGGCGGTGGATCATCTCGACTCCCCGCTTCAGATCCTCCGCCGGCCCCTGGGCCGAGAGCGCCAGGTCGAGGTTGTCGGTCACGGTCAGGAACTCGCGCAGCGGATCGAACAGGGCGTAGCGCTTCTGCTCCTGGCGGTCGCGCTCGGCGCGCTTCCTGAAATTGTCGAAGTCGGCCAGGGTGCGCGTCAGGCGGTCGCGCAGGTCGGTGGCCTCCTGGCGCAGCTTCGCCGGGTCGTCGGCGGCACCAGCGGCACTGGCGGCACTGGCGGTACCGGCAGCATGGGGGCCTCGCCCCGCGCGCCGGACTCCACCCCTTCCACCGCCGCCACCGCGTCGCGCATGGCGGCCTCGATATCGGTCGTCTGATCGTCCAGATCGAGCGCCACCTCGGGGGCGTCGCCCGTGTTTTTCATGTTGTCTGCCATCGCAGTCCTCGCTCTCGGTCTATGGATAAAGGATAGGTACTGCCGGGACTACCGCCGTTCCGGGCGCCGGTCGGAGTCCCCCGAGAAGGTGTCGGCCAGGGCCCGGCTCAGCGTCTCGCCCAGGAAGTGGACCAGCGGGATGATCGTCTCATAGTCCATCCGCGACGGGCCGACGATGCCGAGCGTGCCGAGCGGCCGCTCGCCGACGCCGTACGGGGTGGCCACGACGCTGAACTCCAGCTCCGAGGTCAGCTCGCGAATCCTCGCCGATCAGCACGCGCACGCCGCCCCCCTGGATGCAGCGGTTGAGGATGCGCACCAGGCGCGCCTTGTCGGCGAAGGCGTCGAACATCCGCCGCACCCGCTGGACGTCGGCGAGCTCGGGCTTGGCGAGCAGCATCGAAGTGCCGTCCACCATCACGCCCTGGGCGCCGTCGGAGGCGAGGCCGGCCTGGGCCAGCTCGATCGTCCGCGCCAGCATGCGGTCCATCTGCGCCTTCTCCTCGACCATCATGCGCACCAGCCGCTCGCGGATGTCGCGCAGGGTCTGGCCGGCGAAATTCTCGGTCAGGTAGTTGGAGATCCGCACCAGCTCCTCGCGGGGGATCTCCTCCTCGGTCTCGATCACCTTGTTGTCGATGAACCCCGTCGAGGAGACCACCACGCAGAGGATCTTGCGGCCGGCGATGGGGACGAAGTCGACCGCCTTGAGCACCGTCTCCCCGATCGCCGGCGAGACCACGACCCCCACCTGGCTCGACAGCTCGGAGAGCAGGTGCGACGCGGTGCCCAGGAGATGGTCGGCGTCCGCCGTCACCCCCTGGAGGTTGTCCTGGATGTAGCGCCGCTCCTTGGCCGGGACCGAGCGCGCCTCCATCATCGACTGGATGAACAGGTGGTAGGCCGCCGCCGTGGGCACCCGCCCCGCCGAGGTGTGCGGCTGCATCAGGTAGCCCCACTCCTCGAGGTCCGCCATGACGTTGCGGATCGTCGCCGCGGAGAGGCCGAAGTTGTGCTTGGCCACCGAGCGCGAGCTGACCGGCTCGGCGTTCAGGATGTACGTAAGGATGACGTCCTTCAGGATCTCGCGATCCCGCGGGCTCAAACTTCCGTGATCCCTGGCGTCCGGCATGGCTTTGTGGTCCTGAAAGGCTGGCACTCTCAACACGAGAGTGCTAACGCATGGTACCCCTCCGGCTCTTCCCTGTCAAGCCGCGCTGCGTCCAAACCACTGAGAAAAGGGGACTTCTCTGTTATCGTAACCTCATGCAGACGCCTCTCGCGGGTCTCCGCTTCTCCCTCGCCGGCCCTGGCAAGGCGGGGTCGAGCCTCGCGCGCTGGGCGATGGCGGCCGGGGCGGAGCTGGTGGCGGTGGCGGGCCGGCGCGTGGGCGAGCCGGCCTGGCCGGGCGGACCTCCCCGCTGGCGCTCTGGACGGATCTGGACAACGGCGGGCCAGGACCTCCTGCTGATCGCGGTCGGGGACGGCGCGGTCGCCGAGGTGGCGGCCCGGCTCGCCTGCCAGGCCCCAGGCGCGGGTCGTCCTCCACACCTCGGGGAGCCTGGACGCCTCGGCGCTGGCTCCCCTGCGAGCGGCGGGATCGGCGACCGGCTCGCTGCATCCTCTGAAAGCTTTCCCCCAGCCGCTCCCCGATCCCGCCGAGGGGAGGGGGGTCTTCTTCGCCGTGGACGGCGACCCCGAGGCGCGGGAGCTGGCCTTCCGGATGGCCGGAGCCTGGGGGGGAGTGGCCGCCGAGGTGCCGGCCGCGGCGCGGCCGCTCTACCACTTCGCGGCCACCCTGGCGGCCGGCGGAGTGGTGACCCTGCTCGCCGCCGCGGCGGAGATCGCCGGCGGGATCGGCCTGCCGGAGCAAGTGACCCGCGGCTACCTGGAGCTCGCCCGGGGAGCCCTCGCCGCCGCCGCCCGCGCCCTGGACGAGGGGCAGCCGCTCGCCGCCGCCATCACCGGCCCCGTCACCCGCGACGACCGCGAGACCCTGCGCAAGCACCTCGCCGCCCTCGGCAGCCTGACCCCGGGGAAGCTGCCGCTGGCGATCTTTCTCCTCGGCGAGATCCTGCACCAGACGGGGCGGGAGGAGGCGGGAGGCCGGGTGAGAGGGCGTCCGTGGAGACCCGATCATGGGATTGCCCCGACAAGCCCCTCCCCCCCGTAGAAGAACGCTTTCACTGAACGGCCCTCCACTCCCCCGGTTGCGCCCACTGATCGCGCGGTTGCGCCCAACCGAGGGAAGGCATCGCCCCCTGGAGGGACGATAGCGCCCTCGCGAGGGACGGCAGCGCCCTCTCTTACCCCGCCAGCGCCCAACGGTTTTCCGGCCGCGCCCTCTCTTGCCCCGGCAGCGCCCTCGCGTGGGAAGACAGCGGGGAGCAGAGGGCGGACACTGCCCTCCCTTGGGATCTAGCACGGTAAGAGAGGGCGCGGCCGGAAGACCGTTGAGCGAAATCACCGAAGCGAGGGGCAGAGACAGCGGCCGGGCGGGCGCACCCGCGGATGGGATGGCCGCAGACGCGGAGCCTGTGGGCGCGGACGCAGAGCCAGTAGGTACAGACGCGGAGCCAGTAGGGCACAGACGCAGAGCCAGAGGGCACAGACGTGGAGCCAGTGGGCGGAGCCAGTCGGAACTGCCAGTGGGCTCCGTAGGGGCGGCTCAAGCCACGGCTGTCCCTTCCTTATATATAGCGACGTTCCTTGCCTCCATGGGCCCTCCCTCTCCACCCCGTGGAGAGGGACCGAGGGTGAGGACTCGAAGGGCGGGACGCATCGACGAGCAGGATCGCCATGAGGCGCACGCGTTCCCGCGCTCCCCCGTGATTGACGCACCCCCGGCAACGGGTGCTATGCTCCGAGTCCATTTCGGCCTGCGTCTAATCCCTATGGTTTTCTTCAATTACAGCACGATGCAGATGGCGGCCAAGGTCGTCTATTACGGCCCGGGCCTCTGCGGCAAGACGACCAATCTGCACTACATCTATCAGCACACCACCGGGGAATCGCGCGGCGAGATGGTCTCGCTGGAGACGGAGACCGACCGTACGCTCTTCTTCGACCTGCTGCCGATCGACGTCGGCTCGATCGCCGGCTTCAACACCCGCATCCAGCTCTACACGGTGCCCGGGCAGGTGTTCTACAACACCACCCGCAAGCTGGTGCTGAAGGGGGTGGACGGCGTCGTCTTCGTCGCCGACTCCCAGCGGGCGATGCTGCAGACCAACATCGAGTCGTTCCGCAACCTGGAGGAGAACCTGGCGGAGATGGGGCTGGCGGTCGACACCCTCCCCCTCGTCCTCCAGTTCAACAAGCGCGACCTCGCCGACATCTGCTCGGTCGACGAGATGAACGCCGCGCTCAACCGCCACAACTGGCCGTACTTCGAGAGCTCGGCGGTCACCGGCATGGGGGTGTTCGAGACCCTCAAGGGGATCTCGCGGTTCACCCTGATGTCGCTCAAGAAGCGGCTCGGCCGCAACGAGCCGGCCGCGGCGGCGCGCCCGGCCGCCGCCGCGCCCCCGAAGCCCGCGGCACCGCCGCAGGCCGCCGCGGCTGCCCCGGCGCCGCCCTCCGCGGCCGCCCCGGCTCCCCGCCCGGCCGCCGCCGCGCCGGTGCCGCCCCCGCCGCCGGTGCAGTCGGGCTCGTACCCCCAGGTTCCGCCGGCCGGCTCGCCTCCGGGCGCGCCGCCGACGGCGCCGCCGGTCGCCAAGCCGCGCACGATGGACGTGCTGGGCGAGCTCGAGAAGCTCCGCCGCGAGGCCGCCGCGCCGCGGCAGTCCACCGCGCCGCGACCGTTGGTCGCCCCGGACCGGCCGATCGTGACTCCGCCCGCCGCCGCCCCGGCCCCGGCGGCCGCTCAGCGCGGCCTGCGGCAACGGCCGCGGCGAGCTGACGCGCAGCATCGAGCTGACCCTCCGCCGCGCCGATTTCCAGCGCGCCCGCCGGGTGCTGGTCAGCTTCCAGGTGGAGGACGACCAGCACCGGGTGATGGACGCCGTGCGCGATCTGGCGGTGGACATCAAGGATGCCGCGACCCTGGAGAAGCTGCTCTTGCGCCTCAACATCGCACTGAACGCCAAGGAGTGAGAGGGAGGGCGCGATGAGGTGCCCGTTCTGTTCGGAGAACCGCGATCGGGTGGTCGACTCGCGGGAGAGCCGCGACGGCGCCACCATCCGCCGGCGGCGGGAGTGCCTGAGCTGCGGCCGGCGCTTCACCTCCTACGAGCAGATCGAGGACATCCCCTACATGGTCGTCAAGCACGACGGCACCCGCGAGGAGTTCAGCCGCAAGAAGCTGCTCGGCGGCCTGCTGAAGGCGTGCGAGAAGCGGCCGATCGCGTTGAAGAAGCTGGAATCGATCGTCGATCAGACCGAGACGATGCTCAACGAGCGCGAGGACCGCGAGATCTCCACCCACGAGATCGGCGCCTTCATCATGGAGCGCCTGCGCGAGCTCGACCAGGTGGCCTACGTCCGCTTCGCCTCGGTCTACCGCCGGTTCGAGGACATCGACGCCTTCATGGACGTCGTCAAAACGCTGCTCAAGCCGAGCAAGGAATCCACGGAGGCATGAAGTTCTAGATGGCCGCCCGATACGAATCCCTGTTCCTGATCTCCCGGTTCCAGGCCGAGCTCGACCGCCTGTTCCAGGAGGCGATGCAGATCGGCGAGAACGACGCCGCCGCTCGGCGAATGGCAGCCGCCGATCGACGTCGTCGAGACGCCCGCGGTGATTCAGATCCTCGCCGAGCTCCCCGGCTTCACCACCGCCGACCTCAAGATCGAGGTGCGCGGAACGCGGGTGGTGATCTCCGGCACCAAGTCGACCGCCCTGCCCGAGGCCCAGACAAGTTCGCTTCCATTGTCTGGAGCGCGGGCATGGACGGTTCACCCGTGAGATCCACGTCCTGTCGCCGGTCAACACCCACCAGGGGACGGCCAGGCTGCAGGACGGTCTGCTGATCCTGGAGTTCCCCAAGATCCAGGACAAGCGGCAGGAGGCTCGGGTATTGCATATTCTGGAGGCTGAGGAAACAGTGGATGAGTAGTCGACCGCCAGGAGAACCACAGGAAGAATCCATCAAGATTCCCGACGTTCTCCCCGTCCTGCCGCTCAAGGATACCGTCGTCTTTCCGTACATCATCCTGCCGCTCTCGGTGGGACGCGACAAGAGTGTGCTGGCGGTGGACCGCGCGCTCTCGGAGAGCCGCGTGATCATGCTGGTCGCCCAGCGCGACGCCGCCGCCGACAACCCGGGCGAGGCCGACCTCTTCGAGGTGGGCACCGCGGCGGTGATCATGCGGATGCTCAAGCTGCCGGACGGCCGCATCCGCATCCTGGTGCAGGGGCTGTCGCGCGCCCGCGTGCAGCACATCAGCCAGATGGAGCCCTATCTCCAGGCCAAGATCGAGCGCATCGAGGAGCCGCGCCCGGCGGCGCCGTCGATGGAGATCGAGGCCCTGGTGCGCAGCGTCAAGGAGAGCCTGGACCGCGCCGTCACCCTCGGCAAGGGGATCTCGGCCGAGGTGATGGTGATCGCCGCCAACCTGGAGGATCCGGGGCGGCTGGCCGATCTCGCGGCGAGCAACCTGGATCTGAAGCTGAGCGAGGCGCAGGCGGTGCTCGAGACGATCGATCCGATCGAGCGCCTGCGCAAGGTGAGCGATCTGCTGGTGCGCGAGATCCAGGTGCTCAACCATGCAGCAGGAGATCTCCTCGCAGGCGCGCGGCGAGATCGACCGCAGCCAGCGCGAGTACTTCCTGCGCCAGCAGCTCAAGGCGATCCAGCAGGAGCTCGGCGAGGGGGAGGAGCTGGCCGAGGAGATCGCCAACTACCGCCGCCAGGCCGACGACAAGCTGCTCAACGACGAGGCGCGCGAGGAGCTGGAGCGGCAGATCCGCCGGCTCGAGCGCAGCCATCCGGAGAGCGCCGAGACGCAGATCATCCGCACCTACCTCGACTGGCTGACCGCGCTCCCCTGGGGCGTCACCTCCGAGGACGATCTCGATCTGAAGCACGCCCAGGACGTGCTCGACGAGGACCACTACGACCTCGAAAAGATCAAGGAGCGCATCCTCGAATACCTCGCCGTGCGCAAGCTGAAGCCGGACACCCGCGGCCCGATCCTCTGCTTCGTGGGCCCGCCGGGCGTCGGCAAGACCTCGCTCGGCCGCTCGATCGCCCGCTCGCTCGGCCGCAAGTTCGTGCGCATCTCGCTCGGCGGCGTGCGCGACGAGGCGGAGATCCGCGGCCATCGCCGCACCTACGTCGGCGCGCTCCCCGGCCGCATCGTCCAGGGGATCCGCCAGGCGGGGACGAGCAATCCGGTCTTCGTGCTCGACGAGATCGACAAGATCGGCGCCGACTTCCGCGGCGATCCGTCGTCCGCCCTGCTCGAGGTGCTCGATCCGGAGCAGAACTTCAGCTTCGTCGATCACTACCTCGGCATCCCCTACGATCTGTCGCGGGTGATGTTCATCGCCACCGCCAACATGCTGGAGCCGATCCAGCCGGCCTTCCTCGACCGCATGGAGATCATCCGCCTGACCGGTTACACGCAGGAGGAGAAGCTGCGCATCGCGCGCCTCCACCTGATCCCCAAGCAGACCAAGGAGAACGGTCTTTCCGACGAGCAGATCGAGTTCACCGACGACGCGGTCAGCGCCGTCATCTCCGGCTACACCAAGGAGGCGGGGCTGCGCAATCTCGAGCGCGAGCTGGCGGCGATCTGCCGCAAGGTGGCGGTGAAGGTGGCGCGCGGCGAGGCCGAGCGGATGGTGATCGATCCGGCGAAGGTCGAGGAGTTCCTCGGCGCCCGCAAGCACTTCGCGGAAGAGCTGCTGACCCGCGACCGCGTCGGCGTCGCCACCGGCCTCGCCTGGACCTCGGTGGGCGGCGACCTGCTGTTCATCGAGGTGGTGGCGGTGCCCGGCAAGGGGCAGCTCCTGCTCACCGGCCAGCTCGGCGACGTGATGAAGGAGTCGGCGCAGGCGGCGCTCTCCTTCGCCCGCGCCTACGCCGCCACGCACGGGATCGGCGAGGACTTCTTCGCCAAGCACGACCTCCACGTCCACGTGCCCGCGGGCTCGATCCCCAAGGACGGCCCGTCGGCCGGCATCACGATCGGCTCCGCGATCCTCTCCGTGCTCACCGGCAAGCCGATCAACCGGCGGCTGGCGATGACCGGCGAGATCACGCTGCGCGGCGACGTGCTGCCGATCGGCGGCCTGAAGGAGAAGACGCTCGCCGCCAAGCTCGCCGGCATTCAGCAAGTGATCGTTCCGAAGCTCAACCGGCGCGATCTCGCCGACATCCCGGCGACGATCACCGACGGGCTCACCTTCCACTTCGTCGATCACATGGACGACGTGCTGAAGCTCGCGCTGATCGATCCCGATGTCCGGCAGCCCGACGTGACGCCGGACGGCCAGCCCACCGAGATCGCCAGCGAGCAGCCGCAGCCCGCCACGGTGTGAGCCGCCCTCCGTTCGATCGCGAAGACCGCCTGATCGATTGGCTGCGCCGGCAGCCCGGCGGCTCGCTGATCGGCGACGACGCCGCGATCCTGCCGGCGGGCGGCCCCTGCGCCGGTCTCTTCGCGATCACCGTCGATCACCAGATCGCCGGCGTTCATTTTCCCCCGTCCAGTCTCGATCCCGCGGCGGTGGCGCGGCGCCTGCTGGCGGTGAACCTTTCCGATCTCGCGGCGATGGGCGCCGCTCCCGCCTACGCGTTCCTCGCTCTCGCCGCGCCGCCCGGTTTCGATCACCGCCGATTCTTCACCGCGCTGCTCGCGGCCTGCCGCCGCCACGAGCTCACTCTCGCGGGGGGCGACCTGGCGCGCAATCCCGAGCGGCTCACCGCGAGCCTCACCCTGTTCGGAACCAGACCCGAGGGAGCGCGCTGGCTCGAACGGAGCGGCGCGCGCCCCGGACACGCGCTCTGGCTGGGCGGAACGATCGGCGAATCGGCCGCCGGAAGAATGTTGATCGAACGCGGCACGGAGCTGAAAGAAGCATTTCCTTCTTTGCAAACAGCCATGCGGCGGGCCATCCGCCGCCATCTCGAACCGCGCCCTCAGCTCGCGCTGGGCCGCTGGCTCGGAACGCAGCAGGAAGGCGCGGCGATGGATGTCTCGGACGGCCTGGCGCGCGATCTCCATCGCCTCTGCCGGGCCAGCGGCGCCGGCGCGGAGATCGACGCCGGAGCGCTGCCGTTCGCCGATCGTTTCACCAAGCTCTGCGCGGCGATCGGCGCCGATCCGCTCGCGCTCGCGCTCGGCGGCGGCGAGGACTACGTCCTGCTGTTCACCCTGCCGGAAGGGATCGAGCCACCAGAAGAAAGGGCCCGGCGCATCGGAAAGATCGTGAAAGGGAACGGAGTGACGCTGCTGCGGGAAGGCAGCCGTTCGCCACTGCCGGATCTGGGCTGGGATCATCTGGCGGCGCCGTAAAGGCCCTGTAAAAACAAAAACCCCGGCGGGTCACGCCGGGGTTTCTCAAACAACCTGGATGAACGGATCGATCAGCGGAAGAGCTTCTGCAGGCTGTCGACGAAGCCCTTGAACCGCTTTTCGAGGTTCTGCTGCGTCTTCTCGAGCTGCTTGAGACGCTGGCCGATCGCACCGCTGATCGCCTCGCCCGTGGACTGCGGCGCGGCGGCGCGACCCCGGCCGCGGCCGGTGGAGGCAGCGGGCTTCGCGGCGCCGCTCCCCTTCTTGCGTCCGCCGCGGCCGCTCTCGGAACGGAGCTGACGGAACACGTCCACCGCTTGCGGATAGAAGCGGCGCGCGCGCCCCTTGCCCTCGCTCGGCAGGCGATTGGCATGGATGCGCACGTAGCGGACCAGCGTGGGATAGGAAATGCCGGTGGTCTCGCTGATCTGGGTGAGCGTCATGAGATTTCCAGACTTCTGAGCCGGCTTCTGCGCGGTTTTCTGCGCGGTCTTGGCCGGACGGCCCGGACGGCGGCCGGTCGGCGTCGCGGCGGCCTTGCGGCCCGGGGTCCGCTTGGCGGCGGCGGCGCCGCGCGTCGCGGTAGCGGCCTTGCGGCCTCCGGCACGCTTGGCCGGCGCGGCGGCGGCGGGAGTGGCCTTGGCGGCGCGGGCGGGACGGCCCGGACGGCGCTTGCTCGCGGCCGGACGCTCCGGACGGGGAGCGGAAGGATCCTTGCGCGGACGGCCCCGCTTGCCCGCGTTCTCATTCTTGAGCACATCGAAAACCGGCAGGGCGCTCTCGGGGTAACGCTGCTTGCGCCCCTGCCCCTCGGAAGGAATGCGGTCCTGGTAAAGCTTCTTGTATCTCTGCAGAGTCGGCATCGAGATGCCGGTCTTGGTAGAAATTTCGGAGAGTGTGTAGAGCCTTGAATCCGGGGATTCGGTTTCAGCCATGATGTTCTTGCCTCCTCGGGCGTTATCAGAAAGGGAGTGAAATAAGGGTTCCAACAAAAAATCCGCACTCATTATCAAAAAGGAAAGGCGACATGTCAATAGTTCCGACGAAAAATGTCCTCAAAAGGAGCGAATTCCGGACGGTTCGGGATAGAAAGGGGAGCCTCCCAGGAGAGATTCCGCATCGATCAGCACGAGCGACGCCCATCTTTTTCAAACTTCGCGGATGGCGATTTTTGTTCCCGGTCCGCGTTTCCGGACCTGAAACCACCGCAGGATCGGGGGATCGTTTGAGCGAAAGCTCCGGATATGTGGACTCAAAGTAGAATCGCCGCCATGAAGGCCGAATGGAAACCACCACCGCCAAGCCTGAGATCTACCGCGAAGCCCTGCGGGAGATCGACGCCGTGCTCGAAGGCGTCGACGACCCGATCACCGCGATGTCCACCTGCGCCTGCATCCTTCACCAGCGCCTGCCCGCCGCGAGCTGGACGGGTTTCTATCGCGTGGTGGCGCCGCGCCTGCTGCGCGTCGGTCCCTATCAGGGACCGCTCGGGTGTCTCGAAATACCCTTCGATCGCGGCGTCTGCGGCGCCGCCGCCCGCGAGCGCGCGCCGCAGGTGGTCGCCGACGTCCATCAGTTTCCGGGGCACATCGCCTGCGACGAGGGGGCACGCTCGGAGATCGTGGTTCCGATCTTCGATCCGCGCGGCGAGCTGGTCGCGGTGCTCGACATCGATTCCCATCAGCCCGCCGCCTTCGACGATACCGATCGCGAGGGGCTCGAGCGCATCGCCGAACGGCTGCGCGCCAGCCTCGGCGGCGAGAACGCGGCTTTCTACAGCCCGCCGGCCTGATCGGTTCACTTTTTCCGCTCGAGCCCGAGCTGGCGGATGAGATAGGAGACCGCCTGGCGCGAGACGCCGAGCCGGCCGGCGACCCGGGTGTAATTGCCCGCGCAATCCTCCAGCGCTTCGGCGACCAGCCGCCGGCGCAGCGCGTCGACCTGCTGATGATAGGAGCCCGCGGGCTCGCTCCCCATCGCGGCCGGGAGCTCCAGATGCGCCGGTTCGATCACGCCGCCGCCGGCGAGCGCGGCGCCCACCGAAAGCACGTTTTCCAATTCGCGCACGTTGCCCGGCCAGCGATGCGCGAGCAGACTCGCCCGCGCCTCGCGGCTGAGCCGCGCCGGCGGCCGGCCGCGATCGCGATTGAGCGCAGTCGATCGAGCAGGTGATCGGCGATTCGCAACAGATCATCTCCGCGCTCGCGCAACGCCGGCATCTCGACACAGCCGACGCGCAGGCGAAAGTAAAGATCGCGCCGGAACGATCCCGCCGCCACCATGCCGGCGAGATCGCGATGGGTGGCCGCGAGCACGCGGACATCCACCCGCCGCGCCTCGCTCTCCCCCAGCCGCCGGATCTCCCCTTCCTGCAATACGCGCAGCAGCAGCCCCTGCGCGGAGAGCGGCAGATCGCCGATCTCGTCGAGGAACACCGTGCCGCCGTGAGCGGCCTCGAACACCCCTTTGCGATCGCGTTCGGCGCTGGTGAACGCGCCGCGGACGTGACCGAAGAGATCGGAAAGCAGCAGGGTTTCGGAGAGCGCGGCGCAGTTGACGGCGACGAACGGCCGGCCGGCGCGGGCGCTCCGGCGGTGGAGCCGGCGGGCGGCCAGCTCCTTGCCGGTGCCGCTCTCGCCCAGGATCAGCACCGGCAGTCCGCCGGGAGCCAGCCGGTCCAGGCGCTCGATCGCGGCGAGCAGCGCCGGGCTCTCTCCGACCAGATCGTTCCTCACCAGATCGTTCTTCATCAAATCGGCCTCAGCCGGCCGCTCGGTCGTCGAAGCAGGCGGCGGCTCCTCCCCGGCCTCTCCGGCCTGCTTGCCCGCGAAGCCCTGGAGCAGCAAGGCGACCACCGCCCACGGGCCGCCGTCCCGCGCTTCCAGCCGCTCGGCGGGCGCCGCCGCGCCGAGCTTGCGGAAGGTGGCGATCGCCTCCCGGCGCCACGACGGCGGCGCCGAGCCGGGAGAGAGGAGGTCGAGGTCGTAGACCAGCCGCGCCGCCCGATAAGGGCCGAGCGCCGCCAGCGCCTCCCAGTCGCGGGCGGGCGGCAGGCCGCCGGCGAGCAGCGCCTCCCAGAGCGGGGCGAAGGGGGTTCCGGCGGCCTCGCGGCGGGCGCCCTCGGAGTCGCCGGCCAGCGCCAGCACGGCGGGGCGCTCCTCGGGCTCCAACTCGCCGAGGGTCTCCGGCGGCACCCCCGCGAGCTCGGCGGCGGCCTCCTCCGGCATCTTGAGCCAGCCCAGGGCGCGGGCGGCGAGGAGGCGGAGCTCGGGGCGCCCGGCGAGCCGCTGGCGCTCGAGGTCGCTCAGCGCGCCGCGGCAGACGGCGAGCGCCGCCGCCGGCCGCCCCTGGGCCAGCTCGTAGCGGGCCCACAGCTCGGCATCCATGGCGAGGCCGCGCAGGTTGCCGGAGCGCCGGTTCTCGCTCTCCGAGCGGGCGACGATCTCGCTCACTCCCTGGGTGCGCCCCTGGCGGAGCCGGATCTCGGCGAGGTTGTACAGCGAGAGGGTCGATTTGCCCGGACCGTCGCAGCCCGCCGCCAGCCACGCGGCGTGCAGGAAGGCGCGCTCGGCCCCGGCGAGATCGCCACGCCGGGCGCGGGCGAGCCCGAGGTCGTTCCAGAGCCCCGCGGCCTGGCGCCGGGTCAGCCGCCGGCGGCCGGCGCGGATCGCCCGCTCGGCGGCCGCCGCCGCGCCGTCCAGGTCGCCGGCGCCGCCGGCCTGCAAGGCGCGGAGCTGGTGCCAGCGCCAGGCGAGGCCGGGATCGTCCAGCGCGCCCCGGGAGGCCCTCAGGAAGCGCTCCAGCGCGTCGGCGTCCTGGCGGTCCCAGGCCGCGCCCGCGGCCGCCAGCCGGGCGAGGATGGCGGCCCGCGGGTCGCCGGAGGTCTCGTCGAGCGCCCGGCGGATCCAGTAGCCGGCGCGCTCCGGCTTGCCGTGGCTGGCGTAGACCCGCGAGGCGATCTCGGCCAGCTCGGCGACCTCGGCCGGCGCGAGCGCCGCCTCCTCGAAGCCGCGCAGGGAGGTCCGCGCCGCGCCCAGACGGCCGAGCTCGAGCTGGCAACGGGTGGCGAGCACGCGCGCCGCGGCGGAGGGGCTGCCGGCCAGCGCCTCCAGGGCGGCCTCACGGCGCCCGAGGGCCGCCAGGGCGGTGGCCCGCTCCACCCGCTCCTCGTCGTCCCGGGGCGGCTGGCGCTCCCAGGCGGCCACCGCCGCCCGCCAGCGCCCCGCCGCGGCCAGCTCGCGCGGCGATCCCGCCTCCTCGCCGTGCCACAGCGCCCGCGCCCCCGCGGTGGCCAGCAGCTCGAGGATCTCGCTCGCCGGACGCCCCTGGCCGAGCACGCGGGAGCGGAAGGATCGCGAGCCCGCGATCCACGGCCGGACGCCACCGTCCTCGCGCACGATCTCCCCCGCCAGCGCCTCGCGGGCCATCGCCAGCTCCGGCCGCTCCCAGAGAAAGGGCGCGGTCTCCAGGATCACCGCCACCGCTTCGTCCGGCGGCACCGGAGCGGGGGCCTGCCGCCAGAGGTCGATCAGCGCGCGGACGGCCCGCCGCGCCTCCCAGCGCCCGGGGACCACTCCCGCGCCGAACAGCCGCCCGGCGAGGTCGAGCAGCATCTCCTGGCAGGGGAGGGACGAGCGGCCGGGAGCGGCGCCCTCCGCGCCGACCACCAGCCGGTCCGCCGGCGAGATACGAGCCGCGCTCCACCCCTCGGCGAGCCGCCACCCGGCGCGCTCGAGCAGCGACAGCAGCCCCGCCGCCTCCAGCAGCGCCGCCACCTTGCGGCGGTCCGTGAGCCGCGCCTCGGCCAGCGCGATCGACCGCGGCGGCGAGGCGAGACACGGATGGACGACACCCGCCGCCCGGCGAATCTCCGAGATCAAGGACATTGGAAGGGGGATTGTAGTGGAAAGAGGTGCCGGGGAGGCAGCAAGCAAGACAAAGGACGAAAAGGACCTCAAGGACGAAAAGGACAAAGAAAGGACAAAGAAGAGTGTCCTTTACGTCCTTGCCGTCCTTCAGGTCCCTGTTGTTTCTCCCCTAGATCATCTTCAAAAAATCCCGCCAGAACCCCGGGTACGACTTCGCCACCACCTCCGGATGATCGATCACCACGCCCGGGCGGCGCAGCCCGACCAGGGCGAAGCTCATGGCGATGCGGTGGTCGCCGCGGGGGTCGATGTGCACGGTCTCGCCTGGAGGCTGGACGCCGGCCCAGAGGCCGGGGAGCCAGAGGCTGTCACGCCCCTCGCGGGCGTCGGCGCCGAGCTTCTTGAGCTCGGTCGCCATCGCCTCCAGGCGGTCGCTCTCCTTGATGCGCAGATGGGCGACGTTGTGGATCAGCGTCTCCCCCTCGGCGAAGGGGGCGAGGGCGGCGAGGGTGGGCACCTGGTCGGGCATGCCGGAGAGATCGGCCTTGATCCCCCGCAGCGTCGCGCCGCCGCGGATGCGGAGATCGTCCCCCTTCCAGAAGATCTCGGCCCCCATCTCGGCGAGGAGGTCCATGAACTCGCGGTCCCCCTGCCTGGAGTCGGGGGACAGGCCGTCGAGGATCACCTCGCCGCCGGTCAGCGCCGCCGCGGCGGCCGGGTAGCAGGCCGCCGAGTAATCCCCCTCCACCCGGGCGCGCCCGCCGCGCAGCGCCGACGGGCGGACGCGGTAGGCGCGCGGCCCCGACCGCTCGATGTGGCCGTCGAAGGCCGACGCGGCGGCGATCGTCACGTCCACGTAGGGGCGCGAGGTGAGGGTCGGGACCTCCACCACCACCTCCGACGGCGCGCGCAGCGCCGCCATCAGCAGGGCCGAGAGGTACTGGCTCGACTCGCCGGCGTCGAGGGTGGTCGTGCCGCCGCGCAGGGTGCCCCCCTCGATCCGCAGGGGGACGTACCCCTCGCCGGCGAGGTACTCGATGCGGGCGCCGAGCCGCCGGAGCGCCTCGACGAGCGGCCCCACCGGCCGCTCGCGCAGGCGGGGGACGCCGTCGAGCCGCCAGAGGCCGGGGACCACGGTAAGGGTGGCGACCAGGAAGCGGAGCATGGTGCCGGCGTTGCCGCAGAAGACCTCGACCTCGCCGTCCGGCCGCCCGGCCGGCGTCAGGCGGACCTCGTCCTCGCTCTCCTCGACCGTGAAGCCGCAGTTGCCGAGAGCGGCCAGGAACAGGCGCGTGTCCTCGGCGACCAGCGGGCGCTCGATCACCACCGGCGCGCCCGAGAGCAGCGCCAGGTTCAGATAGCGATGGGTCATGCTCTTCGACGGCGGCACCCGCACGCGCCCCCGGGCCTTCCGGCCGGTCGGCACCGCGAAGGGCTCCGTCGGCAGCTCAATCGAAATCGAAGACGAGTCCGTCATAGCCAAACTCCACTCCCTGAGGGAGGGGATCGTCGTGATCCACCTCGTGCGCCATGTGGGTGAGGATCGTGCGGCGGGAGCCGATCCGCTCTGAGATCTCCAGTGCCTCCTCGACCGAGAAGTGCGTCGAGTGGGGGCGATGGCGCAGGGCGTCGAGGACCAGGATCTCCACCCCTCCGAGCTGCCGCAGGCTGGTCTCCGGGATCTGATTGCAGTCGGTCACGTAGGCGAAATCGCCGATCCGGTAGCCGAAGACCTCCATCTCGCCATGCCAGACGGGGATGGGGACGAACCGGCGCCCCAGCACCTCGAACGGCTCGCGCACCTCGACGAGGTCGAGCTGCGGCTTGCCGCCCCCCTCCTGGCCGGGCTCGAAGACGTAGGCGAAGGCCCGCCGGATGGCGCGCAGGGTCTCCGCCGAGCCGTAGCAGGGGATCGGGGCCTGCTGGCGGAAGTTGAAGATGCGCACGTCGTCGAGCCCGAAGATGTGGTCGGCGTGGGAGTGGGTGAAGACGATGGCGTCGACCCGCGGCAGGCCGAAACGGAGCGCCTGCGCCCGCAGGTCGACCGGCGTGTCGACCAGCACGACCCCGTCGTCCATCTCCAGCTTCAGCCCCGGCCGCATCCGCTTGTTCCTCGGGTTGTCGGAGGTGCAGACCCGGCAGGTGCAGCCGATCACCGGAATCCCGGTCGAGGTGCCGCTGCCGAGCATGGTGACGCGCACAGACATGGGACTGGGGAGTTTAGCGCAGCCACTCCACCGCCCGGCTCCGGAACCAGGCATCCAGCAACCGCACCTCCCCCCCATCCACCTGCCAGACCCGGGGCTCATGGAAATGCCCCAGCAGCAGCACGTCGTACCCCTCCGCCAGCCGCCGCTCGGCATAGGCCCGGATGGCCGCCTCGGGGAGGACCGCGCGATGCTTGAAGTTGGTCCGCGAGAGCCGCCGCTCGGTCAGATGGACGAGGCGGTTCGCCAGCGAGCCGGGGATGGTCCCGACCAGGAAGCGGACCGGCGCGCTCTTCGACAGCCAGCGCCAGAAGCGGTATTTCCAATCCTTGTCGTTCAGCCCGTCGCCGTGGACCGCGAGGTAGCGGACGCCCCCCGTCTCGAACGCGGTCTCGAGCGCGACGCGGTCGAAGGCGTCGTCGTAGGGGCTGCCGGCGAGGAAGAAGTCGCGGTTCCCCTCGACGTACTCGACCGCGACCCCCTGGGAGCGGAGGTCTCGCAGGGCGGCGACCACGGCGCGGACGTCGTCGGTCTCGAAGCTCCGGAATCCCACCCAGGCCTGGAAGAGATCGCCCATCAGCACCAGTCGGCGGCACCCCTGGCCGGGGAGGGCCTGGAGCTGGGCGACGAGCGGACCGGCGGGGCCGCCGGGGCCGCTCAGGTGGGCGTCCGCGATCAGGGCTACAGACGGCGCGGTCGGCATCTAGACGATCGTCAGCTTGTGCTTCGTCTCTTCCTGCCGCGCCACCTCGGCGACGACCGACTGGGCCACTCGCCGGAAGGCTTCGCTGTGATGCCCCTTGGGATCGGCGACCGTGATCGGCACGCCGGCGTCGCCGCCGAGGACGATCTGCGGGTCGAGCGGGATCGAGCCGAGGAAGGCGGTGCCCAGCAGCTCCGCGGTCTTGCGGCCGCCGTCGCGCTTGAAGATGTCGGTGGCATGGCCGCAGTGCGGGCAGACGAAGGTGGACATGTTCTCGACGATGCCGATCACCGGCACGTTGACCTTGCGGAACATGGCGAGCCCCTTGCGGGCGTCGATCAGCGCCACGTCCTGCGGCGTGGTCACGATCACCGCGCCGGCGAGCTGGATGCGCTGGGTCACCGTGAGCTGCGCGTCGCCGGTGCCCGGCGGCAGGTCGAGGATCAGGTAGTCGAGCTCACCCCACTCGACGTCGCCCAGCATCTGCTCGATCGCCCGCATCACCATCGGGCCGCGCCAGATCACCGGCGTGTCGATCTCCAGGATGAAGCCGAGCGACATCAGGATGATGCCGTACTTCTCGAACGGGTAGATGCGGTTGCCGATCACCCGCGGCTTCTGGGTGATGCCGAACATCGTCGGCACCGAGGGGCCGTAGATGTCCGAGTCGAGGAGGCCGACGCGGTGGCCGAGCTGGGCCAGCGCCACCGCCAGGTTCGCCGCCACGGTCGACTTGCCCACGCCCCCCTTGCCGCTGGCGACCGCCACCACGTGGCGGACCTTGGGGATCAGGCTGGTGTCCTGGGCGATCGCCTTCGACGCCGCCTCCTCGCGGGCGGCGGGCTTGACCACGTTCATGTTGACCTTCACTTCCGTCACCCCGGGGAGGGCGCGCAGCGTCCTCTCCACCTCGTCGCGGACCTTCTCGCCCGCCGCCGGGTTGTGGGTGGACATCTGGAGGTCCACCACCACCGAGCCGGCGCTCGCCTGCACCTGGTGCACGAAGCCGAAGGAGACGATGTCCCGGCTCATGCCCGGGAACTTCACCCCCTTCAGGGCGTCCCACACCGCGGATTCGAAATCGGTTGTCATAGCGTCAGTTTCCTTCCAAATGCCTTCCAGAGGACAGCGTACCACCGGTCAGGCATCCTCCCCCTCCTCCCCCACCCGCAGCCCGGCGGGCCCGGCGATGCGGCGCCGCACCTCGGCGATCAGCTCGCGCTTGCGCCGCACGCCGTAGGCCGCGGGATCGATCGGCGCGCCGTAGGTGACGGCGATGGTGCCGGGGTGGATCGCGAAGCTCCCCCGGCGCTGAACGGCGCGGGAGCCCCGGATGCCGACCGGCACGATCGGCAGGCCGCTCTTCATGGCGAGCAGGAAGCCGCCGCGCTGGAAAGGGAGGAGCGTGTCGTCGAGCGAGCGGGTCCCCTCGGGGAAGAGGAGGACCGAGGTCCCCTCGCGCAGCCGGGCGAACGCCAGGGAGAAGCTCTGGGTGGCGGTGCTGCGGTCGGCGCGGTCGACGGAGATGAAGCCGCCCGCCTTCAGGGCCCAGCCGAAGATGGGGATCAGGAACAGGGTCCGCTTGGCCATCATCCGGAGCTGCCCGGGGGAGGTCGCTAGCAGCACCGGGATATCGAACAGGCTCTGGTGGTTGGCGAGGAAGACGTAGCTCTTCCCCGGCTCCAGCTCCGGCGAGCAGTGGACCTCGACGCGGATCAGGCTGGCGGCGAGCACGCCGTTCGCCCAGATCCGCATGACGGCGAACGCCCAGACCCCCCGCGGGATCCAGGAGACCAGGATGGTCACGACCGCCAGGATCGCCCGATCCCACGACAAGGAAGAGGTTGCCGGTCAGGGTGGCGAGGGCGGTCAGCCAGGGTCGGGGGGCTGGCAAGGGTTGAAAAGGGTCGGTCAAGGCGGTCTCCGGTCGCGTGGTATCCTATCGTGCGCGGTTTCCTGACCGCCATGACTCACCTATTCCGCACGTAAGTTCCGAGCGCAGTAAGTTCCGAACGCGGTAGTTCCGAACGCATACTGCGAGCGCATACTGAAGGAGGAGACCCCTTGAGCCGCTTTCCAGGCGTCGATCTGCTGGAGTTGGACGCGCTCCTCACCGAAGAGGAGCGACTGGTGCGCGACACGGTTCGCGCCTTCGTGGACGATAAAGTCAAGCCGATCATCGAGGAGTGCCACCGGGATGCCCGCACTCCCCTCGAGCTGGTGCCCGAGATGGGCGCCCTCAACCTCTTCGGCGCCAGCATCTCCGACTACGGGCTGCCCGGGCTGCACGGCGTCGCCTACGGCCTGATCATGCAGGAGCTGGAGCGTGGGGACTCGGGGCTGCGCAGCTTCGTCTCCGTCCAGAGCTCGCTCGTGATGTACCCCATCCACACCTTCGGCTCCCAGGAGCAGAAGGACCGCTGGATCCCCCGGCTCGCCACCGGCGAGGCGATCGGCTGCTTCGGCCTCACCGAGCCCGACTTCGGCTCCAACCCCGGCGGCATGCGCACCACCGCCAAGCGGGTGGGCGACGGCTGGGTGCTCAACGGCTCCAAGCAGTGGATCACCAACGGCACCCTGGCCGACGTCGCCGTGGTCTGGGCGAAGACCGACGACGGCATCCGCGGCTTCCTGGTCGAGAAGGGGACCCCCGGGTTCACCTCCTCGGACCAGCACGGCAAGTTCTCGCTGCGCGCCTCCACCACCTCCGAGCTCGGCTTCCACGACTGCCGCATCCCGGCGGACGCCATCCTGCCCGGCACGACGGGGCTCAAGAGCCCTCTGATGTGCCTCAACCAGGCGCGCTACGGCATCGCCTGGGGGGGCGTCGGCTCGGCCATGGAGACCTACTACACGGCGCTCGAGTACGCCAAGGAGCGTATCCAGTTCAACGGCCAGCCGATCGCCTGCCATCAGCTCGTGCAGGAGAAGCTGGCCTGGATGGCGACCGAGATCAGCAAGGCGCCAGCTCCTCGCCTACCAGCTCGGGCTACTCAAGGACAACGGCCGCCTCAAGCCGTTCCAGATCTCGATGGGCAAGCGCAACAACATCTGGCTCGCCCGCGAGTGCGCCAGCTCGCCCGCGAGATCCTGGGCGCCAACGGCATCGTGGACGACTACCCGGTGATCCGCCACATGCTCAACATCGAGTCGGTCTACACCTACGAGGGGACGCACGACATCCACGGCCTGATCATCGGCGAGGCGATCACCGGCATTCCGGCCTACAACGCGCCGGAGCGGCCGGCCCCGAAGCCGAAGGAACAGCCGGTCGCGGCCGCCGGGAGCGCCCGCTGATGCCGGCGGTCATGGATCACCTGCTCGAGCAGGACTTCATCCGCGTCACCGAGGAGGCGGCCATCGCCTCCGCCAAGACCATGGGCTTCGGCCAGCGCAAGTACTCCGACCAGGTGGCGGTCGAGGCGATGCGGCGCGAGATGGACTTCATCCAGATGGACGGCCGCGTCGTCATCGGCGAGGGGGAGCGCGACAAGGCGCCGATGCTCTTCGTCGGCGAGGAGCTGGGCGCCCTGCGCGGCAAGGACGGCGCCGTCCAGGTGGACATCGCCGTCGATCCGCTGGAGGGGACCAACCTCTGCGCCACCGGCTCGTCCGACTCGATCACCGTGCTCGCCGCCTCCGAGCGCGGCGGGCTGCTCCACGCTCCCGACGTCTACATGGAGAAGCTGGTGGTCGGCCCGACGGCCCGCGGCGTCACCCACATCGACGCCCCGGTGGCCGAAAATCTGCGCAACATCGCCAACGCCTTCGGGCGCCGGGTGAGCGATCTCACCATCGTGGTGCTCGACCGGCCGCGGCACGCGCAGCTCATCGCCGACATCCGCGAGGCCGGCTCCCGCATCCGCCTGATCTCGGACGGCGACCTCTCGGCCGGCATCTCGGCCGCCGTGCGCGGCACCGGCGTGCACGCGGTGATGGGGACCGGCGGCGCGCCCGAAGGGGTGATCACCGCCGCCGCCATGCGCTGCCTGGGCGGCGAGATCCAGGCGCGGCTGAAGCCGCAGGACGCCGACAACGAGAAGAAGGAGGAGCAGGAGGAGCGGCTCCGGGCCCTGGGCTTCCACGACGTTTCCAAGATTTACAAGACGGAAGACCTCGCCCCGGGCGACCAGATCCTCTTCAGTTGCACCGGCGTCACCGACGGCGAGCTGCTGCGGGGGGTCCGCTTCTTCGGCGGCGGCTCGCGCACCTCGACCCTCTTCATGTCGCTCTCGCGCAAGATCATCCGCTTTGTCGATACGATCCACCGCGAGCAGGTGACGACGCCGGTCCGCTTCCTGTAGGGCGCCCCTCCACCGCGTCTTTGGGAGAGCCGTCTTTGGGAGAGCAGGAAAATGATCAAGCCGGACCGCTGGATCCGGGAGTGGGGACAGAACAACGGGGTCACCCCGTTCGAGGAGTCACAAGTCAATGCGGCCAGCTACGATGTGCGCGTCTCCGACCACTGGATCTGCCCCACCCGGGACCCCGAGGAGTTCCGGGCGCCCCACATCAAGCTCTTCCCGGGCGAGGTGGTGCTCGCCTCCACCCTGGAGTACGTGCGCATCCCGCGCGACGTGGCCTGCGACCTCAAGCTCAAATCCACCCTCGGCCGGCTGTGGATCAACCACTCGCTGGCCGGCTGGTGCGATCCTGGATTCCAGGGGGAGATCACCCTGGAGCTCCAGAACCTCGGCCCCCAGCCCTTCGTCCTCGAGGCGGGCAGGCGAATTGCACAACTCATCTTCATCGCCATGGAGTCCGAGCCGGAAGTCGCGTATGGCGATCCGGGCTCCTCGAGCCACTACCAGGGCCAGAGGGGGACGACTCCGGCCCGAAGATGAGGTGTTCCTCCCATGCGGAGCGCAATGGCGGCCCGGTCTATCGTCTCAGTACTCTGTCACAGCACTCAGTATTTACATAGAAGCTATAATCGGCCCAGTCATCATGGGCATCGTCGGCAACCTCAGAACGATGCAGCTCGAGGAGCTGCTCCAGTGGCTCTCGCAAAGCAAGAAAAGCGGGACGCTGGAGATCGTCCATGGCCGGACCGAGAAGAAGATCTTCTTCAAGGACGGCCTGATCCTCTCCTCCGCCTCGAACAAGCCCGAGGAGTACCTGGGGCACTTCCTGATGAGCCACGGGCTGATCAACGAGGGGCAGCTCGGCCGGGCCATCGAGCTGCAGGAGAAGAGCCGGATGCTGCTCGGGATGATCCTGGTCAACAACGGCGCCATCGCCGAGCGGGACCTCGCCCGCATGCTCCGCCTCAAGGCCGAGGAGAGCATCTACGACATCTTCTCCTGGGCCGAGGGGGACTTCCGCTTCCTCGACGACATCCTGCCCGAGAGCGCCATGGTGCCGATGCGGATGGACGTCACCGGCATCGTGATGGAGGGGGTCCAGCGGGTGGACGAGTGGCGGCGCATCCGCCAGGTGATCCCCAACGAGCAGATCATCCCGGTGGCGATCGTCGACCTCTCGACCATTCCCGGCCTCGGCCCCGGCGACCAGCGGATCGTGAGCCTGATCAACGACGAGCGCACGATCGAGGAGATCCGCCAGCAGACCCACTCGACCGAGTACCTCACCTGCAAGCTGATCTTCGACCAGTGGCAGCTCGGCCGCCTGAAGCTGGTCAAGCTGCGCGGCGGGCGCCAGACGCCGGTGGACGGCGACGGCGTCGCCGCCGGGGTGAGCGCGGAGATGCTGGTGGCCGCGGGGAGCGCCTTCCTGGCACAGGGGGAGTTCGACGCGGCGCTGCGTCACCTGCGGGCCGCGCGCGCCCTGGAGCCGGAGAACCCGGACGCCCACGAGGCCCTCACCGAGGCCGAGAAGAAGACCCGCGAGCACATCGAGCGCTCCGGCGTCACCCTGGCGTCCATCCCCCAGGTGACGGCCACCATGGAGCAGCTCACCTCCTCGAACCTCTCCCCCCAGGAGGGGTTCATGCTGACCCGGATCAACGGCACCTACGACATCCAGTCGATCCTGAAGATCACGCCGATGGCGCAGCTCGACGCCCTGATGCTGTTCTGGAAGCTGGCCACCGGCGGCTACATCCGCCTCCTGCCGCCGCGCACCCCGCCGGGGACGACGACGCGCGTGGCGCTACGGTAATGGCCTGAGGGGCGCTAAGCGCCCAGGTCCGCCCTCTCGCTCTCGATCCGCTCCCACTCCGCCATCAGCTCCTCGACCTTGCCGGAGAGGGTCTTCTGCTCGGCCTCGAGCTTCTTGACCTGCTCGCGGGGGTTGCGGTCGAAGAAGGTGGGATCGCAGAACATCTCGTTGATGGCGTTGATGCGGGACTCGGCGTTCTCGACCTGGGAGGTCACCAGATCGAGCTTCCGGGCGAGCTCCTTCTGGCGGTTCTGGCGCCGGCGGGCCTCGGCGGGATCGAGGTCCACGACCGGCGCGGCCGCCGCGGCCTTCTTCTTCTGCTCGCGCTTCATGCGCAGCACCGCCTCGGCGTCGAGGTGGTCGTCGCCCAGGCGCTCCAGATACTCCTCGTAGGTGCCGCGGAAGTCGTTGATCCCCCGCGGGGTGATCTCGAAGATGCGGTCGCGAGCTGGGAGACGAACCAGCGGTCGTGGGAGACGAAGATCAGCGTGCCCTCGTAGGCCTTCAGCCCCTCGACCAGGGCCTCGATCGCCTCCAGGTCGAGGTGGTTGGTGGGCTCGTCGAGGACCAGGACGTTCGGCTTGGTCACCGAGAGCTTGCAGAAGACCAGCCGCGCCGCCTCGCCGCCGGAGAGGCTGCCGACCGGCTTCTTCACGTCGTCGCCCGAGAACAGCACCATCCCGAGGTTGCCGCGCACGAAGCCGATCGGCTCGCCGGGGACAGCCTCCCAGAGCCAGGCCTCGACGCTCTGCTTGCTCCCCTTCGGCAGCTCGTGGTGGTCCTGCGCGAAGTACCCCTGGTAGGTCTCGTACCCCCACTCGACCTTGCCGTCGTCCTGCTCGGTCTCGCCGACCGCGATCTTGAGCAGCGTCGACTTGCCGAGGCCGTTGGGGCCGATGATGGCGATGCGGTCGCCGCGGTCGACGGTGAGCGAGACGTCCCGGAGCACCTCTTTGTCGCCGTAGGCCTTCGAGATCCCGGTGAGCTCGAGCGCGATCTTGCCGCTCGGCCGCACCTGCTTGAACTTGAAGGTGGGGTACCGCCGCGAGGTCTGGGGGAGGCGCTCGATGTCGATCTTCTCGATCTTCTTCATCTGGCTCTGCGCCTGCCGGGCCTTGGTCGCCTTGGCCCTGAAGCGGTCGACGAACTCCTTGTGGCGGGCGATCTCGGCCTCGCGCTTCTCGATCTCGGCTTCCTTGCGCTCCCGGTTGCCCGTCTTGGCGGACAGGAAGGCGTTGTAGTTGCCGGGGTAGAGGGTGATCGTCTCGTAGTCGACGTCGAGGATGTGGGTGCAGACGTTGTCGAGGAAGCGCTGGTCGTGGGAGATGACGATCGCCGTGCCCTTGTAGGTGTCCACCAGGAACTTCTCGAGCCAGCGGATCGAGAGGATGTCGAGGTGGTTGGTGGGCTCGTCGAGGAGCAGCACGTCCGGGTCCGAGGCGAGCACCTGCGCGAGGAGCACGCGCAGCTTGAAGCCGCCCGAGAGCGTCGAGAGCGGCTGGCGGTGGACTCGGTCGGGATGCCGAGCCCCTCGAGCACCTCGCCGGCGCGGGCTTCGAGCGTGTAGCCGTCATTGCGGAGGATCAGGTCCTCCAGCTCCGAGTAGCGGTCGGCGTCGAACTCCTGGTCGGCGTTGGCGAGCAGACGCTCCTTCTCGACCATCGCCTCCCAGACGTCGTGATTGCCCATCATGGCGACCTCGAGGATCGGCATGTGCTCGTACTGGAAGTGGTCCTGCTTGAGGACGCCCAGCTTGAGGCGCTTGGGCATCGCGACGGTCCCCTCGCTGGGAATGTCGTCCCCCGCGAGGATCTTGAGAAAGGTGGATTTGCCCGAACCGTTGGCCCCCACGAGGCCATAGCGGTTGCCCGGGTTGAACTGAATCGAGACCCCCTCGAACAGCGTCTGGGGGCCGAAGGACTTTCCAAGGTCGGATACGGCGATCATAGGGCCGGTAATGATAACAGGATGAGAGGGTCCGGTGTTCCACGGGCGGGCAGCAGGAAGAGCCAGGAACTTGGTATCCTTTGCGGTAACCAGGTTGCTGAAGGGAGCTAGCTAGTGATCTCCATACGAAAGAAAGAGACCAGAGAGGAGTGGCGGCGGCGGGTCTTCGAGGAAGCGGAGGAACTCCAACGGAGATATTCGGGACCTCCCATGGAAGAAGTGCTGGAAAGGGCTCGGCGTCTCCGGGAATCCCTGCCCAAGAATCTCGAAGGGCCTGACAGTGTCGAGCTCATCCGTGAGAGTCGGGGGCCATTAGAGCAAGACCAATGGCATCTGACCAGAGACCTTGCCTTTCAGGAACGTACGCTTCAAAATGAAAGCGTACATGCGAAGGATGACCCAGCCATGCGGAAACCTATGACAGCGACGGAACTCCGGAAGGACATCTATAAGGTGCTGGACGATGTTCTTGAGACCGGGACTCCCCAACAGGTGATTCGGGGATCGCGGACCTTGATGATCGTGCCGGCAGGGGGGCGGCGGCTCCGGCTGGCGGACCTCCCCAGGCGGGAAGCGCTCAACTGCACGCCGGATGAGCTGGTGGAGACCACCTGGGAGTGGGAGCCCGAAGCTTGAGGGCTTTCCTGGACACTCACGCCGCCATCTTTCTCTGGAAGGGAGAGCCGAGCTCTTTGGCGCCGGCTCGCGCGAGATCGTGGAACAGGCTGTTCTTCTCGTCTCACCCATGGTCCGGTTGGAGTTGCAGTTCCTCAAAGAGGTCGGCAAGCTCAAGGTCGATCCGGACCAGCTCCTGGGATTGCTCAGCTCCGACTTTGGGGTGACGATGACCAGCGATCCCTTGGACGCCTTGGTGGCGCTCGCCATGCCCCTAACCTGGACGCGAGATCCGTTCGACCGGATGCTCGTCGCTACGGCGCTTCTCCATCAGATTCCGCTTGTGACCCGCGACACCCGTATCCACGATCACTTCCCCGGCGCGGTCTGGTAAGCCAGTTGGCAATGGCCGTAGCACCCCGTAAACCCAAGCCTGCCCCGCGGCGCCGGTGGCGTCCGCGGTGGATCCTCGCCGGCATCGCCGCCGTCCTGCTGATCGCGGGGATCTTGGTCATCCGGCCGTTCTGGCGGCTGTCGGGCCATTTCGACGAGGTCACCTTCCGCCAGCCGTCGCGGCTCTACGGCCGGGCGACGCGGCTCTACGAGGGGCGGAACTATCCGCCGGAGCTCCTGATCGCCGGCCTCGCCGACGAGGGGTACCGCGAGGACAAGACCTCCCGCGGCCTCCCCGCCGGCCGCTACCGCCGGACCAAGCAAGGGAGTCGACGTCCACCTGCGGAGCTTCCCCCTGCCCGACGGCAGCCGGGGGGGCGGGCTCGTCGAGGTCGCCTACGAGGGGACCCACATCGCCGCCCTCCGCCGCGGCGGAACGGCGACCGACTCGGTGATCCTCGATCCGCCCCTCCTCGCCTCGTACTACAGCCCCAGCCTCCTGGAACGCCGGCCGGTCACCCTCGACGAGGTCTCGCCGGACCTGATCGCCTCGATTCTCGCCGCCGAGGACGAATCCTTCTTCGGCCACGCCGGGGTCTCGATCACCGGCATCGCGCGCGCCATCTGGGTCGACCTGCGCGGCAAGGGGGTCCGCCAGGGGGGGAGCACGCTGACCCAGCAACTGGTCAAGAATCTCTATCTCACCCAGGAACGGACCCTGACGCGCAAGACCCAGGAGATCCTCCTGGCCGTCCTGCTCGAGATGCGCTATCCCAAGAAGAAGATCCTCGAGGCGTACCTCAACGAGATCTACCTGGGAGGCGGCAACGGCGTCTCGCTCGTCGGCGTCGGGGCCGCGTCGCGCGCCTACTTCGGCAAGGACGCGAACCAGCTCGACCTCGCCGAGGCGGCGACGCTCGCCGGGATCATTCCGGCGCCCGCCAACTACTCTCCGGCCACGCATCCGGACCGCGCCAAACAGCGGCGCGACTGGGTGCTCGGCCGCCTCGCCAAGCTCCGGCTGGTCCCCCAGGAGCGCGTCGACCAGGCGCTGCGGGAGCCGATCGCCGTGGCGCCCGAGGCGGTCGTCCGCCGGCGCGCCCCCTACTTCGCCGACTCGGCGGCCCTGGAGGCGGCGCGCCGCTTCGGCGTCGACGACCTGGAGGACGGCGGCTACGTGCTCTTCTCCACCCTCGACTGGGCGGGACAGAAGGCGGCCCAGGAGGCGGTCGAGAGCGGGCTGAAGGCGATCGACGGCGGCCGCAAGGGGCGGTCGCTGCAGGCGGCCCTGGTCTCGATGGACCCGGCGACCGGCGGCATCCTCGCCTACGTCGGCGGCCGGGGGTACGACGCCAGCCAGTTCGACCGCGCCGGCCGGGCGCAGCGCCAGCCGGGGAGCGCCTTCAAGCCGATCGTCTACGCCGCCGCCTTCGAGGCCGGCAAGGCCTCCCCCGCCTCGTTCCTGGAGGACGAGCCGCTGGCCGTTCCCGGCCTCCGGCGGCCAGGTCTGGAGCCCGAAGAACGACGACGGCAGCTTCCACGGCTGGGTCAGCGTGCGCACCGCCCTGGAGAAGAGCTACAACCCGGCGACCACCCGGCTGGCGCTGGAGGTGGGGATGCCGCAGGTCGTCAAGCTGGCGCACGACATGGGGATCACGACGCCGATGGAGCCCTTCCCCTCGATGGCCCTCGGCGCCGCCGCGGTGACGCCGCTGGAGATGGCGACGGTCTACTCGACCCTGGCCGGCGGCGGCTCGCGGCCGCCGGTCCACGAGCTGGTCGCGATCCTCGACCACACCGGCAAGCTGGTCCAGGGGGCGCCGCTGCCGAAGCCGGTGCGGGTGATCTCGCGCGAGACCGACTACCTCGTGACCTCGCTGCTCGAAGGGGTGCTCCTGCGCGGCACCGCCGCCGGCGCCGCGGCGGGGATCCCGGGCGAGCTCGCCGGCAAGACCGGCACCACCAACAAGCAGCGGGACGCCTGGTTCGCCGGCTACGCCCCGGAGCGGGCCACGGTCGTCTGGGTGGGCTACGACGACAACGGCAAGACCCGCCTCTCCGGCGCCCGCGCCGCCCTGCCGATCTGGGTCCGCTTCATGGCCAGGGTCGCGCCGCCGGGCGGCTACTCCAGCTTCGCCTCGCCGCCGGGCGTCACCACGGCCTCGATCGACCCCACGACCGGCAAGCTGGCGACCGGGTTCTGCCCCTCGGTGATCACCGAGGTCTTCCGCGAGGGGGAGGTCCCCACGGAGACCTGCGACCGGCACGGCGGCGCGCCCGAGCCTCAGGTCGCCTCCAACGAAACCGAGGACCGAGGAGGAGGCCGCGGAGCCGAGCCGTCGAGCAGCGGACCGAGGAGCGCCAGCCGCGCACCTTCCGGACCTGGCTGCGGCGGGTCTTCGGCCGCCGGGACGGCGACGGCGAGCGGGGCAAGGAGAAAGAGAAGGACCGCGGCAGGCAGGAGCGGGACCGCGGGGAGGACGACGACGGCGGCCGGCCGGGATTTTTGACCCTCTCTCCCTGCCGGGAATGCCCCGCCACCCCCTGCGTTATGATGATCGGCTCCGCCCGATCCCGGGCGCCGCCGGGAAACGATGCCCAGACCCACGCACCCAGCCATCCTGGTCGAACGCGCCCGCACCCACAATCTGAAGGGGATCGACTGCCGGGTGCCGCATCGCGCGGTGACCGTGGTGACCGGCCCTTCGGGAGCGGGCAAGTCCTCGCTCGCCTTCGACACCATCTTCGCCGAGGGGCAGCGCCGCTTCGTCGAGTCGATGTCCACCTACGCGCGGCAGTTCCTCGATCAGATGGAACGCCCGCCGGTGGACGCCATCCACAACATCCTGCCGGCGGTGGCGCTCGAGGCCAAGAACGCCGTCCGCAACGCCCGCTCGACGGTGGGCACGATCACCGAGACGCTCGACGTGATGCGCCTCCTCTTCACCCACCTGGGGGAGATCGGGTGCGTCAACGGGCACGGCCCGGTCCGCTGCTACAGCCCCGAGGACGCGGCGGCGGATCTCGCCACCGGCGCGGCCGGCGACTCCTTCACCCTGGTCGTGCGCCTGCCGCGGCCGAAGAAGGGGGCGGACGACGCCCTCGGCGAGCTGATCCGCCAGGGCTTCCAGCGCCGTCTGGAGGGGGAGGAGGTCGTGCGCATGGAGCCGGGCGAGAAGTGGCCGGCCAAGCGCGATCCCCTGCCGCTCGTCCTCGGCCGCTTCACGGCGAAGGCCGCGACCGAGGCGCGCGTCCTCGACACGCTCGAACAGGGGTACCGGATGAACGGCGGCCGGGTGGAGGCCCGCGGGCCCGCCGGGGTGCGCCTCTACAGCCGCGAGCTCTCCTGCCCGGTCTGCGGCGAGACGGCGCGCCGGCCCACCCCGGCCCTGTTCTCGTTCAACTCCCCGCTCGGCGCCTGCCCGGAGTGCCAGGGGTTCGGCCGGGTGATCGGCGTCGACCGCGAGCGGGTGATCCCGGACCCCCGGCGCTCCCTCAAAGAGCGGCCGTTCGCGCCGTGGAACACCCCGGCCTACGAGGAGCTCTACGACGAGCTCCTCGCCGCCTGCCGCAAGCGCAAGATCCCCCTCGACGTGCCCTGGATGGAGCTCCCCGAGAAGGACCGCGAGTGGATCTGGAGCGGCACCGGCAACCCCTCCAGCCTGGAGGACTTCTTCCACTGGCTGGAGCAGCGCACCTACAAGGTGCACGTGCGCGTGCTGCTCGCCCGCTACCGCTCCTACAACCTCTGCCCGGAGTGCCTCGGCACCCGCTTGCAGCCCGAGGCCCTCGCCATCAAGCTGGAGGGGCGGACGCTGCCGGAGCTCGCGGCCCTCAGCCTCGAGCAGCTCCGCGCCTGGCTGCGCGAGCGCCCATGGACGCCCCGGCAGCGCGAGGTGGCCGGCCACCTGCTCGACGAGCTGGCCGAGCGCGTCGAGGTGCTCCACCGGGTGGGGCTCGACTATCTGACCCTCGATCGCCAGGCGCGCACCCTCTCCGGCGGCGAGACGCAGCGCATCCACCTCGCCGCCGCCCTCGGCTCCGGCCTCACCAGCACCCTCTACGTGCTCGACGAGCCGACGATCGGCCTCCACCCGCAGGACAGCGAGAAGCTGCTCTCCCTGCTGCGCGATCTCGCGGCGCGCGGCAACACGGTGCTGGTGGTCGAGCACGACCGCACGCTGATCCGCGGCGCCGACCACGTGATCGACCTCGGGCCCGCCGCCGGCGAGCACGGCGGGCAGGTGGTGGCCGAGGGGCCGATCGAGACGATCCTCGCCAGCGCCGAGTCGCTCACCGGCCGCTATCTGCGGGAGCGCCCGCCGACCCTGGCCCGCCGGCACATGGCCCGCTTCCGCCGCGAGCAGGGGTGGGAGACCCTCTCCGACGAGCTCTCCAGCCCTCCCCCGCGTCTCGGTGCGCGGCGCGCGCGCCCACAACCTGAAGGACGTGGACGTCGATTTCCCCCTCGGCGCGCTGGTCGCGGTGACCGGCGTCTCCGGCTCGGGCAAGTCGACGCTGATCGAGAACGTCGTCTACGGCACCTACCAGCGCTCGCGCGGGGTGGTGGACGTCGAGCCCGGCGAGTGCGATCTCCTCTCCGGCCTCGAAGGGGTGGTCGACGTGACGCTGGTCGATCAGCGGCCGCTGGGGCGGTCGAGCCGCTCGAACCCGATCACCTACATCAAGACCTACGACGAGATCCGCAAGCTGTTCGCCGCCACCTCCGATGCCAAGGCGCGGCGGATCACCCCGGCCCACTTCTCCTTCAACGTCGACAAGGGGCGATGCCCGACCTGCGAGGGGACCGGGATCACCGAGGTGGACATGCAGTTCATGGCGCCGGTGACGGTGCCCTGCGAGACCTGCCAGGGGCACCGCTTCCGGCCGGAGGTGCTCGCCGTGCGGTATTTCGGTAAGGGCCCTGACGGCAAGAACAGCCGCGGCCTGAACATCTCCGAGGTGCTCGACCTGACGGTGGAGGACGCGATCGTCTTCTTCGCCGACCAGAAGCGGCTCGCCCGGCGCCTCAGCCTGCTGACCGACGTCGGGCTCGGCTACCTGCGGCTCGGGCAGTCCACCTCGACGCTCTCGGGCGGCGAGGCCCAGCGCCTGAAGCTCGCCAGCTTCCTCGACCGCCCGGCCGCCGAGGGGCAGCGGCTCTTCCTCTTCGACGAGCCGACCACCGGGCTCCACCTGGCCGACATCGACCTGCTCTACCAGACGCTCCGCCGGCTGGTGCAGCGGGGGGACGGCGTCGTCGTCGTCGAGCACAGCCCCGACCTGATCTCGCGCTCCGACTGGATCATCGATCTCGGGCCCGGCGGCGGCGTCCACGGCGGCGAGCTGCTCTACTCCGGCCCCCTCGAAGGGTTCCTCGACCATGGGATCGGTCCCACCGCGGACGAATTGCGGCGGCACCTGCACTGGGAGGACGAGGCGGCCTGACGATGGCACGGGCCGGGGATTTTTCCGGCCCGGCTACCCTGTTTCTCCCCGGGAGAGCTCAAGTTGCGACGGCGGCCACCGGGCCAGTAGGATGAGCGAGGACCCATGGAATCGACCCAGACCCCTTTGGCGCAGAAGCCACCCTCGCCCGCTCCTCTGGTGGGTGGGGACGTTCGCCGGCGCCTTCCTGGGCTGCGTGCTGCTGTTCGCCGTCTGGGCCAAGATGATCGATCCCGGGGCGTTCGTCACCAGATCCAGACCGAAGGGCTCGACTTCCTGATCCCCGCCCGGGCCGTCGCCCTGATCGCCCTGGCCCTGGAGGCCGGGCTCGGGCTCGCCCTGCTGCTCGGCGTGCGGCGCAAGTGGGTGCTGATCCCCGCCACGCTCCTGGTCGCCTTCTTCCTCTCCCTCACCGGCCGCGCCTGGTGGCTCGCGGCGCACGGCCTGCGCGACGCCGCCGAGTCCTGCGGCTGCTTCGGCAACCTCGTGCAGCGGACGCCGGCCCAGGCCTTCTGGCAGGATCTGGCCCTGCTCGTGCCGGCGTTGCTCCTCGCCTGGGTGGGGCGCGAGCGGCGGCCGCCGCTCTTCCCGCCGGCCCGCACGGCGGTGGCGGTCCTCGGCGCGCTGGCGGCGGTGATCTTCGCCTGGAAGGCGCCCGAGCTGCCGCTCGACGATCTGGCCACGCGCCTGCGCCCGGGCATCCAGGTCGGCGGGGTCTGCGCCGGCGAGGGGGCCCAGCGGGTCTGCCTCGACTCGCTGATCCCGGAGCTCCGGCAGGGGGAGAACCTGGTGGTGATGGCCAAGCTCGACGACGACGGACTGACGAAATCGGTCGACGCGCTGAACGCCTACGCCGGCGCCGCCGGCAATCCGGCGCTCTGGCTGCTCACCTCCTCGACCGCCGAGCAGCAGCGGGCCTTCTTCTGGAAGTGGGGCCCGAGGTTCCAGATCCGCGAGGCGCCGCCGGAGCTGCTGCGCCCGCTCTACCGCCGCCTGCCCCGCTCCTTCACGGTCCGGGACGGGCGGGTGACCCGTACGTTCGCCGGGCTGCCGCCCCTCTCCCCAGCGGCTTCCAAAGACACTTCCATGAGGTCCTCGAAATGACGCAGATGAGATCCGCGCTCCTCGCCACGCTGGCCGCCGTCCTGTCGCTGGCCGCGCCGGCCGCCTCGCGCGCCCAGGGCATGCCGTCCGACAGCGTGCTCCGGGGTTTCCAGCCGAGCAGCGAGTACATGCTCGTCATCAACGGCAAGCCGGTCCCCGCGGCCGAGATCTACCAGAACGACCAGATCCCGGCCATCCTGATCCTCTCCTCGGCCCTCCCCTCGCCGGTGATGCTGACGCCCCGCGCCGGCAACGTCGAGACGGTCAACCTGATGAAGGTCTCCAAGCAGAAGGACGGCACGGTCGACCTCTTCGCCGACGCCGTGCTGGCGCCGATCGGCCAGTTCGCCATGGAGGGGGAGAACGTCACCTTCACCACCGACGGGCGCAAGGTGAGCCTCAATCCCAAGCCGGCCCTGACCGGATTGCGCGGCGGGCCGGCTCTCCTCGCCAGTCTCCCGGAGTACCTCCGCACCGCCCGGGGCTACACGCCCAACGCCGCCGCCATCGCCGCGCTGAAGAAGGCCAACCGGCCGGTGACCGTGCGCGTCGTCTTCGGCTCCTGGTGCCCGCACTGCCGGCAGCACGTGCCGCTGATGCTGCGGGTCGAGAACGCGGTCGCCAACCCGAAGGTCAAGTTCGAGTACTACGGGATCGCCAAGCCCCCCGACGGCTGGAAGGACCCCGAGGTCAAGCGGCTGGGCGTCAAGGGGATCCCGACGGCGATCGTCTACGTCAACGGCGTCCAGGCCGGCCGCATCGAGGGGGAGGCGTTCAACACCCCCGAAGTGGCGCTCTCCAGGATCGTCAGCGCGAAATGACTTCGATGAGACTCGCGGTCCTGGCCTTGATGGCGGCGATTCCCCTGGGCGCGCAGGGCGTGCCGTCCGCCAGCCCTCTCCGTGACTTCCAGATGTACAGCGATTACTCGCTGGTCATCGACGGCAAGCCGGTCCCGGCGGCCGAGATCTACCTGAGCGAAAAGATCCCGGCCCTGCTGATCCTCACCTCGAAGCTGCCTTCCCCCGTGATGCTGACGCCGCGGACCAGCCGGGTCGAGAGCATCAACCTGATGAAGGTCTCCAAGCGGAAGGACGGCTCGATCGACCTGTTCGCCGACGCCGTGGCGGCCCCGCTCGGCCAGTTCGCGATGGAGGGGAAGAACATCGCCTTCACGATCCAGAAGGAGAAGGCGACTCAGAAGGTGGTCCTCGTCCCCAAGGCACCCCTCCTCGGCCTGAAGAAGAACGCCGATCTCAAGGCCTACCTCCCCGAGTACGGCCGCGGCGCCGGCAACTACACGCCCAATGGCGCCGCCGTCGCCGATCTCAGGAAGCGGAGCGCGCCGGCGCGCGTGCGGGTGTTCTTCGGCTCCTGGTGCTCCCACTGCCGGCAGCACGTGCCGCTGCTCCTCAAGGTCGAGGACGAGGTGCGGAACCCCAAAATCCAGTTCGAGTACTACGGCCTCCCTACCACCCTCAAGGACCCGGAGGCCCAGAAGGTCGGCGTCCACGCCGTGCCCACCGGCATCGTCTACGCCAACGGCAAGGAGATCGGACGGATCGACAACTGGAACAATCCCGAGGTCGCGCTCGACAGGATTCTTGCCGCTCCGGTGGCCAAGGGAAAATAGAGCCGCTCAGCGTTCCGTTCATCTCCCGTTCAAGCGCTCCAGCGGATCGATCCCCCCGTTGTGCCAGGTAGCGTCCGGCGACTGCAGCTCGCCGGGCGCCACACGGCGCGAGATTCCCAGCTCCACCAGCCGCGGCTCCAGCTCCCAGGCCTTCTCCCCGGCCAGCGCCGCGCCCTGCAGCCGGCCGCGCCAGGGCGCGAGGATCGCGGGGAGCCGCTCCAGATCTTTCAGCGGATGGACCCGCACGGTCCGCAGCCCCGGCGAGGGGCGCAGCTCCGGCCTGGGATCGACGATCACCGTCCCCTCCCGCACCGACAGGGCGAACTGCCGGAGGCCGCGCATCTCCGCCTCGAAGCGCACGTGCTGGACCGCCGCCGAAACCGGCTTGGCCGCCGGCCCCGGCGGCCAGCGGCGGGCCATGTCGAGCAGCTCGCCGGCGAGCCGCTCGGCCAGCGCCTCCGCGTCCCCGTCCGTATAGACCGCCACCACCGAGAGACAACCGCGCTGATCGAACAGCGCCACGTCCTGCGCCAGCCCCTCCGCCGCCGCCCGGAAGTCCGCCGAGGCGGCGACGACCGCGAGGCTGGTCATCGGTCCGTAGCCCACCACCTTGCCCGGCGCGCGCCGCTCGAGGTCGTCCAGCGCCGCCTGGTCGCCGTAGGCGAGCACCGTCCCCACCCCCTCCAGGACCGGCGCCTCCAGGTGCGCGTCGCCGCCCGGCCAAGTGGCGGCGGCGAGCGCGCCGACGAGGCGCGGCTCCCGACGGGCGAGGGCGGCCAGGAACGCCGGCGCGAAGAGCGGCTCCGCCGAGGGGGATTTGAGCAGCACCGGCCGGCGCGCCAGCAATGCGGGGAGCAGGGGCTGGACGGCGAGGCCGGGGAGGTTGGAGGCGAGGACGGCCAGCACCGGCCCCAGCTCCTGGGGAGCCGGACGGGCGCGGGCCAGCAGCGCCGCCGCCGGCTCCTTGCGGACGCCGCCGAGCACCGCCTCGAGCCCGGCCCGCGAGACCGTCCTGCGAGAGCTCGCAGAGGCGGCCGAGCGGCGGATCGAGCGCCCGGCGCTCCAGCGATCCGGTACGCAGGAAGGTGGCGACCGTGTCCCCCCAGGCGGCGAGCAGATCGTGGGCGGGGATCTCCCGCAGCGCCGCCCCCCCTTCCTGGAGCGCCGCCACCACCCGCCCCAGGGCCTCGGGATTCCACCGCGCGGCGCTGTAGCGGATCCCTGGCCGCTCGACGGCGCGGAAGACCGGCTCGCGGGAGTGCGTCAGGGTCGCGGGGAGGAAGGCGTCGCGGAGCATCGGGAAATGATCGAACCTACGGATATGACTGTAGCATCCCGGTCTACGCTCCCCGCAGCTCCTCCACCACCAGCGAGCACCCCCGCAGCTCGGCCCCGGCGGCGCGGCCGAGGAGGCGGAAGCCCTCCCCCTCGGCGACGCCGAGGTCCTCGGTCAGCAGGTGGACCGCCGAGCCGAGGTTGGCGAGGTCGAAGACGCAGATCAGGCCCGGAGTGCCGGCGGGAACCTCTTCCAGGGTCTCGGGGTCGAGGATGCGGACGCGCACCCAGTGGGGGGCCCGGAAGAGCTCCGGGTCCTCGCCCAGCAGCGAGCCGGTGTAGCACTGGCTGGTCAGCTCGGTCATGCCGTACTCGCGGACCACGGAGGCCGCCGGCACGCCGGTCCAGGCCCGCAGCCGGGCGAGGAGATCCTCGCGGGCGACCTCGGTCGCGCGCCCCTTGAAGCCGCCGGTCTCGAAGACCGCCGAGCCCGCCGGCAGGCGGAACTTGAGCCCCAGCCGCTCCAGCCCGTCGAGCCACTGGGCGAGGGCGAAGGCGGTGGCGAGCACCAGCACGGGTTTGCCCTCGCGCTGCCGCGCGCCGGCCCACGAGCGGGCCGGCGCCGCCTCGACCCCGCGGGAGCCGAAGGCGGTGGCGCTCTCCGGGCTCCCCCAGCGGGCCAGGATGTGGCCGGCCATGAAGGAGAGGCTCGAATCCGGGAGCTGCTCCGGCGTCGGGATCAGGGAGAGGATCGGCAGCTTGCCGCCGGCACCCGCGAACGGCAGGCAGAAGCGCGGAAAGGAGGCGTCGATCACCGCCCGGTAGAGGTCCGGGAACGGCTGATGATGGACGCTGCGCTCCTCTCCGGAGGTGGTGCCGCTGCTGCGGAAGATCTCGACGGCGGGCGCGGCGGCCAGCGTCATCGTTTTGAAGGCGGCGGTGGGGACGGGCGGCACCTGCCGCCAATCGGTCACCGTCGCCGGGCTCACCCCCCGCCGCTCGCACAGGCGGCGGAAGGGCTCGACACGCTCGAACTGCCAGGCGAAGGCGGCGAGCGCCAGCTCTTCGAAAGGCTCGTTTTGCGGGGAGGTCAGGAATCGGGTTACGCGGTCGACGATCACGGGCGGGATTTTGTCACGGTTCGCGGGAACGGTGCCTTCTGTTAAAATTGAAGCCACACCAAATCCTGGCCATGACCGACTTCCACCAGACCCGCCAGGCTCCCGGGGAGCCCGAGGCGGTCGAATCCATCACCGCCCTCGTCGCCACCCTGGCGTTCGAGATCGACGGCATCTTCGCGCGCTTCCATCTGAGCGAGCCGGAGGCGGCGGAACTGCTGCGCGAGACCCTGCTGCTCGCCATCTATCGCTGGGACAAGATCGACAGCCGCGAGATCTGGCTGCTCGCCACCCTCCGCCGGGCCTGCCTGCGCCGCCTGCGGCGGCAGCGCCCCTCCTCCTTCCTGATCCCTCCCCCGCAGGGTTCTTCCGCGCCAGGGGTTCCAGTCACCAGGTGGCGACCGATCCCGCAACGGCAACGGCCGTCGATCCAGGCTGGGAGGCGCTGGCGCGGGTGGCCGCGGGGGACGCCGAGGCGTTCGCCCCCCTGGTCGAAAGCCATCAGGAACGGCTGCTCCGGCTCTGCGAGCGCCTGCTCGGCGACCCGGAGGAGGCGCGCGACGCCGCCCAGGAGGTCTTCCTCAAGGCCTACCGCAAGGCCGGCGACGTCCGCCCCGGGGGGCAGGTCTACACCTGGCTCTACCGCATCGCGGTCAACCACTGCCTGAACAAGCTGCGGCGGCGCAAGCTGGTGCGCTTCCTGCGCTGGGAAGACCCGGGGGACCGGGACCTCCCCGAATTCGATCCCCCGGACCGCGCTCCCGACCCCGCCGCCACCCTGGCCACCCGCCGCCGCTGGCAGGCGACGCGGCGGGCGATCGGCAAGCTGCCGGAAAACCAGCGCGCGGTGGTCGTGCTGGTCCGTTTCGAGGGACTGTCCTATCAACAGACGGCCGCGGTGCTGGGGATCACCGAGGGCGCGGTCGAAAGCCGGCTCGTCCGGGCCATGCGCCGCCTCGAGGCGGCGCAGGAAGCCGGCGGCTCGGGGGTTTCACCCGGAGAGAGGAAACGATGACACGCGGTAGCGAACAAGATCTGATCCGCCTGCTCCACGGCGAGCTGCCGCCGGACGAGGCGCGGGAGCTGCGCGCGCGGCTGCGGCGGGAGCCGGAGCTGGCCGAGGCCTTCGACCGTCTCGAGCGGACCTGGAGCGGCCTGGCCCTGCCGCCGCCCTCGCCGGTGCCGGCCGGATTCGCCGGACGGGTGATGGCGCACGCGCGCAGCCGGCCCACCCCCGCCGCCCTCTCCTGGACGGCGGCCCCCCGCTGGGTGCGGGCCGCGGCCGCCGCCGCCCTGCTCGCGGGCGCGGCGCTCGGCGCCGGGGTGGGCCGGAGCTGGCCGGCGGCCGACAAGGCCCCGGAGCCCGCGCCGGTCTCCTCGCTGGCGGCGACCGAAGCGACCGAATACAGCCTCGCCGAGGGGTACTGGGACGTGGTGGACGACGACGCGGCGGCCGTGCCCGACGCGGAGAGGAGATCCAGCGATGAGACGCTGGTGGCTGGTCATCGCCCTCCTCCTCTCGGTGGGGCTCAACCTCGGCATCCTCGCCGCCATCGGCGCGCGCCGGGCCGCGGTGCTGGCAGGGAAAGAAGCACGCCCGCCGCTGGAAGCAGGCAATCCGAAGGCCGACCCCGTCCCCCGGCTGGCCCGCCTCGCCGACCGTCTCAAGCTCGAGGGGGAGCCGCGGCGCCGGTTCCTCGACATCCAGTGGAACCTCTACCAGGAGACCACCCGGCAGCGCCTGCGGCTCAACGAGGTCCACCGCGACCTGCGGCGGGAGATGAGCCGCCCCACGCCGGACCGGCAGCGGGTCGAAGGGCTGCTGAACGAGTCGGCGCGGATCTACCTCGCCCTCGAAAGGTCGCTGGTGAACAACGTCTTCGCCACCCGCGACCTGCTCGACCCGGAGCAGCAGGAGGAGTACCTGAAGATCATCGGCCGCCTCCGCGTGCCCGGCCCGGGCGCCGGGATCGGCAACCCCGGGGGCGGCCACCGCCGGCCGGGGCCGATGGAACGGCTGCGGCAGCGGCGGATGCGGCAGGAGCGGATGGAGGATCGGGAGACGAACGAACGGCCGTAGGCGCGGTCCTACCGCTCCGGCTTCACCGCCTTCGCCTCCCGAACCGCCTTCACCTTCGTCTGGATCTGCTGCAGCGCGTCCGCCGGCAGCAGCAGGACCACCTCGCGGCCGCTCGCGCGGGCCGGCACCCCTCCCTGGACCGGCGGATAGAGAGTCAGCGTCTCGTTCCCCGCGTCCTTGGTGCGCAGCTCGAAGGTGAGCAGCGGCGTGGGCGAACCGGCGTGCAGGCTCCGCGCCTCGGCGGGGGTCAGCAGGCGCTCGGCGCGGGCGCCGATCACCGCGAACAGCAGATCGCTCACCGGCAGATAGGAGATCAGGGTGCCCCCCCGCTTCCAGTCGGTATCGGCGCGGGTCAGCTCCAGGGCCGTGCGGCCGTCGCGCACCGTGGCCGAGTCGACCTGGTGCACCTCGAAGGCGGAGAGCTGGAGAGCCCGCCAGTCGGCCGGCGCCCGCAGGGCCGACTCGCCCAGGCGGGTACGGACCTCGAAGGTGACATCCCCCACGCGGGCGTAGCCCACCTCGCCGCTCGGCTGCCCTTCCGGGGCCGCCGCGCCCGCTTCCCCGGTCATAACCGCCGTCCCGAGCTCGATCCGCACCGGCGGCGTCACCCCCGAGAAGGCCACGTCGACCGTCGCGCGCGGCGGCTGGAGCCCCAGCGCGGAGGGGGGGCGCGAGCCGTCCAGGAAGCGGTCGGCGGTGAGCCCGGTCAGATCGGAGAGCAGGCCGTCCACCAGGTCGTGATCGGCGCGGTCGGCGAACGGGCGCTCGATCCAGAAGCCGTCCGCCCGGCGGGCGAGGACGACCGGGCCGCCCGCGGCGCCGGTCAGCGTGATGCTCCGGATCCTCTCGCGTTCGCCGCGGAAGACCAGGCGGTCCCGCCACTCCCCCGGCCCCTTGTCCACCTCGGAGAGGATGGCGTCGCCCACCACGTAGACGCCCTTCCGCCCCGGCACGGCGGCGATCAGGCTGCCGCCGGGCGGCACCTCGGCGCCGAGCTGCAGCACCTTCTCCCCCGTCCCTTTTTCGTGGTCAGGCGCACCACGGCCCGGGGCTTGTCCAGCCCCACCGCCTTGGGATCGACGTCGTCGAGCGTGCGGGTCTTCTCCAGCGCGGCGAGGCCGTCGAGCAGGCGGTCCACCGCGAAGGAGTCGGCGCGGGCGGCGAGCGGCTGGACGATCCGCCATTCGACCGCCGGCGCCTCGGGAGCGGGCTCCCCTTCTTTCCCTTGGGCGTGGCGCCGCCGCCGGTCCGCTCCAGGCGGATCTTCCCCTTGGGGGAGTCGATCGCCACCGCGGTCACCTCCGCCTTGTCGAGCTCCAGGACCTTCTTGCCGAGCGTCGCCCGCTCCTCGCTCGACGGCAGCTTGCGCTCGTAGAACCAGATGAAGGCCCCCAGGGCCAGGACGACGGCCAGCAGGATCAGCAGCGTGCGCGGCTTCATCCGTTACCTCCGCCGGCGCATGAACACGAAGCCCCCCAGCACCACCGCCAGGATGGGCAGGAACGCCGCCAGCAGATAGATCTTGCGGGCCTCCGCCGCGCTCAGCGTCAGCCGGACCTGCTCCGTCCTCTTCGGCGGAATGCCGAGGAGCTCCTCGCGCTCGACCAGCCAGTTGAGCGCGTTGGACAGCAGCAGGCCGTTGTCCGCGTTGATCTGGAGGAGCTGATTGGTGGCGAAGTCGGAGTCGCCGAAGACGATCAGCCGCATCGGCCGCTTGCCGGGCGCGGTCAGGGCGCTCTCGGCCACCGCCCCGACCGGCACCGGACCCTGCACGTCGTTGGGATCGAGGCTGACCGCGGGGAGACGGGCGAGGCCGGTCTCTCCCCACCCCTTGGCCGAGGTGAGCACCAGGTCGGTGACCTTGATGCCCGGCGCGCTGCCGGCGCGAGCGGAGCGGGCGAGGCTCATCATCACCGGCACGCTCCCCCCCGTGAACGCCTTGGTGACCGGATGGTCGCCGTAGCTCTTGAGGAAGATCGTCTCCGGGCCGTAGAACGGCAGGATCGCCTCGGGATCGACCACGATGTCCGGCTCCACCTTGATCCCATAGCGGGCGAGCCACCCCTCGAGATGGGTGTCGACGAGCCCCGCCCCGGCCGGGTTCAACGTCGGATCGAGCATCACCAGCATCCGCCCGCCATTGTTGAGATAGGCCGAAAGGGCGTCGAGCTCCGGTTGAATGAAGCTCCCCTTCGGGCCGGCGATCACCAGCAGGTCGGTGCCCGGCGGCACCGCCGCCTGCCCCAGCGAGGCCCACTCCGAGAGATCGAAGTTGTCGCGCCCGAGCAGCGACTGGGCGCCCGAAAAGCCCGGCCCCCCCTGGTCGTCGAGCGCGTGCTCGCCGTGGCCGGTGGTGAACAGGATCTTCGGCTTCCGACCCTCCGAAAGCTGGAGGATGGCGCCGGTGAACAGTTGCTCCCCCTTGAAGCCGGTGATCCGCGGCGCGCCGCTCTGGGAATCGATCTCGGCGAGATCCTGGCTGGCGACCATCCGCTTGTCGTTGCCGCTCGCGACCACCACCCCCTGCGTCTCCACCCCGTACTTCTGGCTGAGCGACTGGGCCTCGATGGCATTCTTCGCGAGATCGATCACCCGCACGTGGACGCGCGGCGAGGCGGCCCCGTAGCGCTGCAGCAGCTCGGTCGTCGGTTGATAGAGCTCCTGCTGATCGGGCGCGAGGAAGACGATGAAGTCGACGTCCTGCTTGAGCCCCTTCAGCACCTTCACGGTCTTGTCCGACAGGCTGTAGAGCTGGCTGCTCGTCCAGTCGAAACGCTTGTAATACTTCCAGCCGAAATAGTTGAGGATCAGGAGCAGGGCGGCCAGCAGCAGCACGCCGGCCGACAGCGTCCCCGTCTTCACCAGCGTGCGGCGGCTTTGTTGTGAAATCTGGGGCATCGCGGTCATCTCCACTTCTTGTCTTCGAGCGCCCGGCTGGCCAGGAACAGGAAGAACAGGGTGCCCGACAGATAGAAGACCAGCCGGCGGGTGTCGACGATGCCGCTCGCGAACTCGTCGATGTGATTCCAGATGCCGATGTAGCCGAGCGCCTGCTTGGCCGTGTCGTTGTTGACCAGTCTGTTCGAACACCCCGAACAGGAAGAGCAGGAAGAGCAGGGCGGCCGTCATCATCGCCGCCAGGAGCTGGCTCTTCGTCGTCGCCGAGGAGAAGATGCCGATCGCCAGGAACAGCGAGCCGATCAGCAGAACCCCCACGTAGCCGGCGAAGATCGGCCCCCAGTCCACCTTCTGATAGGCCGAGATCATCAATCCATAGGCCAGCGTGGGGGCCCAGAGAAAGGCGTAGAAGGTGAGCGCGGCCAGGAACTTGCCCGCGATCACGGCCCCCTCGGTGACCGGCGCCGTCATCAGCACCTCGATCGAGCCGGACCGCAGCTCCTCGCTCACCAGCCGCATCGTCAGCACCGGCGCGATGAGCAGCAGCATCAGCCAGGTGGCGCGGAAGAAGTAGCTGAACGGCGGTCCGCCGGGCGAGCGGGGATCGCTCAGCTCGCCGATCAGGTAGATGAAGATGATGCCGTTCACCGCCATGAAGAAGAACAGGACGATGTAGGCGAGCGGCGAGAAGAAGTAGGCCCGCAGCTCGCGGCGGAAAGTCGCCAGGGCGCCGTTCACGAAACCACCTCCTGCTGCCGCGGCGATTTCGGCCGCGCCGGCGCCGGCGGCCGTGTCATGCGTGGTGAGGCGCACGAAGATGTCCTCCAGAGTCGCGCCACGGTCGCGGGCGAGCTCCAGGATCACCCAGCCGCGCTCGACCGCCGTGCGGAAGACCGCCTCGCGGGGATCGCCGCCGGGCTCGCATTCGAGCGTAAAGGATCCCGGAATCCCGCCGGGGTGCACCGCGACGATCCCCGGCACCGCCGCCAGCGCCGCGGCGGCGTCCTCGGGAGCGCCCTTGAGATCGACCCGCACGGCCGGGTTGCCCGTCCAGCTCTCGCGCAGGCTCGCCGGCGTCCCCTCGGCGATGATGCGGCCGCCGTCGATGATCACCACGCGGTCGCAGAGCAGCTCGACCTCGGGGAGGATGTGGGTGGAGAGCAGCAGCGTGTGCTGGCGCCCGAGCTCGCGGATCAGCTCGCGGATCGAGATGATCTGCCGCGGATCGAGGCCGACCGTCGGCTCGTCGAGCACCAGGACGCGCGGGTTGTGCAGGATGGCGGTGGCGAGCCCCACGCGCTGGCGGTACCCCTTGGAGAGGGTGCCGATGATCTGGTCGCGCACGTCGGCGAGCAGGCAGCGCTCGAGGGCGACCGGGATCGCCTGGCGCGCCTCGGCGCGGGGGAGCCCCTCGAGCCGGGCGCGGTAGGCCAGGTACTCGCTCACCCGCATCTCGGTGTAGAGGGCGACGTTCTCGGGGAGATAGCCGACCTGCCGGCGCGCCTCGCGCGGCGACTCGAAAAGGTCCTTGCCGTCCACCGTCACCCGCCCGCCGGTGGGTGGCAGAAAGCCGGTGATCATGCGGATGGTGGTGGTCTTGCCGGCGCCGTTCGGCCCCAGCATCCCGAGGATCTCCCCTTCCCGCACCGAGAAGGAGATGCCGTCCACGGCGGTAAAGTCGCCATAGCGGCGACTCAGATTCTGCGCTTCGATCATCGAGGCCCTCCCAGAAGATATCGGCCCGCGAGCAATTCCCAGAGCAGATCAGCAAAAGGGATGCCGGGGGCGATCCCCCCGCAAACCCAGCAAAAAGCAGGAGATCCGCGACGTTCCGGCGCTCCGCGATACCGCCGGCGTGCCACTTTGGCGCGGATTACGATCGCGGGCGGATGCTATCCTCTTTAGCATGGCAGACAAAGACAAGGCATCCGGGATGAAGTCCGCGTACGAGCTGGCGCTGGAGCGCATGGAGAAGCAGGGGATCGAGCGTCCGCGCGAGGAGAGCTTCGGCGACGAGCTGCGGGAGAAGATCGCGGAGACCCGGCGCAAGGCCGAGGCCAAGATCGCCGAGCTCGAGATCCTCCACAAGAACAGCCTGAAATCCGTCTACGACCCCGCCAAGCGGCAGGAAGACGAAGAGGCCTACCACCGCGAGCGCCGCCGCCTCGAGGAGGAGCGGGACCGGAAGGTCGAGGAGCTGCGGAAGCCCTGAGGGACGGCCGGGCTCACCGATCTCAGATGTTCGTGGCCCGCGACCTCATCCTCTGTCTCCGGATCTCGCAAACGATCTACTTGATCGCGCTACGGCGCATCTTTTCCGCCAACTCGTCTCGGAATTTTTCCAACTGATCCGCGGTGAGAGGTATCAGCATTGTAGGCATGGGGCGCGTCGGGAACTGGGCGAGGAGCCAAGCCAGCACAGCCGGATCGACTCCGGCGTCTTTGCGCAAGGCGATGTCGAGATCTCGCTCGGGAGGAAACCCGGCCTGGTCGAGAAAATAGAGGTCGACGAGATCGCGGGGCTCGGAGCGCGAGAGGATACAAGTCAGTTTGCTCGCCCGGAGATCCGCGAGCGATTCGACGACGATCTCCTCGATCGGGGGCGGCGGAGCCGCGATGTCAGCGACGGGCTCATGAACGACATCGACCTCGACACTGTTTCCGTCTCGGTCCTCGAGTCTGGCGCGCACGAGGTGCCCCACGTCGCGCAGCAGAGTGACCGCTATACCGGAGCCCGCGGCAGCGCCGGGGAGAAACCCGACGAGGGCTCGCATGTCCTCAGCGTCATGAACGAAGAGGTCGACGTCTCCGGTCGTCCGATGGCCCAGATAGACCCCGGCGAGAGCCGCGCCGCCACCCAGATGACAAGGGATGCGCCCCTGGCAAGCGCGGACGAAGTCGAGGACGAAATCCGGGACGACCCGGCGGTCGAAAGTCTTACGCACCGCTTTCACGGATCTGGCCGAGAGGCGGCCACTCCGGCGGCGGAAGCTTCAACAGCCAGGCCCACATCTTTCTGGAGCGCCCCAGATAACGGATCAGGCGGGGCCAGAGCTCACGAATCTCGTCGGAGGTGACAAAGAGCCAGATATCGCGCGAGTTGGCCTCCCGCAGGAGGGCACCCATCCAGTAGGCGCGCTCTTCCGGGTCGGGCGAAACAAGGTGCTCCTTGAGCTGGCCGACGGTGGCATCCGTCCACCAAAGAAAATAAGGCCGCGCGCTGTCATCCAGGAGAGACTCCGTGGTCGGTGGCAGGCGATCCGCGGGCAGAGTGGGATGGGCGCTTCTGCTCATGATTCTCCAGGAACAACCCTACCATGGGCGTCTGGGCTTGGGGGACCTGGACCGATGCCCGGGAGAGCGTATCAGCGCCGGGTTATCGTGCCGCGGAAGTTCAAGGGCAGGGGAGCCGCGGCCAGCGTGATCCGCACCGATTCAGGGTCCGCCAGTTGAATCCGGTACCGGGTGCACAGGAGATTGCACAACATCATCAATAGCGTGGTGCCCAGGCCGCCGCCGATGCATGCCTTGGGCGCCCAGCCGAACGGGACGTAGCTCGCGGCGTTGCAGGGCCCCCGCTCCGACCCGGGAATCCAGCGATCCGGGTCGAAGGTGTCGGGGTCCTTCCAGTTTCGCGGGTCGTGATGGATGAGATGGGGGCTGAGAAGATAGCGCTGGCCGGTCTTGAGGCACACCTGTTCGTGATCGATGTCCGTGCGGACCGGCTGGGTCATGAGCGACGGCGGGCTCCACATGCGCAAGGTCTCCTTGACGAAGCGATGGGTGAGCGGAGCGGCGCGGGCCGGCGCGACGTACAGGTCTTTCAGCGGGATCGGCGCGAGCTCGCCGGCCAGCCGCGCGGCCCAGTCGGGATGGCGGGTCAGCTCGTAGAACAGGCACGCCGCGGCGGCCCCGGGCGGACCGGCGATGGCGGTCAGCATCGCGGTGAGCGCGGGGATGGCGCGATCCAGGCCCAGCACCGGCAGCAGGTCGACGAGCGGATCGGTCAGATCGAGCTGGCGCGGTCTCCGGCCGGTGGCGCGGCCGCGCAACTCGCGACGCAACGCCAGGCCGGCGCGCACCTGGATCAGGACCGCCCGGATCACCTTCCCGAGAGGCTGGCGCGATTCCGCGGAGGTCACCAGCCCGGTCATTCGGAGCATCTGGGCCCGCGCGACACGCGCCGTGCCGGCGGGTGAAAGGCCGGTCACGACCATCGGCAGCAGAGCCCGGCCGCAGACCTCCTGCGCCACCCAGACCAGGTCGAGCGGCTGATCGAGCCGCTGGTCGAGCAGGTCGCTCATGCGGGCGGCGAGTTGCCCGACCTCCTCGCCATCCGCCAGACGGTAAAGCTGCGCGGTCCAGGCCGCGCGCACCTGCTTCCAGGAGACCGGCTCGCCGGAGCGGCCGCGCAGCAGGTCGCCCAGCTTGTCGGGCAGCGTCAGGTCGCTGTAGTTGAGCGCGTTGATCTGCTGTGCCGCGTGCGGATCGAACACGGCCAGCTCGTCCTCCCCGTTCCAGAAGATCCGCCCCTCCGCGAAGCTCCGGGCTTGCAGGTCGCTGAGGAGGTCCAGCTCTTCCGTGGATGGGGGCATGCGTCTCTCCTGAAACAGGGTGGAGAGCGAAACGTGTCCGCCCCCCACCCGCGCCGATCAGATCTGGTGGTACTTGGACCAGGGCCGGTACGTGGGGCCGATGATGCCGAGCGCCGATTTCACGGCGTCAATGACTTTTACCATGCGAATCACCTCCTTTCCCTTGGGTTTACGATCGATAGGGTTCCAGGGCCAGTGTGAACCGTGGCGGAGCGAGCGCGGGGCCCATGTGCGGCCGGGAGTCATGGGGCGCGAGCGTCAACCGGTAGCTGCTGACGATGCACCGCAGAATGTCTTCGACGAGCTGCATGGAGAGCGCGGCCGCGACGCACCTGTGCGGTCCCCACCCGAAGGGGAGGAAGGCCTTCTGGTCCGGGGCCGAGGCCCACCGCTCGGGCCGGAAGCTGTGCGGATCGTCCCAGTACTGAGGATTGCGATGGATCGCGTAGGGGCAGACGACCACTCCATCCCTGGGGGTGACCGCGTGGCCGGCCATCTCATGAGGCCGAGCCGGGCGGCGCGTCAGCATCCATGCCACTGGCCAGAGGCGCAGCGCCTCCCGCACCACCCAGGCCGGCTCGGCATCGGTTTGCGGGTGCGTGCCCAGCAGGTAGAGCGACCAGCCGAGGACGAATCCGACCGAGCCCGCGACGGCGAACAGGAACGACAGGAACACCTCGGCCAGCTCCGCCGCCGGCGCGCCGGGCCCCGCCGCGCCGACCACGACGTCGAGCAGATCGGCAGGCGGGTGGGCGCCCCGCGCGCGCCGTTCCCTCACGGCCCGCCGCAGCTCGCGCATCACGCGGAACCGGAACGCCGCGCGCGCCAGAGGGGAGTAGCGTTCCCGCGCGCCGGCCAGAACCGCGCGCGCCACGATCTCCTCCAGGGCGCGGAGCAGCCCGGCCGGGCTGTCCGGCGCCGCCAGCGCGGGCGCGAGATGCCTGTAGACGAGCCAGTTGCCGGCGTCGGGCCACTCACTGGCCGGGACCAGCGACTGCCGCACCGCCGCCGGGAGCCGGCCGGCGTGGGCGTGGAGATAAGTGCGCAGCAGCGTCCGCGACGCGCTCCCCATCTCCACCTGCGCCGAGCGCGGGCCGAACGTACCTCGCCGGAGCTTGAAGAAGTCGGAGTGCTCCTCGTAGAGCCCCTCGTCGTTGGTCAGGACCGCCCGGGAAGCCGCCGCCTCCGCGAGGAAAAGCTGCCGCCCTGGCAGCCAGGCAGCCTCGGCAGAAGGGAAGGCCCCGTCCAGGAACATCAGAGGGTCCCGACCGAACTGAATCGCCGCTTCTCGGTCCGTCATCCATCCTGTCCTCAAGTCATGGCGGTCAGATCGACCACCTCGTCCGGGTTCCTAAAAGGAGGTGTCGCGACGCGAGAGAAGCGAGCCTTGCCCTGGCGCCGGCGTCGCCCTCAAAGTACCGAATGTCTTGCCAGAATTGCCCTCGGCGCTCAGCGAAAGCGGAATGGCAAACAACCTCGATTTCCCAGTCTCTCCAGGGGCTGGAGAGTCATCTGATCGAGACAACGCTCGGCTCCGTCTGGCTCCGCACCCCGCGCCTCCGCCCTCCACCAACATAGGCAGTAAAGGAAGGCCAGAGGGAACGGCCCCCGTTCCGCCCCCTCCGGTCCATCAATTGTCAAAGAGCACGAGTCCGCCCGGGAAACCCGCCTACAGTGTCCCCGAGACGGCCTCCGGAACGTCGCGAGCCGGGCCGCCATGTGTGCGCCCGATCTTGACCTGCTGGCTCAGACATCACCCTCAAGCATGCGTTAGCCTGGCAAGCAGAGATGCGACTGCCTAGCATACCTCTTGACACCTTGTCGGTAATCATACACTCTATGCGCACCGAAAGGTAGACGTAACCCCTGACGGCCGAGCAGCGCGGGAACGGGAACCAGCGGGCCGGACAGGGAGATACAGCGTGAATTTTCCTCCCGGCGTCAATTTCGACGCCGCGAGGTCGAGGGCCGGAAAGGGCCCGGAAAAGGAGAAAGACCATGACGAGAGAGACCACGAACGCGGGGAAGTTGGGAAAGCTGCTGAAGCTTTCCGCGGCGCTGGCGGCCAACAGCGGCGATCTGCAGCACCTGCAAGGGAGCCTGGCGCAGCTCGCGACCCTGTTGACCCAGGCGCAGGAGGCCGCCAAGCAGCAGGCGGCTTTTGTGGCCGGCAAGCAGGAAGCCAGCAAGCAGCTCAATACCTTCATCACCGAAGGGGAACGGCTGGCCACCGTGCTGCAACTGGCCGTCAAGCAGCACTACGGCATCCGGGCGGAGAAGCTCTCCGAATTCGGACTGCTGCCGTTCCGCGGCCGGAAGGCGAAGCCGGTCCCGGAGCTGCGGCCGCCCACCAACCCGAAGGCCCCCGACTCCTCCCCCACTGAAACCACGTAGCCCCGTCTTACGGGGGCGTGCTCCGGCACGCCCCCTTTTTTTATCCCGACTCTCCCTGTCCCACAATTTCAGGCTCGCGGCGGCCGAGATCAGCGTACTTTCCCGCATTGGGAGCTTCCGGAGCGACACCGTAAGCTTCCAGCGTCCCACGGAAGCCTACCGAGCTGGAATGGAAGCTTCCGGTGTGACTCCGTAACGGTATCTGGCGCATATGGAAGCTCCCGGAGCGTCGCCGGAAGCTCCCGGCGGGCGACGGAAGCTTACGGAGCCACAATGGGAGCTTACGGGGTGACTCCGTAACGGTATCTGGCGCGATGGAAGCTCCCGGAGCGCCGCCGGAAGCTTACGGCGGATGATGGGAGCTTACCGAGCCACAATGGGAGCTTACGGGGTGACTCCGTAACGGTATCTGGCCCGATGGAAGCTCCCGGAGCGCCGCCGGAAGCTTACGGAGGGCGACGGAAGCTTACCGAGCCGCAATGGGAGCTTCCGGAGTGACTCCGTAACGGTATCTGGCGCGATGGAAGCTTATGGAGCGCCGCCGGAAGCTTCCGGCGGGCGACGGGAGCTTACGGAGCCGCAATGGAAGCTTCCGGGGTGACTCCGTAAGGGTATCTGGCGCGATGGGAGCTTCCGGAATGCCGCCGGAAGCTTACGGCGGGGATTCCGAGCGCCCGCCCCCCTCACCCCCGCCGGAAGACCTCCCGGAACCGGCGCACCGCGTTGCCGCTGTGACGCGGGCGACCACCGGCACCTCGGCTCAGGTCGTCTCTCCAGCTTCCGCAAGGACCATCTCGACCAGTGCTTGCGTCAAGTACATCGTGGTACTCCGGAGCGCCTCGATGACCGGAAAAACGCTAGGCAGCAGGCCTTCTCTCTTGGCTTTCACCAGCACGCCGAGCGTGCCCGTGTAGGTAAGGCGGTTCAAATGGGCAATTCTTCGTCCAAGGCTGTCATCCAGGATCAGCAGGCTTCCCGGGTAGGCCACCGACAAGGCGATAGCTTCCGCTTCCCCTGAACCGAGGTCGATGACAACCGGCAGCAAAGTCGTGTCGCGAAGAGGCCGGACCCGCAGCCACTCCAGCGCGCGGGTGTCTGGAACCGCGGCACCTCGCTCCGCGCCGGCGAGAAGCTCCTCCCGCACAGCGGGAGGAATCTCAATCTGGCCATACAGCCTCGGAAGCAAATCGAGATGGCCAACCTGGTGGAGATACAGCAGAGGAGAGGTGTTGCTGATGACCAGCCGGTCAGGCATTGAGAACGTCCCGTCTCAACTCTTCCGCCGTCATCTGGAAGGGAGATACCTGGAAATGGCGCAGGGCAAGGAGGAACTCCACTCGCGTCATGCCCGCCAATTGTGCCGCCCGTCCGGAAGACAGCTTCCCTAATTCGAAGAGTTTGACAGCCCCCAGCATCTTGAGGTCCTGGCCGAAGGACTCCACGTCGGTCTTCAAGCTGATCAGCGTTTCTTCAGGGATCTCTAGACGAACTGCGCTCATGAATCGGTCCTCCGGTCTTCTTTCGATTCTACTACGCCCGCCGAAAGACCTCCCGGAACCGGCGCACCGCGTTGCCGCTGCCGCAGATGTAGACGGCGTCATCGGGCTTGAAGCGGAAATCGGCGGGGAACTCGACGAGGACGTCATCGCCGCGCTCGACCGCGACGACGGAGCAGCCGGTGCGCTCGCGGATGGCGAGGGCGGCGGGGTGGCGGCCGGCGAGGCCGTCGGGGACGATCTTCAGGATCTTGAGCTGCGGATCGACCGCGACCGACTCCTGGCCCAGCAGCTTCTTGGCCAGCATCTGGCCGGAGACCTGGCTGATCGAGAGCGCGAAGTCGGCCCCCGCGCGGTGGATGCGCTCCACGTTCTCGGCCTCGTTGACCCGGGCGATCACCGGCACCCCCGGCGCCAGATCCTTGAGGATCACGGTCGCGAAGAGGGTGGCGCTGTCGGTGTCCAGGGCCAGGATCACCGCCTGGGCGTCCTTGACCCCCGCCGCCTCGAGCACCCGGGCGTCGAGCACGTTGCCCACCAGGTCCACTTCCGGGCCGGGGTGGCGGTCGATCAGCTTGACCTCCTCCCCCACCGCGCGCAGCAGCTCGGCCACCTTGCGCCCCACCTCGCCGCCGCCGCCCACCACGAACGGCCCCTCCCGCCGCAGGGTCACCGCGCCCCCCGCGAGATCCTGCAGGCGGTCGACGCTCTCCGGGCTCCCCACGACGACCAGGATGCCGTCCGGCGCCAGGCGGAGCCCCGAGCCGTCGGGCACCACCAGCTCGCCGCCGATCCACTGGCCGATCACCGTGGCCCCGGTGCGCGTGCCGATCGCCGTCTCGTCGAGCGTATGGCCGGCGAGCGGGCTCTCGGGGCTCACCCGCAGCTCGGCCACCTCCAGGTTGCGCCCGAGCTGCTGGATCCCCCCCACCCGCGGGTTGATGCGGGCCGAGGCGCGGGCGGCGAGCGCCGCGCCCAGGATGTGCCGCGGGGTGAAGACGGCCGTGGCGCCGGCGAGCATCATGGGCCGGCGGTGGAAGGGGTCCTCGACCAGCGCCAGGATGGTGCCGCGGAAGCCGAGCTGGCGGGCCGAGAGGCTGAGGGCGGCGTTCTCGTCGTCGGTGCCGTTGGCGATGATCGCCCGCGCCTTCTCCAGCCGCGCCGACCGCAGCGCCCCCTCGCTCAAGGAGCGGTGGACGATCCGCACTCCGCTCTCGAACAGGCGGCGGGCCACCGAGTCGTCCTGTTCCAGGACCAGCGTCGGCACGTCCGCCCCAGCCAGCTCCTCCAGCAGCGTCTCGACCGCCGGCCCGTAGCGGTAGACGACCACGTGCCCCTCGAGGTCCTTCGGCCACCTCCTGCGGCAGCCGGGTCTCGAACCGCTCTTCCAGGAAGGGGATGAGATAGATCGGAAAGATCAGGAAGACCAGAAAGACGCCGAGGAACTGGACCGCCACCACCAGCACCACCATCACCGGATGGTGCCACCCTGAGTCCGCGCCGTAGCCGGTCGTGCTCAGCGTCTCCCCCGCCCACTCCAGGCTCTGCCAGAAGGTGCGCGGCTTCCCCTCCAGCGCCGCCATCCCCCACATGTAAAGGAAGGAAGAGGCGAGCACCGTGAGGAGCAGGCCGAGGAGCAGGCCGGCGAGACGGCGGCGGGAGCGGGTCACGGGGGTAT
>CAVXIG010000031.1:0-90433 GCA_963761645.1 uncultured Acidobacteriota bacterium
GCGCCCCGGAGCCACGATGAACCCCTCCCGCAGCACCCGCTCGCCGCGGTCCACCACCGGCGGCAGGCCCACGGTTCCGCCCGGGAGCTCGTCGTCGTGGAGGCAGGCCTCGGCGGCGAGGGCGCAGAGCATGGCGTCGACGTGGTCGGGACGGGTCACGGGGCCGTCGCAGAGGTAGCCGGCCTCGCGCAGGCGCGCCCAGACGAAATCGACGTAGGCCGCGGGGTCTTTTCGCTTCGACGGCGGGCGCTCCCCCCAGAGCTGGAGGAGGACGTAGCGGGGGTAGGTCTCGAAGACGATCCCCTCGCCGCCCGGCACCGGGACGAGGCCGAGGATCGAGGCCAGCTCCTGCTCGTGGATCGACCAGAAGAGCTCGACGCCCGCCTCCACGAAGGGGCGGTAGAGGCGCCAGCCGGCGAGCTCGGCGCGGGTGCGCGGCAATACCTTGGTCGGCACTTTCGCCAGCAGATCCGCCTGGCGGGAGCGCTCCCCTATCGCGCGGCAGCCCCTGCGGCCCGTCGATGCCGGTGAACGCGGGCGGCCAGCCGCCGGGAGCGGGAGGGAGGGGGTGCTCGCGGCTGGCGAGGTACTCGTCGAGGACGAACTGCTCGTCCTCCAGCCAGGCGACGTAGCTCGGGGCTGCGGAAGGAGCCGAGGTCGATGCCGCAGAGGAGAGCCATGGGGGGATCATAGAGGGCACGGGCCCCCGATCAACGATACAATCCGCCCCATCCTTTACCTGGGAGGGGAACCGATGAGCTATCAAGCCTACAAAGTGATCCACATTCTCGGGGTGCTGTTCGTCTTCGCTGCGCTGGGAGCCCTGATGCTCGCGTCCCGCGAGGGGGTGGAGCGCGGCAACGGGCGCAAGCTCGCGGGGATCACGCATGGGATCGCGCTGCTCCTGGTGCTGGTGGCCGGCTTCGGAACGCTCGCCCGGCTCGGCCTCGGAAGCCCGGCGAGCTGGCCGCTGTGGGTCTGGATCAAGCTGGCGATCTGGCTCGTGCTCGGCGGCATCATCGTGCTGATCCGCAGGGCGCCGCAACTCGGGACGCTGCTCTGGTGGCTGCTCCCCCTGCTGGGCGGGATCGCGGCCTGGGCGGCGATCTTCAAGCCGGTGTAGGCTCCAGAGGTGCCATGACGCCTGAACGAACCGACATCGCCGTCCGCTGCCAGGGGCTGGTCAAGCGCTACGCGGACGTGACCGCCGTCAACGGCCTCGACCTCGAGGTGCGCCGCGGCGAGTGCTTCGGCCTGCTCGGCCCCAACGGCGCCGGCAAGACGACGACGATCGAGATCCTCGAAGGGCTCACCGAGGCGGACGCCGGGGAGGTGGAGGTCCTGGGCACGAGCTGGTCGCGGCGACGCCATGGCGCTGCGCGAGCGGCTCGGCATCTCGCTCCAGGAGACGCAGCTCACCGAGAAGCTGACGGTGGCGCGAGACCGTGCGCCTCTTCCGCTCGTTCTATCGCGAGGGGCGGGAGCCGGACGAGGTGCTCTCGCGGCTCGCGCTCGACGAGAAGCGGAACTCCCGGGTGGGCAAGCTCTCGGGCGGGCAGAAGCAGCGGCTGGCGGTGGCCTGCGCCCTGGTCGGCGACCCGGAGCTGCTCTTCCTCGACGAGCCGACCACCGGGCTCGATCCGCAGAGCCGGCTGCAGCTCTGGCAGATCGTGATGGACTTCCGCGCCCAGGGGGGCACGGTGCTGCTGACCACCCACTACATGGACGAGGCCGAGCGGCTGTGCGACCGGGTGGCGATCGTCGACCACGGCAAGGTGATCGCGCTGGGCACGCCGCCCGACCTGATCAGCTCGCTGCACGCGGCGAACGTGATCGAGTTCGCCTCCGAGCCGGAGATCGACGAGGCGACCCTGCGCGCCCTGCCCGGAGTGACCGAGCCGCACAGGCGGGGTCCGAACTGGTCGCTCCCCGTGGGCTCGCTGGCCGAGACGGTGCCGGTGCTGCTCGAGCGGATCGAGCGCTCGGGGGGAAGCTGGTGAACCTCTCGACCCACCGGGCGACGCTCGAGGACCTGTTCGTCTCGCTGACCGGGCGGGCTCTGCGTGAGGATTGACTTCGAGGATGACGCGATGAGCAGCCGCCGCTACTCCCCCCTGTTCGAGCTGACGTCGACGCGGATGAAGGAGTTCCTCCGCGAGCCGGAGGCGCTGTTCTGGGTCTTCGCGTTCCCGATGCTGCTGGCGATCGCTCTCGGCCTCGCCTTCCGCGCCAAGGGGCCGGACCAGATCCCGGTCGGCGTGGTGGCGGTCTCGGAGGCGGACCCGGCGGCGGGGCGGGCGATGGACGCCCTGAAGCGCGCCCCCGGGCTCCTCCCCCGGCGGTTCGCTCCGGCCGAGGGGCGGGAGGCGCTGCGCACCGGGCGGATCTCGCTGCTGGTCGAGGCGGGGCCGCCGGCGGTCTTCCACTTCGACGAGACGCGCCCGGACTCGCGCATCGCCCGCCTGGAGGCCGAGGACGCCTTGCAGCGGGCGGGCGGCCGGCGGGACGTGATGGCGGTCCGCGCCGAGAAGGTGACCGCGAAGGGGTCGCGCTACATCGACTTCCTGATCCCGGGCCTGCTGGGGATGAACCTGATGGGCACCGGGATCTGGAGCCTCGCCTTCTCGGTGACGACGGCGCGCAGCCGGCGGATCCTGAAGCGCCTGGTGGCGACGCCGATGCACCGCAGCCAGTACCTGCTGGCGCAGATCCTCGGCCGGCTGGTGTTCCTGCTCCCCGAGGTGGCCGTGCTGGTGGGGATCGGCTGGCTCCTCTTCGGCGTCGAGGTGCAGGGGTCGATCCTGCTGCTGCTCCTCACCTGCCTGCTCGGCGCGATGTCGTTCTGCGGCATGGGCCTGCTGATCGCCTCGCGGGCGACCACGGTCGAGGGGGCGAGCGGCCTCGCCAACCTGGTGCTGATGCCGATGTGGATCCTCTCGGGGGTCTTCTTCTCCTCCGAGCGCTTCCCGGACGTGGTGCAGCCGATCATCAAGGCGCTGCCGCTGACCGCGCTCAACCAGGCCCTGCGGGGGATCATGACCGAGGGCCGGGGCCTCGCCGGCGTCGCCCCGCAGCTCGCCATCCTCGCCGCCTGGGGGCTGGCGAGCTTCGCGGTGGCGCTGAAGATCTTCCGCTGGCGGTGAGACATATGCGCCGCCCGGAACGATCGGATGTTCTCTCCTTAATGAGCAAGCTGCGCTCCAGCCCTCTGGGGGAGCGATTGATCCTCGCCGGATCGTCAGGACTGTACGGCCTTAGCGAAACTCTTCCTGCCTTGACAGAAGATGTGGACGTCGTTGTCGACGCTGACTGGGCGGGGGCCGAGGAGCCGAGCCTGATCGCGGAGATGGCCCAACTCGGATTCGAGCACCAGCCCGGCACGAGCACATTTCTCCTGCAGGAAGGGCTCTCCTTGGATCTGGTGGGCTACTCCTTGCATGATGCCATGGATCGAATCGGGGGCGGCAATACGATCCCGATCATGGTGTTCTCCGATCTGAGCAAAATTCTTTCAGCCCCTGGATCAATTATCGAGTTGCCGACCCGGGGCCGGGCCATGTCTTCCGCAGCCCTGACGGCCGCCAAGCTGCTGACGATCCGGCTCGAGAAGGGAAGCAAAGACAAGCTCCAGGCGTTGCTGTTGATCGAGGAGAACGCCGAAGACGAGGAGTTCCTCAGCGATCTCCGCCGGCTTTTGGCCTTGTTCGAGCCCGATCGCGTGGAGGATGCTCTGGCGGATGCGCAGGCGGCTTGTCTGGCGGTCTCGGGAGACGTGATGCGCGCCGGGTCTCCACCGATTGGATATTCTGAGATGTCCGAGGCCATCGATCGAGGGCTCACGATCTTGAAGAGTCTCGTCCAGCCGGAGAAAAAGTGAGCGGGGCTCCGCTAACAACCGCCGAGCGTTGGAAGCGGCATCAACGCGATCTCGAAGCCTACCGGCGCCGCAGCTTGGTGCGCCGCAGCCATTCCCGCTTCCGTGGCGATCTCATGATCGTGCCGCACGTTTTCCTGCTGCCAGGAAAGGCGAGCATGGCTCCTCTCCGGCAGTCTTTGGAGGAAGTCCGGGCCGCTCTGCGCGGACGGGCGGTCTGGACTCTCGATGCCGCGGCGCGGCTCGTCTCGGGCCGTGGCTTTCTGGTCTCCCCCGATCTGACGGGTTATCTGGCGGCGGCGGATCTGGAATGGGCTATCGCACAGGAGCTCATCGCCGCTCCCGAACAGGCGGGGCTCAGCGTTGAGCCTCTGTACCGCCGCCCTCCCATGCTGATTGCGCATGTATCCCAGGAGTTGCCGCCGCATGTCGAGCTGCCTTCCGGAGATCGGGTCGTTCCCTGGGACTTCCTGCTCCGGGACGTCATGGGTACGCTCGGCTGGCGGCCGGACCTGCTGACTCGGCTGGAGGCAAGCTACCCCGCCGGACTGCCTCGTTGAGCGCTTCCTCTTCGCCCTCGCCCTCGCGACGCTCGTGCTCCACGTCGCGACCGCGGTCCGGATCCAGCGCGGCAACCGGTCGATCCGGTTCCTGAAGGATCTGCCGCCTCTCGCCGGCCCCCTGCCGCGGGTGTCGATCCTGATCCCGGCGCGCAACGAGGAGCGGAACCTGGAGGAGGCCCTGCGCTCCATCCTCGCTCTCGACTACGACAACCTGGAGATCGACGTCGTGGACGACCGCTCGACGGACCGCACGGGGGAGATCCTCGACCGCATGGCGGCGGCGGATCCGCGGCTGCGGGTGGTGCACGTGCGCGAGCTGCCGCCGGGATGGCTGGGGAAGAACCACGCCCTCTGGCTCGGCGCCGGCAAAGCCACTGGCGAGTTCCTCCTCTTCACCGACGCCGACATCGTGATCGAGCCCCTGGCGCTGCGGCGGGCCGTGGGGGCGATGGTGGCGGACGGGCTCGATCACCTCACCGCCTCCCCGAGCATCGAGCGGCCGAGCGTGCTGTTCGAGATGTTCATCGGCGTCTTCGCGCTCTTCTTCGCCCTGTTCACCAAGCCCTGGAAGGTGAAGGACCCGAAGAGCCCCGCCCACGTCGGGGTCGGCGCCTTCAACCTGGTCCGCGCCTCGGCCTACCACGCGGCGGGGGGGCACCGGGCGATCGCGATGCGGCCGGACGACGACCTGAAGCTCGGCAAGCTGCTCAAGAAGAACGGCTTCCGCCCGGAGTTCGTGTTCGGCCAGGGGGCGCTGCGGGTCGAGTGGTACGCCTCGGTCCGGGAGCTGATCCAGGGGCTGATGAAGAACGCCTTCTCCGGGGTGGACTACCGGGTCTCGGTGGTCGTCGTCTCGACCGTGATCCAGCTCGTGCTCCTGGTCTGGCCCTTCCTGGCGCTCTTTCTGACCTCAGGGCCGACGCGCTGGCTCAACCTGGCGAGCGTGCTGGTGCTCTTCCTGCTCTGCTGGATCAACGCTCCGCTCGCCGAGGTGCGCCGCTGGCACGGCATCGCGCTCCCGATCGCGACCCTGCTCTTCCTCTACATCGTCTGGCGCGCCATGATCCTCACCCTCTGGAACGACGGCATCGATTGGCGGGGGACGCATTACTCCTTGGCGGAATTAAAGGCCAACAAGGTGTGAGTCAGGGATCAGTTCACCCATTGGCCCCCCTCGTCCTTCCCGGGCTCGAGCAGCCGGCTTCGGCCCGGGCCCGGGCCTCGGCGGCCAGCCGGAGGCGCTCTTCCTCCTCGTCCCACACCCGCCGGCGGGCGGCGTCGCGCTGCCGCCGCCGCTTGATGGCCCAGAGGGCGAGGAGGGTGACCAGCAGCCAGAGGGTGACGGAGCTGGTGAGCAGCGGGCACCCAGCGGTACCAGAAGGTCTGGCGGTCCCAGAAGGAGGTCTCGGCCGCGGCGAGCGAGTCGCCGGTGGCGGCGCGGAACGCGTCCGCGAAGGAGAGGCCGCGGGAGACCTCCTGGAGGATGCGGCCGGCCACCCCCTGGCCGTAACGGTCGAAGAGGTCGTGGACGAAGGAGCCGGAGATCGCGTAGGCGCGGTTGACCTCCGCCTGGCCGCCCGCGAAGCGGTCGTCGAGCGCGGCGAGCGAGACCGGCCGGTCGACGAGCAGGGCGAGGGTCAGGCGGGAGCGGTCGTCGAACCCCCAGGAGAGGCCGGCGATCATCGCCATCCCCTCGTGGAACCAGCGCGGCAGCGGCCGCCCCCCCGCCGCCCGGGCGACCAGCACGTGCGCCACCTCGTGGGCGAGGAGGTCCGAGAGCGAGGAGTCCGGATAGCTCGGGACGCGCCCGGGGAGCAGCACGATCACCCCCTCCTCCCCGATCGCGTACCCCGAGACCCAGGGCGGCACCACGGTCGCGGCGCCGGACCCCTCCGGCGCCAGGATCACCCGGATCGGCGCCCCCGGATCCTCGAGCCCCACCAGCCGCATCACGCTGGTCAGCCGCGACGGATCGATCGCGCGCAACTGGGCGGCGGTGCCGGCGAGCGCGGGCGGAGCCTCGACCTCGATCCGCGGAGCCACCTGGGCGGGAGCCGCGAAGGCCCGCAGGAGGAGGAGAACGAGAAGCGTGATTACGCGGGTAGAGGCGCGGAAAATTGTCATCTCAGCATATTTAAGCGACTAGCGACATTTTGTGCGGTTTTGCAGTAGGATCGTCCCACGAATGCTGGTGAAGTCGTCGCAAGAGCCGGTCGCCGCAGTCAGGGTACCCCTGCATCGCAATGCGCCCGGCGTTTCCGCCCGGTAACTCTTGGATGTTCGCCCGGAGGTGAAGATGGTTCGTCCCCGTCTCCTCGGTCTCGCCGTTCTCCTCGCACTGACCGTGCTTCCGCTCGCGGGCTGCCGCCAGGCGGCCGTGCGCTACAACACGCGCTACACGGCGCTGCTCCAGCAGGAGATACCCCGCACGCTGCTGATACCGGTCGACGGCGTTCAGGCCAGCCACCTGCAGAACACCTGGGGCTTCGCGCGCGACGGCGGACGGCATCACAAGGGGATCGACATCTTCGCGCCGCGCAACACGCCGGTGCGCAGCGCCACCGAGGGGATCGTCGAGTTCAAGGGGATGAAGGGGCTCGGCGGGCAGGTGGTGACCATCACCGGCCCCGACGGTTACCGTCTCTATTACGCGCATCTGGAAGATTTCGGCCCGCAGGCGGTCGGCGACTGGGTCGAGGCGGGCGAGATCATCGGCACCGTGGGCAACTCGGGGAACGCCGCGATCTCCTCCCCCCACCTCCATTACGGCATCTATAACCCCTCGGGCGTGGCGGTCAACCCGTACACGTTCCTGAAGGCCGGCCAGCCGTACGCGGAGCCGGGGCAGAGGGTTCAGACCGCGGCGAAGTAGGGTCACCCCCGCTCGGCGGGGGTCGGCGCCGCCTCGGGCGCCCGCGCCGGCTTCTTCTTGCCGCTGCCCGGCATCACGCCGTCGCCCATCTGGTTGCGGGTGCTGACGTGGGCGGAGTAGGAGGCTTCCACCCGCTTGATCTCGTCACTCTTCAGGTGGCACTTCTTGTACTTCTTGCCGCTGCCGCACCAGCAGACGTCGTTGCGGCCGATCGGGGCCTTCGGCTCCTCGGTGCGGGAGGGGAGATCAGATTGCGGAACCAGCTTGCCAGGGACACGGTGGGTCTCCAGTTCGAGTTTGATTTCAGGTCGGTGTCGCTTGAGATCAGCCCTCGCGGCGGCTGATCTCCTATCCCAACAGGCTCTCGGCCGCCTGCATTTCAGGAACGGCGCGGAAGAATAGCACGGGGCTCGGGCCGGGCTACCCCGGAATCCAGCAGACCACCGCCGTCCCCCGCCCGCCCGGCGCTCGATGCGGAGGCGGCCGCCGTGGGCCTCGACGATCTCGCGGCAGAGCGGCAGGCCGAGACCCGAGCCTCCGGGCTTCGAGGTATAGAAGGGGAGCAGCGCCTTTTTCATCCCCTCGTCGGAGAGCCCGGTGCCGCGGTCGAGCACCCGGAAGCGCACGCCCCCCTCCCCCGTGGGCTCGACGGCGAGCCGCACCTCCGCGGGCGGGCTGCCGGACTCGTGGGCGTTCTTGAGCAGGTTGATCAGCGCCTGCTGCATCTGCCCGGGATCGAAGCGGCCGGGCGCGCCGGGCGGCTCCCCCTCCGGCTCGAAGGGGACCACCTGCCGCAACTCGGCGAGGAAGGGGGCCCAGTCCACCTCCCGCCGGACCGGCTGCGGCAGGCGGGCGAAGCGGGCGTAGCCTTCCAGGAACTCCTTCAGATGGGTTGCTCTCTCCTCGACGACGTCGAGCGCCGAGCCGAGGCGTTCCGCGTGCTCCGGCTGGCCGACCATCAGGCGCACCGAGCGGGCGAGCGAGGCGATCGGGGCGAGCGAGTTGTTGATCTCGTGGGAGAGGGTGCGGATGGCCCGCTTCCAGACGTCCACCTCCTGGCGCCGCAGCTCGGGGGTCAGCCGCTTGACCAGGGTGAGGTCGTGCCGCCGGCCGTTGAGCTCGAAGACGCGGCGAGCGACGTGGAAGACCTCCTCCTCGCCCCCCTGGTCGAGGGAGAAGAGCGAGTCCCGGCCGCTGGCGAGCGCCTCGCGCAGCCCCTCCGGGCACTCGGCGAGGATGTCGGCGAAGGCCCGCCCCTCGTAGCGGCCGCGGGTCACGAACAGCTCGCGGGCGGAACGGTTGACGAAGAGGATGCGGCCGCGCGAGTCGGTGAGCACGATGGCGGTCGGCGTCGCCTCGAAGACGGTCTCGAGCAGCATCTCGCGCTGGATCAGGGCGCTCCGCTCGTCGCGCAGCACGTCGCCGACGGCGTTGTAGAGCTCGACCAGCTCGCCCAATTCGTCGCCGCGGTCGGCGGCGAGGTTGAGGCTGAAGTCGTGGTCGCGGTACCCCTGGACGCCGTCGCGCAAGGCCTGGAGGACGCGGGTGGCCGGGATCAGCGTGCGGTCGAGGATCCACCATCCCAGGGGGAGGCCGAAGCCCACCGCGGCCAGCAGGACCGTCCAGGGGGAGGGGAACCAGTAGGCCGCCGCCATGCAGACGGCGACCACGGCGAGCAGCCCGAGGAAGAAGGCGAGGCGTACGCGCGACGCGAAGCGGAGGGGCTTCATCTGTTCATCGTTTCATCCGCGCAGCCGCCGCTCGACGGCGAGGCCGTGCTTCTCCATCTTGCGGTAGAGCGCCTGGCGGGAGAGGCCGAGCGATTCGGCGGCCTTGGCCACCACGCCGCCGGCCTCTTCAAGAGCGCGCTCGATCTTCACCCGCTCGGCCAGCCCCATCTCGTCCGCCTCGGCGGCGAGGGCTGGGCCGGCGGAGAACGGCGAGGCGCCCAGGCCCAGATCCTCGGCGCGGATGGTGTCGCCGCGCGGAGACCAGCACGGCCCGGCGCAGGGTGTTCTCCAGCTCCCGCACGTTCCCCGGCCAGGAGTAGCGGACCAGCCGCTCGCGGGCCGGCGGATCGAGCCGCCAGAGGGCGCCGGTGGGCGCCGGCGAGAGGTCGCGCAGGAAGCGCTCGGCGAGCGGGATCACGTCCTCGGGGCGGTCGGCGAGCGGCGGCACGGCGAGCTCGATGACGTTCAGGCGGTAGAAGAGGTCCTCGCGGAAGCGGCCGGCGCCGATCTCCCGGCGCAGGTCGGCGTTGGTGGCGCAGATCAGCCGCACGTCCACCCGCCGGGTCTCGCTGCTCCCCAGGCGCTCGAACTGGCCGCTCTGGAGCACGCGCAGGAGCTTCGCCTGCCCGGAGGCGGAGAGGTTGCCGATCTCGTCGAGGAACAGGGTGCCGCCGTCCGCCGCCTCGAAGCGGCCGATCCGCCGGCGGGTGGAGCCGGTGTAGGCGCCGGCCTCGGCGCCGAAGAGCTCGCTCTCCAGCAGCTCGTCGGGGAGCGCGCCGGCGTTGACGCGGACGAACGGGCGCTCCTTGCGCCGCGAGTTGGCCTGGACGATCTCGGCCAGCTTCTCCTTGCCGGCGCCGGAGGGGCCGGTGATCAGCACCGGGATCTCGCCGCGGGCCACCTGCAGGGCGAGGGTGACCACGGCGTGCATCTTCTCGCTCGCCCAGACCGCGCCGCAGAGGTCGTGCCGCTCGGCGAGGTCCTCCCAGCTCCGCCGCGCCCGGCCGCGCAGGCGGGCGTTCTCGAGCTGCAGCTCGCGCAGGCGCAGGAGATTGCGCACCGAGGCGAGGAGCTTCTCGTCGTCCCAGGGCTTGGCCAGGTAGTCGCTCGCCCCCTCCTTGACGAGCTGGACGGCGGTCTCGAGCGACGTCCAGGCGGTGATCAGGAGGACGGGGAGCCCCGGGTCCCGCTTCTTCACCTCGCGGAAGAGGGCGATCCCCTCCTCGCCCGAGGTCGCCTCGGGGCTGAAGTTCATGTCCTGGAGGACGACGCCGATCTCCGGCTCGGAGCGAGCCCCGTCGGCGTCGAGCCGCCGCAGCGCCTCCTCGGGCGAGCGGGCGACGGCACAGGCCATGCCGCGGATCTCGAAGAGAACCTGGAGGGCGGTGACGACGGCGGGCTGGTCTTCGACGATCAGGACCTTGAGCATGGCCACCCCTTATTTATACCCCGCCGCCTGGATCGTCACGTCGAATCGCACCTCGTTTTGTCCCTCCACGATTGCTGGGAAGCACTGAAATGCATGGGTGTCGATATCACTCCTCACCCGTCGAACGGAGGTGAAGGATGCGCAAGAAGATGCTTCTCCTGGCCCTGTCGCTCGCGGCGCTCGCGGGCTCGCTCTCCACTCCCCGGGCCGCCATGGCCGGCGGGACTCACAGTTGCCCCATCTGCACCACGTACTCCGACGGCTCGCAGTGCTGCGTGAGCTGCGTCTGCGATGCGCAGAACCACATCCTCGCCTGTACCAACCACTACTGTCCGCCGGCCTGAGGGCAGATTCAACTAAGAGGTATTGATGCGAAAAAAGATGCTGCTCCTGGCCCTCGCTCTCGCCGCCACGGCCTCGCTCACGGCTCCCAGCGCCCAGGCCGGCTTCCTCGGCGGCGGTGGCCCCTACCACTCGTGCCCGGTGTGCACGACCTACGCCGACGGCTCGCAGTGCTGCATCACCTGTCAGTGCAACGACAGCGGGAGTCATCGCCTGCCCCATGATCGGCTGCGCGCAGGTGTCGGAATCTAGACGGCACCGCAGGGGCGCCTGACACGCCCCTGCGTTTCCTTCTCTACACGTTCCGCGTCGCGATCGCCGGCGGCACGCGGGCGCCGCGCAGGGCGGGACCGAGGGCCGCGCCGAGGCCGATCGCCCAGAGGGCCAGGGCGCCGGCGGCGACCATGGCGGGGCTGAGCCGCGCTCCCGCCACCCAGGTGACGAGCCCGAAGTTCAGGCCGTAGGCGAGCGCCACCCCGAGCACGACGCCGAAGCTGGTCACCATCCAGTTCTCCAGCAGGAAGTGGCGGACGATCGCCATCCGGTCGGCCCCGAGGGCGCGGCGGGTGCCGATCTGACGCCGCCGCTCGGCCACCGAGAACGAGGTCAGGCCGACGATCCCCAGCGCCGTCACCAGCACCAGCAGCGCCATGACGCCGTTGAGGGAGGCGACCAGCAGCCGGTCGCGGCCGTGGAATTCGTCGCGGTCCTCGACCGTCGTGCGCAGGCGAAGGAAACGCCCCTTCTCCACCCCGAGCAGGCTCTTCTCGAGCTGGCGGAGCATGAGCCCGGGGTCCCCCGCGGTGCGGACCAGATAGTGCGAGCCGCTGTCGAAGCTCACCGACCGCGCGGGGAGGAACATGGCCTTCTCGGAGTGGTCGCCGAACGGGTTGTAGAAGCGGTCGACGATCCCCACGATGAGGAAACGCTGCGACTCGTCGGGGTAGGCGACCTGCTTGCCCACGGCGCCGCCGCCCGGATAGAGCTGATCGGCGAGCGCGCGGCTCATCACCACCGGCTGCACCTCGTCGGGAGGGGCGTCGGCCCCATGATCGTACTCAGCCTCGGTGAAGCCGCGGCCCTGGGACGATGGCGATGCCCAGGGTCGCGAAGAGGCCGGGGTCCGTCTCCGCGAGCTGGGTCCGCAAGGCCTCGCCGTGGGTGCCCGGCACGCGGACCGCGGTGATCTGGCCGCTCCTCTCCCACGGCCGCAGGCTGGTATGGCGTGACGGCGCGCACGCCGGGCAGCGGCCCGCAGGGCGCGGCGGTCCTGATCCACCAGCCGGTCGAGGGCGGCCGGGTCGCGCAGGCGGTCGTCGAACGGGTTGCTCTGGACAACGGCGATGTGCTCGTCGTCGAAGCCGGAGGGCCTGGCGAGCTGGGCGCGCGTATCCAGGATCAGGCTCAGGCAGTTGGCCACGATGGCGAGCGTCAGCGCCACCTCGACGACGATGAGGATGACCCGCGCGCGGTTGCGCAGGAGGGAACGGAAGATGGGTCCGAATTCCATGGCGGCCTCCTACTGGCTCTTCAGGTGACGGGCGGGCGGAACGGCGCAGATCCGCCACGCGGGATAGAGGCCGGCGATCGTCCCGGCCAGGAGCGACAGGGCCACGGCGGCGAGGACCATGGGGACGTCGAGCTGGAAGAACGCCACGCCCTCCGGGCCGTCGCCGTAGACGCGGTTGAGGACGGCGAGGCCGGCCACCGAGAGCAGCACCCCCAGGAAGCCGCCGGCCAGCCCCATCAGCTCGCACTCCACGAGGTGCTGGACGAAGATCGTCCACCGGCTCGCTCCCAGGGCGCGGCGCACCCCCACGTTGGAGGCCCGGGCCAGGAACTTGCCGAGGAAGAGGCCGATGAGGTTCAGCGCCGACACCACCAGGAAGAGCAGCGAGATGACCGCCAGGGCCTTGGTCTGGGGGGGCACCACGCGCAACTCCGCCATCAGGTCGAGCAGCGGGGTCACCCGGTTGTTGGGCGGGTGCGGAAAGCGGCCGAGCCGCTTCTGCTCGGAGACGTAGGCGTCGATGTAGGCCTTGTAGGCCTGGACGCTCCTCGCGTCCGGCAGCTCCGCCCAGAACCCCAGGAACAGCACCTCGTTCACCATCAACTGCGAGGCGTAGGGGAGCCTCTCCTCGCCGGGCTGCGGGGTCCGCCAGTTCATCTGCATCTCGGCGATCTGGAATTCCATCGGACCCGCGAGCTGCAGGGGGATGAAGACCGGCTCCGGCGCTCCCAGCGGATCGCCCATCAGGCCGTAGGCCCGCACCCGCGGACGCCAGGGACCGAGGACGCCGACCACCCGCAGATCGTGACCTTCCAGCCGGATCGTGCGGCCGACGCTGTTGGCGCCGCCGAACAGACGGTCGTTGAGGGCCGAGCTGATCACCGCCACGGACTCCGGCTTGGCGTCCGCCTCCCGGCTCCAGGGCCCGCCGTAGCGGAAGGGCACGGCGAACATGGGGAAGAAATCCGCGGTGACCAGGCGGACCCCCTCGCGGAAGGGGCGCACGCCGTCCGGCGGGAAGATCGGTGGCCCGGGAGCTGAACGTGGCCGTGCTGCGCGCCGGGATGCGGCTCTTCAGCAGCTCCTGCGCGTCGCGCCAGGTGATCAGCGGCGGCGGCTCCTGGCGGAACGGACTGTCCGCCGCTCCCCAGGAGTCCATCCGCACGTAGTGGAGGGAGTCGCTCTTGCCCGGGACGGGGTCCCGCGCCAGGACGTGATAGGCGGTGATGAAGGTCGTGGAGACGCCCACGCCCAGGGCGATGCCGAGCAGGATCAGCGCCGAGAGCACCGGGTACCGCTGGACGCTCTTCCAGGCGAGGCGGACGTTGTAGAGCAGCATGGCGTCCTCCTTATCCCGCCACCAGGGCGGCCGCCGCCTGCGGCTTGTTGAGGGGGAACGGCGCGATCCGCTCGAAGTCGACCAGCCGGCCGTCGGCGATGTGGAGCTGCCGGTGGGCGCGCGCCGCGTGCTCCGGGTTGTGGGTGACCATGACGATCGTCGTCCCGGCCTCGTTGACCTGCTCGAGGATCTCCATGATCTCGCGCGCCATCGCGGAATCGAGGTTGCCGGTGGGCTCGTCGGCCAGGATCAGCTTGGGATCGCCGGCGAGCACGCGGGCGATGGCCACCCGCTGCTGCTGGCCGCCCGAGAGCTGTGCCGGCAGGTGGCGGAGGCGCGAGGAGAGCCCCACCATGGCGACGGCCTTCTCGATCCGCTCCTTGCGCTCGCGGGCCGGCAGGCGCCGGTAGCGCAGGGGGACGTCGATGTTGTCGAACACGTCGAGGTCCGGCAGCAGGTTGAACCCCTGGAAGATGAAGCCGATCTTCTCGTTGCGGACGCGCGACATCTCGCGGTCCGAGAGGCGCGAGACGTCGAGGCCGTCGAGCGTGTAGGTCCCCTCCTCGAAGGCGTCGAGCAGCCCCGAGACGTTGAGGAACGTCGTCTTCCCCGAGCCCGAGGGGCCGGTGATGGTGACGAACTCCCCCGCTTCCACTTCCAGCGAAAATTCGCGCAGCGCCCGGGTCTCGACCAGCCCGGTACGGTAGATCTTGGATACGTTCTGCATTTTCAGCATCGGCATGGCGGTCTCCCTGATTGCTTCTGATGAATTGAGCTTCAGCGCCGCACGAGGACGGTCTTGGCGCCGTTGAACTGGTCCATGTCGGAGAGGAGGAGGCGGTCCCCCTCCTTCAGGCCCTCGACGATCTCCACCTCGGAGACGCTGGTGGCGCCGACCCGGATGGGCCGCAGGGTGGCGAGGCCGTCGGCGAGGACGTAGGCCTTGCGTCCGCCGCCCCCTTCGAGGAAGGGGCCGCGGGGAACCTTGAGCACGTTGGGGCGGGTCTCGAAGATCAGCCGCACGGAGACCCGCTGGCTCTGGCGCAGCCCTGGCGGCATCCCCCCCTGGAACTGCACGGTCCCCTCGACCTGCCCCGCCCGCACCTCCGGCGAGACGGCGGTCAGGGTGCCCGGGACCTCGCGGCCGCCGTAGGAGATGGCCGCCGGCGTGCCGGCCGTGGCCTCCGCGGCGTAGGACTCGGGGATCTCGACCTGGATCTCGAACTTCGAGAGGTCGACGATGGTCAGCAGCGGCGCGTTCGGCGGCACGGCGTCGCGGTCCTGGGCGTCGACGGTGGCGATCAGGCCGTCGAACGGGGCGCGGATGGTCAGCTCCCCCACCCGGCGCTCGAGCTCGGCGACCACCAGATGCTGGCGCTCGACCTGGCGCCGGCGGTCCTGCACCTCGAAGTCGCGCGACTCGCGGCCGAGGCTTCCGCCCTTGTCCGCCTGCTCGAGCTGGACCTCGGCGATGCGCACGGCGTCGCGGCTGCGCTCGTAGTCGACGATGTTGAGCAGGCCGTCGGCGTGGAGCTTCTCGGCCCGCTGGAGATCGCGGCGGGCGGCCTCCAGGCTGACCCGCCGGAGCTTGACGGTCTGCTCGTCCCCCTGGTTCTGCTGGCGGGCGGCGAGGTCGCTCCTGGCGAGGTCGGACTCCATCGACTGCAGCCGGGCCTGCTCCTGGGCGAGCTGCGACTTCAGGTCCGGGCTCTCGATGGTGGCGAGCACGGTGCCGGCCTTGACCGCCTGGCCGGCGCGGACCGCCAGCGAGACGATCCCCTGGGCCGGGCTATACAGCCGGGGGTGGTTGGCGGCGACGACGCGCCCCTGGGTGGAGGCGTCCCGCTGCAGGTCGCCGCGCACCACGGTCCCGACCTGCACCCGGTCGAGGTCGACCGACTGATCGGCCCGCGCCCACCGCTGGAGCGAAGGGGCCAGGGCCGCGATCAGCGCCGCGAGAGCGGCGACCACCCCCAGCCCGATCTTCACGCGCCGGGAGAGCCCCGGCGCCTTCGGGATGACTTGGTCCATGGAATCGGTTTCTTGGATCATGCCGGCCCTTATAGGCAACCGGTGTGCCATCGCGGATTGAATCCATAAACCTATCCATTCCAGTGATTTACGATTGCGGACAGGCGTCCGGGCGGCCGTCCGGTTGACAGGTGTCCGGCGGGCGGGCGGACAGGTGTCCGGGCTGTCCCTCAGAGTCTCGGCCGGGTGTCGGGAGTATACTTAGCTTATGGGCAGAGCATCGGCAGCGGCACGAACGGTTCAGGTCGAGATCCCCGAGGATGCTTTCCAGCACCGATCCTGGAACCCTCGCGAGATCGCCCAGGAGATGCGGGTCCTCTGGCTCCTGGAAGAGGTTCGTGGTCGCCGACTGGGACATGGCAAGGCAGCCGAGCTCGCTGGCGTTCCGCTTGCCGACTTCCTCCTCCTGATGGGGAAGCATCACATCACTCCTTTTGACTTCGACGACGACGAGTTGGCGAGAGAGCTCGGTTCGTGACGGTCATCGCGGACGCTGGCCCTCTCATCCATCTCAGCCTGCTCGGTAAGATCGACCTCCTGCCTTCCCTCTATAGGCGCGTGCTGATCCCCGACCTCGTTTATGACGAGGTGGTCAGGGCTGGAACCGGACGCCCAGGAAGCATGGAGATTCAAGGCGCCACGTGGATCGACGTCGAGCCGCACGAACCGGACGCGGACCTTTTCCGCCTCCTGCGGTCCGAGCTCGATCCAGGAGAGGCGGCCGCCATCTGGCTGGGGTTGAACCGGCGGGCTGAATGCCTCCTCTCTGACGACAGGCAGGCGCGCCTCGCGGCCGAGCGCCTCGGATTGGCCGTCCGGGGGACGCTCGGCATTCTCGCGGAATCCAAGCGGCGCGGCTTCCTGGTCGAGGTCTCTCCTCTACTGAGAGAGCTTCAGCGGCAGGGGGTCTGGCTTTCGGAGAAGCTGGTCGAGGCGGTCCTCAAGAGCCTCGGAGAAACCGGCTCCTGAGGTCAGGCTCGGGCTGCGAGGCCAAAAAAAGAGGCTCGCGACATTCGTCACGAGCCATGAATGAGAGGAGGCTTCGCAAGAGGACCGGCGGGCGGCCGGCCTCCCTCGCGAAAGCCACTCAGTAGTAAGTTGCCGCAGCCCCGGTTTTTTTGACACCGAATCGCAAATTCGATCCACGAAGTTGGACATCGGTGTCCACGGTCTTGGATTCACCCCCCTCTTTCGGGTCCGTTCCCCTCGGAGAAGGGGATGGAATCACTCTTGCTGTAGTCCTGGTAAACCAGGAGATCCCAGACTTATGCGAATGCCGCGATGCCTTGCTGCTGACAGCCTCCCCCTGCTGCTGGTCGCTTTTCTTTTCCCGTTCCCAAGCGGCGCCGCGACCGGGGGCGTGGTGGGCTTGGTGGTGGACGGGAAAGGGAGGCCCGTCGCGGACGCCAAGGTCGAGATGACGCGGACACCTGCGGGATTTCCGCCCTCGTGTGGATGCTCCCAGGACGAGAAGATCTACCGTGCCCGCACCGGCCCGGCCGGCCGTTTCGAGGTGCGCGGCCTGCCGGCCTCCTGGTTCGAGTTGCGGATCGATCATCCAGCCTTCGCTCCCTTCACCCTGAAGGGAGTCGTCGTGCCGGACGCCGCCAGAGCGGCGGATGTCGGCAGGCTCACCCTGGAGATTGGCAGGAAGTTCGATGGGATCGTGGTCGACGGCGAAGGCCGGCCGCTGGCGAATACCGCCATCTGGATCCGGGGTTCGGAACCCCGGGAGGGCTACGCGTTCCTCCAGCGAGGTCCGCGGCAGGTCACGGGAGCCGACGGGAAGTTCTCGATTCCGGTCGAGAAGGTGGGCAGCTTCGAGCTCTATGCCTGCCGGCGCGACCGCTCTCGATTCATGTGGACGCTCGACGATCTTGCCCAGCCTCTCCGGATCATCCTGCCCTCCTCCGGACGCATTCCCGGCCGGATCGTGGATCCGGAGGGACACCCCGTTCCGGGCGCCCAGGTTTCGGCAGGGATGTACTTGGGGCCCCCCAGCGACGTCGTCGACTTTTACGATCCCTGCCCGCAGACCGACAGCAACGCCTCGGCCGTCACGGACGCGGAGGGGCGGTTCGTCCTGGAGCCCATCAGGCAGGGTGTCTTCGGGGTCTGGGTTTCCGCGGATGACTTCCTGCCGTACACACAGCAAGGGGTCGAGCTCGGAGGGACAAGTGGCCTCCGGAGTCTCGACATCGTCCTCCGGCGGGGCGCCGCCTCCCTCGTCGGCCAGGTCCGCACGGAAACCGGAGATCCGGTGCCTGGCGTCAGCATCTACCTGGGCTGCCAGGGAGGCCAATCGAACACTTCGACGGGTCCTGACGGGCGCTACCGTGTAGGGAGTCTCACCCCCGGAGGAACGTGCCACCTCTTAGCACGCGGCGACCGGTTCAATAATGTGGAGGATACAGTCGCCATCAAGGACGTGGAGAACCATCTCGACCTGCAACTCTTGCCCATCGCGACCCTGGAGATCCGCGGCCGGGTGATCGGTCCCGCGAGCGAGCCGGTCGCGGGCGCGGAGGTCGAGATCCGAAGTGCGCTCGATGGAAAGAAGCATCTCACTGCCCCGGACGGCTCCTTCGCGGTGGAGACGGTCGCCGGGAGCAGCGATTGCGGTTTCTCCGTCTGGAAGGACGGCTACGCCGCGTACCGCTCGCAGAACGTCCCGTGCGGCGAGGCTCCGGCGAAAGCGGCGGTGATCCGGCTCGAGCGGGCGCTCACCTTGTCCGGACGTATCCTCCATCTCGGTCCGGAGCAGCTCAGGAACGTCCAGATCTCCGCGATCAATGAATCTTTCCCCTACCCCCGCGCCAGCGTCTCCCCGGACGGGACCTATCGGATCGTCGACCTCGGCCCCGGCGAATGGAACGTGAGCGCCATTGCCGGACGGAGGGTCGTCGAAAGCCGGGTGACGCTGCGGCGCGGCCAGGACAACGCGACCCTCGATCTCTCCTTCGGGAGCCAGTTTCCGGTCCGCGGCCGGGTCTTCGGACCCGACGGCGAGGGGATCGCCGGCGCAACGCTCAGTTTTGCCGGAGCGGAATCCTTCTCGGATCGTGTCTTCACCCAGGGGGACGGCTCCTTCGAGATCCTGCTGGAGAACGGCTCCTACACGGTCGAGGTCTCTGCGCCGTATGGACCCTCTGCGTCAACCGAAGACAACTGGCACATCGACCTGCCCCCGATTACGGTGGCGGGCGCCCCTTTGGAGGGAATTGATGTCCACCTGAAAAAGGGCGTGGCGCTCCACGGCTGCACCCCGGGCCTGCTCCCGGGCGAGTATCTCCAGGTCGACGCTTCCCGTCAGAACATCACCAAGTCGTTTTCGACCCAGGCGGACGGGTGCTACCGGTTCAAGGATCTCGAACCCGGAGACTGGTCGGTCACGGCACGGCTCCAACCCAACCACTCCGAATTCGAACCTGGGGTATTGAGCAGTATTCGGCAAGTCCAGAGTCACCTTACACTGACGCCCGAAGTCCCGGAGGCCGTTCTCGATCTGGACCTCGCCCTCGGTGACCGGACGCTGACGGTCCGTCTGGCCGGGGCGGAAACGGATGGCGGGCCTACTTTGAGGCTGCTCTCCGCCGACGGCGGACCTCTCCTGGATCGGCTGTCACAGAAAAGTGATGGAGCCTTTCACATCCCCAGGCTACGTGAAGGCAGATACCGGATTCAGGTGATGGCGGATCGAGACAAGGTGCTGACCGACCAGCCCGTGGAGCTGAGCTCGGACCGGGAGGTGGTGGTGGAAATCCCGGGACCCGAAGGAGACCGATGAGCGCGCCGGGGACGAGCTCACTGTGCCTTCTCCTCCTGAGCCTTTGGTCAACCCCGCCGAGCGCGGCGGGAGCCGTTCAACCGACGGCCTGGGCCAGTGGCAAGGTGGTGGACGAGACCGGACGGCCCGTAGAGGGGGCCCGCGTCGAGCTGCTCGTCCCCGGATTCGGTGACAGAGCCGACCTGTTCCGGATTCCGGGCTTCCTCGAACCCTGTAATGGGGCCGACCCGTCCCGGGCGAATTTCGGGCAGGCCACCTCCGGCCCGGACGGCCAGTTCCGGATCCTCGATGTCCCGGCGGACTGCTGGCTCTCTCTGGGAATTTCTCAGAGAGGCTTCACCGTCCTGGCGGAGAACGGGATCTTGACTCCACCGAATGGCGGCCAGGTCGCGCTCGGCACGTTCCGGCTGCCCAAGGTCCCGATCGTCGCCGGCAAGGTGGTCGACTCCAAGGGAAATCCCCTGGCCGGAGCACGGGTCTGGGCCCGATCCGCGAAAGACCGCTGGCTCATGACCATGCCTCCTGGGGGCCAGCCGGCGGCCGTGACGGGTCCAGACGGACGGTTCGAGATCCCCCGCTTCGAGCCGGGGGATCTGGAGGTCTGCTGGAAGCACCTGCCCTCCGTCCGGTTCACTCCCCAGCCCTCGGCCCTGAACCGGATCGTCCTGACGCCGCCGCCTCCTCCGCTCACCGGACGGGTGATCGACGACCGGGGTCTGCCGGTCGCCGGGGCCAAAATCCATCTGAGGAGCGCTGTGAACGCCTACGGGGTCCCCGCCGAGCCGGGGGTGCTTTCCGAGGGATGGCCGGGGTGGCACCCCTGTTCTCCGCGGCCTTCCAGCGACGAGCTCGTCACCCTGTCCGACCGTGAGGGGCGCTTCACGTTCGAGCTGACAGGGCCGAGAACGATGAGCGTCTGGGCCGAAGCGGTGGGATATCTGGGGCAAGGGGCCGTGTACTCCCCACAGAGCCCGGGGAAGGTCGAGATCGTTCTGAAATTGGGGGAGATCGTCTCCGGGCGCGTCCTCACGGCCAGGGGCCTCCCCGCCGCCGGCGCCGAAGTCTTGATGGGCTACGGCACGCAGGCTCTTACCGACGGCGAGGGGCGCTACCGCATCGTAGGCGTCGCGGCTGGAGATCAGACGATGGAGGTTCGCCACCCGTCCGGCCAGGCGCGGCGCAAGCTCGCGGTCGCTCGCGGCGAAAACCGGCGGCCGGACCTGATTCTCGACGACGACGAGATCCGCGAGATCCGGGGGCGCGTGACCGGTCCGGGCGGCGCGCCGGTCTCGGACGCCGTCTTCTCGATCGAGTATCCCGCGGCGCTGAAGGCGGCGGTGGAAGGCGTCTCGACCGCCCCGGACGGCTCCTTCCGGCTGAGCTTCCGGCGCGGTCTTTCGGGGGATGAACCCCTGGGTATCACGATCGAGAAGCTGGACTACCAGAAAAAACTCCTGCGGCTCGATCCGGCCGCGGCGTTCCCGGCCCCTCTCGAGATCCGGCTCGAACCCGGCACGCGCCTCACGCGCCTCAGCGGACACATCCTGGGCTTTGATCCGGAGAGACGGGCGGACGTGTTCGTGGCAGCTCGCCAGGGTGAGAATTCCTTCACATCTCCGGTGAGTCGGAACGGCGAGTACCGGATGGCCGGTCTGGTCCCCGGCGACTGGATCGTCACGGCGCAGGATAACGAGCAACATTGCGCCGCCGCCAGGATAGCCCTGGAGTCTGGAGAGCAGGAAACCGTCCTGGATCTCACGGCCTCTTCCTCGGTGGAGGTCCAGGGAATGGTCCTGGCGCCGGACGGCAATCCGGTCGAGGGCGCGGAAGTCACCCTCCGTAACGTCGACAAGGAGGCTCCCACCTGCGTGGAGGACTTTGAGGCGAAGGCCAGCTCCAGCTCCGGAGGAGCCTTCCGGATTCAGGTCCCGGAGGGGCGATACTCCGTGGTAGCGGAGGCGATGGACTACGCCCCCACCGTCCTGAAAACGCCGCTGACGATCGCGGCCCACCCGATGGAGGGTCTGGAGATCCGCCTCGAGCCCCGCAGCCGCCTCAGCGGCCGGCTCCTCGGCCTGCATCCGGGAGAGGTGGCAACCTTCGTAAGCGCCACGGCAGGATCGCTCTCCCGTAACGGTCAGGTCTCCGCCGACGGTACCTATCGCTTTGACAACCTGAGCCCTGGAGAGTGGTCTGTGAGCGCGAACATCGACATGGAGGGAGGTTCGGTCCAGCGGTATGACCGGGTGAAGCTGGAGCCCGGGCAGACCGCGGCGACCCAGGATCTCGAGATCCTGGGGGACTTTAGCCTCGCCGTCCGCTTCACCAGCGGCGAGGAGCCGGTCCTGCTCAGGATGGTGCTTTGGCAATCCAACACCAACGACATCATCGGGATGGCCGACCTCAGCAACGCCGGCCCCTATCTGTTCAGCCGGCTCCCCGCCGGGAGATACCGCCTCCATGTCCAGGACGACGGGCATAACCGGAGCTTCGAAAGGATGATCGACCTGTCATCCGACCGCGAGCTGACGATCGACCTGTTGCGTCCCGAGGCCCCGTAGAGGCGGCGCCGGCGCTCTCAGCTCGATCACGTTCTCGGGCCTGGCCGCGTACTCGCGCTTGGGGTTCGCCACGAAGAACCAGACGAGCAGCGCGATCACGATCAGGGCCAGGAGCAGCACCCAGACGGGGATGCCCTTCTTTCGTTGCCGGTTGATTTCAGCCATCGCAAGCACCTCCGAGCGGACGGGATTTGCAAGCTCCGGGCCGAATTGAGGGCTCCGCCGCGATAGACTCGTTCCTTCCACGGAGGAACAACATGGTCGGCAGGGTGGTCGGCAGCTACCGGATCCTCGAGAAGATCGGCGAAGGCGGCATGGGCGCCGTCTATCGGGCCGTCGACGAGATGCTGGAGCGCGAGGTGGCGATCAAGGCCATCCGCCCCGAGCTGGCGCGCGATCCGGAGATCGTCGAGCGCTTCCGCTCCGAGGCGAAGATCCTGGCGCGGGTGAGCCACCCCGCGATCGCCACCATCTACAGCTTCTTCCACGACGGCGGCGAGCTCTTCCTCGCCATGGAGTACGTGCGCGGCCGCACGCTCTCGGCGGTGCTGGCGGCGGAGGGGGCGCTGCCCTGGCGGCGGGCCGTGCCGCTGCTCTCGACCGCCCTCGAGGGGATCGAGCAGGCGCACCGGGCGGGGATCATCCACCGCGACCTCAAGCCGGACAACCTGATGTTCACCGAGGCCGGCGCCCTCAAGGTGATGGACTTCGGGATCGCCCGCGTGCCGGGGAGCAACCACCTGACCCGCACCGGGCTGCTGATCGGCACGCTGCGCTACGTGGCCCCGGAGCAGATCCGCGGCGAGGAGGTGGACCGCCGCACCGACCTCTACGCGCTCGGCGTCGTGCTCTACCAGATGCTCACCGGTCGCGTGCCGTTCGAGGGCCCGACCGACTTCGCCATCCTCAAGGCGCAGATCGAGGATCCGCCCGCGCCCCCACGCTCGCTGGTGGCGGAGATCCCCGAAGGGCTCGACCGGATCGTCCTCAAGGCGCTGGAGAAGAGCCCCGACGCCCGTTTCCAGACTGCCGGCGAGCTCCGGACCGCCCTCGCCGGGCTGGGGCCGCTCCCCCTGGAAGAGCCGGTCGAAGACCTGCCGACCTTGATCCTGCCGCCGCGCCCGGCCGCCGTGCCCCGGGTCTCCGCCGAGACGATCGAGACCGACCGGCCGCGGCTGCCGACGGCTCCGCCAACCCCAGCCGCACCCCCCGTCCCGGGGACCTCGTACCGGCCGGTGAGCAAGACGGGGTTGGAAGCTCGCCGCGATCGTGGCCGGACTGGTGCTGGCGGCCGCGGCCGTCGCCCTGCTCCGCGGGGCCCGGCACCGGTGGAGGACTCCGCGCAGCGCGTCGCGGCCCCGGTTCCAGAGGCGGCGAAACCCGCGCCCGCCCAGCCGGAGACCACGCTGGCGGCGGCCACCCCGGTCCCATTGACGTCCCAGCCGCCGCGCCCGGCGCCCGCGCCCGAGCGCCGGGAGAGCCCAAAGCCCGCACGCCCGGAGCCCGTGGCCGAAGAGCCTGTTCCGGAGCCTTCGGCGCCGGTAACCGAACCGGCTCCCGCCCAGGAGGCGCCGGCCGAGCCCGCGGCCAGCGACCTCTCCCAGGATCTCCCCCGGCTGGCTGGCGAGCTGGTCGAGACCAGCGAGAAGCTCGGAGAGATCTACAGCGACTTCCTCGGCAAGAAGGAGGACGGCGGCGCCGAGCTGACCGAGGCGGACTATCAGCTCAAGGACGAGATCGAGGCGCTGGCCGAGGAGGCGGACCACTTCAACAAGGGGATCAACAAGAGCTTCTTCGCCCGTACCTGGTCGCATGTGAAGAGGTCGGACCAGCAGGCGGACGTCCTCCGGCGGGCTCAGCAGTTCGTGGCGGCGATGGGCCGGGTCGAGAAGCTGATGGCCCAGGTCCAGCCCGGCTCCGAGGTGCGCCAGGGGTATCAGGAGGTGCGCCGGCGCTGGACGCAGGTGGCGCGGATCGCCGGGGTGCGGTAAGTCAGACCCGGAGCCACACGGACAACAGGGACAACACGGACACAGGGACGAACAAGGACAGACACGGACGAACAAGGACGAAAAAACCACCGCGCTTGGTGTTCGTCCGTGCTGGTCCGTGTTCGTCGCTGTTCGTCCGTGTTGCCTTTTCCTAATACCGGAAAATCGCCGCCATCGCCTGGCCGCCCGGCACCTCCTGCTGCGGCACCGCGTAGACCTGCCCGCCGTTCTGGAAGGTCAGAATCGCCGCGAGGTCGAGGAGATCCTCGTTCCCCTTGCGCTGGGTGTCCTGATTCTCCTGGAGCCGGGCCTTGCGCGCTTCGGCATCGTAGGCCCCCCAGAGACGGACGCCGCGGGCCACGAACAGAGTGTCGACCCGCCCGTCGTGGGCCGCCGGCAGGATCTCGTCGTAGCGGTTGGAGGCGCGGCCGGTGCCGAGGAAATCGCCGTAGCGCTCCGCGGCCTTGCTCCGGTCGGCGTTCAGCACCGGCTCGACGATCTCCCAGGCCTTGTCGCGCAGCTCCTCGGGCGAGAGCCCCTCGGCGTTGCCGGTCAGCCCCTCGTCGAGGACGTGCGGGTGCTCCGTCGTCTCCTTGTAGCGCGGCAGGAGGTACTCGACCCCGGCGAGCACCACGGGCGCTTCGCGGTCCATGTACTTCATCAGAGCCTTGTCCGCCAGGTTGAAGAACTGCACGATCTCGGCCTTGAGATCGTCCTCGCCGGTGCCGTGGCCGTGGTAGACGGGCGAGCGATGAACCGACTTGGCGCTGCCGGGCTGGAACTGCGAGTACTGCCGGGTCAGGTTCCCCAGGGCCTCGGGAAGGCTGTGCGGGACGTCCGGAGTCTCCACCACCTCGGCGTGATTGCGGGTCGCGGCGATCAGCCGGATGTCCTTGAGGCTGATGGCGAGCACGTAGAACGGCCGGTCCTCCGCGAGCAGGGTGAACAGCGGCTTCACGTGGAAGCGCTCGTTCACCATCGCGAGCTCCTCGACGGGGGTCGGACAGGCGGTAGGTCCGCAGGACCTCCGGGGAGCGGAAGACGATCAGGCCCTCGCTCAGCTCCTGCCAGAAGGTCGGGTCGTCCACCAGCTCCCGGACCGGCGCCATCAGCTCGGCGGCCTCGGCGCTCTCCATGCCGGATTCCGCCAGCTTCTCCTGGACCGAGCGCAGCAGGTTCTTCAGCCGGATAGGGTTCTGCTGCGTCTCCGACCCGGCCCGGACCGTCGGCATGTAGATCGAAACGCAGGGTCGGCCCGGCAGTTGGAGGAGGTCTCGGATCTCGTCGCGGGTGATCGTGGTCAGGTGGGAGTGGATTGGTCGATTCTCGGGTCAATAAGGCCATATGGGCACCTCCTGGCGATTGAAACGGAGCCTGTCGCCGCGCCCTCGGCGAGACGCGACCGGGCTGTCTACCGTTCCAGCAAGGGGCGTGCCGCGACGACCTTCTTCCAGCCGTACACCCCGATCAGCAGCACCGCCCCGAGCAGGATGATCGCCGGCCCCGAGGGGAGGTCGTACTGGAAGGAGAGGAGCAGCCCGCCGAGGGTGATGCCGACGCCGATCCCGACCGATCCCAGCAGCACGCCGCGCAGATCCTTCCAGAGCATCAGGCTGATCACCGAGGGGATGGTCAGCAGCGCCACCACCAGGATGATCCCCACCACCTGGATCAGGATGACCACCGAGAGGGCGATCATCCCCAGCAGCAGCGCCATCAGCAGCCGCACCGGCAAGCCCCGCACCCGCGCGAAGACCTCGTCGAAGGCCACGGCGACGATCCCCTTGAAGAAGATGGCCAGCGTGGCAAGGACCGAGACCGCCAGGATCAGGATCGCCAGCAGGTCGCGGCGGGTCACCAGCAGGATGTTGCCGAACAGATAGGTCATCAGGTTGGGGGCGTAGCCCGGCGTCTTGTAGACGAAGACGACGCCGACCGCCATGCCCACCGCCCAGAGGACGCCGATCAGGGCGTCGTAGGAGCGGATGGTCTCGCGGTCCACCGCGCCCAGGGCCAAGGCGCAGGCGAGGGCGACCGGGATCGCGCCCAGCAGCGGATCGATGCCGAAGAAGAAGCAGAGCCCCATGCCGCCGAACGCGGCGTGGCTGATGCCGTCGCTGATGAAGGCCAGCTTCTTGACCACCACGAAGGTGCCGATGATGCCGCAGAGGACGCTCGCCAGCACGCCCGGCGAGGACGGCGTTGCGCAGGAACTCGTAGGAGAGGGCGTCGAGAAAGCTGGGCATCGAATCAACCCTCAATGATGGTGATGATCGTGCAGCACGCGGTGGGGCACGCCGTGGGTGACCAGCTCGACCGGACAGCCGTAGACCTCCTCCATCACCTCCAGGGAGAGCTCGGGATCGCCGTGGTAGAAGAGCTTGCGGTTGATGCAGGCGATCCGCCGCACCATCGGGGCCAGCGAGGTGATGTCGTGGGTGACCACGACGATCGGGATCGTGCGGTTGAGATCCGCCAGCAGGTCGCGCAGGGTCTCGCGCGACTCGGCGTCGATCGAGGCCGTGGGCTCGTCGAGGAAGAGGACCTCCGGATCGCCGACCAGGGCGCGGGCGATCAGCGCCCGCTGGAGCTGGCCGCCCGAGACCTCGGAGGCGTGCGCGCGGGCCACCCCCGCGAGGCCGAGGCGGTCGATCGTCCGCTCGGCGGCGGCGCGGTCCTCCCGCGAGTAGGGGCGCAGCAGGTTGCGGCGGCCGAGCCGGCCCATCAGCACCATGTCCGAGATCCGCAGCGGGAAGTCGCGGTCGAAGGTCGAGAACTGCGGCACGTAGCCGAGCCGGCCGCGCGGGTCGTGCCCCGAGGGGAGGTTGTAGACCACCTCGCCGGACCAGGGGCTCACCAGCCCCAGGATCGCCTTCAGCAGAGTCGTCTTGCCGCCGCCGTTGGGGCCGATGACGGCGAGGAAGTCGCGCGCCCCGATCTCCAGGGAGACGTGGTCCAGCACCACCTCGCGGCCGTAGCCGAAGGTGACGTCGCGGATCTCGACCAGCGGCTTGTGGAGATCAGCCATGGGGGAGCGCCTCCTGGAGCTCTCTCGCGACCCGGCGGAGATTGCCGAGCCAGTCCGGGTCCTGCGGATCGGCGATCAGCACCCGGCCCATGGACGGCCTCGGCGATCACCTGGGCGCTCTTGCGGGGGAAGCCGGCCTGGACGAAGACGACCTGGACCCGCTCCCGCCGCGCCCGGTCGATGAGCTGGATCAGCCGCTGGGCGCTCGGCTCCTTCCCCTCGGCCTCGATCGCCACCTGCTGGAGGCCGTACTCGCGGGCGAAGTACCCCCAGGTGGGGTGATAGACCATGAACCGGCTCCCTTCCGCGGCCCGCCAGACGCGCCCGGATCTCGCGGTCGAGCGCGGCGATCTCCGCCTCGAAGCTGCGCAGGTTCGCCTGGTACTCGGCGGCGTGGCCGGGATCGATCCCCTCCAGGGCGGCGGCGATGTTGCGGGCCGCCACCGCCACGGTGTCCGGCGCCACCCAGACGTGCGGGTCCCCTTCGGCATGGCTATGACCGGAATCACGGCCGTGCTCCTCGCCCTCCCCATCCCCGGCCAGCAGCCGCATGCCGCGCGACATGTCCACCACCTGGATCCTCGGGAGAGCCCTGAGGACGGGCGCGAGCTGGATCCGCTCGAACTCGAAGGCCGGGTGCCCCACCGCCACATAGAGCCGCGCCCGGCTGAGCGCCGCCACCTGCCGCGGGGTGAGCGGATAGTCGACGTGGGAGTAGCCGGGCGGGATCATCACGTCCACCCGCACGCGCTCGCCGCCGATCCGCTCGACGAAATAGGCCTGCGGCGGCACGCTCACGGCGACGCGGATGCGGGCGTCGTCCGCGGCGGCCGGGGGGAGGACCGGCCGGCAGGCGGTCAGCGCGAGCAAGAGGAGGAGGCCCCTCACGCCGAGCACGCCGCGCACCGCCCGTAGAGCACGACCTCGTGGGATTCCAGCGAGAAGCCCGCGGGCGTCAGGCTTCGCAGCCCCTCCGGGCACCCCTCGAGCTCGTAGACGCGGTCGCACGCCCGGCAGTGGAAGTGATGGTGATGCCGCTTGCCGTGGGTCTCGTAGCGCGGCGGCTCCCCCGGCAGCTCGACCTGGGTGAGCGCCCCCTCCTCCACCAGGGCCTTCAGCGTGCGGTAGACGGTGGCGATGCCCAGCCCCGGCTGATGGGCGCGGGCGGCGTCCAGCACCTCCCGCGGGCTCAAGGGGCGCCCCGCCTCGTCGATGGCCCGGCGGATCGCCTGGCGCTGTCTGGTGTCCCGTCTGCATGACTCCGAAATGATAATGCAATCTCAACAAGCGGCGCAACCGCTCCCACTCCTATAATCGCCTCCATGACGACAACGACACCGCAGCAACGCATCGAGGCCGAGGTGAAGGCCGCCATGAAATCGGGGGAGAAGGAGAAGCTCTCCACCCTGCGGATGCTCCTGACGGAGATCAAGAACGAGCGCATCCGCCGCGGCGACGACGTGGACGAGGACGGCTTCGTCTCGCTGGTCCGCAAGGCGATCAAGCAGCGCGAGGACTCCATCTCGCAGTTCCGCGCCGGCGGGCGCGAGGAGCTGGCCGCCAAGGAGGAGGCCGAGCTCGCGGTGCTCGAGCGCCTACCTGCCGGCGCAGGTGGACGAGGGGCAGATCCGCGCCGCCATCGAGGAGATCGTGGCCGAGAAGGGGCTCTCCGGACCGGCGGCCATGGGGCCGATCATGAAAGGGGTGATGGCCCGCTTCGGCACCAGCGCCGACGGCGCCACCATCAACCGCATCGCCCGCGAGGTGCTGGCGAAGAACGCCGGCTAGCTCGCAGCGCCATGCAGAAGAGTCATCGTCGGCACCGCCGGGCACATCGATCACGGCAAGACCAGCCTCGTGCTGGCCCTGACCGGGATCGACTGCGACCGCTGGGCGGAAGAGAAGGCGCGCGGCATCACCATCGACATCGGGTTCGCCCACCTGACCGCGGGGGATCTCCAGCTCGGCTTCGTCGACGTGCCCGGGCACGAGCGGTTCCTCCACAACGCCCTCGCCGGGTCTCGGGGGGATCCGGATCATGCTGCTGGTGGTGGCCGCGGACGAGGGGGTGAAGCCGCAGACGCGGGAGCACCTCGCCGTCTGCTCGCTGCTCGGCATCCCGGCCGCGCTGGTGGCGCTGACCAAGGTGGACCTCGTCTCCTCCGACCTCCTGGAGCTCGCCCAGCTCGAGGTCGAGGAGCTGCTCGCCCCCACCCCGTTCGCCGGCGCCGCCGTCCTGCCGGTCTCCAGCACCACCGGCGAGGGGATCCCTGAGCTCGAGGCGGCGCTGCTCGATCTCGCGGCCAAGAATGCCATGCCGGACGAGCCGGACCGGCCGGCGCGCCTGCCGGTCGACCGCGCCTTTCATCTCAAGGGGCTCGGCGTGGTGGTGACGGGAACGCTCGGGAGCGGCGCCATCCGGCCGGGGGACACGCTGGAGATCCTGCCCAGGAAGGAGCGGGTGCGCGTGCGCAGCATCCAGGTTCACGGCCAGCCGCGCGAGCAGGCGGAGGCCGGAGAGCGCACCTCCCTCCAGTTGACCGGCATCGCCCTGGAGGATCTCGCCCGCGGCATGCAGCTCGGCGCGCCGGAGGCGTTCGAGGCGACCACCAGCCTGCTCGCCCGCTTCACGCTGCTGCCGGACGCTCCGGCGCCGGTGCGCGGCTTCGTCCCCGTGCGGCTCCACCTCTACGCCAGCGAGGTGCTCGGGCGCATGCGCCCCCTCAATCCCGAGGGGCTGGCGCCGGGGGAGACCGGGCCGGTCGAGATCCGCCTCCAGGCGCCGGTCTCGGCGCTGCGGGGGGACCGCTTCATCCTCCGCCGCCCCTCGCCGCCCGCGACCCTCGGCGGCGGCGAGATCCTCGATCCGCGCTGGCGGCGCCACCGCGGCACCATCCTCCAGCAGGCGCTGACCGCGCTCCAGAAGGATCTCCACGCCGCCCTCCCCTTCTGGGTGCAGGAGGCGGGAGAGCGCGGCGTCGAGGCGGCCGAGCTGGCGCGCCGCCTGGGAGTGCCGCCGGCCCAGGTCGCCAAGCGGCTGGCGGCGCTCGCCCGCGACCAGAAGCTGATCGAGGTGCCCGAGGAGCACGGGCAGGCCCGGCGCTGGATCGCCCCCGCCGCCGTGCAGCGGGTCACCGAGCGCGCCCGCCGGGTGCTCAAGGAGCACTTCCAGAAGGACCGCCTGGCCGAGTCGATCTCCAAGGCGGAGGCGGTGCGCCGCATCCTGCGCGGCCGGGGGGCGGAGCTGGCGGACGTCTACCTCGGCTGGCTCACGGCCCAGAAGGTGCTCACGGTGCAGGGGGATCAGGTGACCCTGCCCGGCCGCAGCGCCCAGCTCACCACGGAGGAGTCGAAGCTTTCCGTCGCCGTGCTCGAGCGCTACGAGAAGGCGGGGCTCGCGGCGCCGTCGCCCGGCGAGGTGGCGCTGGCGCTCGGCGCCAAGCCGCAGATCCTGGAGGGGGTCATCCGCCATCTGGTGACCCGCGGCCAGATGGTCAAGCTGCCGAGCGGCCTGCTGCTCGCCGCCTCGGCGCTGAACGGCCTCCGGAGCGACCTGCTCGCCACCTCCTGGGACCGCTTCTCGGTGTCCGACTTCAAGGACCGTTTCGGGCTCACCCGCAAGTGGGCCATCCCGCTCCTCGAGCACCTCGACTCGACCGGAGCCACGCGCCGCATGGGGGACGACCGGATGATCGTGCGGCCGAGCGCCTCATCTCAGCGCCCATAATCTTGCCTTCAAGGAGGGCCGATGCAACACCCGTTGCAGTACCCGCTCACCCTCAATTTCAAGATCGCGGCCCTGGCGCCGCAGATCTCGGTGACCGACGCCTCCGGGCGCGAGATCCTCTACGTGCGGCAGAAGCTGATGAAGCTGCGCGACAAGATCCACGTCTTCGCGGACAGCTCGCAAGCCCAGGAGCTCTACGAGATCAACGCCGACCGCATCCTCGACTGGTCGGCCCGCTTCGTCTTCACCGACCCCCAGGGGCGTACCCTGGGCGCCGTCCAGCGGCAGGGCACCCGCTCGATCTGGAAGGCCACCTACGACATCCAGGAACGCCGCCGGGGGAGGCATCTACACGATCGTCGAGGAGCAGCCCTGGCTCAAGGTGATCGACTACTTCGTCGAGGAGATCCCCTTCGTGGGCATCTTCAGCGGCTATCTGTTCAGCCCCACCTACGGCGTCCAGAGCACCGCCACCGGCCAGACCGCCCTGCGGATCACCAAGCGGCGGACGTTCCTGTCCAAGACCTTCGTGATCGACAACCTGGCGGGGATGCTGCCGGAATCCGAGGAGGTCGCGACCCTGCTCGGCATCATGATCATGGTCCTCCACGAGCGCCGGCGCGAATAGGAGCACGGATTGCGAGCCCACCTCTCCGACGCCGAGCTGCTCGCCCGCCTGGTCGGCTTCGACTCGACCAGCCGCAACAGCAACCTGCCGATCGCGGACTTCCTCTGCGACTATCTCGACCGCCCCGGCGTGCGGATCGCCAGGAACCTCTCGCCCGACGGCACGCAAGACCAACGTCATCGCCTGGCTGGGGCCCGAGCCGGACGACCCGGAGAACGACCGCCGGGGGCTCGTCCTCTCCGGGCACATGGACGTCGTTCCCGCCGACGAGGAGGGGTGGCGGCACGATCCCTTCGCCCTGGCGGACGAGGGGGACCGCTGGGTGGGGCGCGGCTCCTGCGACATGAAGGGGTTCCTGGCGCTGGCCGCCAACCTCGCCGCCGAGGCGCGGCCCGAGCGCTGGCGGGCGCCGCTGGCCCTCGTCTTCACCTACGACGAGGAGGTCGGCACCCTGGGGGCGAAGCGGCTGATCGATAGCTTCCCGGCGGCGGAGCGCCTGCCGCGCGCCGCGATCATCGGCGAGCCCACCTCGCTCCGTGTGGCGCGGACGCACAAGGGGCACGCCAAGCTGCGGGTGACCCTCCACGGCGTCTCCGCCCACAGCGGCTACCCCCACCTCGGGACCAACGCCATCGAGCCCGCCGGACGGGTGATCGTGGCGCTCACCGCTCTCCGCCGGGAGCTGGAGGCGGAGGCGCCGCCCAACCGCGAGCTCTTCCCGGAGGTCCCCTACGTGCCGCTCAACGTCGGCACGGTCCACGGCGGCTCGGCGATCAACGTCGTGCCCGACCGCTGCGTGGTCGAAGTGGGGTTCCGGCCGTTGCCGGGCGTCACCTCGGAAGAGCTGATCGAGCGGGTGAGCCGCGCCGCCCGCGCCGCCGCGGCCCCCTTCGAGCCGGCGATCGAGCTGCTCTCGGACAGCCCGCCGATGCTGCTCGACGCTGGCCTCCCCCATCCACCGCCATCTCTGCGATCTCGTCGGCCAGAGCGCGGGAGCGAGCGTCTCCTTCGCCACCGACGCCGGCTGGCTGCAGCGGCTCGGGATGGACTGCGCCATCTTCGGCCCCGGCTCGATCGAGGTGGCCCACAAGCCGAACGAGTTCCTGCCGAAGGACGAATTCGCCGCCGCCCGCGGTTTGCTGGAGCGGACGGTTCGGCATTTTTGCGAGGAGGAAGCATGAACGATCCTCGAAGCCGATCTCACCTGGACCGGCGCCCGCTTCGAATCCGGCGTCCAGATCGCCATCGGCGAGGACGGCCGCATCGCGGAGATCGGAGCCCTCGGCCGCGCTCCGGACCAGCGGCTGACCGGCCGCGCCCTCCTGCCCGGCATGGTGAGCGCCCACTCGCACGCCTTCCAGCGCGGCCTGCGGGGGCGCGGCGAGACCTTCCCCGCGGGGGCCGGCAACTTCTGGACCTGGCGCGAGGCGATGTACGCCCTGGTCGGCCGGCTGGACGCGGACGAGCTGCGGGCGCTCTCCCTCCAGACCTTCCGCGAGATGCGGGCGGCGGGCATCACCACCGTGGGCGAGTTCCACTACGTCCACCATCGCGATCCGGACGCCCACGACTACGCCTTCGACGAGGTCGTGCTCGCCGCCGCGGCCACCGCCGGCATCCGCGTCGCCTTCATCCAGTCCTACTACCACACGGGCGCCGTGGGCCAGCCGCTCGAAGGAGCGCAGCGCCGTTTCAGCTCCCCGTCTCCAGCCGTCTATTGGGAGCAGATGGACCGCCTGGCCGCGCGCCTGGATCCCCGGCGCGAGAGCCTCGCCGCCTCGGTCCACAGCCTGCGCGCCGGCAGTATCGAGGACATCGCGACGATCTACGAAGAGGCCCGCCGGCGCGACCTCCCCTTCCACATCCACGTCGAGGAGCAGGAGCGGGAGATCGAGGAGGTCATCGCCTACTACGGCCGCCGTCCCATGGCGCTGCTCCTGGAGACGCTCGGCACGGCGACCGACCTCACCGCCGTCCACTGCACCCACACCGACGCCGAGGAGATGGACCGCTTCCTCTCCGCGGGGGGCACCGTCTGCCTCTGCCCGATGACCGAGGGGAACCTGGGCGACGGCATCGCGACCGTCGCGCGGAAGCACCCGCGAAGCGGCGCCTTCTGCCTGGGGAGCGACTCCAACGCCCGCATCTCCCCCATCGAGGAGATGCGCTGGCTGGAGTACGTCCAGCGCCTCGCCACCGAGAACCGCGGCATCCTGCGGGATGGGGAGGGCAACGTCGCCCGCGTCCTCCTGGAAGCGGCCACCGCCGGCGGAGCCCAGGCGCTCGGCGTCGAAGCCGGCCGCATCGAAACCGGCCTCTGGGCCGACTTCGCGGCGATCGACCTCAACGCCCCGCTGATCGCTGGGTGGACGCCGGAGACGCTTTTGGAATCGATGATCTTCGGCGCCACCGAGGAGGTAGTGGCGGCGACCTGCGTGGGTGGGGAGTGGGTGGAGCACCGCTGACCTCAAAGCCTCCAGAGGGGGCAAGCCCCCTCTGGACTCCCCCTCCGATAAGAGGTCCAGAGTTTCAGAGATCAGAGGGTTCAGAGACCAGAGGAGAATGGGAGCACCACGACACGAAACCCGAGGCAGACGCTGCGGTAGTCCGGCACGAGCCAGTAGCGGCACGCACAACGGGCGAGCCCGGAGTCGCTGAAGCACGAGCCGCCGCGCACAACACGGAGGACTTTCGAAGATGCTTTGATATCCTCCCGGCCGTCCCCGCTCACGTAAGGATAGGCACTGTCACGGCTCCGCGTCCACTCCCAGACATTGCCGCTCATCTCCTCGCAGCCCCAGGGGCTGACTCCTCCAGGGAAACACCCGACAGCGCTGACCTCGCCCACTCCGCTCTCGGCAACGTTTGCCAGCTCCCCATCGAAATCGTCGCCCCAGGGATAACTCCTCCCATCGGATCCACGCGCGGCCTTCTCCCACTCCGCTTCGGACGGCAGTGTGACCACCAGGAGTCCGCTCACGAGCCCCTCCCAGAGCTCCCGCGGCTCGGCTCGCGGCCCTCCCTCGGCGAGGCGCTCCGCCGCCTCCTCTTTCAGCTTCTCGCCCAACCAGCGGCAATAGGCCAAGGCCTCGAACCAGGTGACGAAGACCGCCGGGTGGTTGGAGAACCCTTCCAGGGCCCGAGGTTCCCGGAGCTCATGTGAGCTGTCCGCTACAAAGGCGGAAAGCTGCCGGACCGTCACCGGATACCGCGCCATATAGAAGGCAGGCAGCACCACTTCGTGCTGGGGCCGCTCGTCTTCATGGCCTTCGTCCTCCGCGCTCCCCATCTGGAACCGGCCGGCGGGAACCTCGACGAACCCCAGGAGCGGATCGCGCGGCAGGAACCAGCGGTCCGGATCGAAGCGCGGATCGCCCAGCTTCGCCAGGGTGCGGCCGGCCAGGGCCCGCTCGGCGGCGGGAAACCCGGTGTCGCCGAGGAGATGGGTCAGCCAGCGCCGCAGCCGCTCCAGCTTCGGCCGGTTGGCGGGGCTGATCTGGGACAAGCTCGCCGATTCAGCCACCGCCTGGCCGGCGAGATGGGCTCCCCAGGCGTCGGCCAGACCGGCGTCCGCCGCGTCCGGCTCGCGGAAACAGAGAGCCTCGGCAAGCTGCCAGACGCTCGGCACCGCCCCTCGCGCCGCCTTGGCTCCGGCGAGCAGGACCACCTCCCGCCAGCGGGCCGGATCGTCACGTGCGAGCTCCGCCACCCGGTCCGGCCACCAGCGTTCCCCCGTGAGATGGCAAGCCGCCAGGTACTCCTGGAACGTGCGGTGCGGGAAGGTGTAGACCCCCACCCCGCGGGGCTCCAGCAGGCCCGCCCGGTCGCGCAGGAACTCGACGAGAAGGCCGGGCCTCGCGCCAGGGTTTCCGCTCACCCGCAGCAGGCCCGCCACCAGGTCCTTCTCGACGAGGTCGGCGGTGCCGGCCGTCCCGGTCTGAGCGCCGTGGCATTCGCAGGCCAGCTCCTCCAGCACGGAGCGCACCTTGTCCCGTCCCGCGTCCAGGAACTCGCTCAGGCTCGGCTGCGGCAGCATCGGCTCGCCGCGGGCGTCGAACCGCACCCGCTGCTTCTCCCAGACGTCGAGGAGAAGGTCGACGGCGTTGGCGTACAGCTCCTCCCGCCGCTCCGGCAGGCTCCCCCCGCGCCAGGCGTGGAGGCTCGCCATCAAGGTCAGCAGCAAGGGGCGCCGAGCGAGGCCCAGCAGGCGGTCGCCAGTGAAGACCGCGCGCTCGAGCAGCACCGCGCGCCCCCGCGCATCCTCCTCCGGGAGCCGGCCGAGGGCGGCCATCTGGGCATACCACCGCGAGATGAACCAGCGGATCTGGCCACCGCTGAACGGCGCCAGCTCGCCCGCCGCGAAACCCCGCAGCTTCCACTCCTGGTTGCGGTAGGCATAGGTGCGGCTGGTCAGCAGGACCCGGCCCTTTTCAAGGCCCTGGCAGAAGCTCTCCACCGCCTGCAGGATCTGCCGGCGGCGCGTCTCGGCCTCCGGCACCTCATCGAGCCCGTCGAACAGCACCAAGCCGCCTTTCGTGAGCAGTTCCTCCTTCAAATGCGGCATGTACTCGCGGAGACCGCACGCCCGCAGGTCGCGTTCGAGGAAGTTCCAGAGGTGCTGTGCCGTGGCCTCCTCGCCAGGCTCCGGCAGCCCGGTGGCGGCGAAGTCGCGCAGCACGACCCGCACCGGCAGAAGCGCCCGGTGCCGCCAGGGTTGGGGCTTCGGCTTGTCCTGCTTTCTCTCGCGGGGGCGAAAGTCTTCCTCCTTCTCCTCCGGCAGCGGCGACCGCATTACCTTCAGATTGACGTCCGGCCGGCCGAGGGCTTCTCCGGCCAGGCAGAGGGCGACGAAGCTCACGAAAGTGCTCTTGCCGCTCCCAGGGTCTCCCAGGAGGACGAGACGGGACTCGCGGTCGAGCAGCGCCAGGGCGGAGAGAGGGCGCGGCCAGGCCTCGAGGTCCGGTCCAGGCTGCTTTCTGGAAAGTTTTTCCTCCGTGCTCGTCGTGAGCAAGGCGGTGTAGACGGCGTCGAGCCGCAGCAGCGCTTCACGGTCGTGCGCCAGGGCCGGATCGATTCCGGAGAGGGCCAGGCCCTCGGTCTGGCCTACGATGCGGTGCAGATAAGCGGACCGCAACGTGGCCGCGTCCGCCCCCGGTGCGGGCTGGATGTAGTTGTTGGTGACGTGGTCGCGCCCGATCGCCGTACCGCCCGCTCCCGCCGCCACCCCGCCGGACTGGGCGATGGCGCCCGAGCCCTGGAGCCGGGCCTCGAGGGCGGCCACCTGAGCGCGGAGGCGCTCGAGCTCGCTCGCGGCGTCAGGATCGGTCATCGGTCTTCCCGGCGATCCTCTCGCGGGCTCCGGCCGGCGGAGACGTCACCACTGACGCTGCCGCCCACCGCGACACCTCCTTCTCCCGCCGCCACGGCACCGGGACCGTAGGCAATAGCGCCCGAGCCGTGGAGGCTTGCTTGGTACGCGGTGCCTCGGCCGGCGGCGTCCAGAAGCTTCGCCATCTCGGAAGCCAGCTCAGGATCGGCTTCCAGGATCTTCACGAGCTGACGGCGCAGACCGGCCCGGGCGTCGTCGTCGTCCGGAGCCTCGGCGACCTCCTCCGCGGCCCCAAGGGCACGGGGGTTCTCCTCCACTGGCTTGTGAAGCCTCGCCCAGAGCTTGCGGCCGAGGTCTAACGACTCCTCCCCCAGCTTCTTCCCCGCCGCCTTGACGGCCTCTGTGCCGCCGGCGACCAAGTGAGGAAGTACCGGTGCAAGAGCGATCACCAGAGCATCCGCGAGCAGTTTCAGGTCCATGTGGGGCCTCCTTCGCGGCAACGATTTTAGCGTACGGGAACTCCGGAAAGAACAGAGGAGCAAAGGGCCTCTGCAACCTACGGTGTTGCCATAGCGGACATGATTGAGCCAGCCTTGAAGGGAGCTGCTCAGCCGCTCCTCGGTGAGCTGTCCTGCCTCGAAGGCGTTCGTGAGCTTCCGCATTGCCGGCGAAAGCGCACACCGTTGCGGCGCTTCAGCCGCCGTGCCTCCGGCCAGACGACAAAGCCGAGGAACGGGATTCCTCTCCCACAGGTTTTGGGTGGGCTCCTGGGTGGATTGTCAGCAGGAGCGCTCTAATCGAGCCTGCATCCTCGTTTCGCGGATTATAATGTTATACTGTCATGGCTGAAGAGCAGAAGGTCGTCTACATAGCGGACATAGCCGGGGCAGCGCAGCTCGCGCTTCACGAAGTGATCGATCGGATCGAGCAACACGTTCGCCCAGAACTGGCTGGTCAAGTTGCCGATCGGCAGACCGCGAGGCCGGCAAATGGCGAAGAGATCGTCGCCGGGGAAATAGACGATGTGATAGGAATTGTCGAGCACGCCCTCGCCGCTTTGAGGATCCGATGATCAGCGAGAGAACGGAGGGATCGGAGAGCTTGCGAGCGAGAAGCTTCCGCAGGACCGCATGGTCGATGCTCGGGAAGAACTGGCGCAGGTCGAGTTGAAGGACATAGGGAAACCGCCGGCTGAGCTCCTGGCAGCGGTCCAAAGCCCGATGGGTCCCCTTGCCGCACCGGTTGGCATAGCTGTCGGTAATGAACCCTTTCTCGAAAACGGGCTCGATCACATTGAACAGAGCGTGGTGGACGACCCGGTCGCGGAAAGGCGCGGCACTGATCAGCCGGCGCTTCGGCTCATGGATGTAGAAGCTCTGTGTAAGCTCCGGGCAGATAGGTCTGAGTCAGGAGCTCGCGGCGGAGCTCCGCCAGGTTGTCTTCGAGCCGATGCTCGAAAGCGGCGACGTTGGGATGCCGCCGCTTGCCGCGGGCGGCGTCGCGGAAGGCGCGGAGGAGATTGGGCCAGGAGGTCAGTTCCTCGAACACACGGAGCCAGATGAAAATCGCCCCGCCCCAGAGCTCGCACCCAGGGGGCGGGGCCGTTGCTATGCGCCCGGCCCGGGTCGCCCCGGGCGCGGCCAGGAACGGGCTCCGCCATTCTTCGCCTCGACCACGGAAGAGCCAGAGGCCCCGCCGGGTAGTTCCGGCTGATGGAAGAGCGTGAGCACCACGACACGAAACCCGATGTTGTCGTTGCGGTTGTCCGGCTCGTTCCTGTTGCGGTACGCACAACGGGCGTTCCTGGTGTCGTTGAAGCACGAGCCGCCGCGCAAAACCCGGAGGTGCCTCGAGCCCGCCCCCGCAAGCACCGGCCCTCGCGAGCCGGGGATTGCCACCTCATACCGCCGTCACCTTCCGCCAGCCGCCCAAAAGGCGGCCGACTTCGGCAACCATCTCCGCGGCATGCCCGTACTGCCCATCGGAGATCCACCCCCACCGGCTGGCCAGCCGGAGATAGACCCTGAGGCGAGCCAGCGCCTCGTCGGCCGCCGCCAGCCGCTCGCTCCGCGCCCTCCCCTGCCGCAAATTGGCTTCCTCGAGACGTTCCCGCAGGTCGAAGGCCGCATCCAGCAGGCGGCGCGTAAAGTCGTGCCGATGGGCTTTGGGAAAATGGTTCGTGGCCGGCAGAAGCCATGTGAGCAGGTCGAAGGACCGGGTGAAGACCGGCATCTCTTACGGATCATATCGCGTCCAGAAAATACCGCCCCTGCCCGGCTTTGTCCAGCCCCCAGAGGGGGCAAGCCCCCTCTGGACTCCCCCTCCTCAAGAGTCCAGAGTTTCAGAGATCAGAGGGATCAGAGACCAGAGGAGAATGGGAGCACCACGACACGAAACCCGAAGTTGACGAAGCGGAAGTCCGGCACGAGCCAGTAGCGGGACGCACAACGGGCGTACCTGGGGTCGAAGAAGCACGAGCCGCCGCGCAAAACCCGGAGGATTTGCGAATTTTCTTCATCGACTCTCTCGGCCGTCTCCTTCCTTTGCCGTAGTTCTCCGTCCACAGGCTCCTTGTCCATTCCAAGACGTTGCCGCTCATCTCCTCGCAGCCCCAAGGACTGGCCCCCCCTGGGAAACAACCCACGGCGCTGACCTCGTCAACCTTGCTTTCCGAGGTATTCGCAAGGTCCGGATCGAATTCATCGCCCCAGGGATATCTCCTCCCGTCGCTCCCGCGCGCGGCCTTCTCCCACTCCGCTTCCGAAGGCAGGCTCACGCTCCAGCCTTTCGCCAGGCGGCCCTCCTCGCGCCAGCGGCATGCTCCACCCACCGGCAGAAGGCCAGGGCCTCGAACCAGCTCACCCAGACCACCGGACGGTTGCCGGGGCCCCGCAGGCTGTCCGGATCTCCCGGCTGCTCTCCGGTGGCGTCCACGTACTGCCGGAACTGGGCTACGGTCACCGGGTAGCGGCCGATCCGGTATTCGTACGGAAGGTCGCAGTCGTGGGCCGGCCGCTCGTCCTCGTAACCCCGCGGGTCGTCCTCCTCGCTCCCCATGCGGAACGAACCGGCGGGCACGGCGCGGAGCTCCATCGCCTCCACGGTCATGACCTCGAGCCGGGGGTCTCCCAACGCCGCCAGGGCCTTGCCGGCGGCCGCCCGCCGCGCGGGCTCGACCCGACCGGTAGCCCCCAGGGTGTCGAGGAGCGCGGCGACCACTTTCTTCCGGCAGGCCGCTGTCACGGCGCCAGGACCGGCGTCCGCCACGGCCTCGCCCATCCAGACCGCGGCCTCGCCCGGTGGACCCGGCGCCCGGTCCAGCAGGCCCGCGACAACCTCGCTCGCCGCCTGCTCCCACTGGTCGACGATGGCCAGATGCCCGACAGCGAGGACGACCACCTCGTGCCATGGGCGGCTCACCGATATGCGGCGCCAGGGCCTCGACGAGCATGCCAGCCCCCTCCCGTGCCTTGCGCGCCAGGGCCACCGCCGCCAGGTATTCCTGGAAGGTCAGATGGATGAAGCCGTAGTGGTGCTCGCCACGGCTCAGCAGGAGCGACGAGTGGTCCCGGACATCCTCCAGGAAGCTTTTGGCGGCGCCTGCCGGGTCCGCGTGCCCGCGGCCGGCGCAGAGGGACTCCAGCTTGCGCAGCAGCTCCCCTTCCTTGATCAGGCCAACGCCGGGCGAGACCTCGTGCATCCAGAGGGCGAGAGGCTCCAGGACCTTCAAGGTCTCCACCAGGTCCACCTCCCGGCCGGAGCGGCCCGCCAGGCTGCGGGCCCGGTTCCAGTGCTTGAGGAGCGTCTCGACGTAGTTCCTGTAGAGCTCCACCCGGCGGTCCGGGAGCGCGACGCCGCCGCGCTTCATCAGCGCCAGGATGGTGAGCAGCAGCGGGTTCGCGGCCAGGGACCGCACTCCGGGGCTGGTGCGGACCGCCGCCAGGAGCTCCCCGCGCTCCTGCTCCGCCTGGGCCCGGGCCACTCCGGTTTCGCCGCTCACGGCTTTTTCGAGAGCGGCCGTCCATTTGCCGAGAAAGGCCTCGATCTCCTCGTCGTCAAAGTCCACCAGGGTGGCTTCCACCAGCCCCTCCGCCGCCAGCCGGACCTCGCGGTAGCCGACGATCCGGCTGGTCAGGACGAAGCGGTTGCCCGCCTTGCGGTGCCGGGAGTAGAAGTCCCGCACCCGGTCGACCACCAGATGCCGGCGCCCCGCGTCCCGCACCTCGTCGAGTCCGTCCAGGAGAAGGAGAGCGCTCCCTTCCTGGAGAGCCCGCGCGAGCAGGGCTCCGAGAGGGACCTGGATCTTCCGGTCGTCCTCGTAATAGCGCGCGATGAAAGCGTCGAGAGAGACTTCCCCGTCGGCCAGAGCGTTGGCATAGGCGGCCAGGGGGAGGAGGATGGGCAGCCTCCCGCCCAATCCCAGATTCTCTCCCTGGCCGGAGGCGAGAGCCAGGGCCAGAACCTTGAGGAAGGTGGTCTTGCCCGCGCCCGGGTCCCCCAGGAGGACCAGGCCGTCATGCTTCTGGAGGAGGTCGAGCACCGGCACCGGGGTCGGACAGGCGCTCCCCCATGTCCGCACCCTCCTCCGCGGCCGGCAGCCGGCCGGCGACGCGGAGCTGGCGGGCCCAGGTCTCTCCTTCCGGCGTGTGCAGCCGGGCCTTGAGCGGGACGTACATCTCCAGGAGCGGCAGCTTGAGGGCGACGCGGTCCGAGACGCCCATGCCCCGGAGGTCGAGGTAGCGGTAGGCCTCCACCAGATATTGGAGATAGGCGCGGGTGGCCGCTTCCAGGTCCGGCGCCGGCGATCCCAGCCCGAGGCCGCGCAGGAAGTCGCGGGCCTCGGGGGCCTCGACGTGAATGTCCAGCCGCTCGATCGAGGGCGCGTTGAGGTTCCCGTGGACATCACCCCCGACGGCCGCCTGCCTGGCGGCTACGCCGTGGTCTGCCGCGACCGCCGAGCCGCCGTGCGCCGTCAGGGACGGCGGCGGCGGGGGATCGGCCTTCCCAGGAGCGCGCGGGCGCCAGAGACGGACCGCCGCCACCGCCGCGGCGCCGAGCCAGAGCACGAGTTGCACCAGGCTGGCCAGCCCCTGGATTCGAGCCGACTCCGTGCCGGTCAGCTCCAGCAGGCGCGGCCACCACCACGGAGCCGATAGGCCCAGGAAGACCAGGGCGAGCATCAGCGCGCCGGGAAGGAGCCATCTTTTCAGCATGATCTGCGGAGATCGTACCGCAACTCACTTCGTAGGATAATCCCCCCATGTGCGGACGCTACACCCTGACCTCCTCGGGCGAAGAGCTCGCCCTCCTCTTCGATCTGCCGGAGCTGCCCCTGCTGCCGCCCCGCTACAACATGGCGCCCACGCAGGGGGCGGCGGTGGTGCGGGTCCCGGAGCCCGGCGCGCCGCGGCGGCTGGACATGCTGAAGTGGGGCCTGATCCCCTACTGGGCCAAGGAGGCGAGCATCGGCAACCGGATGATCAACGCCCGCGCCGAGAGCGTGGCCGAGAAGCCGGCCTACCGCTTCAGCTTCAAGAAGAAGCGCTGCCTGGTGGCGACCGACGGCTTCTACGAGTGGAAGAAGGAGGGGAAGGCCAAGCAGCCCTTCCTGATCCGCCGCGAGGACCGCAAGCCCTTCGCCTTCGCCGGCCTCTGGTCCACCTGGAAGGACGCCGAGCACGGCGGCCAGACGGTCGAGACCTTCACCATCCTCACCACCGACGCCAACGACCTGCTCCGCCCCCTCCACGACCGCATGCCGGTCATCGTCGCTCCGGAGAACTTCGATCTCTGGCTGGATCCGAAGATGGAGGACGCCGCGATGCTCCAGCCGCTCCTGGTCCCCCACGCGGTGGACGGCTTCCATGCGTTCCCCGTTAGCCGGACGGTCAACAGCCCGGCGAACGACGTCGCGAGCTGTATCGAGCCTCTGGTGCAGGACTAGCGCGGCAGTCCGTCGTATCGATACGACGCTCTGCCTCCGCGAACGACGGTTTATCTCCAGCTACGACCGTTCGTCGTATCGGTACGACGGTTCTGCGCACGGTACGACGATCTGCCTCCTGCTGCGACGGTCCGTCGTACCCTTACGACGGTCTGCCTCCACGTACGACGGTTTATCTCCAGCTACGACGGTCCGTCGTATCGGTACGACGGTTCTGCGCACGGTACGACGATCTGCCTCCTGCTGCGACGGTCCGTCGTACCCTTACGACGGTCTGCCTCCACGTACGACGGTTTATCTCCAGCTACGACGGTCCGTCGTATCGGTACGACGGTTTTGCGCACGGTACGACGGCTTGCCTCCCGCCGCGACGGTCCGTCGTACCCTTACGACGCTCTGCCTCCGCGTACGACGGTTCATCTCCAGCTACGACGGTCCGTCGTATCGATACGACGGTTTTGCGCACGGTACGACGGTCTGCCTCCGGCTGCGACGGCTCGCCGTATCCTTACGACGGTCTGCCTCTACGTACGACGGTTTATCTCCAGCTACGACGGTCCGTCGTATCGGTACGATGGTTCTGCGCACGGCACGACGGTCTGCCTCCCGCTGCGACGGTCCATCGTAAGCGGAGGCAGATCGTCGCCGCTGGAGGATTTCCGTCGTCTGGAGAAAACGCTCCGCCTCCCGGGACGGCGGTCCGTCGTTGCTGGAGATAGACCGCTGTATCAGGAGGTAGACCGTTATAGCGCGCGCAAAACCACCGCACCGGTATGACGGACCGTTGTAGCTGGAGGCACGACGGCTACCTTGGCGTTCTCACAGCACATACGCCGTCAGGAAGATCCCCACCATCGTGAAGACCAGCGTCAGCTTGCCGGCGATGCCGAGGAGCATGCCGATCCAGGTGCCGAGGCCCACCCGGCTGGCCTGACGCCAGTTGCGGCGCGCGGCGTACTCGCCGGCCACCGCGCCCACGAACGGCCCGAGGATGAAGCCGGGAAGCCCGAAGAAGAGGCCGACGATCGCCCCCACGGCGGCGCAGAAGAGGGCCGCCCAACTGGCTCCAACCCGCTTGGCCCCCAGGCTCGAGGCGAGGAACTCCACCACGAAGCTCAACAGGGTCAGCACCGCCAGGAGGGACAGCGTGAACCACCCCACCTTCTGAAAACCCTCGGCCCAGGCGGCGATCAGCAGCCCCACGAAGACCACCGGCGCCCCGGGCAGCGCCGGCATCACCGTGCCGATGATGCCGAGCACCACCAGGGCGCCCCCCAGGAGCAGGAAGACGTTTTCCGCGCCGGCCATGATCCCGTTACCCCTGCGGGCTCAGCGCGAGCGGACGGCTCAGGCGCTTCCGGCAGAGCTCCACGAACCGCCGCTTGTGCAGCGCTCCGTCGCAGAGTCGTAATGATTGGGCAGGATCCACCGCGGATCGAGCCGCAGGGCCTTGCGCAGGCTGCCCGGGATCAGCTCGGGCCGGCTGTTCAGGATCGCCGGCGGCAGATGGATGATGAAGAGGTAGCTCGCGAAGAGGTCCCCCGAGAAGAGCAGGTCGTGCCGCGCGCTGTAGAACCCGCAGTGCCCGTCGCTGTGCCCCGGCAGATGCACCACCCGCAGCCCGCCCCAGAACGGGAGCTCGTCGCCGTCCGCGATGAATTCGTCGATCCGTGCCGTGCGGTAGCGGAACGCCCAGCGCCCCGCCGCCTCCAGCCGGCCGCACCAGCGGGCGATCCCCTGGTAGGGGTAGAGGCCGTCGACGTGGATCTGCTCGGCCCGGTGGCCGTAGACCGGCGCGCCCGTCCATTCCTTGAGCGCCGCGAGATTGCCGGCGTGGTCCAGATGGCCGTGCGTGAGCAGGATGCCGCGGATGGATTGCGGCGAGAGCCCCAGCTCGGCGCATTTTCGCGCGGATCAGCGCGGGCTCCCCGAACAGACCGGTATCGATCAGCCAGGCGTCGTCCCCCTCCACGAGAAGGTGGCAGACGCTCATGGCGCCCCGGATCGGGTAGAGGCCCGGCGGGCACGTTCTTCAGCGGTCTCATCGCTCCTCCTGTCTTTCTCCTACCGGGCCGGTGGCCGCTTCAGCTTCCGGTCGAAGAAGTCCGCTGTCGCATGATACGCCGCCAGCCAGCTCGCATTACGGAGGAAGCCGTGGATCTCGTCCGGCAGCACGAGCTGCTCCACGGGGACCTTCCGCTCCCGCAGCGCCTCGACCAGCCTCACCGTCTGGCTGAAGAAGACGTTGCGGTCGTCGTCGCCATGGATCAGGAGCACCGGCGAGCGCCAGCCGTCGAGCCAGGCCATCGGCGACGACTCGAAGGCGAGCCGCTCCTCCTCCGGCTTGGGCTGGTAGTTCGGGATGAAGTTCCGGATCCCCTCGTTCCAGTCGTGGACGCCGTGCAGATCCACCCCGGCGGCGAACAGGTTCGAGGCGCGGGCGAGGCCGAGCGCGGTCAGGTACCCGCCATAGGAGCCCCCCCAGAGGCCGATCCGGTCCGGATCGACGTCCGGCCGGCCGCGCAGGTAGAGCCCCGCCCCCAGCACGTCGTTGAATTCGGCCCCGCCGCTCGCTCCCTGGTTCGGCGCCTCGCGGAACGCCAGCCCGTAGCCGGTGCCGGACCGGTAGTTCACGGCGAGCACCACGTAGCCCCGGCTCGCCAGGTACTGGTTCATCGCGTAGGCGCGGTTGTAGTACCCGGAGTAGTGCCAGCCGAGCAGCATCTGCCGGTGCGAGCCGCCATGGAAGAAGAGCAGCGCCGGCTGGCGCTCCCCCTTCTTCGCGTCTCGGCGGCAGGAAGAGCTGGCCGTGGATGCGCAGGCCGTCCGAGGCGCTGAGGATCACCGGCTCGGGCACCACCAGCGCGCTCTCGGGGAACTCGGCCGGCACCGTCCCCGGCGCCAGCTCGCGCGCCGGCCCTCCCGCGACCTCGATCACCGGCCGCGCCGGCTTGCGCGCTCCCGAGCGGAGGTAGGCCAGGGCCTTGCCGTCGCTGGTCCGCACCGGCAGCCACTCGATCCCCTCCCCCCGGGTCAGCGCGACCGGCCGGCCGCCCGCCGGATCGACCTGCCAGAGATGGCGGCGGTCGATGTCGTCCTGGTTCGAGCTGAACAGGATCTGCCGGCGGTCCGGGGTCAGGTTGACGGACTCCACCTCGAACTCGCCCGGCGTGAGCAGCGCCGCCTTCCCGCCGGCGGCGGGCACCGAGTAGAGATGGAGCCAGCCGTCCCGCTCCCAGGGGAAGACGATGCGGTCCCCCGCCGCCCAGAGCACCTGGTTGGCGGCGACCATCTCCGCGAAGGCGCTGCCCGGGCCCGGCTCGGCGCGCCAGGCGGTCTTCGCCTCCCCCGTCGCGGCATCCGCCACCAGGATGGACCAGGGCTCGGCGCTCGGATTCGGATGGAACAGGGTGGTCTTCATGGACGCCGGGACGCGCAGGAACGCCAGCCGCGTGCCGTCCGGCGACCAGGCCGGATCGCTGTCCTCGTCCACGCTCGGGGCGATCCAGCGCAGCGCCTTGGCGGCGACGTCGTAGACGCCGACGAAGCCGTGGTCCCCCCGCGCGCTCACGAAGGCGAGCCGCGAGCCGTCCGGCGAGAAGCGGAGCTGCCGGAGGCCGCCCCGGGCCTTCACCCACGAAACCGGTTCCTTGCCCGCGAACGGCTGCCAGACGATCTCCCCGCGGCGGGCGTAGGCGATGCCGTCCCCCTTCGGCGAGACCGCCGCTCCACTCCCGGCGCCGAGCCGCGCCGGCTCGCCGCCGTCCAGGGTCACGCGCCAGATCGCCTGCTCCGCCCCCGCCGGGTCGCTCGCCGGATTGGGGACCTCCCCCGCCCGGTTCGGGCCGCCGCCGCGGACGTAGATCAGCGACTTGGCGTCCGGCGTCCACTCCAGATTGCCGATCGACTGGCCGTCGTCGGCCGTGTAGCGGGTGACCTGCCGCCCCCGGTACTCCGGCGGCTCGGCCACCCAGACGTTGCGGACTCCCTGCGCGTTGTCGATCCAGGCGAGCCTGCCCCCGGCCGGCGAGGGCAGCAGCTCCTCCGGAAACGGCGAGCTCAGGAGACGTTCGAGAGTGACCGCCGGCTGCTGGGCGGCGAGAGGGAGACAGGACAGCAGAGCGAGGACAGCGGCGGCGGCGAAACGAGCGCGGACTCGGAGCATCGACCCCTCCAGGTTGGAGATTCAACCAGAGGGGTCATTCTGTCCTCAAATTGCCTAGCGGAAGATCCCGGTGCGCTGCGGACCGGTGGTGCCGGCGTCGCCCATCAGCTTCTGGTTCAGCTCCTTGATGCGCTCCATCAGCTTGTCGATCTTCTCCTGGGCCTCCTGGCGCAGGCGGGCGTAGTCGCCGCGCAGGCGCTCGCGCTCCTGGGAGGCCTCGCCCATCTTGGCCATGATCTCCTCGATCTGCTGGTCGCGCTGGCGGATGACCTGCTGGAAGGCGACGATCTGCTCGTCCTTCTCCGCCAGCTTGAGCTTGATCTTCTCTTCCTGCTCCTCGTACAGCCGCTTGAACTGCTGGAGCTCGGTGATCTGCGAGAAATCGGATGTGACTGGGCTCAATTCGCCTCCTCGTTCCTCGATCATCGGGAACATCTTGCGGAGCTTCAGGGAGAGGTCTTCCGGATCGGACGACTGGCGCATCGCCTCGGCGTAGGTGATCGTGCCGTGGACCAGCAGCGCGAGCAGCGACTGGTTCATCGACTGCATGCGGTAGTAGCCGACGGAAGACTCCATCTCATCGTGGATCTGGCTGATCTCCCCCTCCTCGATCATCTTCGAGACTTTCGGGGAGGCGCGCAGGATCTCGAGCGCCGCGACCCGCCCCTGATTGTCCGGCCGCTCGACGAGCTTCATCGAGACGACCCCCTTGAGGATCTGGGCGAGCTGGGCGCGGATCTGCGGCTGCTGGTCGGACGGGAAGGTGTCGAGGATGCGGTCGACCGTCTGCGGGGCGCTGTTGGTGTGCAGGGTCGAGAAGACCAGGTGGCCGGTCTCGGCGGCGGTGATCACGGTCGAGACCGTCTCCGGATCGCGCATCTCGCCGACCATGATGACGTCGGGGTCCTGCCGCATGGCGTTGCGCAGGGCATCGGAGAAGGCGCTGGTGTCGGTCCCCACCTCGCGCTGGGAGATCGAGGCGACGTCGTCGGTGAACAGGAACTCCATCGGGTCCTCGATGGTGATCACGTGCACGGGCCGGTGCGTCGTGATGTACCGGATCATCGCCGCCAGCGTGGTCGACTTGCCGCTGCCGGTCGGCCCGGTGATCAGGACGAGCCCCATCGGGATCTCGCAGAACTCGAGCAGCACCGGCGGCAGCTCCAGATCCTCCAGGCTCTTGATCTGGTAGGGGATGCGCCGGAAGCAGGCGGCGATGTTCCCCCGCTGCACGTAGATGTTGCAGCGGAAGCGGGCAAGGCCGCGCACACCGTACCCGGTGTCGACCGACATCCGCTCCTCGAGCTTGGTCTTCTGCCGCGGGGAGAGGATCCCCATCAGCATCTCGGTCAGCTCTTCCGGCTTGAGCGGGGGCGCCTCGATCGGCAGCAATTTGCCGTTGATGCGCAGCAAGGGCGGACGGGTCGGCTTCAGATGAAGGTCCGACGCCCCTTTATCCGTCATGAACTTCAGGAGACGATCAAGATCCATGATTAGTGCCGCGCATTCTACAGGAGATACGGAGAAAGGCCATAGGGGAAGGTTTTATTTCCAGCGTGGCCTGCGACCTCACCCTCGGTCCCTCTCCTGAAGGAGAGGGAGGGCCTTTCAGAACCGGTGAAGCCCGAAGGGGCGTGTGCGCACCAACGCGTCTGAGGTGCGCTAGCGCACCCTACGGGCAATACGCATCGCAGACGTCCCCCTTCTCCTTCAGGAGAAGGGGACAGGGGTTGAGGTCGCAGGCCCGCGGGGCGCGGCTCGAGGAACAGCGCCGCCCCCTAGAACTTCCGCATCAGCCCCACCACCACGCCCTGCACCTTCACGTCCCGGGCGGGAACGCGGATCGGCTGCATGGTGGGGTTGGCGGGCTGGAGGCGGACCACCGGGCCTTCGGGGTAGAAGCGCTTCAGGGTCGCGTCCTCGCCGACCAGCGCCACCACCATTTCGCCGGGCTCGGCCAGGTCGCGGCGCAGGACGATGACGAAGTCGCCGTCGTGGATCCCCTCCTCGATCATCGACTCGCCGACCACCCGCAGCACATAGTGTTCGCCGCCGCGCGGGCTCAGCAAGTGCCCCGGCACGGTCACCCGGTCGTTGCCGGAGAGCGCCTCGATGGGGCGGCCGGCGGCGATCTGGCCAAAGAAGGGGAGATCCCGCTCGCTGGCCTCGTTGCCGGGGATCGCGCGGATCAGCTCGATCCCCCGCTTCTGGTTCCAGTCCCGCTTCAGGAAGCCCTTCTGCTGCAGGAGCTTCAGGTGCTTGTAAGCGGTGCCGTACGAGGAGAACCCGAACTTCTCGCAGATCTCCCGGTGCGTGGGAGCGATGCCGCGCTCCTGGCGGTACCCCTGGATATACTCCAGGATCTCTTTCTGGCGCTCGGTCAGGTAGGACATGGGCGAAAGTATAGGCGGTAACCTAGCGTAATGCAAGCGGCAGATCGTCGATCCCTTCCTTGACACTTCGCGAGAGGGCTCAATACACTGGCCCGGCGCCGCCGGCGGACCCCGGTAAAGACATCCTATAGACCCGCTCGATACAGACCCAATCGATGAGCTCCCACGCGACGAATCTCAACCTCGATCTCCAGCGACACACGCTCGGCAACGGCCTCCAGGTCGTTCTCCACCGCGACGCCTCGCTCCCGCTGGTGGCCGTCAATCTCTGGTATCACGTCGGCTCGAAGAACGAGCGGCCGGGGCGGACCGGGTTCGCCCACCTGTTCGAGCACATGCTCTTCCAGGGCAGCGCGAACGTCGGCACCAACGAGCACTTCCGCTACATCCAGCAGGTGGGCGGAGTGGCCAACGGCTCGACCTGGTACGACCGCACCAACTATTACGAGACGGTCCCCGCCCATCATCTCGACCTCGCCCTCTGGCTGGAGTCGGACCGCATGGGCTTCTTCCTGCCGGCGCTCACCCAGGAGAACCTCGACACCCAGCGCGACGTGGTGATGAACGAACGCCGGCAGCGGGTCGAGAACCAGCCCTACGGCGGCGCCGGCGAGAGGATCAACGATCTGCTCTATCCACCGGGCCACCCCTATCACTGGCCGGTGATCGGCTACATGGAGGACATCGCCGCCGCCACCCTGGAGGACGCGCGGGCCTTCTTCAGCAGCTACTACACGCCGAACAACGCGGTGCTCTCGGTGGTGGGGGACATCCAGCCGGAGGACGCCCTGGAGCGGATCGAGTCCTGGTTCGGGGAGATCCCGGCCGGCCCGCCGGTCTCGCCGGTGGTGCCGGCAGCGGCGCCGCTGGGCGGCGAGCGCCGGGGGATGATCCCCGACGACGTGAGCCTGCCCCGGGTCTACATCGCCTTCCGCGCTCCCGCCTACGGCCAGCGGGACTGGTACACGGCGGATCTGCTCGCGGCGGTGCTCGCCGGGGGCAAGTCGAGCCCGCTCTACCGCGACCTGGTGTACGGCCGCCAGATCGCCCAGGACGTCGGCGCCTCGGTGGGACCGCAGGAGTGCGGCGGCACGTTCATGCTGGTCGCGACCGCCCGGCCCGGCGTCTCCGCCGAGGCGCTGGAGGAGGCGCTGCTGGGCCATCTCGCGGCGGCCGCCGCCGCGCCCCCCGATCCGGCCGATCTCGAGCGCGCCCGCAACCGCATGCTGACCGATTACTACAGCGGCCTCCAGCGGCTGGACACCCTGGCGGACCTCTTCTCCCAGTTCGCCACCTACTTCGACGACCCCGCGGCGGGCCTGGCCGAGGCCGAACGCTATCTCGACGTCGCGCCGCGGGAGCTCATGGAGTACGCGGCCACCTGGTGCACCGAGCCGCAGCGGGTGGTGGTCTCCGTGGTTCCGCGGAAGGCGAGCTGATGGCCGCGGAACGCCCACGGATCGATCGCTCGGTCTCGCCGCCGCCCCGGGAGATCCGCCCCTTCCAGTTCCCCCCCTTCCTGCGCACCCGCCTGCCGAACGGCCTGGCGGTGATCGCGGCGCGCCTGCCCAACCTGCCGCTGGTCAGCCTGGAGCTGATCGCTCCCGCGGGAGCGCAGTACGATCCGCCGGAGCGGCCGGGGACCGCCACCCTGACCTCGTCCGTGCTCGACGAAGGGACCGCCCTGCGCTCCTCGCTCGAGGTCGCGGCCATGGCCGAGCGGCTGGGCGGCTACTTCACCACCGGCGCCGACTGGGACGTGGGCTATCTCACCACCGGGCTGCTGTCGAGCCACCGCCGGGAGGGTCTCGATCTGCTGGCCGAGGTCCTCACCGCTCCGACCTTCCCGGTGGAAGAGATCGACCGGCTCCGCCGGCAACGGATCTCCGAGATCCTGCGCCGGCGCCAGGACCCCTCGGCGCTCGCCGACGAGCGGTTCCAGCGCGAGGTCTTCCGCGGCACCGCCTACGCCGAGCCGCTCCAGGGCACGGAGGAGAGCCTCGCGCGGCTCGACCGCGACGCCCTGCTGGATTTCTACCGCAGCCACTACGGCTTCGCCGGCTCGACCCTGATCGCGGTGGGGGACTTCGATCCCGCGGAGCTCCTGCGCGAGACCGAAGAGGTCTTCGGCGCGGCCAGCTCCCCGGGGTCGGTGACCGCCCGGCCGGAGATCCACCCCACTCCACCCCGCGGGGTGTCGGTCCATCTCGTCGACCGTCCCGGCGCCGCCCAGACCGAGCTGCGGCTGGGGCACGTGGGAGTCCCGCGGACCGATCCCGACTACGTCCCGCTGCTGGTGCTCAACACGCTCCTCGGCGGCAAGTTCACCAGCCGGATCAACCTCAATCTGCGCGAGCGCCACGGCTACACCTACGGCGCCTCGAGCCGCTTCAGCACGCGGCAGGGCCCGGGCCCCTTCACCGTCAACGCGGCGGTGGAGACCTCGGCGGCGGGCGCCTCCACCCGCGAGGTCCTGCACGAGCTGCGGCGGGTCCGCGAGGCCCTGGTCGAGCCCGAGGAGCTCGCGGAGACCGTCGGCTACATCGTCGGGGTGTTCCCCTACAGCCTGCAGACCGTCGGCGACGTCGGCCGGCGCCTGGAGACCCTGGCCGTCTTCGACCTGCCGGACGACTACTACACCCACTATCTGAGGAAGATCGCCGCCGTCACCCGCGAGGAGATCCAGGAGGTGGCGCTCCGCCATCTCGATCCCGAACGGATCGTCGTCGTGGCGGTGGGCCCCGCCGAGATCCTGGAGCCGCAGTTCGAAGGGGTGGGACCGGTGACCGTCTGGTCGCCCGAGGGGGAGCCCCGGGCCGCCCAGCCGCTCCGCTCTAGTTGAGCTGGACCGTCAACTGCGTCGGGCCGGCCAGATGGATGTCGAGAGACCGCGAGCCGCCGCCCTGGAAGCTGCCGGAGACCGGCTTGACCAGAGCCTTGTTCCCCGCGGGCGCGACATGCACCCGGAACTCGACCGTCCCGGCGGGGACCGTGAACGTCCGGTTGGCGACGTAGGGCACCTGCTTGCGCGCGCGGAAGATGTTGATCCCGCCGCCGCGAGGTGACGAGTAGTTGTCGCGCAGAATCTCCTGACCGTTCACCCAGACGATCAGCGATCCTTCCGAGAGCTCGGACCGGAAGTGCACGTGCACGGTCGCCGTGGTCGCCTCGGGGCGGGTGACGGGCGCGCTCGGGCTGGGCGGCTGCCCTTGCGAGGGCACCGGCGTGGCCGCGGCGATCTCCTCCCCCTTGCGGCGGCGGGAGTCCTGGGCAGCGGCCGCCGCCTGGCGCTGCCTGTCCTGGCGCGCCTTCCCCTCCTGCGCCTTGACCAGGATGGCCCGGGCCTCGAAGTTCTGGGGATCGAGGCGCAGCACCTCGTTGGCCGTCATCAGGGCATTGTCATATTTCTGGGCGGCGAGGGCCTTGTTCGCGCCGTCGAGCCCCATCGCCACCAGGCTCGCCGTGCCGGACTGCTTCGAGAACTGCTGACCGGCGTTGATCTGGGCCGTCACGCGCATCGCGCGAATCTTCTTCGCGTCCGGAGCCAGCCGCTCCGCCTTGTAGAAGAGATCGGCGGCGCCTCTCCAGTCGCCGACTTCCTGGGCCTGCTTGCCGGCGCGGAGCATCTCCAGGATCTGTTGCCGCTTGCCGTCCTCCGTGGCGTTGCGCTGCGGACCGGCGGGCAGCGCCCACCCCAGCCACAGAAACGCCGCCGCCCAGAAGAGCAGAGACGCCGCCAGGGCGGACCCGCCCGCCACGAGAAGACGGCGCGGCGAGGTCCGGCCGGGCGGCCTCAGGACCGGCGCCGCGGTCGCCACCGTGTCCGCGAGAGCGTCGGCCGTCCCCTCGGCAGCGGCCGGCACGGCGGAGCTCCGGCGGTCCCCGTGCCGGTGCCCCCCGTGCCGGTACCGGTACCGGTGCCGCTACCGTCGGCCGCCGGTTCCGCCAACGGCGGCGGAGACGGTGCGCGGCGGCGCGGCGGAGCGGCCGCGCAGGCGGTCCAGGAACGAGACTCGGGCGGCCGGAGCCGCGGCCGGAACCGGCGGCGGCGGGATCGCGGGGGCGAAGGCTGGCGGCAGCACCATCGTCGACGACAGGCTCTGGGTCTCGTTGAGGGTGTCGACGCGGGTGGTGTTCGCCTCCACGACCTGGCGCAGGTCCTCCACCATCTCCTTCGCCCGCTGGTAGCGCCGGGCCGGGTCCTTCTCGAGCGCCCGGCCGAGGATGCGGTCGATCCCCGGCGGCAGATCGCGGGCGTAATCCCGCGGCGGGGTGAAGTGGTCGTAGACGATGCGATGGCTCACCACCGTCAGGTTCTCCCCCTGGAACGGCTTGTGGCGGGTGAGCATCTCGTAGAGGACCACGCCGAGCGAGAAGAGGTCGGCCCGGGAGTCGACCTCCTTGCCCTGGATCTGCTCGGGCGCCATGTAATTGGGCGTGCCGAGGAGCTGCCCCTCCTGCGTCAGGTTCGAGCTGTCGAGACGGGCGATGCCGAAGTCGGTGATCTTCACCCGGTTCTCGCCGGTGATCAGGATGTTCGCCGGCTTGACGTCGCGGTGCACCACCCGGTTGGCGTGCGCGTAGTCGAGCGCGTCCCCCACCTGGGAGATGATGTCGAGCACCGCCCGCAGGGTCAGCGGCTGCTCCCCCTGGAGCAGCAGCTTCAGGTTGGTGCCGCGCACGTACTCCATGGCGATGAAGGCGAGCCCCTCGTCGCTGGCCTCGACGACGTCGTGGATGGTGACGATGTGGGGGTGGGTGAGGATGCCGGCGCTCTGCGCCTCCCGCATGAAGCGGATGCGGAACTGCTCCATCTCCTGATCCTTGATGGAGTAGCCGATGCGGAAGGTCTTGAGCGCCACCAGCCGGCCGATCAGGGGATCGCGGGCCAGGTAGACGATACCCATGGCCCCCTTGCCGATCTCATCGACAATTTCGTAGCGGCCGAGCTTGGTCGGGGTCAGGGGGAGCATGGCGAGAGCACTTTTGCGTCGCCATTCTAGGCCGGCCCGGGTTCCCGAGTCAAACGGAAAAAGCGTGGGTAAGTCCCAGTCCTTTTTACCATTTAGGAGGGGATTTCCCAGGGCTGCTCCGGTCCGCGCCCCTGTGGTATATTTGCGCCCCTTGATCTTTTGAAGGAGGTCCAGAAGATGCAGGTGGATAGCCCGGAGAAACTTCGCAATGTTGCCGTGGCGGGCCACAACGACACCGGCAAGACCACTCTCGTCAGCGCTCTCCTCTACGCCGGTGGCGTCACCACCCGCCTGCACCGGGTCGAGGACGGCAACACGCTGACCGACTTCGACCACGAGGAGACCGAGCGCAGGATCTCGATCGGCCTCGCCGCCTGTTTCCTCCCCTGGCAGCAGCACAAGGTCAACCTCCTCGACTGCCCCGGCTACGGCATCTTCTTCTCCGAGACCCAGCAGGGCCTGCGCGCCGCCGACTCCGCCATCCTCTGCGTCAACGGCGTCGCCGGCGTCGAGGTCAACACCGAGAAGGTCTGGAAGGCCGCCGCCGAGCTCGAGCTGCCGCTGATGGTCAACCTCACCAAGATGGACCGCGAGCGGGCCGACTTCGACCGCGCTCTCGAGGGCTTGCAGAAGCGGTTCGGCCGCGGAGTGGTGCCGGTCCAGATCCCGATCGGCCAGGAGGCCGGCTTCTCCGGCGTCGTCGACCTGGTCAACCTGAAGGCCTATCAGTTCACCCGCGACGGCAACGGCAAGGCCGCTCCCACCGACATCCCCGCCAACCTCGCGGAGATGGTGGAGACCCACCGCGCGCGGCTGGTCGAGGCGGTCGCCGAGACCGACGACCGGCTGATGGAGGGCTTCTTCGAGAACGGCACGATCCCGCAGGAGGATCTGGTCCCGGCGCTGCGCAACGCCGTCGCCCGCCGGCAGATCTTCCCGCTGACGCTCTCGGCCGGCGGCCACGGCATCGGCCCGTCGGCGCTGCTCGACGCCGTCCTCGCCCTGCTCCCCTCCCCCGCCGACCGGCTCCCCTTCCCGGCGAAGAACGTCGGCGGCGAGGAGATCGGGCTCGCCGGCGATCCCGCGGGGCCGCTCGCGGTGCTGGTGTTCAAGACGCTCTCCGACCCCTTCACCGGCAAGATCTCGCTGCTGCGCGTCGTCTCCGGCACGCTCAACGCCGACACCAACGTCTGGAACAGCCGCGCCGAGGAGGCCGAGCGGCTCGGCCACCTGATCGCCATCGAGGGCAAGCAGGGCGGGAACGTGCCGCGCCTGATCGCCGGCGACATCGGCGGCGTCGCCAAGCTGAAGCTCACCGTCACCGGCGACACCCTGTGCGCCAAGGACAAGCCGTTCAGGCTCGCCTGGATCAACGTCGCCGAGCCGGCGATGGCGTTCGCCGTCGAGCCCAAGTCCAAGGGGGACGAGGAGAAGATCGGCGACGCCCTGCACCGGCTGATGGACGAGGACATCGCCCTCCACGCCGGGCGCGACCCCGAGAGCCACGAGCACCTGCTCTCCGGCAACGGCCAGCTCCACATCGAGATCGCCGTCGCCAAGCTCAAGCACCGCTTCCACGTCGACGTCCTCCTGCATCCGCCCAGGGTGCCCTACCGCGAGACGATCCTCAAGCCCGCCGACGGCCACGGCCGGCACAAGAAGCAGACCGGCGGCCGCGGCCAGTTCGCCGACTGCAAGATCAAGGTCGAGCCGCTGCCGCGCGGCGAGGACTTCCACTTCGCCGACGAGATCTTCGGCGGCGCCATCCCGCACAACTACCGGCCGGCGGTCGAGAAGGGGATCCAGGAGGCCCGCCGCCGCGGCTACCTCGCCGGCTATCCCATGGTCGACTTCAAGGTGCGGCTGCTCGACGGCCAGTACCACGACGTCGACTCCTCGGAAATGGCGTTCAAGATCGCCGGCTCCCTGGCCTTCAAGGACGCCATGGCGAACGCCAGGCCGACGATCCTCGAGCCGGTCATGAAGGTCGACATCACCACCACCGAGGAGTTCACCGGCGACATCATGGGCGACCTCTCGCACCGGCGCGGACGCCCGCAGGGGATGGACGCCGTCAACGGCAACCAGATCATCAAGGCCCTGGTGCCGATGTCCGAGATGCTCGACTACGACCGCATCCTGCGCGCCATGACCCAGGGGCGGTCGAGCTTCCACATGGAGTTCTCGCACTACGAGGAGGTCCCCAAGCTGGTACAGGACAAGCTCGTCGCCGAGGCCCAGAAGCACCGCCAGGAGGAGCACGAGTAGCCACCCGTCGCCGTCCCTCCCTCCGACGCGATACAATCTCCCGTTCCAGGCGCCCGGTCGGGCGCCTGGAATCGTCACTTCAAAGACCCTTCACGGAGATCGAACCTTGATCCAAGCGAGTCAACTACGCACCGGTATGTGCATCCTCTTCGAAGGTGACATCTGCCGCGTCATGACGTCCCATCACGTCACGCCCGGGAACCTGCGCGGCTTCGTCCAGGCCAAGATGCGCAACCTGCGCAACGGCAACAGCTTCGAGCACCGTTTCAGCTCCACCGAGAAGGTCGAGCGGGCGATCCTCGACACCCAGCAGATGGAGTACCTCTACTCCGACCCCTCGGGCCACCACTTCATGAACCAGGAGACCTACGAGCAGATCACGCTCGACGACGAGGTCCTCGGCGACTCGATGCTCTACCTGCTGCCCAACACGGTCATCCAGATCGACTTCTACGACGAGAAGGCGGTGGGCATCGAGCTGCCGAACACCGTCACCCTCGAGGTCGTCGATACCGAGCCCAGCATGAAGGGGGCCACCGCCAGCGCCTCCTACAAGCATGCCAAGATGGAGACCGGCCTGACGGTGAGCGTGCCGCCCTTCATCGAGGTGGGGACCAAGATCATCATCGACACCCGCGAAAACAAGTACCTGAGCCGGGCGTGAATCCCCAACTGCTCGTCGAAGGCCTGACCTGGTTCGTGGTCTTCATCTTCTCGACCACCCTCCATGAGGCGGGGCACGCCCTCGCCGCCTGGAAGCTCGGCGACTCCACCGCCTACGAGGGCGGGCAGGTCTCCTTGAACCCGCTCCCCCACATCCGGCGGGAGCCGCTGGGAATGGTCCTCGTCCCCCTCATCTCCTTCGCCATGAGCCACTGGATGATGGGCTGGGCGAGCGCTCCCTACGACCCCCTCTGGGCCCACCGCTACCCGAAGCGGGCGGCGCTGATGGCCGCCGCCGGTCCGGCGGCCAACCTCCTGCTGGTGCTGGTGGCGGGGCTGCTGATCCGGGGCGGGGTCTGGTCGGGGATCTTCGAGGCTCCCGACATCGCCAATTTCACCGCGATCACCGCCTCGGTGGCGGCCGGGGGCTGGGCCGCGGCGGCGGTGACGCCGCTGTCGATCCTCTTCTCGCTCAACCTCCTGCTCTTCGCTTTCAATCTGCTCCCCCTGCCGCCGCTCGACGGCAGCGCCATCCTGCCCGGCATCATGAGCGACGACCTCGCCCGGGGGTTCCACAACCTGCTGCGCCAGCCGATGTTCTCGATGATCGGCCTGCTGGCGGCGTGGCGGATCTTCCCGCTGGTCTCCGATCCCCTGCAGACGCTGGCGCTCAACCTGCTGTATCCCGGAGCGGGCTACCATTGAAGACCGTCGCCGCAGCGATCGCGATCCTCTTTCTTGCTGTCTTCGCCGTCGCCGCGCCGCCGGCTCCCGCTCCGCTCCTGCTGACCGGCGCCAGGGTCCTCGATCCCGCCGGCGAGCGCCTCCTCGACGGGCGCGACGTGCTGATCGAGAACGGCCGGATCGCCGCGATCGGCGCCGCCGGCACGGTCCAGGCGCCGGCCGGAACGCGGCGGATCGATCTCGCGGGACTGACCTTGATCCCCGGGCTGATCGAGATGCACTCGCATCTCCTCCTCCACCCCTATGACGAGACCCCCTGGGACGACCAGGTCCTGAAAGAGCCGCTCGAGCTGCGGACGATCCGCGGCGTGGTGGCGGCGAAGGCCACCCTGGAGGCGGGCTTCACTACCGTGCGCGACCTCGGCACCGAGGGGGCGGGCTTCGCGGACGTCGCCCTGCGCGACGCGATCGCCGCCGGCATGATCCCCGGGCCGCGCGTCCTCGCCGCCACGCGCGCGCTGGTCGCCACCGGCTCCTACGGTCCGTCCGGCTTCGATCCGCGCTGGGAGATCCCGAAGGGGGCGCAGGTGGTGGACGGTCCCGTCGAGATGCGCAAGGCCGTGCGCGAGCAGATCGCCGCCGGCGCCGACTGGATCAAGGTCTACGCCGACTACCGCCGCCGTCCGGGCGTCACGACTCCCACCTTCACGCAGGAGGAGATGGCCGCCGCGGTGGACGAGGCGCGGAGCGCCGGGCTCCCCGTCGCCGCCCACGCCTACACCGAGGAGGGGATCCGCCGCGCCGTGCTCGCCGGGGTGAAGACGATCGAGCACGGCACGAACGTCACCGCCGAGCTGCTCGCCCTGATGAAGCAGAAGGGGGTCGCGCTGGTCCCCACCCTCGCCGCCTCGGACGCGATCGCCCGCTATGCCGGCTGGAAGCCCGGCGAGCCCGAGCCGCCGCGCGTCAAGGAATCCCGCGAGATGTTCGTCCGCGCCCTGAAGTCGGGGGTGACCATCGCCAACGGCAGCGACGTCGGCGTCTTCACCCACGGCGAGAACGCCCGCGAGCTGAAGCTGATGGTCGCCTACGGCATGTCGCCGCGGGCAGGCCCTGCGAGCCGCCACCTCGATCGCGGCCGCCGTCCTGCGGAAGGACAAGGAGCTGGGGCGGATCGCCCCCGGCTACCTGGCGGATCTGGTGGCGGTGAAGGACGATCCGCTCGCCGACATCTCGGTCAATCGAGCGGCCGGCCGTGGTGGTCAAGGATGGGCGGGTGGCGGTGGAGCGGCGGTAGTCTTCGTCGGCGCCATCCCCGGCTGATACAGCACCGGCCGTCCGGCCTTCTCCTTCGCCTCCTTGACCATCCGCCGCACGTCCGCCAGGAGCTTCTTCGCGTCGTAGACGATTCCGTCCTTGATCGTGTACTTGGCGCCTCCCACCCGCACCACCTCGTTCTTCTCGTTCAGCTTGATGGCGCCCGTGCCGTAGAGCACCGCCAGGTTCTCCAGCGGGTTCTCCTCGACCACCACGAGATCGGCGAGCTTGCCGGGCTCGACCGAGCCGATCTCCTTGTCCATCCCCAGCGCCTCCGCGCCTTTCAGGGTGGCGGCGCGGATCACCTCCAGCGGATGGAACCCCGCCTCGCGCAGCAGCTCCATCTCGCGGACGTAGGCGAAGCCGTAGAGCTCGTAGATGAAGCCGCTGTCCGTGCCCACCGTCACCCGGCCGCCGCGGTTCTTGTACTCGTTGACGAAGGCCATCCAGAGGCGGTAGTTGTTCTTCCAGTCGATCTCGTTCTCGGTCGTCCAGTCGTACCAGTAGGCGCCGTGCGACTGGCGGCTGGGGGCGTAGAAGTCCCAGAGCGAGGGGAGGGTGTACTCGTCGTGCCACTCGGCGCGGCGGGCCCGCATCAGGTCGCGGTTGGCCTCGTAGATGTTGAACGTGGGATCGATCGTGAAGTCGAGCTTGATCAGCTCGTCCATCACCTCGTTCCACCGCTTCGAGAACGGCGGCGCCGCCTGCTTCCAGAGCCGGCCCGCCTGGCCGAAGCGGTGCGACTCGTCGGCGTAGTTGTAGTCGAGCGGATAGTCCTGGATCGTGCGGTCGTCGAACAGCGCCTCGGGCAGGCCGTACCAGTGCTCCATCGAGGTGAGCCCCCAGCGCGCCGAGGTGAGGACGTTGACCCGCGCCACGTCCATCTGCGCATGGTGGCAGGCGGAGCGCAGCCCCTTCTTCTTCACCTCCTCGATCGCCGCCTGCATGATGTCCGGCCGGTAGCCGAAGAACTTGACGCCGTCGGCGCCGCGGGCGGCGATGCCGTCGACCCACCGCCGCGCCTCCTCCGGCCTGGTGAACGGCTCGTCGTGCCCCATGCCGAAGAAGATGTAGGCCTTGATGCGCGGCGCCGTGATCTCGTTCCTGGCGCTCTTCGCCCGCTGGTCGAGCGTCCAGTCGAGGCCGTTGCCGCTCCCCGGATCGCGGACGGTGGTGATGCCGTTCCCCATCCAGAGCTTGTAGACGTACTCGGCCGGCGTCCCCTGCTCCTTGCCGCCGATGTGCCCGTGCATGTCGACGAGCCCCGGCAGGACGTACATGCCGTGGAGATCCATCTCGCGGTCCCCGGCCTCGGCCTTGGGCCGGTCTTCGGGGTCGGGCGCGACCCCCGGGCTGCCGACCGGCACGACGGCGGCGATGCGGTTCTTCGCGATCACGATGTCGACCGGCCCGATCGGCGGCGCGCCGGTGCCGTCGATCAGCGTCACGCCGCGCAGGATCAGCCGCTTGAAGGGCCCCTCCCCCTCGGCGCGCGGCGGCGCCGGGAGGATCGACTCCTCCTTGCCCTTCTCCTCCTTCACCGCCGCTTTCTTTTCCGCTCCGAATGAGACCAGCCCGCCCGCGAGCAGCAGGACGGCCCACAGCCACGAGATCTTTTTCATCATCGTGTCATCCTCATGAGCCGGCCAGGAGGCTGACGTCGGCGCCGTTCTCCCGCGCCTTCTTCAGAGCCTTGTCGAGCTCTTCCTTGTGACCGGTCGCCTGGGCGGAGATCGCCAGCAGGGCATACTCCTCGCTGCTGTCCAGCTCGGCGGACTCGCCCCTTCCGCAGCCGCTGGAAGGCCTTGTCGTAGTCGCCGCGCCGCATGTCGAGACGCGATTGCAGGAGCTTGTACTCCTCGCTGTCCCGGAGCAGGCGGTCGACCCTGCCGAGCGCGGCGTCGGCTTCGTCGTCCTTCCCCTGGTCGAGGAGGAGACGGGCGCGGCCGAGCTCGATCTGCGCGTTGATCACCCGCCGCGCGAACTGAAGGTCCGCGTAATAGACCGTCTCGCCGGTGTCCGGCGGCGGCTCCTCGGTGTTCAGCGCCTTGTCATAGAGGGCCACGGCCTCGCCGGCCTTCCCCTCCACGGCCGCCTTGAGACCGCGGTAGTAGAGCATCCGCTTGGGGTGGCGGCTCTCGTCGAAGAAGAGGCCGAAGACCTTGGCGTGCTGGTCGAGGTAGAACGCCTTGGGCTCGTGCTCGACGGGGATCTCGAAGGCGGTCGATTCCCCCTTGACCAGGATGTTCCCCCGCACGATGGTGTTGGCGCCGCCCTTCCCCTTCCCCTTGCCCTTCTGCGGGTCGTAGACCTCCAGGTCGACGGGCACCACCAGCGTGGACTGCTGGACGTCGACCTCCCGCACCGCCTCGGCGGCGACGTCGAAGGTGCCGCGCGGGGTCTTGACGACCTTGTAGTGGAAGCGGTGGGGCGTATCCTGCCGGGCCTCCCCCTTCACCACCCACCCCTTGTCGCTCTTCTCGAAACGGTAGCTGTAGAGCACCTGCGGCAGGCCGGTTCCGTAGACGAACTGGGTGGTGAAGGCCTTGAGGTCCTGGCTGGTGATCCGCTCGATCAGCGTGAAGAAGTCCTCGGTCGAGATCGTGCGGCCGTTCTCCACCTTGACGATCTGCTTGAGGATCTTCGGGAAGTTCTCCGCTCCCAGTCCGCGGGCCAGCATGTCGAGGATCACCGCCCCCTTCTTGTAGACGATCGCCTCATAGGCGTCGTCCGAGTGGCTGGAGAAGAGCCGCGCGCCGAGCACCACGGGACCGATCGATTCGAGCGAACGCCCGTCCGGCAGGCTGGCGGTGAGCTCGCTCCGCCACCCCGAGGTGAGGTCGACGCCGGAGTACTTGTCGTCCAGGCGCTCCTTGCCGAAGAGGAGCGCGGCGTAGCCCGCCATCGCCTCGCTGATCCACTGATCCCGGTAGCTCGTCCAGCCGACCTGGTCCCCCCACCACTGGTGGGCGATCTCGTGGGCGATGACCAGCCGGCGGTCCTCGACGCCGAAGAAGCGGTTCCAGACCCCCAGGTCGTTCATCACCCCGTTGGCCAGGGTGACGAAACCCAGCATCCCCTGAGAGAAGTTGCGGTTGGCGGTGGTCACCGTCAGCTCGTCGAGCGGGTAGGGGCCGAACTTCTCCTCGTAGAACTGGAGCGAGTCGGCGACCGCCTTCATCACCTCCTCGCGGACCCCGCGGCCGGTCCACCCGGAGCCATTGCCGAAGGCGAACCGCACCGCGACGTGCCCGGCCTGGGCGGTCTCGACCCGGAAGCGGCCGACCTCGAAGGAGAAGCCGAACGCCGGGTAGTCCAGGGTGCGCCGCTCCCAGCGGGTGCCGTCCGGGCTCTCGCCGCCGTCCATGCGGTGGCCGCTGGAGACCAGCTCCAGCCCCTTCGGCCAGTGGAAGGTCACGTCGTAAGGGGCGCGGTCGATCGGCCCCGGCGTGGGGGTACCACCCCATGGTGTCGAGGAGAGTGAAGAGGTTCCAGTCCTTGTCGACCGGGCGGCCGGAGTACTCGACCACCACGGCGGCGATGCCGCCGGACGGCGGCGGCCTGGGGGAGGATCACCGTCAGCTCGCCGCCTTTGCGCAGGTAGAAGAGCGGAGCGCCCCCGGGATCGGTCACCCTGGCGACCTGGAAGTCGCTGGGCAGGGTGAGCGACACCGCGCGGGAGCCGGCGATGACCGGCTCGAGATCGATCCGGGCCTTGCCCGTCAAGCGGAGATCGCGCTCGGTGAGGTTCACGTCCAGGGTGTACTTCTTCGGCTCGTAGGTGGGGGCCCCGGGCGACGGCTTGCCACCGGCCGTCCGCAGCGACGCGCTGAGCCAGGTGTCCCACTGCCCCAGATCGTCCACCTCCACCCCGAGCAGCCGCCCTTTTCGCTGTTCGCGGGAGATCTGCTTGACGAGCTTGCGCTTCTCCTTGTCCGTCGCCTCGATGGGGATGAAATGGCCGACGGTGACCTGCTCCCGCTCGCCCGGCTGCACGCAGTAGAAGATGTCCCCCCTCTCGCCACCGCGGAACCAGGCGGCGAAGTAGCCCGCGGCCACGGGATCGCGCAGGGTGTTGAGCAGTATCCCCCGCTCGACGCTCATGTACTTCCACTCCCCCTTCTTCCGCCAGTCGGCGTAGAGGGCCTCCGCCCGGCGCGTCTGCTCGGCGTCCGGCGCCGCCGCCGGCCGGCGCAGCACCGCCGACACCGCCGCGTCCTGGCCGACCACCAGCACCGCCTCCTTGAACTCCTCGTCCAGGTGGGAGCCGCCGGTGAACAGCTCGAGCTGGCCCGCTTCGATCGCGTCCGGCGGCTCGACCTCGATCCGCCCCTTGCCCAGGAAGACCATCTCGATCGTCTTCCCCCCTACCGCCGTCGCGGGGATCAGCACGCCGTCGTCGAGCGAGAGCTTGCCGAGCCCGACGCCGAGCTTGACGTTCTTCAGCGTCACCGCGCGGGCGGGATCGAGCTTGGCGCCGGCGATCGCGGCCTGGAGCGCGGCAGGGTCGGGCGCCTGGGCACGGACCGCGGCGGCGGCCAGGAAGCCGGAGAAGGCATGAGAAGACGGAGAGACGGCGAGCGATATACATCCAAAAAACTCCTTGGGGGCGCGGTTTCGCTTGATTTTACGATACTCAGGGGCCGGCGCGGCGCCACCACCGCCATCCCCAACGCCGCGGCCAGGGCGAGCAGGGCGCCGGCGTCGAAAGCGGCGGCCGATCCCCAGCGATCCCAGAGGGCGCCGAAGAGGAGCGAGGCGGGCAGGGCCGCCAGCCCGATCGCCAGGTTGTACCAGCCGAAGGCCACCCCGCGCCGGTCCGCCGGCACCAGGTCGGCCACCAGGGCCTTCTCGACCCCCTCCGTCAGGCCGAAGTAGAGGCCGTAGACGGCGAACAGCGCCCAGGCGTGCCACGTGGCCGCCGCCCGGCCGAAGGCGAAATAGACCGCCGAGTAGAGCAGCCAGCCGGCGACGATGAGAGGGCGGCGGCCGAGCCGGTCCGAGAGCGCGCCTCCCGGCGTGCTGGAGGCCGACTTGACGACGTGGAGCATCGCCCAGAGGATCGGGATCAGGGCCGGAGCGACCCCGAGCTGATCGGCGCGCAGCAGCAGGAAGGCGTCCGTCGAGTTGCCCAGGGTGAACAGCAGGAGGACGCCGAGATAGGCCCAGAAGCGCCGCCCGAGCGGGGTCTTCATGTCGAGCGGTTCCGGTTTTTCTCGCTTCCGGCAGCGCCCTCGGCACCTCGCGCACGCCGAACAGGAGCACCGCGACGGCGAGGGCTCCCGGAATCGCCGTCAGCAGAAAGACGGTCCGCAGGTCGAGCCGGCTCCAGCGCAGGATGGCGAAGGCGAGGAGCGGACCGATCACCGCTCCGGCATGGTCGGCGGCGCGGTGGAATCCGAAGGCCCGGCCGCGGATGGCGGGGTCGACCGAGTCGGCGATCAGCGCGTCGCGCGGCGAGGAGCGGAGCCCCTTGCCGACCCGGTCGGTCACCCGGATCGCCAGCACCTGCGAGACCGACTGGGCGAGGCCGATCAGCGGCCGGATCGTCGACGCGATCCCATAGCCCAGCACGACCAGGGGCTTGCGCCGCGGCGCGCGGTCCGACCACCAGCCGCTCGCCAGCTTGAGGAGAGCGGCCGTGGACTCGGCCGCCCCCTCGATCACCCCCACGGACGTGGCGCTCGCCCCGAGGACGGTCGCCAGGAAGACCGGCAGGAGCGGATAGGTCATCTCGCTCGCCACGTCGGTCAGCAGGCTGACCGCGGAGAGCGCCAGGACGTTGCGGCCGAGACGGGAGAAGAGAGATGGGGGAGCGCGCCATCGCGAGGATTCTAGTCTCAAACGAAAAAAACGGCCGGCGCTCCTCGCGCCGGCCGTTCCAGGAATCCGTAGCTGTCTGGACTAGACGCCCATCTTCTTCGGCGTCGCGGTCTGGGCCCGGCCTTCCTTCTTGGGCTTGGCCGAGACCCTCTTCTCCTCGCTCCTGCCGCCGTCCCGCTTCGGCTTGGCGTCGCCTTGGCGGATTCGTCGACCCTCTTGTTGGGCTTCTGCAGCTTGGGGCTTCCCCCCTTGGCCTTCGGAGCCTTGGATTCCTTCACCGGCTCCGCCGCCTCGGCATCCGGCCGCTCGACCAGCTCGAGCACCGCCATCTCGGCGCCGTCACCCTGACGGGGTCCCAGCTTGACGATGCGCAGGTAGCCGCCCGGCCGCTCGGTGAAACGCGGCGCGATCACGTCGAACACCTTCTTGACCAGATCGCGGCTCAGCACCCACCGCAGCACCCAGCGGCGGTCGTGCAGAGTGCCGTGCTTGCCCCGGGTAATCACCTTCTCGGCGATGGGGCGCAGCTCCTTGGCCTTGGGGAGCGTGGTGACGATCCGCTCCTTCTCCACCAGCGACTGAAGCTGGTTGCGGAACAGGGCCTCCCGGTGCGAGGAGACCCGTCCGAGCTTTCTGTGTCTCATCCCGTGACGCATGATCTCCTCCCTTTACGCCGAAGCCGCGGCCCGCTCCGGCACTTCCATGCCGAGCGAGAGCCCGAGCTTGTCGAGGACTTCCTGCACCTCTTCAAGCGACTTCTTGCCGAAGTTCTTGGTCTCCAACATGTCCTTCTCGGTCCGGCGCACCAGGTCACGGAGCGTGTGGATGTTGGCGTTCTTGAGCGAGTTCGCCGAGCGGACCGAGAGGTCGAGCTCGTCGATGTTCTTGGCCAGCAGGGCGTCGAGGCCGGCGAGCTCCTCGCGGCCCAGCTCGCCGCCGTCGTGCCGCAGGCTCTCCTCGGTCTGGATGAAGATGCCGAGGTGGTCCTTGAGCAGCATGGAGGCGAGCGAAACCGCCTCCTCCGGCCGCACCGTGCCGTTGGTCCACACCTCGAGGATCAGGCGCTCGTAGTCGGTCGCCTGACCGACGCGGGCCGCCTCGACCCGGAAGTTGACCCGCCGGACGGGGCTGTGGGCGGAGTCGACCGGAATCCAGCCGATGCCCATCGTCTCGTCGAAGTTGCGGTCGGCCGAGACGTAGCCGCGTCCGCGCTTGATCTGCGCCTGCAGCTTGAACCGCCCCTCCTCGTTGAGGGTGGCGACGTGGATGTTGGGATCGAAGATCTCGATCTGCGGGTCCTCGGTCATCTGGCCGGCGGTCACCTTGCCCGGCCCCTGGACGTCGACCGACAGCACCTTCGGCTCTTCCGAGTGAAGGGTGAACGACACCTGCTTGAGGTTGAGGATGATGTCGGTGACGTCCTCGACCACGCCGGGGATCGACGAGAACTCGTGCAGAACGCCCTCGATGTTGATCGCGGTGATCGCCGCGCCCTCGATCGAGGAGAGCAGGCAGCGCCGCAGGGCGTTGCCGATGGTCGTGGCGAAGCCCCGCTCGAACGGCTGGGCCGTGAACCGGCCGTACGTCGCCGTCAGGGTGTCGGTCTCGACCTCGACCCGCTTGGGGCGCTGAAATCCTTTCCAAAGCATAGAGAAACTCCTTCCCTGGGGTTCGACTCCACCGTCAGCGGCTGTAGAGCTCGACGATGAGCTGCTCCTGGATCGGGAGCTTGATATCCTCACGCACCGGCAGCCGGAGCACCCGGCCGCTCGTATTCTCCGCATTGAGCTCCAGCCACTCGGGGACCCCGCGGCCGCGCGCCGTCTCGACGCTCGAACGGATCAGCGGGTTCTTGCGGCTGGGCTCCTTGATCGCGACCGTCTGACCCGCCTTCACCTGGAAGGAGGGGATCGTGATCTTGCGGTTGTCCACCTGCACATGGCCATGGCGGATCAACTGGCGCCCCTGGGCGCGCGAAGCCGCGAACCCCAGGCTGTAGACGATGTTGTCCAGGCGCCGCTCGAGCTGCACCAGGAGGTTCTCGCCGGTGATCCCCTTGCGGCGGTCGGCCTCGGCGAAATAGTTGCGGAACTGGGACTCGAGCACTCCGTAGATGCGCTTGACCTTCTGCTTCTCGCGGAGCTGCAGGCCGTAGCCGAGCGTCCGCCGGCCGCGCCGGGTGCCATGCTGGCCCGGCGGGAAGTTGCGGCGCTCGACGGCGCACTTCTCCTTGAAGCAGCGGTCCCCCTTCAAGAACAGCTTCATCCGTTCCCGCCGGCAGAGCCGGCAAACGGGTCCTGTATATCTGGCCACTGGATCTCTCCTTGACGTCCTCTCCCCGAGGCTACGGGGACTTCAACTTGGGAAGACGCACGACAACCCCCGGCACGCCCGGGGGCTCAAAGCTCGGCGGTCCCGAGACTGCGAAACAGCTTTCTCCAAACGGCGGGCTAGACGCGGCGCCGCTTGCGCGGCCGGCAGCCGTTGTGCGGGATGGGCGTGACGTCCTTGATCGACTTGACCTCGATCCCCGCGGCCTGGAGGGCGCGCACCGCCGACTCGCGGCCCGCCCCCGGACCCTTGACCATCACGTCCACGGAGCGCACGCCGGCGTCCTTGGCCTGGTTGCCACAGTTCTGCGCCGCCACCTGGGCCGCGAAGGGGGTTCCCTTGCGCGAGCCCTTGAACCCGATCCGGCCGGCCGACGACCAGGCGAGGACGCTCCCCTCCGGATCCGCGATCGTCACGATCGTGTTGTTGAAGGTCGCCTGGATGTGCGCGACGCCGTGCGGCACGTTGCGCTTCTCCTTACGCTTGGCGCCCTTCTTTTCCTTCTTGCTGCTTTCCGCTTTGGCCATCTCCGTCCCCTAACCTGGATTTACTTCTTGGTCGCCTTCTTCTTGCCCGCCACGGCGCCGCGGCGCGGCCCCTTGCGGGTGCGCGAGTTGGTCTGGGTCCGCTGGCCACGCGCCGGCAAGCCCCGCCGGTGCCGCACGCCGCGATAGCAGCCAATCTCCATCAGACGCTTGATGTTCTGGCTGATCTCCTTGCGGAGATCGCCCTCCACCCGGCCCTCGTCCTGGATGACCTTGCGGATCCGCTGGGCCTCGACCTCGGTGAGGTCCCGGACCTTGGTGACCGCGGGCACCTCGGCCTTGCCCAGGATCTCGCGCGAACGCGAGCGGCCGATTCCGTAGATGTAGGTCAGACCTACCCAGACCTGCTTGTTCTGCGGCAGGTCGACTCCTGAAATACGTGCCATAGCGACTCCCTATCCCTGACGCTGCTTGTGTTTCGGGTTCTCACAGATCACCCGCACGACGCCCTTGCGACGGACGACCTTGCACTTTGGGCAGATCCGCTTGACCGATGAACGTACTTTCATGTCCGACTTCCTTTCCCGCCGTCTACTTGAGTCGGTAGACGATCCGGCCCCGGTTGAGATCGTACGGCGACAGCTCGACCAGCACGCGGTCGCCGGGCAGAATGCGGATGAAGTGCTTCCGCATCTTCCCCGAGATGTGCGCCAGGACCTGATGCTTGTTGCCGTTCAGCTCCACCTCGACGCGAAACATCGCGTTGGGGAGCGGCTCCACCACCACCGCCTCGACCTCGATCGCCTCTTCTTTCGTGGACAAACGTCCTTCCTCTCTCTTCCGTTGAAACGTCTTCTAAACGCGATCCGTGCCCAGCACCCGGGCTCCCGAGGCGGTCACCGCCACCGAAAACTCGAAGTGGGCCGACAGCGACCCGTCTTCCGTGCGCGCCGTCCAGCCGTCGGGGTCCATCTTGATGCCGCTGGCGCCGGCGTTGACCATCGGCTCGATCGCCAGCACCATCCCCGGCTTGAGCTTCGGCCCCTTGCCGGGGATGCCGAAGTTGGGCACCTGCGGATCCTCGTGCAGCGAGGTCCCGATGCCGTGCCCGGTGAACTCGCGCACCACCGAGTAGCCGTTGCTCTCGGCGTGCCGCTGCACCGTGTAGCCGATGTCCTGCAACCGCGCCCCGGGCCGCACCTGCGCGACCGCCAGATTCAGGGCCTCCTCGGTGACCCGCAGCAACCGCTCGGCCTTCTCGTCGACCTTGCCGACGGCGAAGGTCCGCGCCGCGTCGCCGCAGTACCCCTTGTAGAAGACACCGCAGTCGATCCCCACGATGTCCCCCTCCTCGAGCGGGACATCCCCGGGGATGCCGTGCACGATGACGTCGTTGACCGAGATGCACAACGTCGCCGGATAGCCCCGGTAGTTCAAGAAGGCCGGGACCCCTCCGGCTTCGCGGATGATGCGCTCGGCGAGACGGTCGAGCTCGCGGGTCTTGACCCCCGGGATCATCCGCTCGCCCACCGCGTTCAACACCTGGTGGACGATCCGGTTCGCCTGATCCATCAGGTCGATCTCGCCCAGGGTCTTCAGCACCGCGGCCATCAATTTTCCCCGGACCGATCCAGCCGCCTCGACCCCGAACAGAGCGAACATCCGGGCCGTCACCTCTTCGACCGGACGGTTGCCGTCGATCTCGCGCAGCAGACCGCGTTCGCTATAGTAACCGATCAAGGGGGCGGTTTTTTCCCGGTAGACCCGCAGGCGCTCCCGGATCACGGTCTCCTGGTCGTCCGCCCGGCCGCGCAGCAGGGCGCGGCGGACCAGCTCGTCCTCCGGCACGTCCACCAGCAGCACGGCGTCGAGATCCTGGCCGGCGTCGCGGAGGACCCCCGCCAGCGTCTCGGCCTGGGGGAGCGTCCGCGGATAGCCGTCGAGCAGGAAACCGCGCCGGGCATCCGGCTTGGCGAGCCGGTCGCGGACGACATCCGCCATCGTGGCGTCGTCCACCAAGGCTCCAGAAGCCATGATGCCCTGTACTTTATTCCCCAGCTCCGTGCCTTCCGCCACCGCCTCGCGCAGCATGTCGCCGGTCGAGATGCTGGGAACGCCCAGGCGCTCGCAGAGGATCTGCCCCTGCGTCCCCTTGCCGGCGCCGGGGGGGCCCAGAAGGACCACCCTGGCTCCTCTGACTAGCCGCGTCGGCCACGAATCCGGCCCCTCTTCATGAACCCTTCGTAGTTGCGCATCACGAGCTGGCTCTCGACCTGCTGGATGGTGTCCATCGCGACGCCGACCACGATCAGGAGCGACGTGCCGCCGAAGTAGAACTGGATCCCCATGCCTTCCGTGAACCAGGGCGGGAAGAAGCCGGCGATGCGCGGGCCGAGCAGCGGGATGCCCGCCACGTGGAAGCCGGTGAGCAGGAACTCCGGCAGCACCGTCACCGCCGAGAGGTAGAGCGCGCCCACCAGGTTCAGCCGGGTCAGGATGCGGTCGATGTACTCGGCCGTCCGCTTGCCGGGCCGGATGCCGGGGATGAACCCGCCATACTTCCGCATGTTGTCCGCGAGGTCCGTGGGGTTGAAGATGATCGACACGTAGAAGTAGGAGAAGAAGACGATCGCGAGGACCTGGAGCAGGTAGTAGATCGGCTGCCCGTAGGAGAGGTAGTTCGCGATCCTCTGCACCCCCTCGTTCTGGATCATGTTCGAGATCACCGTCGGCACCGTCACCACGGAGCTCGCGAAGATCACCGGGATGACGCCGCCGGTGTTGACCCGCAGCGGCAGGTAGGTGCTCTGACCGCCGTAGACCTTGCGGCCGACGACCCGCTTGGCGTACTGCACGGGGATGCGGCGCTGCGCCCTCTCCATGTAGACGATGAAGGCGACCACCAGCACCATGAAGACCAGCAGCGGGACCAGCACCACCGGCGACAGGTTCCCCTTCTGCATCATGTCGACCGTCGTGCCGACCGCCGGGACCAGGCCCACCACGATGCCGGCGAAGATGATCAGCGAGATGCCGTTGCCGATCCCCCGCTCGCTGATCTGTTCGCCCAGCCACATGATGAACGCCGTACCGGTGGTCAGCGTGAGCACCGTCAGCATCCGGAAGCCCCAGCCGGGGTTCGGCACCAGCGCCGCGCCCCCCGGCGCCGACATCCGTTCGAGCCAGATGGCGATGCCCGTGCCCTGGATGATCGAGATCAGCACCGTGCCGTAGCGGGTCCACTGGGTGATCTTGCGCCGGCCGAGCTCGCCCTCCTTGGAGAGCTTCTCGAGGTACGGCCAGACCACCGTCAGGAGCTGCAGGATGATCGACGCGGTGATGTAGGGCATGATGCCCAGCGCGAACACCGCGATCTTCTGCAGGCTGCCGCCGGTGAAGGTGTTGACGAATCCGAGCAGCCCGTTCGCCTGCGACTGCATGAAGTCGAGCAGCGCGTTCGGGTCGACGCCCGGGCTCGGGATGTGGCAGCCGATCCGGTAGACGCCGAGCAGGCCGAACGTGAACAGCACCCGCTTGCGCAGATCCGGGATCGCGAAAATATTGCGGAAACTCTCGATCACGCCTGGAGCTCCTCACAGCGACCGCCCGCGGCCTCGATCTTCTCGCGGGCCGATTTACTGAACTTGTCGGCGACGACGCGGAGCGGCTTGGCGATCTCGCCGTCGCCGAGGACCTTGACCTTGCGGCCGGCACGGACCAGCCCCAGCTCGCGCAGCGACTCGGGGGTGATGTCCCCCTCGAGCTCGGCGAGCTGCGACAGGTTCACCACCGCGTACTCGCTCCGCCAGATATTGGTGAACCCGCGCTTGGGGACCCGGCGGACGAGCGGCATCTGGCCGCCCTCGAAACCGGGCCGGCCGCTGTAGCCGGTGCGGGATTTCTGGCCCTTTTCGCCGCGGCCGGCCGTCTTGCCCAGGCCGGAGCCGGGGCCGCGTCCCACCCGCTTCTTCGAGTGCTTGCTCCCCTTGGCGGGGGACAGGTCATGCAGCTTCATGATTCTTCAACCTCCAGCAGATACTGGATCTTCCGCACCATGCCCCGCACCGCCGGGGTGTCGGGACGCTCCACCTGGTGGCGGATCCGGCGCAGGCCCAGGCTCTTGAGCACCTCGCGGTGCCCCTTCTTGGTGCCGATGCCGCTCTTCACCTGGGTGATCTTGATCGTCTTCACTTCGTTCGCCATGTCGGTTAATCCCCTCTGCCCTTACGCCCCGGCCTCGGCCGGCTGCGGTGCCGGCGGCGCCGGCGCCGCCGCGGCTTTTCGCGCAGCCGGTCGGAGAGGCCGCGCATCGCCATCACGTCCGCCTCGGTACGCAGCGAGAGCAGGGCGGCGAAGGTCGCCTTCACCACGTTGTGCGGGTTGGTCGAGCCCAGGGACTTGGTGAGAATGTCCTGGATGCCCGCGGTTTCCACCACGGCGCGGACCGGTCCGCCGGCGATCACCCCGGTGCCCTCGGAAGCCGGCTTCAGCAGCACGCGGCCGGAACCGAACTCGCCCAGCGTCTCGTGCGGGATCGTGGTTCCCTTGAGCGGCACCTGGATCATGTTTCGCTTGGCGATCTCGATCCCCTTGCGGATCGCCACCGGCACCTCTTTCGCCTTGCCGGCGCCGTAGCCCACGCGCCCCTTGCCGTCCCCGATCACCACCAGGGCGGAGAAGGAGAAGTTCTTTCCTCCCTTCACCACCTTGGTCACCCGGTTGATGTGGACGACCTGCTCGAAAAACTCACTCTCGCGCTCGAAGTCCCTGGCCAAGCTCGTCTCCTTCGCTGATAACTAAAACTGCAAACCTTTTTCGCGGGCCGCTTCGGCCAGCGTCTGGACCCGGCCGTGGTAGATGTAGCCTCCACGATCGAAGACCACCTTCTCCACGCCCTTTTCCTTCGCCCGCTCGGCCACCAGCTCGCCGACCCGCTTCGCCGCTTCCTTGCCGGCGGTCGAGTTGCCGACCGCCTCGCGGACCGCCGGATCGGAGGAGTTGGCCTGCGCCAGCGTGACGCCGCGCTCGTCGTCGATCACCTGCGCGTAGATGTAGCGCAGGCTCTTGTAGACCGACAGCCGCGGCCGCTCGGCGCTGCCCTGCACGCGCTTGCGCACCCGCAGATGGGCGTTGTCGCGGCGCTGCCCGCTTCGCTTTCATCCGCTTCGTGATATCGCTCATCTCGGGTTCCTCTCGCTTCTATCTTCTACTTGCCGCCGGCCTTGCCGACCTTGCGCCGCAGGACCTCGCCGGTGTACTTGATGCCCTTGCCCTTGTAGGGGTCGGGCTTGCGCAGGCCGCGGATCTCGGCCGCCACCTGCCCCACCTTCTGGCGGTCGGCGCCGGTGACGGTCACCCGGTTGGCCTTGGTGTCGATCTCGATCTTGATCCCCTCGGGGATGTCGTACAGCACCGGATGAGAGTAACCGAGCGCGAACTGCACCTGATTCCCCTTCACCTCGGCGCGGTAGCCGACGCCGACGATGTCGAGCTGCTTGGTGAAGCCGGCCGAGGCGCCCTGCACGGCGTTGGCGAGCAGCGCCCGCAACAGACCGTGCAGTGAACGCTCGGGCCCGCTGTCGCCGGACGCGTGACCTCGATCGAACCATCGTCTTTCACTTCGACCGGGTAGCCCGCGAAGACGGGCTGCTCCACCCGTCCCTTGGGCCCCTCGGCCACGAACCTCCCGTCCCGGAGCTCCACTTTGGTGCCCTGGGGAACGGGAATCGGCATTCTTCCAATCCGCGACATAAGCGTCTCTCCTACCAGACCTGGCAAAGCAGCTCGCCGCCGACGCGGCGATCGCGCGCCTGGGCGTCGGTCAGCAGACCCTGCGACGTCGAGACGATCCCGATGCCGAGGCCGTTTCTCACCGGCTGGATCTCGTCCGACTTGCGGTAGACCCGGCGTCCGGGCTTGCTCACCCGCTCGATATTGGAGATGGCCGGGACGCCGTCCTGGCTGTAGCGCAGGAAGACGCGAAGCGTCCCCACCGGCGTGCCCTCGATCTCCCGGAAGTTCTTGATGAAGCCCTCATCCTTGAGAAGCTTCACGACCTCCAGCTTGAGCTTGGAGGCCGGCACGTCCAGACGGTCGTGCTTGGCAACCTGCGCGTTGCGGATCCTGCTCAGCAGATCCGCGATCGGGTCGGTCATGCTCATTGCCTGATTCTCCTCACTACCAACTCGCCTTGATGACGCCCGGCAGATATCCCTGCAGCGCCAGGTCCCGCAGATGGATGCGGCAGAGCCCGAACTGGCGGTAGACCCCGCGCGGGCGCCCGCAGATCCGGCACCGGTTGCGGTGACGCACCTCGAACTTCAGCTTCTTTCTCTCTTTTGCAATCTTCGCAGTGGTCGCCACGCAAGCCTCCTAGCGCGTGAACGGCATGCCGAGCTCGCGCAGCATGTACAGCGCTCGCTCGTCGTTGCCGGCCGTCGTCACGATCGTGATGTTCATCCCCTTCGGGCGCTCGACCCGGTTGTAGTCCACCTCGGGGAAGATCAGGTGGTCCCGGATGCCCAGCGTGTAGTTGCCGCGGCCGTCGAAGCTCTTGCTCGGCACGCCGCGGAAGTCGCGTACGCGCGGCAGCGCGACCGAGATCAGCCGATCGAGGAACTCCCACATGCGGTCGCCGCGCAGCGTCACCCGGGCGCCGATCGGCATCCCTTCGCGCAGCTTGAAGGCCGCGATCGACTTCTGGGCGCGGGTGACCGTCGGGCGCTGGCCGGCGACCGCCGCCAGCTCCTCGACCGCGTCGTCCAGGATCTTGATGTTCTGGATCGCCTCGCCCATCCCCATGTTGAGCGAGATGCGCTCGATCCGCGGCACCGCCATGATGTTGTCGATGCCGAATTCCTTGCGGATCTTGGGCACCACCTCTTCGGCGTACCGGGTCTTCAGGCGCGGCACGTAACCCTCGGGGGTCTCGCGCACCGGTCAGCGGGGCCGGAGCCGCCTGGCGCCGCCCCGGGACCTTGTCCTTCTTCTTCGCGTCTTTCGCCACGTTTTTAGCCATAGTCAAACTCGCCTCATTCCCATCGATTCGCTTAGCTGAAGGTGGCGTCGCAGTTCTTGCAGACCCGCACGCCCCGCCCGTCTTCGAGCCGCTGGCGGCCCATCCGCGAGGGCTTGCCGCACTCCGGGCAGATCACCTTGAGATTGGAGATCTGGATCGGCGCCTCGCGCTCGAGGATGCCCCCCTGGACCCCTTTGTTCGGGTTCGGCCGGGTGTGCCGCTTGATCATGTTCACGCGCTCGACGATCGCCTTGCCCTCGCTGGCGAGGACCCGCAGGACCCGGCCGCTGGCGCCCCGGTCCTTGCCCGTCGTGACGAGCACCTGGTCGTTCTTCTTCACGTTCACCTTCATTTCAGATGACCTCCGGCGCGAGGGAGACGATCTTCATGAACCGCCGCTCGCGCAGCTCCCGCGCCACCGGGCCGAAGACGCGCGTGCCGATCGGCTCGCCGGCGTCGTTGACCAGCACCGCGGAGTTCTGATCGAAACGGATGTAGCTGCCGTCCTTGCGCCGCTGCTCCTTGACCGTCCGCACGATGACCGCCTTGACCACCTGCCCCTTCTTCACCGTGCCGTCGGGCGAGGCCTCCTTGACCGAGGCGGTGATGACGTCGCCCAGCCGGCCGTACTGGCCCGACGAGCCGCCGCGCAGGTGGATACAGAAGATCTTCTTGGCTCCTGAATTATCCGCCACGTCGAGAATCGTTCCCATCTGGATCATGATCTCAACCCCTTACTCGGCCCGCTTGACGATCTCGCGGACCCGCCAGCGCTTGGTCTTCGACAACGGACGGCTGGAGACGATCTCCACCTCGTCGCCGACTTTGCACCGGTTCTCCTCGTCGTGGGCGTGAAACTTCTTGGTCTTCTTCATCGTCCGGAGGTAAAGCCGGTGAGTGGACGTGGTGCCGACCGCCACGACGACGGTCTTGTCCATCTTGGCGCTCACCACCCGGCCTATCTTGACCTGCTGGCGGCCCCGCTCCGAGGCACCCGCCGCGGCGGGATCCTGCGCCGTCTGCGCCGTCCCAGTCGTTTCAACCATATCCGCCATGTCGTCTCCTACTTGCTCTGCCGCTCGTGCAGAATGGTCAGCACCCGGGCCAGGTCTTTGCGCACCTGCCGCACCCGGGCCGGCTTCTCGAGCTGGCCGGTGACCTTCTGCAGGCGCAGGGCGAAAAGCTGCTCCGAGAGATCGCGCTCCCGGTCGTGCAGCTCCTCGATCGTCTGATCACGCATCTGTGAAGCCTTCATCGTTTTACCTCAGCTCGTCGTGCCGCGTGATGAAGCGGGTCTTGATCCCGAATTTCTGGGAGGCCAGGCGCATCGCCGCCTCCGCCACGTCCTGCGGCACGCCTTCCAGCTCGAAAAGGATGCGCGCCGGCTTCACCACCGCGACCCACTGCTCCGGGGGACCCTTGCCCTTGCCCATGCGGGTCTCGAGCGGTTTCTTGGTGATCGGCTTGTCGGGGAAGATCCGGATCCACACCTTGCCGCCGCGCTTGACGTGGCGGGAGATGGCGATACGGCCCGCCTCGATCTGCCGCGCGGTCACCCAGCCGGTCTCCAGCGCCTGGAGCGCGAAGTCGCCGAAGGCGATATAGCTGCCCCCCTTCGCCAGTCCGGTGCGCCGGCCGCGCTGCTGCTTTCTGTACTTGACCTTCTTCGGCATCAACATATCTAAAGCTCCTGGGGGCTACGCCGTGGGGCGCCGCCCCTTCTCCTTGAGCAGATCGCCCTTGTAGACCCACACCTTGACGCCGATCACACCATAGGTGGTCCGCGCCTCGCCGAAGCCGTAGTCGATGTCGGCCTTCAGGGTGTGGAGCGGCAGCCGCCCTTCCTGGTACCACTCGCGGCGCGCGATCTCGGCGCCGCCCAGGCGGCCGCCGACCATGATCTTGACCCCCTTGGCACCGAACCGGAACGCCGACTCCATCGCCTTCTTCATCGCCCGGCGGAAGGAGACGCGCCGCTCGAGCTGGCCGGCGATCGACTCGGAGACCAGCTGAGCGTCGAGCTCCGGACGCTGGATCTCCTGGATATTGATGTGCACCTCGCGGCCCATCTCCTTCTGCAGGTCGTCCCGCAGCTTGTCCACCTCGGCGCCGCGGCGGCCGATGATGATGCCCGGGCGCGAGGTGTAGATGGTGACCCGCAGCTTGTCCGCGGCGCGCTCGATGTCGATCTCCGACACCCCGGCGTGACCGAGGCGGTTCTTCAACCGCCGGCGCAGCCTGAGGTCCTGGTGCAGGGTGTCGGCATAGTTGGCGTCGCCGTACCAGCGCGAGTGCCACGTCTTGTTATAGCCGAGCCGAAACCCGTACGGGTGCGTTTTCTGACCCACGTTCGTCTCCTACTTGCCCTTGCCGTCACCCTTGCGGGTATCGAGCTTGATGGTGATGTGGCTGTAGCGCTTCAGGACCCGGAACGCCCGGCCCATCGGCGCGGGACGAACCCGCTTCATCATCGGGCCGCCGTCGACGAAGACCTCCTTGACGAACAGCCGGTCGACGTCCACGTGGTCTTCCCGGTTCTCGGCGTTGGCGATGGCCGACTTCAGGCATTTCTGCACGTGCCGGGCCGCCACCTTGTTGGTCACCGTGAGCAGGTTGACCGCATCCTGGACGCCCTTGCCCCGGATCAGATCGGCCACCAGACGCATCTTCTGGGCCGAGCCGGGGGCGTAGCGAAGCCGCGCTCTCACTTCCATCGTTCGACTCCTCTCAAGGTCCCGCCCCTTACCGGGGACGGGCCCCCTTCTCGGCCTTCTTGCCGCTGTGTCCGCGGAAGGTGCGGGTCATCGCGAACTCGCCCAGCTTGTGGCCCACCATGTTCTCGCTGACGTAGACGGGGATGAACTTCGCCCCGTTGTGCACCGCGATCGTGTGGCCGACCATCTCGGGGATGACGGTGGAGCGGCGCGACCAGGTCTTGATCACCCGCCGCTCGCCACGATCGTTCATCGCCGTCACTTTGTCGATGAGGTGATCATCGATGAAGTAGCCCTTCTTGAGTGAACGCGCCATGGGTCTCTGGCTCCTTACTTCTTGTTCCGGCGGCGAACGATCATGCCGTCCGTGCGCTTGTTATTGCGGGTCTTGTAACCCTTGGTCGGCAGGCCCCACGGCGTCGTGGGATGGCGGCCGCCGGAGGTCCGGCCCTCGCCGCCGCCCATCGGATGGTCGACCGGGTTCATGGTGACGCCGCGGTTGTGCGGCTTCCAGCCCAGCCAGCGGTTGCGCCCCGCCTTGCCGATCGACACGTTCTCGTGATCGAGGTTGCCCACCAGGCCGACGGTGGCGTAGCACTCGACGTGCACCCGCCGCACCTCGCCCGAGGGGAGCTTGACCTGCGCCCAGTGGCCGTCGCGCGCCATCAACTGCGCGCCGCCGCCGGCGCTGCGGACCATCTGGCCCCCCTTGCCGATCTTGAGCTCGATGTTGTGCACCACCGTGCCCAGCGGGATCTTGCGCAGCGGCAGCGCGTTGCCCAGGTTGACCTCGGCGGTCTCGCCCGACATCACCTCGGCGCCCACCTTGAGGCCGTCCGGCCAGAGGATGTAGCGCTTCTCGCCGTCCGCGTAGTTGAGCAGCGCGATGCGGGCCGACCGGTTGGGGTCGTACTCGATCGTCGCCACCTTCGCCGGCACGCCGTGCTTGTCGCGCTTGAAGTCGATGATCCGGTAGCGCTGCTTGTGGCCGCCGCCGCGCCACCAGGACGTCAGGTGGCCGCGGTTGTTGCGCCCGCCGCTCTTCGTCTTGCCTTCCGTGAGGGACTTCTCCGGGGTGTCCCGGGTGATCTCCTCGAACGTCAGGTAGGTCTGGAACCGGCTGGAGTTATTGATCGGTTTCCGCTGCTTGATCGCCATCGCTTACATCCCCTCGAAGAACTCGATCGGCTTCTCGCCCTCGGCGAGCCGCACATAGGCCTTCTTCCAATCCGGACGACGGCCCACGAACCGGCCCTGCCGGCGAACCTTGCCGTGGCAGTTGGCGATCCGGACCTCGGCGACCTTGACCTTGAACTGGGTCTCGACCGCGCGCTTGACCTGGATCTTGTTGGCGTCGCGCGCCACCTCGAACGCGACGACGTTCTTGTCTTCCCGCAGCTCCGTCGACTTCTCGGTGATCAGAGGACGGCGGATGATCTCCTGGACTCTCATTTCGCGAGCACCTCCACCAGACGGCTCAGCGCGTCCTCGCTGACGATGACGACCGTGCGGTCGACCACGTCGTAGACGTTGACCGCCAGCGCGTCGACCGTCTTCAGCGCCTTGACGTTGCGGGCCGCGAGCGTCAGCGACTCGTTGTCGCGGCTGTCGATCAGCAGCGTCTTCTTGCCGGCGATGCCGAGCTTGCCGAGGCGCGCCAGCAGCTCGCGGGTCTTGTGATTGCCGACCTCGAGGTTCTCGACGACGACGATCTCCTGATCGGCCAGCTTGCGCGACAGCGCCGACTTCAGCGCGTTCTTCTTCTCGCGCCGCGTCAGATCCTTGGCGTGGCTGTGCGGAACCGGGCCGTGGACCGTGCCGCCGCCGCGCCACTTGGGGGTGCGGAGGTCCTTGACGCGGGCGCGGCCGGTGCCCTTCTGGCGCCAGAGCTTGCGGCCCGAGCCGGAGACCTCGGAGCGGGTCTTCACCTTGTGGGTGCCGCGGCGCAGCCCCGCGAGGTAGGCCTGCACGGCCTCGTGGATCAGGTGCTCCTTGTAGGGATAGCCGAAGATCTCCTCCGGGAGGTCGATCTCGCGCACCTGCTGGTTGTCGAAATTCTTTACCGTGATCTTCATGATGTTTTAGCCCCGCTTTGCCCGCCGGATCGCCACATAGCCCGAGCTCGGACCGGGAACGGCGCCCCGCACGTAGATCAGGTTCTGCTCGGCGTCGACCTTGACGATCTGCAGGTTCTTGGTCGTCACCCGGTCGCCGCCCATCCGGCCCGTCATCCGCATGCCCTTGAAGACACGGGAGGGGTAGGCCGACGAGCCGATCGAGCCCGGCGCGCGGTGGAACATCGAGCCGTGCGAGCCGCGGCCGCCGCGGAATCCGTGGCGCTTCATGACGCCCTGGAAACCCTTGCCCTTGCTCGTGCCGACGACGTCCACGTAATCCTTCTCGGCGAACATCGAGGCCTTGACCTCGTCGCCCGCCTTGAGCTCCTCGCCGGCGTCGATGCGGAACTCCTCGAGCTGGCGCAGCGGCGCGACCCCGGCCTTCTTGAAGTGGCCGGCCTCCGGCTGGTTGAGCTTCGCCGGCTTGTCCTCGACGAGACCGATCTGGACCGCCTCGTAGCCGTCGTTGTCCGTCGTCTTGACCTGCACGACCAGGCAGGGGCCCGCCTTGATCACCGTCACCGGGATCGCCGTCCCGTCCGCGATGAAAATCTGCGTCATCCCAACCTTGCGTCCCAGGATTCCTTCCATGACGTGCTCTCCTTGCAATCCCAGGGTTACTTGCCGAAAGCCTTGATTTCGACGTCGACGCCGGCCGGCAGCTCCAGCTTCATCAACGCGTCGACCGTCTGGCTGGTCGGCTCGAAGATGTCGAGCAGCCGCTTGTGCGTGCGGATCTCGAACTGCTCGCGCGACTTCTTGTCGACGTGCGGCGAGCGGTTCACGGTATACCGCGAGATGTGGGTGGGCAGAGGGATCGGCCCCACCACCCGGGCGCCGGTGCGCCGCGCGGTGTCGACGATCTCGTGCGTCGACGTGTCCAGGATGCGGTAGTCGAACGCTTTCAGACGGATGCGGATCTTCTCGTTGACCATGACCTCTGCCCTTGTCTCTCAGAAAAAGAAAACTACTTCACGATCTCGTAGTTCAGACCACTACTTCACGATCTCGGTGACCGTGCCGGCGCCGACGGTGCGGCCCCCCTCGCGGATGGCGAAGCGGACCCCCTTCTCCATGGCGATCGGCGCGATCAGCTCGACCTCGAGGTTCACGTTGTCGCCCGGCATCACCATCTCCGCTCCCTCCGGCAGCGTCGCGACTCCCGTCACGTCCGTCGTCCGGAAGTAGAACTGCGGACGGTAGCCGTTGAAGAACGGCGTGTGCCGGCCACCCTCTTCCTTGGTCAGGATGTAGACCTCACCCTTGAACTTCGTGTGCGGCTTGATCGAGCCCGGCTTCGCCAGCACCTGACCCCGCTCCACGTCGTCCTTCTTCGTGCCGCGAAGCAGCACGCCGATGTTGTCGCCCGCCTGACCCTGGTCGAGAAGCTTCTTGAACATCTCCACGCCCGTCACGATCGTCTTGGCCGTGTCGCGGATGCCCACGATCTCCACCTCGTCGCCGACCTTGACGATCCCGCGCTCGATCCGCCCCGTCACCACCGTGCCGCGGCCCGAGATCGAGAAGATGTCCTCGATCGGCATCAGGAACTCCTTGTCGATCGCGCGCTCCGGCAGCGGAATGTAGTCGTCCACCGCGTTGATCAGCTCGATGATCTTGGCGCCCCACTCGCTGTCGGCCGTGCCGCTCTCCAGCGCCCGCAGCGCCGAGCCGCGGATGATCGGAATGTCGTCGCCCGGGAAGTCGTACGACGAGAGCAGCTCGCGCAGCTCCAGCTCCACCAGGTCGAGCAGCTCCGGATCGTCCACCATGTCGCACTTGTTCATGAACACCACCATCGACGGCACGCCCACCTGGCGCGCCAGCAGGATGTGCTCGCGCGTCTGCGGCATCGGACCGTCCGCCGCCGACACCACCAGGATCGCGCCGTCCATCTGCGCCGCGCCGGTGATCATGTTCTTCACGTAGTCGGCGTGCCCCGGGCAGTCGACGTGCGCGTAGTGGCGCTTCTCGCTCTGGTACTCCACGTGGGCCGTCGCGATCGTGATGCCGCGCTCGCGCTCCTCGGGAGCCTTGTCGATCTGGTCGAAGGCGATGAAGTTCGCCAGCCCCTTCGAGGCCAGAACGCGCGTGATCGCCGCCGTCAGGGTCGTCTTGCCGTGATCGACGTGACCGATGGTCCCGACGTTGACGTGCGGCTTCGAACGATTGAACTTTTCCTTACCCATGGTCTCTCCTCGAATTCCTGGATCTCGTAGAGCAGGTACCGGTTACCCGGCGGCCTTGGCCACGATCTCCTCACTGACGTTCTTCGGAGCCTGCTCGTAGGCGGCGAACTGCATCGTGTACTGGGCGCGCCCCTGCGACATCGAGCGCAGGTCGGTCGCGTAGCCGAACATCTCGGAGAGCGGCACCCGGCAGGTGATCACCTGGGCGTTGCCGCGCCCCTCCATGCTCTGGATGCGGCCGCGCCGCGAGGTGATGTCGCCGATGACCGAGCCCATGTAATCCTCGGGCGTGACCACCTCGACCGCCATCACCGGTTCCATGATGACCGGCCGCGCCCGCTTGCAGGCGTCCTGGAAGGCCATCGAGCCGGCGATCTTGAACGCGATCTCGGAGGAGTCGACGTCGTGGTAGCTCCCCTCGTAGAGGTCGACCTCGACCCCGGTGCAGGGGAAGCCCGCCAGCGGCCCCGTCTCCAGCGCCTCCTTGATCCCCTGCTCGATCGGCTTGATGAACTCCTTGGGGATCGTGCCGCCCACCACCTTGTTGTTGAAGATGAAATCACCCTCGGTGGTCGGCCGCATGTGGATCTTGGCGTGGCCGTACTGGCCGCGGCCGCCGGTCTGGCGCACGTAGCGCCCCTCGCCGGAAGCCTCCTGGGTGATCGTCTCCTTGTAGGCGACCTGCGGCTTGCCGACGTTGGCGCCGACGTTGAACTCGCGCACCAGGCGGTCGACGATGATCTCGAGGTGCAGCTCGCCCATGCCGGCGATGATGGTCTGCCCCGTGTCCTTGTCCGTGTGGACGCGGAACGTCGGATCTTCCTGCATCAGCTTGGCCGAGCGAGGCGCCGAGCTTCTCCTGGTCGGACTTCGTCTTCGGCTCGATCGAGACCTCGATCACCGGCTCCGGGAAGCTCATCGACTCCAGGACCACCGGGGCCTTGGGATCGCAGATGGTGTCGCCGGTGGTGACGTTCTTCAGGCCGACCGCCGCCGCGATGTCCCCCGCCCAGACCTCCTCGATCTCCTCGCGCTTGTTGGCGTGCATCTTGAGCAGGCGGCCGATGCGCTCGGTGCTGTTGCGCTTCGAGCCGAGCACCGTGGCGCCCGACTGGACGAACCCCGAGTAGACGCGGAAGAAGACGAGCTGGCCGACGAACGGGTCGGTCATGATCTTGAACACCAGGCCCGAGAAGGGCTCCGAGTCGTCCGAGTGGCGGAGGACCGGCTGCTCGGTGTTGGGATCGAGCCCCTGGATCGGCGGAATGTCGAGCGGCGACGGGAGGTAGTCGACCACCGCGTCGAGCAGCGGCTGGACCCCCTTGTTCTTGAAGGCGCTGCCGCAGGTCACCGGCTGGATCTGGTTGGAGATCGTCGCCCGGCGCAGCGCGGCCTTCAGCTCGTCGTTGGTGACCTCCTCGCCGGAGAGGTACTTCTCCAGGAGCTGGTCGTCGGTCTCCGAGATCGCCTCGACCATCACCTCGCGCATCTTGTGCGCCTGGTCGGCGTACTCCTCGGGGATGTCGACCAGCTCGTAGTCGGCCCCCATGGTCTCGTCCTTGTAGAAGATCCCCTTCATCTGCAGGAGGTCGATGACCCCCTTGAAGCGGTCCTCGCGGCCCCAGGGGAGCTGGATGACGACCGGGTTGGCGGCGAGGCGGGTGCGCATCATCGAGACCGTGCGGTCGAAGTCGGCGCCGATGCGGTCCATCTTGTTGACGAACGCGATCCGCGGCACCTTGTAACGGTCGGCCTGACGCCAGACCGTCTCCGACTGCGGCTCGACGCCGGCGACCGAGTCGAACACCGCGACGGCGCCGTCGAGCACGCGCAGCGAACGCTCCACCTCGGCCGTGAAGTCGACGTGGCCAGGGGTGTCGATGATGTTGATCCGGTGCTTGTTCCAGAAGCAGGTGGTGGCGGCGGAGGTGATGGTGATGCCGCGCTCCTGCTCCTGCACCATCCAGTCCATGGTGGCGGTGCCCTCGTGGACCTCACCGATCTTGTAGTTGACCCCGGTGTAATACAGGATCCGCTCGGTGGCCGTGGTCTTGCCAGCGTCGATGTGGGCCATGATGCCGATGTTGCGCGTATCTTTCAGGGGTGATTGCCGTGCCATGGTCTAAACCTTTGACGTCTCGTCTCTAACCGCTCGTTATGTCTCGTCTCTTAGGCTCGAAGGAGGATTCCGCCCGGGGCCGCCAGCCGCCCCGAGGGGAGACCGGCGGGAACCCAGCTACCAACGCCGGTTGTTTACCAGCGATAGTGTGCGAAGGCCTTGTTGGCTTCTGCCATGCGGTGCGTGTCTTCCTTCTTCTTGATCGCGCCGCCGCGGTTCTCGGCGGCTTCCAGCAGCTCGCCCGCCAGCCGGGCGCGCATCGTCTTCTCGCCGCGCCCGAGGGCGGAGTTGATGATCCAGCGCATCGCCAGCGCCAGCTTGCGGGAGGGGCGCACCTCGACGGGGACCTGATAGGTCGAACCGCCGACGCGCCGGGACTTCACCTCGACCGCGGGCTTGACGTTCTCGATCGCCTTCTTGAACACCTTCATCGGGTCGTCGCTGGTGCGCGTCCGGATCGCCTCGAGGGCGTCGTACAGGATGCGCTCGGCCACCGACTTCTTGCCCTGCTTCATCACCACGTTGACGAACTTGGTGACCAACTGCGAGTTGTAGAGCGGATCCGGCAGGATCTCGCGCTTCGGAACTTCTCTGCGCCTCGGCATGACTTACTTGCCTCCCTGAGCCTTCGGTCGCTTGGCGCCGTACTTCGAGCGCCCCTGGCGACGAGCCTGCACGCCGACCGCGTCGAGCGTGCCCCGGATGACGTGGTAACGGACGCCGGGGAGATCCTTCACGCGGCCGCCGCGAATCAGCACGATCGAGTGCTCCTGCAGGTTGTGGCCGACCCCCGGAATGTAGGTGGTCACCTCGATGCCGTTGGTGAGGCGCACACGGGCCACCTTGCGGAGCGCCGAGTTCGGCTTCTTGGGCGTCTGGGTATAGACGCGAACGCAGACTCCCCGCTTCTGGGGGGAAGCCTGCAGCGCGGGGCTCTTGGTTTTGGTCTCCACGCGTTCGCGACCCTTGCGCACCAATTGATGAATCGTAGGCATGCGTCCAGATCTCCTCAGACCCGTTGATTCGATGTTCTTCCGCGGAGCGACACGACCCCAGCCCATCCAAGATGGGTCTGCTGGCCCCAACTCCGGCCCCGAACGGTGTTCAGGGTTTAGTGGTCTTCGGTTTGAAGACTGTAACCGCCCCCGTCCCTGGCGGGACCATCGGCGGCGAAACCCGCAGAGTCTACATTGAGAGGTCGGCGCGCGTCAACAGACGACCGCGCCTTGACCTGATCCCAGGTCGGCCAGCGGGACGCGCAGTATAACCGGAGCGTCCCCACTCCGCAAGGCCGGTGGTTTGAGCTCCCTTCCTGATCCCTATCTAATAAGGATGAGGGGAAGACCCACCTCCCGGCCCCAACTGCCCAGCACGGACCTCACAACGACTACGGGTGGGAGTGTATTCCCATCCGGGGCTGGTGTCCAGCCGTCCCTCTTACCTCTTCCTATGGCCACAGCCACCAGATCGCCCCGCCCCCCGCCAGCACCGCCGCGAAGAGCACCGCCACCCGCCCGAGCATCCTTCGGCTGCCGAGGACGGCCACGATCCCCGCCTTGAAGACGAGGTTGGAGAGCACGGCGAGGAGGATCGCCCGCCAGCCGTCGCCGGGGGCGAGGCGGCCGCCGTCGACGAGGCGGGCGGTCGAGAGGGTGAGGGCGTCGACGTCGGTCAGCCCCGAGAGCGCGGCCACGGTATAGAGGCCGGCGGTGCCGAAGCGGTCGCGGGCGAAGGCGACGGCGAGGAGCACGGCGGCGTAGATCGCCCCGAAGAAGAGGGCCGACTTGAGCTCCGCCGGGTTCCCCGGCTCCGGCGGCTCCTCGGCGGCGTGGCGGTCGATCAGCCAGGCGAGGAGCGCGAGCGCCGCCGCCACCCCGAGCATGGCCGCGATCGGCGGCGCCAGGGCGAGGAAGCTGCCGTGGGCCGCGACCGCGATCTCGACCAGCACGCGGGCGAAGACCACCGCCGAGGCGATCATCACCACCAGCGCCGCCAGCCGGGAGATCCCGGGGTCCTGCTTCGTCCGCCGGGCGTAGCTCGCCGTGGTGGCCGTGCTCGAGATGACGCCGCCGAGGATGCCGGCGAGGACCGTCCCCGCCCGGGCGCCGAGCAGCTTGTACCCCACGTACCCGAGCAGCGAGATGCCGACGATGAGGACGACCATCCACCAGACCTGGTAGGGATTGAGGACGCCGTAGGGGCCGAACGTCCGGTCCGGCAGCAGCGGCAGGATGACCAGGGCGATCAGGACGAGCTGCATGATCGCCTTGATGTCCGGCTCCCCCATCCGCCCCGCGAACTGGTGGAGGGGCTCGCGGAGTTGCAGCAGCACGGCGACCACCCCGCCCAGCACGACCGCCTGGGTCATCGACCCGACGACCACCCAGGCGCCGATGCCATACATGAGGACGGCCGCGAACTCGGTCGTCTGCCCCGGCTCGGCCTTCCCTTCCGGCAGCCGGGAGAGATTGCCCGCGGTCACCAGCCCCGCCGAGGCCAGCAGCCCCACCGCCACCACCCACCCGCCGAACACCTGCCCGAGCTGCCCCGCCACCGCCCCGAACAGCGTGATCAGCGCGAACGTCCGGATCCCCGCGATCGCCGAGTCCATCCGCTCCCGCTGCAGCCCGACCAGAAGGCCGAGCCCAAGGGCGACCGCGAGTTGGAGGAAGGGGGCGGGGAGCATGGGGGGATTGTATGGCGGCGAGGTGTTGACGTCGAAGCCCGTTCCCTAGGCACGACTTGACAAGTCATGCCTAGGATTCCGTCCGCTCCAGGACCATGACAGGCTCTCCCCCGAAGAAATGCTGAAGGAGATTTAGGCATGGCCACCTTGACGATCCGCCTCTCCGACGAGAAGCACGAACGCCTCCGGCAACTCGCTGAACGGAGGAAAATCAGCATGAACAAGCTCATCGACGAGCTTTCGACCGTCGCCCTGACCGAGTTCGACGCCGAGACCCGCTTCCGGGCACGGGTTGCCTTGGGCTCGCGGGAGGAGGGGCTGGCGCTCCTGGACCTTCTGGATCGCGAAAGTTGAGGAGTCCCGCCCGCCGAGCAGACCCAGGCTTGACCCGTTCCGCCCTGCGGGCGCCCCCAAGCCCGCAAGGGAGAAGTCGCCGACCGTCTCCGCCACGCCACCCCTGAGACTGCGCTTCCCCATCGGAAGCTTCCCGTCGGCGCTGCCGTTCGTCGGCGGATAGGACGCGACCGCCTCGACGGATCCTGATCGACTATCTGGCGATCTCGACCTTCACCGGCTGAAGGGAAGGAGATATGCTGGTACCCCTGGCCATCATGTATATACGCGGATATACTTCAGTCGGAGGTAACGCGATGTCCACGGCAAAAGTCTTCCAGAGCGGAAATAGTCAGGCCATTCGGCTACCCAAGGAGTTCCGGTTCCCCGTGGGGGTCGAAGAGGTCGCCATCCGTCGCCAGGGTGACCGGATCATCCTGGAGCCCCTCGGGCGCGAGGAGTGGCCGGAGGACTTCTGGAAGGCCTTCGGCGAGCTGAGCCCCGATTTCGAGCGCCCGCGGCAGGAACGTCAGAAGCGGGAGAGCCTGGACTCGTGACCTATCTCCTGGACACCAACATCTGTATCTACGCCCTGAAGAACCGCCCGCCTGAAGTCCTCGAACGTCTTCAGGAGGTGGGGAGAGAGGCGGTCGCCCTGAGCGTGATCACAGTTCTGGAACTGCGGCAGGGGGCCGAGAAGAGCCAGCAGGTGGTGGCGAATCATTCCCGGCTGGATCTCTTCCTCGCCCCGATGAAACTCCTGTCTTTCGACGAGGAGGCCGCCCTTGCCGGAGCACGCATCCGAGCGCATCTCGAGCGCCGGGGAACTCCGATCGGAGACCTCGACAGTCTGATCGCGGCGCAGGCTTTGGCCCGGGACCTGATCCTAGTCACCAACAATCTGCGGGAGTTCGAGCGGGTACCCGGACTGCAGACGGAGAACTGGGCCCGGTAGCAGGAATTCAACCCGCCAGCTTCGCCACCAGCTTCTTCGGCGCGATCGACCGGTAGCTTTCGTCGAGCCACTCCTGGAGCAGCTCGAAGGGAATCTCGTCGCCCGGCGCGAACTTGCAGGTGACCCAGCCGCTCTTGCCGAGGCCGTAGCCGGTGGGCGAGGCGAACGGCAGCATCAGGGCGATCACGCTCGAGGATGGGAGCTTCATGGACAGGCTGAGCCCCTCCTCGCTCGCGGAGATGAAGACGAACGCCTTACCCTTCACTTTCATGGCGCTGTGACCCCACGGGAACTCCTCGCGGACCTCGGGGAAGGCGAGCGCCAGCTCCCGCAGGCGGTTCTCGGCGTCCTTCAGGGGTGGACCGCTCAACGCCGCAGCCCCCGCTGTTGGGCGACAATTAGAACTGCGGGGTGACGACAACTAGAATTGCGGGGTTCCAGTCCTCGTAAACGCTTGTCCCCTAAGCTCTTCCCCTCAGAGACGGGGGGTAGATGGTCACGGACAGGCAGGTGAGGAGGTTGAGGATGGAACTTGGCAAAGGAGAGTCGCTGTCCAGCGCAGCTCTACGCTCAGGGATGAGCGAAAACACGGCTCGTCGGCATCGCGCCGGTGGGCTTCCCGGCCAGCGAAAGAGCCCTCGGCAGTACCGGACCCGGCCGGACCCGTTTGTGAGGGTTTGGCCGGAGATTGAAGCGATGCTCGAGCAGGCTCCGGGTCTGGAGGCGGTAACGATCTTCGAGGTCCTGCAAGGTCGAGCGGATCTGAGCTTTTCCGACGGCCAGTTGCGCACGCTCCAGCGGCGGATCCGTCGATGGCGGGCGTCGAAAGGACCGGGGCGAGAGGTGTTCTTCGCCCAGGAGCACCGCCCGGGGGAGTACGCCCAGAGTGACTTCACCAGCATGAATGAACTGGGGATCTGCCTCGGAGGCGAGCGCTTTGCCCACCTGTTTTTTCACTTCGTCCTGCCCTATTCGAATTGGGAAACGGGCGGGATCTGCTTTTCGGAGAGCTTCGAGGCGCTGATTGGCGGTTTCCAGACCGCGGTCTGGGAGTTGGGCAAAGTGCCGAAGCTTCATCGAACTGACAACCTTTCAGCGGCCACTCATGAGTTGGGGGATGGGGAGCGGGCGTTCAACGACCGCTACCTTGGAGCGCTGGCGCATTACCGGGTGACGGCCGATTGCAATACCCCCGGCCGCGGCCACGAGAATGGCGACGTCGAGCAGGCGCACCACCGCTTCAAGCGGTCGATCGAGCAGGCGCTGTTGTTGCGGGGGAGCCGCGAGTTTGCCTCCCGGACCGAGTACGAGAAGTTTCTGCGTGAAATTCTAGCGGGTCGCAATCGCGGTCGGGCCGGCAAGCTGCGCGAGGAGTTGGAGCGGATGCACGATTTGCCGCTGTCGCGGCTGGACGATTTTCGGCGCGAGAGAGTGCGAGTCAGCGTGTTCTCGACGCTACGAGCGGCGGAGAATGTCTACTCGGTATCCTCGCGGCTGATCGGCGAGTGGGTGGACCTTCGGCTGTATGGGGAGCGGATCGAGGTGTACTACGCCGGCGATCGGGTCGCAGAGATGGAGCGGCTGCGGGGGCGGGGTCACGCGGCCATCGACTACCGCCATCTGATCGGGTCACTGGTGCGCAAGCCCGGAGCCTTCGCGCGGTACCGGTACCGAGAGGCACTGTTTCCGAGCTTGGTTTTCCGCTCTGCCTTCGATGCTTTGGAAGGGCGCCACGGTGGGCGGGCCGACGTGGAGTACGTGAGGATTCTGCACTTGGCGGCGAGCACGGGGGAAAGTACGGTCGAGGCCGTCTTGACGGCTCTGTTAGAGCGCGGCGAGCTGCGGGATTTCGCGCAGGTCCAAGCGGCGATCCGGCCAGCGCGTCTGGAGGCGCCGGATTGCCAGATCGACCTGCCTGACCTGCGGATCTACGATGAGTGCATTGCCGCGGCGGGAGGTGCCCTGTGAAGCCGGCCAGCGAGGCGGCGTTGCCTCTGCTGCTCAAGTCGTTGTGCCTGCCGACCTTCGCCCGGGAGTACGCGACGGTAGCCGCGAGGCCCTACGTGAAGGGCTCTCCCTGGAGGGCTATTTACTGGCCTTGGCCGAGCAAGAGGCCAGCGAACGCTCAGAGCGACGGATCGAGAGACTTCTTCTGGAGTCCAAGTTACCGCGCGATAAGAGTCTTGCCGGCTTGGACATGGGCCGGCTCCCGGCCAAGGTCAAGGCAGCCCTGGCGGCGCTTCAGGACGGCTCGTTTCTCGATCGCGCCACAAATCTGATCGTGTTTGGCAATCCCGGGACGGGCAAGTCGCACCTGGTCTGCGGCCTCGGTCAGGAACTGGTGCGCAGAAATCGGACCGTGCTGTTTTCTCCGACGTATCAGATCGTTCAGAGACTGCTGGCGGCCAAGCGGGATCTCCGTCTGGCGGCGAGCTCAAACGGCTCGACCGCTTTGACGCCTTGATCCTCGACGATCTTGGCTATGTCGAGCAAAGCCGGGAGGAGATGGAGGTTC
>CAVXIG010000032.1:0-27157 GCA_963761645.1 uncultured Acidobacteriota bacterium
ATTCTGTTTAACCTCACCAAAAAAATACCATGCCTGCAGCAAACCATCATCGACTCTATTCGCCACGGACTGGTCACGAAGAAATCGTAGATAGCCAATTATTTGCTCATGCAGCTTATGGTATTCTAGCTTATCACTATTGAACAACAGAAAAGGATCAATAAACAGCGGGATATCGTTGACAAGAGATACGTCGAGGGCACCGTAGGTTTCTAAATCAGCGGGGTCTATTTCAAAAAAGTCGGAAAAATATACGTCAACCATTCGTACCTCTATTCACATTGGATTATGAGATCTGGTCAGTGTTTTAGGCTTGCAGCCAAGCCCCTCGTAGTAGTGCTGGAAGAAGCTCAGAAGGCAAACGGGAGGGCGGGGATTTCTCCCCGCCCTACATCAAGGTTTACCGAACCTGATTCAACCCTAGCTGCACCCGCTCGTCGAACCGCAGTTCAGGCACTTGTAGCAGCTGCCGTTGCGCACCATGATCGAGCCGCAGTCGTGGCAGCTCGGGGCGTCCTGCTGGTAGAGGAAGGTGGGCTTCTGGATCATCTCGGCGTTGATGGCCTGGGCGACCGTATCGAGACGGCCGCCGCCGAGGAGGGGCATGGAGACCGGGAGCTCTCCCGCCAGATCCTCGCGCAGCACCACGCCGGCCGCGATCTTGTCCTCCCGCGAGAGGAACTTCGAGGCCAGCCAGCGGAAGATGTAGTCGGTGATCGACTTGGCGATCGGAATCTCCGGGTGCTTGGTGAAACCGGAGGGCTCGAAACGGGTGTGGCTGAACTTGTCGACCAGCGTCTGCAGCGGCACCCCGTACTGGAGCGCGATCGAGATCGCCGTCGCCAGGGAGTCCATCAGCCCCGAGATGGTGGAGCCCTGCTTGGCCATCACCAGGAAGATCTCGCCCGGCGTGCCGTCCTCGTAGAGGCCGACGGTGATGTACCCTTCGAACTCGTTGATCGAGAACTTGTGGGTGATCGCCTGCCGCTCGTCCGGCAGCTTGCGGCGCACCGCCCGGCGCTCCTGGAGCGGCACCACCACGGCCACCTCTTCCTTCTTGTCCTTCTTGGTGGAGAGCGGCTGGCTGCGCTTGCAGTTGTCGCGGTAGATGGCGACCGCCTTGAGGCCCATCTGCCACCCCTCGACGTAGGCCTGGAGGATGTCCTCCGGGGTCGAGTCCTCGGGCATGTTGATCGTCTTGCTGATCGCGCCCGAGATGTACGGCTGCACCGCCGCGAGCATCTTCAGGTGCCCCATGTAGTGGATGGAGCGGCTCCCCTGCGCCGGCTTGAAGGCGCAGTCGAAGACCGGCAGGTGCTCTTCCTTCAGATAGGGCGCGCCCTCGATGGTGTCGCTCTCGTCGATGTACTCGACGATGGCGCGGATCTCGTCCTTGTCGTAGCCGAGCCGCTTGAGAGCGGCGGGGACGGTGTTGTTGACGATCTTGATCATGCCGCCGCCGACCAGCTTCTTGTATTTGACGAGCGCGATGTCGGGCTCGACGCCGGTGGTGTCGCAATCCATCATGAAGGCGATGGTGCCGGTGGGGGCGAGCACCGAGATCTGGCTGTTGCGCAGGCCGTGCTGGTCGCCGAGCAGGACCACCTCGTCCCAGGAGCGCTTGGCCGCCTGCAGCAGATCCATCGGCACGTGGGCCGCGTCGATCTTCTTGACCGCCTCGCGATGCTTGCGCATCACCCGCAGCATCGGCTCGCGATTGACCTCGAACTCGTCGAACGGCCCCATCGCCTCGGCAACGCGCGCCGACTGCGCGTAGGAGGCGCCGGACATCAGGGCGGTGATCGCCGCCGCGTAGTCGCGGCCGGAGTCGGAGTCGTAGGGGAGGCCGCGCGCCATCAGCAGGGCGCCGAGGTTGGCGTAGCCGATCCCCAGCGGCCGGAACTTGTGCGAGTTCTCGCCGATCTTCGGGGTCGGATAGCTGGCGTTGCCGACGATCACCTCCATGCCGGAGATCACCACCTCGCAGGTGTGCTTGAAGCTCTCGACGTCGAACCCCTTGTCGGCGTCGAAGAACTTCATCAGGTTGAGCGACGCCAGGTTGCAGGCGGTGTCGTCGAGGAACATGTACTCGCTGCAGGGGTTGCTGGCGTAGATGCGGTCGGTGTTGGCGCAGGTGTGCCAGTCGTTGATCAGGGTGTCGTACTGCATGCCGGGATCGCCGCAGACCCAGGCGGCGCCGGCGATCGTCTTCATCAGGTCGCGGGCCTTGTAGGTGCCCATGACGGCGCGGTCGCCGGTGCGCGCCCGGGTGTGCCACTCGCCGTCGGCGAGCACGGCGTTCATGAAGTCGTCGGTCACCCGCACGGAGTGGTTGGCGTTCTGGTAGGCGATCGAGTCGTAGGCGCCGCCGGGGACGTTGAAGCCCCCCTCGAAGCCGGCGTCGATCAGCGCCCAGGCCTTGCGCTCCTCGGTCTCCTTACACTTGATGAAGTCCTCGATGTCCGGGTGGTCGATGTCGAGGATCACCATCTTGGCCGCCCGGCGGGTCTTGCCGCCGCTCTTGATGACGCCGGCGAAGGCGTCGAACCCCTTCATGAAGGAGACCGGACCGGAAGCGGTGCCGCCGCCGGCCAGGGGCTCGCGCGAGGAGCGCAGCTTGGAGAGGTTGCTGCCGGTGCCGGAGCCGTACTTGAAGAGCATGCCCTCGGTCTTGGCGAGGGTGAGGATGGAGTCCATGGTGTCCTGGGCCGCGTTGATGAAGCAGGCCGAGCACTGGGGCTTCTCCTCGATGCCGACGTTGAACCAGACCGGCGAGTTGAAGCAGGCGTACTGGTAGAGGAGGATGTGCTTGAGCTCGGCGTGGAAGGTCTGGGCGTCCTCCTCGGTGGCGAAGTAGTTGCCGCCGCGCCCCCAGGCGGCGACGGTGTCCGCCACCCGACCGATGAGCTGGCGGACGCTGCGCTCGCGGTCGGGGGTGCCGATATGCCCGCGGAAGTACTTGGAGACCACCACGTTGGTCGCCGTCTGCGACCAGAACTTGGGCATCTCCACGTCCTTCTGCTCGAAGACTTTCTCCCCCTTCTCGTTCGAGATCACGGCATTGCGCAGCTCCCATTCGACCGTGTCGAAGGGGTCCACCCCGGGCGTCGTGTAGTAGCGCTCGAAGCGGAGACCCCGGGCCAGGGTCTCCGTGGGGACCTCCGCCGCCTTGGGGGCTCCAGCGCCGGCCCGGCCGCGGGTCGCTCTGCCTCTCGTCTCGTCCGAATGTAAGGGGGAATGTGGCTCCATGCTCTCTCCTCGATGATGTTTCGCTCAGTTGAACTTCAAGCGGGCACGCCAAGGGCTGCACCCACCCACGACAGTCTGTTACCGCGCCCCTACCAAGGAAGGACTACAGATCAGGGTTGGCGGACCGTCCCTCCAGACCGAAGCCCGCGGCATCGCCACGCCTGGAAACGACTGGATGCTCTCGTCCATTTGGGATGAAATGTTGCCGACCTCTTCTTCAAAAGTACGCCCGCCCGGGTTACCTGTCAAGAGGAAAACCACAATATGTTGTGGGTTGTAACGCAGCTTGCCCCCACACTTGGTAACGTAGAAAGGGAAGGTCTTACAATCCACATCTTCTCTACAAGATTTCCACAGCCGGATTTACGCGCCCCCCTCGGAGAGGCTGCGGAAATCTATATGTAGGGCTTGGAAGGGGGGGAGGCGCAAGGGAGTGGGGCTGGAGGAGAGAGACGCCGCGGGCGGGGCGTCTCCGGGATCGGAAGCCGGGCAGGAGCCTTCTCAGGCCGGCGTCTTCGCCTTGAAGCCCGGCTTCGCCTCGTGGAAGCCGGCCTTGACGGCGGCGGCCGGGGTCATCCACTGCCCGCGCCGGGTCTTGCCGTACCAGGGGTCTCCCGCCCGGTGGAAGATCCTGGTGTCCGGATTGACCCACACCATGCCCGGGGAGGGGGGAGTCTGGGCGACGCCCGGCTTGATGGGCTCGATGTCCGCCGAGTTCCAGCTCACGGTCACCAGCGGCGTGAGCTTCTGGATCCCCTTGGCGGAGAGACCCGCCCGGGAAAGCTCGTCCACAGAGTGGTAGGGGCGGGCGGCGACGATCCTCTTCGCCGTCGCGATTCCGACGCCGGGGAGCTTCTCGAGCTGGGTCTGGGTCGCCTTGTTGAGGTCCACGAGGCCGGCCGGAGCCGCGGCGGTGCCGGCAGCCAGCGGGGCGGCCTGGGCCGTGGGGGGAGCGGTGGCGGGGGGAGCGGCGGCCGCCGGAGCCCCGCCCGCGAGAAAGACGAGAACGAGCACCGAAACGGAAGACAGCACACCTGCCCTGTTCAATTTCAAAGACATCTCCAATTTCTCCCTTTCCCTTTTGGAACGTTTCTCGCAGCGATCAGGGACCGGAGGTATCAGCATGAAACAACCCCGACATTCTACACTCGCTCTCCTCCTCCTGGCTGGCCTCGTCACCGGGCCCGGCTGGCAGGGCTCCGCGATGGCCCAGGCTGCCCAGAAGGAGGACCGGAAGGGCTCCTCGACCCGGCACGGCGACGCCAACGTCCAGCTCCAGATCGCGAGCAGCGGCGGCACGGACGACACCGGCCACCTCCTCGCCACTCTCACATTCCAGGGCACGGGCTGTGGCCCACGCACCAGCGCGGCCTGTGTCCTGTATCCTTGACAGATGCCGCAGGCAATCCGTCCATCCCGACTTTCCACCTATGCAGAGAGGACATTGCAGGCGCTGGCCGAGGAGGGGCTGGGGCACAAGATCTCCCTGGGGGGAGCTCTCGGATTGCAACACTATCTGGAGTATCGCTCGACCCACGACGTGGATGCCTGGTGGGCACCCTTGGCGACCTCCGAAGACCGGGAACGGGTGATCCGGACGATCGAGTCGACCCTCCAACCTTGGGGAGACGTACGGACCCGGCAATGGGGCGAGGTGGTCAGCGTCGAGCTCAGGGTGGAGGGCAAGGTAGTCTTCAGCTTTCAGATCGCTTTGCGCTCGGCCCAACTCGCTCCTCTCGAGAAGCTGCCCTGGGCGGATGTCTCCCTCGACAGCCTTCCCGACCTTATCGCGAGCAAGATGGCGGCGCTGGTCGAACGTGGCGCTCCCCGAGACTTTCGAGACATCCATGCTCTCTGTACCGCCCACCTCACCACTCCCCCTGAGTGCTGGCGCCTGTGGCGGCACCGTCAGGAGCAGGCAGGGAGCGATGGAGATCGGCACCGGGCACGTCTGGCGGTGGAGACCCATCTGGCGCGGATCGCCCAGCATCGTCCTCTGGAGTCGATCGCCATTCCCTCTCAGCGGGAGGAGGCGGCGCAGGTACGCGCCTGGTTTACCAAGGAGTTCCTCGATGCCCTCCTGGATTGACGGCACCCTCTATCCCGACACCGAAGTTCCCGAGGACCTCGGCAGCTTGGCAGAGCGGGTCGACTTCCTGGCCCGCCTCTGTGCAGCCTGGGACTTCGGCGTCCTCCCCGAGCGTGAGACGGTGGCGGAAATCCGCCAGCCGGAGTGGCTCGAAGCGATCGAGGCCACCCGGCTCCTCACCTCCCCCGCCTACCACCTGGTCCGCTCCTGGCACGGTCTGCCGGCACTCCCCTACCTGGGGCAGCAGCTCGCCTACATCCGCGACGACCCCAGCCTGCAGCACGTCTGAGCCCCTCCCCTTCCTTATCTATATAGAATCCCCCCATGGCCACCGAGACGAAGACCGCCGACCGCCCCGCCGCCACCGACGCCGTCGCGGAGGAGGAGCGGCGCACCTCCTCCGAGATCCCCGTCCGCCGCTTCTACACGCCGCGCGACGTGGCGGGCATCCCGTATCCGGAGAAGCTGGGCGACCCCGGCCAGTACCCCTATACCCGCGGCCTCTATGCGGACATGTACCGCAAGCGCCACTGGACCATGCGCCAGTACGCGGGGTACTCCTCCGCCGCCGAGTCGAACAAGCGCTACCGCTATCTCCTCTCCCAGGGGACGACGGGGCTCTCGGTCGCCTTCGACCTGCCGACCCAGATCGGCTATGACTCGGACTCCCCCCTGGCCCGCGGCGAGGTGGGGCGCGTCGGGGTGGCCATCGACTCGATCGCCGACATGCGCCTGCTGTTCGACGCCATCCCCCTCGACCGGGTGACCACCTCGATGACGATCAACGCCACCGCGGCCATCCTCCTCTCGCTCTACCTGGTGGTGGCCGAGGAGCAGGGGGTCTCCTGGGAGAAGGTGGGGGGCACGGTCCAGAACGACATCCTCAAGGAGTACGCGGCGCGCGGCACCTACATCTACCCGCCGAAGCCGTCGCTCAAGCTGGTGACCGACATCATCGCCTTCTGCGCCGAGCGGGTGCCGAAGTGGAACACGATCTCGATCTCCGGCTATCACATGCGCGAGGCGGGCTCGACGGCGGTGCAGGAGGTGGCCTTCACCCTCGCCAACGGGCTGGCCTACGTGCAGGCGGCGCTCGACCGCGGGTTGAGCGTCGACGAGTTCGCGCCGCGCCTCTCCTTCTTCTTCAACGCCCACAACAACTTCCTCGAGGAGGTGGCGAAGTTCCGCGCCGCCCGCCGGCTGTGGGCCGAGCTGGTCCGCGAGCGCTTCGGCGCCAGGGACCCGCGCTCGCTCTGGCTGCGTTTCCACACCCAGACGGCGGGCTCGACGCTCACCGCCCAGCAGCCGCAGAACAACGTCGTGCGGGTGGCGATCCAGGCCCTGGCCGCGGTCTGCGGCGGCACCCAGTCGCTGCACACCAACTCGCTCGACGAGGCGCTGGGGCTCCCCACCGAGGAGGCGGCGCGCCTGGCGCTGCGCACCCAGCAGGTGATCGCCAACGAGAGCGGGGTGGCGGACGTCGCCGATCCGCTCGGCGGCTCCTACGTCGTCGAGGCCTGGACGGAGGAGATCGTGCAGCGCTCGCGCGACTACATCCGCCGCATCGACGAGATGGGCGGCGCGCTCGCCGGTCTCGAGCGGGGGTTCCAGCAGAAGGAGATCGCCGACGCGGCCTACATCTATCAGATGGCGGTCGAGGAGAAGCGGGAGATCGTGGTCGGGGTCAACGCCTACGCGTCGGAAGAGGGGCTGCCGACGGAGGTCCTGCGGATCGATCCGCAGGCCGAGCGCGAGCAGGTGGAGCGGCTCCGCGCCGTGCGCGAGCGGCGCGATCCGGAGCGCGCCGCCGCCGCCGTCCGCGACCTGACCGCCGCCGCCCGCGAGGACCGCAACCTGATGCCGGCCATCCTCGACTCGGTGCGCGCCGAGGTCACGCTCGGGGAGATCTCGGACGCTTTGCGGGAGGTCTATGGGGAGTACCGGGAGGCGGGGCTGGAGTAGGGTCCGCCCCCCCGCCGCCTTTCCCCATCCCTGTCCCGGGCGTACAATCCAGCCGCACAGATCAAACGAAGGGAGCATGCCGCCGGCATCGAGGCCTGGCGGCCTCCAGAGCTGTCATGCGGAGCCGAACCGTCCATCTGCCCGGGGGCCCCTGCCCACGGGAGCTGTTGCTCGCCGCCGCCGCGGAGGCCGGGCGTCCGCCCGACATGGTGCTCGCGTTCCTCCCTCCGGAGGAGTTTCTGCGCGAGACCCTGGCGGCGCTCACCGGGGTCTGGCCGGACGCCCTGCGCTTCGGTTGCGAGGCGGTGACGCAGTTCGCCGACGCCGAGACGACCAGCGCCGGCACCCTCCAGCTCTTCTGGTTCAGCGACCCGCGCCACCACGCCGCCGTCGAGGTGATCCCCGGCACCCACGGCGAGCCGCCGACGGCGCGGCGGATCGAGGCGGTGGCGCGCCGCATCGCCGCGGCGGACGGGGCGCTGCTGCTGGTCGACGGCCTGCGCTTCCCCGTCGAGCCCTTCCTCGCCGAGCTGCGGCGGACGCTGGTCAGCATGCCCCCGTTCGTGGCCGGCGGCCTCGCCTCGCAGGTCGAGCCGGTGACCCAGGCCGGCTCGCGGGTGTTCATCGGCGACCGGGTGCTCCCCTCCGCCTGCCTGGTGGTGACCCTGCACGGCGTGGCGATGCGGGTGGAGGTGGTGCGCGGCTGGAGCCCGGCCTCGCCGGTCTATACGGTCACCCGCGCCGAGGGGGCGCAAGTCCACGAGATCGACGGCGAGCCGGCGGCCGACTGGTACCGCCGCTTCTTCACCGTCGACGGCGAGCTCGCCCCGATGCCCGCCGCGGCCAACCGCTTCCCCCTGATCGTCGAGGGGCCGCGGCCGGAGCGCCAGGGGCTCTACCGCAGCATGCGCCGGTTCGACGATCCCGCCGGCACCGTCACCTTCCTGGGGGACGTCGAGACCGGCGATCACGTGCGGCTCGGCATGGGCAACGAGCTCTCCCTGCTGCGCACCGCCTCGGAGCTGTCGGCCGGACCGGAGCCGGAGGCGGCGATCCTCTACTCCTGCATGGGGCGCGAGGCGGTGCTGGGCGACCGATCCGGACAGGAGGCCGCGGCGATCCGCAAGGCGCTCGGCGGCGTGCCGCTCTCCGGCTTCTTCACCTGCGGCGAGATCGGCCCGACGCCGCGCGGCAACCTCGCCTTCTACAACCTCACCGCCATCCTGGTGCTCCTCCGCGAGGTGGGCGCGTGAAGACCGGTCCGCTCGAGCTCGACAACGCGATCCTGCGCAACCTGCTGGCGGAGACCACGCGCGCCTACGAGACGCAGATGGCGGAGCTCTACGCCGAGAAGGAGCTCGCCCAGGTCACTCTCGCCTCGATCGGCGACGGCGTCCTCGCCACCGACGAGCAGGGGGCCGTCAAGTATCTGCAACCCGGTGGCCGAGAAGCTCACCGGCTGGGACCGCGCCGAGGCGCTGGGGCGGCCGCTGCCCGAGATCTTCCGCCTCACCGGCCAGGGGGGCGACGGCCACGACGTCGAGGAGCTGCTGCGCCACTGCCTGGAGGAGGGGGCCAGCTTCCGCCTCGCCGAGCGCGTCACCCTCGAGCGGCGCGACGGCCGGCGCTACGCGATCGAGAGCACCTGCGCCCCCATCCGCTCCCTCGAGGGGCTCACCGTCGGCGCCGTGCTGGTCTTCCAGGACGTCTCGGACAAGCGCCTGATGGCCCTCCAGCTCGCCCATCAGGCGACCCACGACGAGCTGACCGGCCTGCTCAACCGCCAGGCCTTCGACGGCCACCTGCTGCGCGCGCTCGACGAGGCCCGCGCGCTCGCCAACACCCACGCGCTCTGCTACATGGACCTCGACCAGTTCAAGGTGGTCAACGACACCTGCGGCCACCTCGCCGGCGACGAGCTGCTCTGCCGCATCACCGCCCTGCTGCAGGACTCGATGCGCGAGACCGACCTGGTGGCCCGCCTGGGCGGGGACGAGTTCGCCGTGCTGCTCGCCCGCTGCAGCCTGGCCGACGCCGAGCGGCGGATCGGCGAGTTCCACCGCGCCCTGCAGCAGTTCCGCTTCACCTGGCGCGACAAGACCTTCACCGTCGGCGCCAGCATCGGCATCGTGCCGATCACCCGCGAGTTCCGCACCGTCGCCCACCTGCTCTCGGCCGCCGACCACGCCTGCTACGCGGCCAAGGACAAGGGGCGCAACCGCGTCCAGGTCTACCAGGAGGACGACGCCACCTTCGTCCGCCGCCACGGCGAGATGAACTGGGTGGTGCGCATCCAGCGGACGCTGGAGCAGGACCGCTTCCGGCTCTTCTCGCAGCAGATCCAGCCGCTGTCGCCGAGCTCCCCGCCGGGGCTCTACTTCGAGGTGCTGCTGCGGATGGTCGAGGACGACGGGCGGATCCACCTCCCCTCGGACTTCATCCGCGCCGCCGAGCGCTACGGCCTGATGCGCGCCATCGACCGCTGGGTGATCCGCAACGCGATCCGCACCCTGAAGAGCCAGCCGGCGCCGTTTCTCGACCTGCTGCAGCTCTGCGCGATCAACCTCTCGGCGGTCTCGCTGGGGGACGAGGGGTTCTTCGACTTTCTGGGCGGCGAGCTCGCCGGCTCGGGGGTGCCTCCCGCCAAGCTCTGCTTCGAGATCACCGAGACGGCGGCGATCGTCAACCTCGCCCAGGCGCAGCGGCTGATGGCCCAGCTCACGGCCCAGGGGGTGCGCTTCGCGCTCGACGACTTCGGCACCGGCATGTCCTCCTACAGCTACCTGAAGGAGCTGCCGGTCTCCTTCCTCAAGATCGACGCCAAGTTCATCAAGGACATCGTCACCGACTCGCTCGACCGGGCGATGGTGGAGTCGATCAACCAGGTGGGGCACGTGATGGGGATCCAGACCGTCGCCGAGGGGGTGGCCAGCGCCGCCGTGGTCGAGCGCGTGAAGGCCCTGGGGGTCGACTTCGCCCAGGGAAACTGGATCAGCCCGCCCCGCCCGCTGGGGAGTGGCGAGGTGGAGGAGCGATCTGGTGCGGAGCCCGCCGTCACTCCCTGGTGACATCGGCCGCGTCCCCCTGTAGGATGAAGCGAATTTTTGGGGAGAACCTATGCAGGAAAGCATCGCCGCGACTCCAGGCCGCAGCAAGGAAGAAAAAACGGGCTTCATCCGCGAGCTCGGGTTTCTCGATTCGACCATGATCGTGGCCGGCTCGATGATCGGCTCGGGGATCTTCATCGTCCCGGCCGAGATCGCGCGGCAGGTGGGGTCCGCCGGCTGGCTGCTGGCGGTCTGGGTGGTGACCGGGCTGCTGACGATCGCCGCCGCTCTCTCCTACGGCGAGCTGGCGGCGATGATGCCGAAGGCGGGCGGCCAGTACGTCTACCTGCGCGAGGCCTACTCGCCGCTCTGGGGGTTCCTCTACGGCTGGACGCTGTTCCTGGTGATCCAGACGGGAACCATCGCCGCCGTGGCCGTGGGCTTCGCCCGGTTTCTGGGGGTGCTGTTCCCGGCGATCTCCCCGACCGCCTGGATCGTCCCGCCGATCGACCTCCCCGGGAAGTACGCCATCAGCCTGTCGATGCAGCAGCTCGTCGGCATCCTGCTGATCGTCTTCCTGACCTGGCTCAACACCCGCGGCATCCGTCTGGGCAAGCTGATCCAGAACACCTTCACCTCGGCCAAGACGCTGTCGCTGCTCGCCCTGATCGTCCTCGGCATCCTGGTCGGCCGCAACAGCGCGGCCATCTCGGCCAACTTCAGCGACCTCTGGACGCCCCACGACGTCACGACGATCAAGCCGGACTTCGCCGATCGCCGCTCCGGTCGCCGCCACCGCCGGCGCGTTCGGGCTGTTCATCGCCTTCTGCGTCGCCCAGGTGGGGTCCCTGTTCTCCTCGGACGCCTGGAACAACATCACGTTCACGGCGGGCGAGGTGAAGAACCCGAAGCGGAACGTGCCGCTGTCGCTCGCCGCCGGCACCGGCCTGGTGATCACCCTCTACTTCCTGGCCAACGTCGCCTACCTGTGCACCCTGACGCTGCAGCAGATCCAGACCGCGCCGGACGACCGGGTGGCGACCGCCGCCCTGCAGGCGATCTTCGGTCCGGTGGGGGCGGCGATCATGGCCGTCGCCATCATCATCTCGACCTTCGGCTGCAACAACGGGCTGATCCTGTCCGGCGCCCGCGTCTATTACGCCATGGCCCGGGACGGCCTGTTCTTCGAGCAGACCGGCCGGCTGAACGCGCGCCACGTGCCGACCTGCGGACTCGTCCTGCAGGGCGTCTGGGCATCGCTGCTGGTGCTCCCCCGCATCCGCTCGCTCGGCGCCGACGGCACCGTCACCTACAGCAATCTTTACGGCACCCTGCTCGACTGGGTGGTCTTCGCGGTTCTGCTCTTCTACGTGCTGACCATCGCCGGCCTGTTCGTGCTGCGGCGCAAGCAGCCGGACGCGGAACGGCCCTACCGGGCCTTCGGCTATCCCGTGATCCCGGCGCTCTACATCGTGGTGGCTTCCACGATCGCCGTCGTGCTGCTGATCTACAAGCCGGCGACCAGCCTGCCCGGGCTGGCCATCGTGCTGACCGGCATACCCGTTTATTTCGCCTGGCGCTCGAAGTCCAGCTAACCCTTCTACGGAGGATCCACCGGATGTCGTCGCTGACCCGAACGAAATCGATTGACAAACTGATCGCCGAAGGAGCGGTGACCGGCGAGGGGACGCTCAAGCGCACCCTCGGCCCGGGCGCGCTCGTCGCGCTCGGCATCGGCGCCATCATCGGCGCCGGTCTGTTCGTCCGAACCGCCGCGGCGATCGCCGACCGCGCCGGTCCGTCCGTGGTGATCGCCTTCATCGTGGCGGGCGTCGGCTGCGCCTTCGCCGGCCTGTGCTACGCCGAGTTCGCCTCGATGATCCCGATCGCCGGCAGCGCCTACACCTACTCCTACGCCACCATGGGCGAGCTCGTGGCCTGGATCATCGGCTGGGACCTCTGCCTCGAATACGCCGTCGGCGCCGCCACGGTGGCGATCGCCTGGAGCGAGTACTTCCAACCGGGTGCTCCAACTGGCGGGTGTGCAGCATCCCCTTCCAGTGGTACCACTCGCCGTTCGAGCACCTGGCGTCCGATCCGAGCGTGCACGGCATCATGAACCTGCCCGCGATCGGCATCCTGTTCGTCCTCACCGCTCTGCTGGTGCGGGGCACGCAGGAATCGGCCTGGGTCAACAACATCATCGTGATCACGAAGGTCACGATCGTGATCATGGTCATCGTGCTCGGCTGGGGCTTCATCAACCCGGCGAACCACACCCCTTCATCCCCGCGGCGGCACCCAGTACGTCGGCGCCCACCGGCATCACGCACAACTACGGCGGCATCATGGGCATCCTGGGCGCGGCGGGCGTCGTCTTCTTCGCCTTCATCGGCTTCGACGCCGTGTCCACCACGGCCAGGAGGCGAAGAATCCGAAGCGCGACATGCCGATCGGCATCCTCGGATCGCTGGCGGTCTGCACGGTGCTCTACGTGCTGTTCTCGTACGTGCTGTCGGCATCGCGACGGTCGAGGACTTCCGCTCCGTCGGCCGCGAGGCCTCGGTCGCCTTCGCGATCACCAAGTACATGCCGGGCTACGCGCTGGCTCTCGAACTTCGTCGACCTTCGCCATCCTCGCCGGCTTCTCGTCGGTGATCCTGGTCATGCTCCTCGGCCAGTCGCGCGTCTTCTACTCCATGAGCCACGACGGCCTGGTGCCGAAGGTCTTCTCCGAGGTGCACCCGCGCTTCAAGACGCCGTACAAGTCGAACTGGCTGTTCTTCGTCTTCACGGCGCTCTTCGCGGCGTTCGTGCCCGGGGACATCGTCGGCGAGATGACCAGCATCGGAACGCTCTTCGCGTTCATCCTGGTCTGCGCCGGCGTCTGGATCATGCGCGTCAGGCGGCCCGACATCCCGCGCGCCTTCAAGGCGCCCGTGCTGCCGGTGACCGCGACCCTCGGCATCGTGGTCTGCCTCTCGATGATCTACGGCCTGGGTTGGACCAACTGGATGCGGCTCATCGGCTGGCTGCTGATCGGGTTCATCATCTACTTCGGCTACAGCAAGAAGCACAGCCTGCTGGCGCGCGAGTAGCGATCCGACGCGGCCGCGTGCCGCTCTCCGAGCTCTCGACCGGCCGGCTGCCAAGCCGGCCGGTCGCGTTCAGGGTCAGCACGGTGAGCTTTCCCTATTCTCGATAAAAAAAGACCCCGCCCAGAGGCGGGGTTTTGGAGGAGGGAGGTTGGAGAGGAGATTGTCTATCGGCTGTCTTTCCATCTCCATCTATCTATACGGAGAACCGGCCCTTGGTGTTTAGGCTTCTCGCGTCTCTTCATGGGATAACATCAAAGCCGCGCCGTTCTGCCGAGGGACGGGCGATCTTCATCCAGGAGGGGGAGACCTTGAGCGAGCAGACCGGCGGGTGGACCTTCCTCACCAATCACGCGCACGTGCTGTTCTGCATCGCCGAAGATCCCGAGGTGCGATTGCGGGACGTGGCGGCCCGGGTGGGGATCACGGAACGGGCGGTACAGCGGATCGTCACCGACCTCGAGGGGGAGGGGTACCTCACGGTCTCGAAGGAGGGGCGGCGGAACCGGTATCAGGTCAACTACGACCGGCCGCTGCGCCATCCGATCGAGCGCCACCGGAATGTCCAGACGCTGATCAATCTGGTGGTGGAGCCACGGCGATGAGGATCGCCACCTGGAACGTCAACTCGGTCCGCTCCCGGCTGGAGCGGGTCCTGGCCTGGACGGAGCGCGAGCGGCCGGACGTGCTCTGCCTCCAGGAGATCAAGACCACCGACGACCTCTTCCCCCTGGAGCCCTTCGCGGAGCTCGGCTACCACGCCGAGATCTTCGGCCAGAAGACCTACAACGGCGTCGCCCTGCTCTCCTTGAAGCCGGTCACCAAGGTGGCGCGCAACCTGCCGGACGACGAGCCGGGCGCCCCCAGCCGGCTGATCGCCGGGACGGTCGGCCGGGTGCGGATCGTCAACGTCTACGTGCCCAACGGCCAGTCGCCGGAGAGCGACAAGTTCGTCTACAAGATGGACTGGCTGAAGCGGCTGCGCGCCTTCCTCGAGACGACGGCGAAGCCGGAGGACCCCCTGGTGCTGCTGGGGGACTTCAACATCGCGCCCGAGGAGCGCGACGTCCGCTATCCGGACCTCTGGCGGGGGCACATCCACTTCCACCCCAAGGAGCACGCGGCGCTCGCCCGCATCACCTCGTGGGGGCTCCACGATCTCCTGCGCAAGCATCACGAGGAGGGCGGGCTCTTCTCCTGGTGGGACTACCGGCAGCTCGCCTTCCAGAAGAACAACGGCCTGCGGATCGACCTCATCCTGGGCACGAAGAAGATGCTCGACCGCTGCACCGGGGTCGAGATCTTCCGCGACGAGCGCAAGGGGGAGTCCCCCTCGGATCACGTGCCGGTGGTGGCCACGTTCAAGTAGCTTTCAGGGCAGGATGGGGCTCTTTTCCTGCGTGTCTCCTTGTCGCGGGCGGCGGACACCGTATACTGTAGGGGTAGGTTTACCCGATGCGCAACGCCGCTCACTCCTTCGCCCTGGCCGGGCTCGTCTGGGCCGCTCTCGCGGTTCCGTCCGCCGTCTCCGCTCTGGAGGGGGGAGCGCCCGCCATTCAGCTGGTGGCCCCGCGGGCCGGCGCGGCGCTCGCCGCCGGCTCGACCGCCGAGCTCGAATGGGCGTCCGCCGCCAAGCTCGCGCGGAGTCGAGGAGTGGGAGGCGTTCCTCAGCGTCGACGGCGGCAAGACCTATCCGGTGCGGATCACTCCCCACCTGGACCAGGACCTCCGCCGGATCACCTGGCAGGTCCCCTCCACCCCCACGCCGGACGCCCGTCTCCTCCTGCGCTTCGGCGACGAGCGCAAGGGGGAGGAGGAGGTCTCCGTCGAGCTGCCGCACCGCTTCTCGATCGTCCCCTCCCCGGCCGGAGCGACGGGCTTCACGCTCGCCAGCGTGGCGCCGGAGCGCGGCGAGCCGGCGCTTCCGGGCCAGGACGGCGTCGTCGCCTGGGTGGAGGGCTCCCGCCGCGGCGGCGGGCTGCGCCAGAGGGTCGCGGCCGAGCGCCCCCGCCTCCAGGCGCGGCTCAGCCTGCCCGAGACGCGCTCCGAGGCCGCCGTGCTCACCACGGAAGAGGCCCCCCTCCAGGTTCCCCAACCGGTCCGCGGCAGCGCGGCCGATGCACCGCCCGCCAACCGTGGATCGCCGCTCACGAAGCCCGGCGAGACTCCGGCTCCGCCTTCCGACATCCTCCTCCTGATCCAGCGGCAGAACGAATAGGCCGAGGCGCCCCCCGTACGCCTCGACGCAGCCGGACCGCCCGTAGGGGCCCGGTCCGATTCAGCCATCGTTCATTGCCCTGCCGTTCAGCAGGAGGAGTTCTCGCATGACCGTTTCCATCGCCGTCCGCGGGCTCGCGTTGCCCGTGGCGTTCGCCGCCGCTCTGGGGGTCACGACCTCCCTGTTTCCCGTCAATGCCCAGGAGGCTCCCCAGGAGCCGGCCCCCACCGTCGCCGAGACGATCCAGGTGACCGCCACCCGCACGCCGGAGGACGTCGAGACCGTCCCCGCCTCGGTCACCGTGATCAGCGGCGAGGAGCTCGCCGCCCGCGGCGTCATCGACCTGCCTTCGGCGCGCTCGCCCTCGCCAGCGGCATCTCCGTCGCCCCCGGCGGGGACAACGGTCCGGCCGGCTCGGTGCCCGAGATCTGGGGCCTGCGCGAGTTCGACGCCTTCCTGCTCGTCGTCGACGACGTTCCCTGGGGGGGCGCCTTCAACCCGGCCCTGACCACCCTCGACCTCGTCAACGTCGAGCGGATCGAGATCCTCCGCGGCGCCGCGCCCGTGCTCTACGGCGCCACCTCGTTCGTCGGCGTGATCCACGTCATCCATCGCGCGGCGGGCGCGCCCGGGCGGGCGGCCAGCCTCTGGGGCGGCAGCTACGGCAGCGGCGGCGGCACCTTCTCCTCCCCGCTGCCCGGCTCGGACCGCTTCAAGCAGTCGCTCACCGTCGACGGCGAGCGCCAGGGCTTCAAGGACGACCGCACCGGCTTCGACCGCGGCCACCTGCTCTACCGCTCCACCCTCAGCGCCGCCGGCGGCAGCTTCCGCTTCGACCTCGACGGCTCGGTGGTCAACCAGGATCCGGCGAGCCCGCACGTCCGCCAGGGGCGCGTCCTCTCGCTCGCTCAATCCGCTCGACGCCAACTACAACCCGCGCGACGCCAAGCTGGACGAGAACCGGCTGCATTTCGTCACCGGCTACGACCGCGCCCTCGGCGGCGGCTCCTGGTCCACCACCCTGGCGCTGACCCACACCCAGCGGGACACGGTCCGCGGCTTCCTGACCGATCTCTCGAACACCGATCCCAACGCCGTCGGCTTCGAGCAGGACCTGAAGACCGACGACCTCTACTTCGACACCCACCTGGCCTGGCGCCTGGGCTCGAGCGCCCGCCTGGTGGCGGGCTTCGACCATCTCTACGGCAAGGCCGAGGCCGACTCGGAGACCTTCGACTACTTCGTCCCCCTCAACGGCCGCCACGGCGCCCCGTCGAGCGAGGACCAGCCGCGCGACATGGGCTTCGATCTCGAGGACGAGCGCAATTTCTCGGGCCTCTACGCCCAGATGGAGTGGGACCCGGCGCCGCGCTGGCACTTCCAGGTCGGCGCGCGGCTGAACCGCACGGTCGAGGATCGCGAGGCGGGCGAGGAGGAGCTGGACGGCGGCGGCGATCCCGGCGAGGAGGAGGAAGAAGAGGGGGGCAGCGACAGCCGCACCACCACCCGCGGCAGCGGCACGGTCGGCGTGAGCTGGCTGGCCTGGGGGGACGCGGCGAGCGGCCTCTGGCTGTTCGCCGACTACCGCAACTCCTACAAGCCCGCCGCCCTCGACTTCGGTCCCGAGGCCGAGCGCGAAATCCTGAAGCCGGAGACGGCCAACAGCTACGAGATCGGCCTCAAGAGCCGGCTCGGCGGCGGCCGCTTCGAGTGGGAGCTCACCGGCTTCCAGATGGACTTCGAGAACCTCGTCGTCGCGGCCCAGAACGAAGAGGGGCTGCCGGAGCTCGATCAACGCCGGCTCGGAGCGCTTCAAGGGGGTCGAGCTGGAGGCCCGGGCACGGCTCCGTTCCGACTTCTGGCTGCAGGGGAGCTACGCCTGGCACGACGCCAAGTTCCGCGACTACGCCCAGGATTTCGACGGCGTGCTCACCCAGCTCGCCGGCAACCGGCTCGAGATGTCGGCGAAGACCCTGGCCTCGGCCGGGCTGATCTACGCGCCGGCCCGCGGGCTCACCGGCTCGGTGGTCGCCAACCACGTGGGGGAGCGCTTCCTCAACAAGCGCAACACCGCCCTCACCCCGGCCTACACCACCTGGTCCGCCGGCATCGGCTACCGCTTCGAGGCCTGGGAGATCCGGCTCGACGGCGAGAACCTCAACGACACCCGTCCCCCGGTCGCCGAGAGCGAGCTGGGAGACGCGCAGTACTACAGATTGCCCGCGCGTCGCGCGCGGCTGAGCCTCGGCTTCCGTTTCTGAGGCTAGGGAATCTGCTGGGCCCCTCACTCGCTCCGAGGTGGGGGGCCTCTTTTTCCGAGTTTTGTGACAACCTATAAGAGAATCCTTTCTCAGGAGGTTGTCGATGAGCGCAGATCCACTGCAGCCAGAGCCCGCTTCCATTCCCCCGCAGCCGCCCCCTCCCAACTTCTCGGGGCCAAAATCTGAAAGACCCGAAGGATCTCGGCTTCAAGCGCCAGAAGATGGTCGACTGGCTGGCCCCGGGCCAGCTCATTCAGACCGGCATCAAGGCGATCGTCTCCGATATTTTCGGAGCCTACGCCGACAAGCGGGACGTGATGGCGGCCCTGTACCCGAAGTCCGAGATCACCGGGGATTACAGCCATCGGAAGCGAGCTGTGGATCGACTATGCCGCCGACCTCGGGGACGGCTTCGACGCCACCTATACGGTGGCCTGGCTGCTGGCAAAGAAGCAGCTCGCCGTGCGGCACGGGGAACAGACGCTGCAGCTCCCCCGCGGCGATGTGCTGGTGATGGGCGGGGACCAGGTCTATCCGACCGCCAGCTTCGACGAGTACTCCAACCGGCTGCTGAAGCCCTACGAGGCCGCCCTCCCCCACGTGCCCGCGGGGGAAGCGCCGGATCTCTACGCCATCCCCGGCAACCACGACTGGTACGACGGGCTGTCGAACTTCAGCCGGATCTTCTGCCAGAAAAAGTGGGTCGGCGGCCGGAAGACGCAGCAGCGCCGCAGCTACTTCGCCGTCAAGCTGCCGCACAACTGGTGGCTCTGGGGGATCGACATCCAGCTCGAGGGCTTCATCGACGAGCCGCAGCTCAGGTATTTCTACGAGATCGGGAAGCACGAGGTACAGGCATGGAGACCGGGTCATCCTCTGCACGGCCGAGCCGAGCTGGGTCTATGGCGTGACCAAGGGGGCGGAAGCCTTCGCGTACCCTGCGCTACTTCGAGGATCGCTACATCCGCAACGCCGAGATCCATAAGGCCCGCCTGGCGGTGACGCTCACCGGCGATCTCCATCACTACGTGCGCTATGAGTCGCGGGACGCGGGTGGAGAGACGCAGCGCATCACCGCCGGCGGTGGCGGCGCCTATCTCTACGCCACCCACGACATGCCCGAGGAGCTCGTGCTCGAAGAGGGGTTCAGGGAGAACGCCCGCCCGGTGACCTACGAAAAAAAGGCGAGCTTTCCCGATAGCCCGACCTCCAAGCTGCTGACCTTCGGCAGCCTGCTGATCCCGATCCGGAGTTGGAAGTTCGGATTGTTCCTCAGCGTCTTCTACACGCTCTTCAGTTGGATCCTGCAGAGCGCCAGCAAAACCCGGCCGGACCTCCTGGCCGACCATCGAGTCCTTGATGGAGTATCTCCACGACCAGAGCCTGGGGAACTGGCAGCAGGTCCTGAAGACCTTCTCCGCTCTCATCGTCAACACGCCGGTGAGCGTCCTCCTCTGCCTGATCATCGTCGGCGGGTTCATGGGCTTCTGTAGCGCCCGGCGCAAGATTTCCCGTTTCCTGATCGGGTCCGGCCACGGCGTCGCCCACGTTCTCTTGAACCTGGCGTTGATGTGGCTCTTCGCGCGCGTCAACCCGAGCCTGCTCGCCTCCTCCCAGCCCGCCTGGCAACATTCGCTCCTCTTCGTCCTGGAGATGCTCCTGTTCGGCGGCCTTCTGGGCGGGGTTCTGATGGCGCTCTACCTCCTGCTGTTCAGCTTCGTGGGCAGGTTCCACCTCGCCGAGGCCTACTCGAGCCAGCGCCTCCCCAGCTACAAGAACTTCCTGCGGATCCACCTGGACACGGCGGGGAAGCTGACGATCTATCCGATCGGCATCCGCAAGGCCGGAAGGTGGAAGCTCCGGCCGAACGCTCCGGAAGGCGAGCCCTGGTTCGAGCCCGACGGCGCGGATCCTCTGCCGGAGCTGATCGAAGAGCCGATCCCGGTGCCCAGAGAGCGGATCTAGCCCGCCAGCTTGCTGAGCGCGAAGGCGATCAGGAACCCGGCGACGGTGATCAGGCCGGCGTAGTCGTGAGCATCTTCGAACGCCTCGGGGATCATGGTGTCGGCCAGCATGGTGAGGATCGCCCCCGCCGCCAGCGCCGTGGTGGCGGCGATCACCCCGGGCGAGAAGCGGCGGAAGATGGCGAAACCGACCAGGGCGGCGACACCGGAGACGGCGGCGATCGTCGCCCAGACGCCGAAGACGTAGCGGGCGGGCCGCCCCGCCTTCTTCATGCCCGCCGAGCTCGAGAGCCCCTCGGGGATGTTGGAGAGGAAGATGGCCACGACGGTGACCCAGCTCACCGCGCCGCCGTGGATCATGCTGACGCCGATGACGATCGACTCCGGGATGCCGTCGAGCAGCGCGCCGACGGCGATCGCGAGGCCGCTCCCCGCGGCATCGGCCTCGGTCGCCTGCTTGCCGCCGGAGCGCTTGCGGTGCTTCGCCCCGCGATGGTTCAGGTAGCACGTTCGCCGCCGTGTAGATCGCCGCGCCGGCGAGGAACCCCAGCGCGGTCGAGGCGAAGCCCCCGCGATGGAAGGCCTCGTCCATCAGCTCGAAGGAGAGCGCCGAGATCAGCACCCCGCTGCCGAACGCCGTGATCCCGGCGATCAGCCGCCGGGGGATGCGCGCGAAGTAGCCGGCCGCCGCCCCCACCAGCAGCGCCGACCCGGCAACCAGTCCCCAGAACCCCGCCCAGAGCCAGAGCGGCATCGCGTTTCCTCCTCTAGGAAGCCTCCGCCGCCTCGGCCACCTGCGGTGCCACGGCGACCACGGCAGCCGGACACCGCGTTCATCTTCTCCTTGAGGGCGGCGTACTTGGTGTCGAGGGTCTCGAAGATGCCGGCGATCTGCTCCAGCCGCTGGTCGAGGTCGATCGTCCAGTGCTCGTTCCTCACCGGCTCGAGCTTCAGGCCGCTGACGCGGTAGGAGAGGGCGTCGAAGCGCATCGGGATCGTGCCGACGTGGATCTTGGCGGAGAGGATCTCGGCCCCTTCCTCGAGATACCGGAAGAGCTCGTTGAGCACGGCGCCGGCGAGGGTGACCCGGGCCTCGCGGGTGGCCAGGCGGACGCTGCCGGTCTCCGGCTCCACCATGACGTCCGACTCCTCGAGCAGCGCGCGCAGGAACCGGCACCCCAGCACCGACTCCCCGGGCTCCTTGGGGATGACGACGTCGCTCATCTCGTCCGCCTCCGGGGCCTCGTCCAGCCAGGGGGCCTTGAAGTCCCCCTCCACCCCGGCGTGCCGCAGCATGGCCATCACCGTCCCGAGATAGGTCTTGGCGGTGCTCGCCACGTAGAGGATCGTGCCGTCGATGCAGCACTCGACGATCTTGGTCCGCGGCGCCTGCCGCATGGCGGACTCCGCCTCGGCCAGGTCGCGCAGCTTCTTGCGGGTCTTGGGGCCGACGAAGGTCTTGCCGGTGGCCTCCATCTCCCCCTTGATCAGCTCCCGCAGCCGCTCCTTGACCGCGGTCGCGTCGGGGCGGATGCGGTCGATCCGCATCCGGAAGACGTAGCGCCCCTGGGCGGCCTCCCACGGCGCGTCGAGCTCGAAGGGGACGAACCCCATGCGCTCGCGCACCTCCGAGCCGGGCTCGATCTCCCAGAAGCGGGCGCGCTCGAAATCCGGCCCGTCGGGGGGCACGACGACGTTGAAGCGCGTGACGGCAACAGTTCCACTCAAGAGTCCCATCGTTGAACAACCTCCTGCTGATGTCCGGTATGACCGGGGACGAGGAGGGGATCTTAGCCGATGGGAGGCGGAATCGGGGGCTTGGCGGGCTCCGGCTTCGCTTCGGCTTTCGGGGGATTCGCGGGATTCGCGGGCGGAGCTTTGCTCCCGGCCTCCGGCTCGATCACCTCGACCGGTTCGACGATCACGCCCTCCTCCTCGGCCGGGCCGTCCTCGTCGTCCAGGATCTCCACCGCCGGCTCGTCCTCGGTATCTTCGGGATCGGACTCGGGCTCGGAGACCTCGTCGACGGACGTCACGATCGGCTCCAGGACGACGGTCTCCCCGGAATCCTGGTAGGCCTGTACGCCGCCGCCGCCCGCGGGGGCTTCCGCCTGCGCCGCTCCGTCGGCGGCCGTGGCGCCGAGATCGACGGTGAAGACCTGGCCGATGTCCGCGTCGACGTAGAGGTCCTGGACCGTCTCGTCCGCCGCGGCCCACTCCGCGGGCGGCGCGGTCTTCCGGATGTAGGGGGCGTTGGCGTGCCACTCGCCCCGCATCTCGCCGGCGGCGATCAGGGCGTTCAGATAGGAGGTGAGGTCGGCGGAAGCCTGGGCGATGCGCTCGGCCTCGGCGCGGAAGCGCTCCAGCTCCGCCGCGGTGGCGGCGTCCCCCCGCCGCCGGGCCTGGTCCCGCAGGAACCGCAGCCGCTCGGCCAGCCGCGCCTCGGCCTGCCGCAGGCGCTGGAACTGTTGCCGCTCGGCCGCGTTCAGAGGACCGCCCTGCCGCTGGCGGACCCCTTCGCGGCCGAAGTAGGCGCGCAGCCCCCGATAGGAGGACGAGGCGGAGCGGATCTCCTCGGCGATCCGGGAGTTCTTCACCCCCGTCCGCGCCCAGGCCACCCGCAGCTCGCCAAGGTCGGCGCTCCCCTCGTCCACCAGCAGGAAGAACTCCCCCGTGCGCGGCGAGAGAGAGCCCTCGATCCGGCCGACGCGATCCTGTAGAGCCTGGAGAGCGCTCCAGAAGGGGGCATACTTCGGATTCCTGGGATCGAGGCCCGTCCTGGGGTCCTTCGCCGCCCGCGCGGCGCCGGCCAGCGCCGTATCCACCTGCCGCGCGAGCCCCCGGGCGGTCACCATGGGCAGATCGGCCCACCCGGCCCGCGGCAGAGCCAGGAGGAACAGAACGGCGGCGAGATAGAACTTTCTCATACGTCGACCACCATCATACGGATGGGGAGGCCAGAGCGTCCAGGAATTTCAGAGCGGGGGAGATCTTCAGCTTCTGGAGGAAGAACAATCAAGGCGGTGCCGCTGCGGGATCAGCGACACCGCCTTAAATCTCCAAAAAAGGAGAAAGACCATGCGGTAGATAATAGCCGATCTGGTCCTCTTGTGGAAGAGGGTGTCTACGGCTTCCCCTGCCCGGCGCCCTTCTCCTCGAAAACGAGGTCCAGATCGGTCCACATCTTCCCCGCGACGTCGTCCCGCGACGCCGGGAAGTAGCGCGCCTTTCGCGCGGCCTCCAGGGCGGCCTCGTCGAAGCCGAGGCCCGACTTGTCGGCTCCGCGGAGCTGGGCGTCGATCACTTGGCCGTTCTCGTCCACCAGCACGGCGACGCGGATCGTGACCCTTTTGCCGCTCCCCTTCGCCGCCTCCGGATAGGGGTAGGACGGCAGATCCCGGATCTCCGGCGGCTGGACGCCCCGCTGGCCGGCGCGGATCAGATCCCCCGGCTTCATCGGCTCGGCGGCGATCGGCTCGACGGCGGGCATTCCTCCGGACGGGGAGCTCCGGCGCTCGGTCCGAGCGGGCGCGGAGTGGGCGGGTTTTGCCGGTTCGATCGGCGCGGTAGCGGCCGGAGCGGCGATGAGAGGCTCGGAGACCGGCGACTTCGCCGGGGCGATCGTCGTCGAGACCACCGGGGGCGGAGGCGCGGGGACCGCTTCCGGTACGGGCCGCCGCGACCACCAGAACCCGCCCGCGGCGAGCGCCAGCAGCCCGGCGGCAGCGGCGGCGCCCATCCAGGGTGCCCGGCGCGGCGGAGACGGCGCGGCGGCCGCCGGTTCGGGAGGAGCGGGGGCCCGCTTCTCGGGCACGGCGGTGCGCAGCGGGCGGGAGGCCCAGGTGGAATCCAGGTCCTCGACCGGAGTGACGCGGCGCGTCGGCTCCGAGGCGGGCATCACCCGGGTCTCGGCGGGAGCGATCCGCAGGGTGGCCGGCCCGGTGACGATCCCGGTCGGCGGCGTCTTCACCAGACCGAACTCCAGATCGAGACGGTCCTGGGTCGAGCCCGGCGACACGACGACCGGCACGCTCCCGGTCCCCAGCGGCAGGAGAACTCCCCAGACCCGGTCCAGATCCTCGCGGGTGAGCGGGAAGCGGTCCTGGAGCATCGTCAGCTCCCAGGCGAACGCCTCGGCGCTGGCGATCCGCTCGTCCGGCTTCTTGGCCAGGGCGTGGAGGACGAGCGCCCGCAGCTCCGCGGGGACCTGACCCGCGGGGTCGGTCTCGGCGAAGTCGAGCGGCGGCCGGAAGAGGTGCCCCGCCATCAGCGAGGCCGGATCGTTGCCGGCGAACGGCGGCCGGCCGGTGAGGAGCTCGTAGAGCACGACGCCGAAGGAGTAGAGATCGCTCCGCTCGTCCCAGCCGGCGCCGCTGAACCGCTCCGGCGAGCCGTAGCGCGGCTTGCCGAGGAAGACGCCGGTGGTGGTGAGCCCCCCCTGCCCCTCCAGCGCCTTGGCGATGCCGAGGTCGATCAGCTTGACGAGCGGATGGCCGTCGACGTCCCGGGTCAGCATCAGGTTGTCCGGCGAGACGTCGCGGTGGGCGATCTTGTGCCGGTGGAGATAGCCGAGCGCCTTCAGCGACTGGCGGGCGATCTCGACCGTCAGCGCGATCGGCGGCGGCCCGAAGCCGCTCAGCACCTCGAGCAGGTTCCAGCCGTCGATGTACTCCATGACGATGAACGCCTGGCCGTCGTCGGCCACGGCGAAGTCGTGGAGCCCGGCGATGTTCGGATGGCGCAGCTTGTTGGCCGCCTTGGCCTCGCGCAGGAAGCGGTCGGCGGCCTCCCCCACCATGTCCGCCTGCGAGCGGATCACCTTGACGACGCGCACCTCGTCGAGAAGGCGGTGGCGCACCTTGTAGATCGCGCCCATCCCGCCCTCGCGCAGTTTGCCGAGGATCTCGTACTTGCCGTCAATCTGCTCGCTGAGAAGCGCCAACGCCCCCGCCTTTCCAGCCGCGGAACCGGTCCGTTTCCATACTTGGGCGAATTTCTTCCGAGAATATTACCGGATGGGCGCGGACTCAAGGGCGGGAATAAGGGATCGGGACGACCGGAACCGTGAAAATCAACCACGTGGTGGTTGAAAATCAGCCACGATATGGTTGAAAATCAACCACCATGTATCCACGTAACCTTACCGCCTTGCTGCGCGAAGTCCTGGACGACCGTCCGGTCGTCCTGCTGAACGGTGCCCGGCAGGTCGGCAAGAGCACCCTGGTCCAGAGCCTGACCGGCGTCGATAAGGCCCAGTACTTCACCCTCGACGACGCGACGGTGCTGGCGGCTATAACGCGAGATCCAGCCGGCTTTGTGGCAGGGCTGGCCGGGCCCGTGGTCCTGGACGAGGTCCAGCGCGCCCCCGAGCTGTTCCTGGCGCTCAAGGCGGCCGTGGACCGCGACCGCCGTCCGGGCCGCTTCCTGCTGACCGGCTCGGCGAACGTCTACGTCCTGCCCAGGGTTTCCGAGTCGCTGGCCGGGAGGATGGAGATCCTCACTCTCTGGCCGCTGTCCCAGGGGGAGATCGAGGGCGTGGTCGAGGGATTCGTGGACGCCCTGTTCGCCAAAACGCTCGCTCCCCCCCCAGTCGAGCCGCTGGAGCGGGGAGAGCTGTTCGAGCGGCTGATCCGCGGCGGCTTTCCCGAGCTGGTCGACAAGCGCTCGGAAGCGCGGCGGCGGGCCTGGTTCAACTCTTATACGACGAGCATCCTGCAGCGGGACGTGCGCGATCTGACCAACATCGAGGATCTGGCCGCGCTGCCGCGCCTCCTCTCGCTGCTGGCCGCCCGCGCCACGACGCTCCTCAACTACTCCGAGCTGTCCCGCAGCAGCGGCATCCCGGCATCCACCCTGAAGCGTTATTTCGCGCTCCTCGAGGCGACGTTCCTGGTCCTGACCGTGCCGGCCTGGTCGACGAATCTTTCCAAGCGGCTGGTCAAATCGCCCAAGCTGCTCCTCAACGACACCGGTCTTCTCGCCTCTTCGCTGGGCTTGAGCCAGGACCGCCTCGCCGAGGACCCCGGCCTCGCGGGCCCCCTGCTGGAGAACTTCGTCCTGATGGAGATCCGCAAGCAGGTTTCCTGGAGCCGGATCCAGCCGAGCCTGTTCCACTACCGGACCCAGACCGGCCAGGAGATCGATCTCCTCCTCGAAGATCCCGCGGGGCGGATCGTCGGTATCGAGGTGAAGATGGGCAGCACCGTCCAGGAGAAGGACGTCCGGGTGCTCCACGACCTCGCGGAGTCCCTCGGAGAGCGTTTCGTGCGCGGGGTCGTGCTCTATACCGGAGACCGGGCCGTGCCCTTCAGCGAGAAGATCTTCGCCTTGCCGATCCAGGCGCTCTGGCGGACCCCGGCCTGAAACCGTTTCTTCAGTGCACGCCCCCCTCCACCAGCCGCTGGCGCGGGGTGCGCAGGCGCTTCTGGCGGGAGCGCCGCTCGAAGAGGCGGATCTGCAGGAGCTCGCGGTCGGCGTGGTCGATCGTGCGCTCCAGGCTCTCGGTGCCGTGCCGGTTGGCCCAGCCCAGGGAGAAGGAGGGGACGCCCCGCTCGGCCGCGGTCAGCCGCAGCCGCTGCCCCACCTCGGCCACGTATCGCGCCGAGGCTCCGAGCAGCAGGAGCAGGAACTCGTCGCCGCCCATCCGCACCACGGCGTCCTCGGCGCGGGCGTTCTGCTGAGGAACCGGCTGACCTTCATCAGCACCTCGTCCCCCTTCTGGTGCCCGAAGTCGTCGTTGTACTCCTTGAAGTTGTCGACGTCGACGACGATCGTGCCCCAGGTCTCGAAGGAGGCCAGCCGCTTCTCCACCTCCAGGAGGAAGCGCCGGTTGTAGCAGCCGGTCAGGGGATCGCGCAGGCTCGCCTCGTGGAAGCGGCTCTCGAGCTGCTTGCGGCCGGAGATGTCGATCAGGATGCCGTGGTAGAGCACCTGGCCGGTCTCGGCGTCGCGGACCGCGTGGCAACTGTCGAGCACCGTGCGCTCCTCGCCGTCCGGGCGGCGGATGACGAGCTCGAACTCCCGGACCTCCCCCTCGGCGGCCAGCAGCTCCGCCTCCTGGGCGCGTTGCGCGGGATCGGCCAGCAGGTCCTCGGCCCGGAGGTGCCGCAGATCGTCGACGGTGGAGACGCCAAAGATCTCCAGGCACGCGGGGTTGGCATCGAGAATCTCCCCGGCGGCGTTCGTAATATAGATACCTTCGCGCAGGTTCCGGATGAACAGCCGTAACGTCTCTGGGTCTTCCAGACTGCGAAAGCGTCCTTGGGTCATGTT
>CAVXIG010000033.1:0-83319 GCA_963761645.1 uncultured Acidobacteriota bacterium
GCTCTACAAAAAGGGTTTGTGGGAGTCCCGGAGGGGGACGGCCGTGGGTAGCCCGGGATTTCAATCCCGGGCGGCGAGGCGTTCCCTGCCACCATCTGCTCGCGCCGCCGACGCTTCGATGGCGCCACTCCTGCTATCCTTCAGCCGGTGAGCGAGCTCGGCTGGAAATACCTGACTCCGGAAGACAAGCGATCGATTCTGCAAGGGATCGAGGACGGCGTCGCCCATGGCGGCCCGTATCACGTCGAGATCCATCCCGCGGACCGCTGCAACGTCGACTGCTTCTTCTGCTCGACCGCCGCGCTGCGCGGCACGGACGAGGTCCCGATGCCGCGCTTCGAGGAGCTGCTCGGGGAGCTGCGGGAGGCCGGCACGCGGTCGGTCCGCCTGTCGGGGGGCGGCGAGCCGCTCTTCCATCGCAAGATCCGGGAGTTCCTGGCGGCGATCGAGAAGAGCGGCCTGCCGATCGAGAACCTCACCACCAACGCCGTCCTGCTGCGCGCGGAGATCGCGGAGCTGCTGGCGGCCACCTGCGATCAGGTCACGGTCAGCCTCAACACGGCCGACGAGGCGACCTACGCCGCGATGATGCAGACCAATCCGCGCAACTTCCAGCGGGTGGTGGACAACGTCAAGGCGCTGATCGCGCTGCGGCGGCAGCGGCGGTCGCGGAGCCCCTCCGTGCTCCTCCAGTTCCTCGTCTGGAAGGAGAACTACCGGCAGATCCCCGAAATGTACCGGCTGGCCCGGGAGATCGGGGCCGACCGCATCCTGTTCAACGGCCTCGCCTTCCTGCCGCCGGAAAAGAAGATGACGCCGGCCGAGACCGACGAGATGATGGGCCTCTACGAGGAGATCCTCCGCGTCGACGAGTACCGCACGATCGGCGTCATCAACAGTTTCGAGCAGGATCTCACGGCAAGGGTGGCGGAGCTGAGCCACCGGCTGGGCATCGAGCGCTCGCGCCTCTCCCTGCCCGGGAAGGCCGCGCGCTTCCTGCTGCGGGACGGCTTCACGGTGCGCGAGAAAGTCGGCCATTTCCGCGAGCGCGTCCGGATGCGGCGGGCGGCCGGGGCCAACCAGGGGCTGGACAGCTACTGCCTGATCGGCTGGCACTCGATGGTCATCCGCACCACGGGCGTCGTGGCCCCCTGCTGCATCCTGCAGGGCAAGGAGCTGGGGAACGTCTACCACCAGACGGTGCGCGAGGTCTGGCACGGCGAGGCCTACAACCGCTTCCGCGCCGAGCTCTCCCGCATCCTGCGCGAGGGCCCGGCCTGGAAGCACGACGAGACCGCCGACCGCACGGTCGATTCCCTCTGCGGCATCAAGGACGCCTGCCCGATCGGGACTTTCTATTACAAGCCGGACGTGCCGTTCCTGCGCTCGTTCAACGGCGCGCTGCGCAACCTCACCCCTTGATCGAAAACCGCCTCTGATCGATTTTCCCCCGACGTTTCGCGCCGCCGATCCGTAGAAAGATCAGGCACGGTCGGAGACCGGCCCGGGAGGAATCGATCATGAGTCAACTCGGCTGGGATCACCTGACGCGCGAGGACAAGGCTGCCATCCTGAAAGGGATCGAGGATGGCGTCGCCTACGGCGGTCCTTATCATGTCGAATTTCATCCCCAGGATCGTTGCAACGTCGATTGCTTCTTCTGTTCCACCGCCTCGCTGCGCGGCAAGGACGAGATCCCGATGCCCCGCTTCGAGGAGATGCTCGGCGAATTGAAAGCGATGGGCACGCGCGCCATCCGCCTGTCGGGCGGTGGCGAGCCGCTCTTCCATCGCAAGATCCACGATTTTCTGCGCGCCATCAAAACGAGCGGATCTGCCGATCGAAAATCTCACCACCAACGGCGTCCTGCTGCGCTCCGAGGTCGCGGAGCTGCTGGTGGGCACTTGCGAACAGGTCACGTTCAGCCTCAACACGGCGGACGAGACGACCTACGCCGCGATGATGCAGACCAACGAGCGCAATTTCCAGCGCGTCATCGACAACCTCCGCGGCCTGGTCGCCGCCAAGCGCCGGCAGGGCGCGCGGAACCCGCACGTCAAGCTCCAGTTCCTGGTCTGGAAGGAGAATTTCCGGCAGATCCCCGAGATGTACCGGCTCGCCTGCGAGGCCGGCGCCGACTCGATCCTGTTCAACGGCCTCGCCTTCCTGCCGCCCGAGAAACTGATGAGCGAGGCCGAGACCGAGGAGATGATGGAGCTTTACGAGGAGGTGCTGCGGATCGACGAGTACCGGCGGATCGACGTCGTCAACAGCTTCGAGCAGGACATCTCGGAGCGGGTGACGCGGATCGGCGTCAAGCTCGGCGAGGAGCGCAAGGCGATCCCGGCCGCCCGGCGGATCGGGCGGATGGTGGCGCGGAAGGACTTCTCGCTGGGCGAAAAGATCGCGCACGCGCGCAAGCGGCGGGAGCGGGACCGGGTCCTCGCGGCCAACGCGGGGATCGACACCCACTGCCTGATCGGCTGGCACTCGATGCTCGTCCGCCCGACCGGCCTGGTGGCCCCCTGCTGCCTGATCCAGGGGGCGGAGCTGGGGAACGTCTACCGGCAGTCGATCCGCGAGATCTGGCACGGCGAGCCGTACAACCGCTTCCGCGCCGAGCTCTCGCGGATCATGCGCGCCCGGATGGGCTGGGAGCACGACCCCGAGACCGACAAGACGATCACGCCGCTCTGCGGCCCCAAGGGCAACTGCCCGATCGGCACTTTCTACTACTACCCGGACACCCGCTTCGTCCGCGACTTCGACGCCAAGGTGCGGAGCCTCACCCCTTGAGACAAGCGCTGACCGCGGTCGCCCCTGACAACCTCCGCCCAACATCTACCTCATGCCGAAGGTTGTAGGGGCGACCTGCGGTCGCCGGGCAGGCCAACATCTTCAGCATCCGCGGGCGATCGTTCGTCCCGGATCAGCCACGCCGCGCTGAGCGAGGCGAGCAGCGCGAGCCCGGCCGCGGTGAGCATCACGCCGCGGAAGCCGTCCAGGAAGGCCCGGTCGACGGTGGTCCGGGCCTGCGTCCGCGCCGGTTCGGCCGAGCCCGGCGGGGATCTCCACGGCCGCCAGCCTCTGCCGCTGCGCCTCGATCGCCGTCCGCGCTTGCGGGGGCAGATCGGCCTGGGCGAGCCGGCGGTCGAGCCCGCGTCCGAACAGGCCCTGCATCAGAATGCCGAAGACGGCGATGGCGAGGAGCCCGGCGCAGCGGGAGACGGCGTTGTTGATCCCCGAGGCGATGCCGGCGTGGCGCTCCTCCACCGCTCCCATCACCGTCGTGGTCAGCGGCGCCACGCTGATCGCCATGCCGAATCCCAGGACCAGGATGGCCGGGAAGAACGCCGTCCAGTAGCCGCCCCCCAGGCCCGGGACGGCGAACAGGGCGAAACCGGCGGCGGCGATCGCCGGGCCGATGATCAGCGGCAGCCGGGCGCCGTAGCGGTCCACCAGCCCGCCGGACCAGCGGGAGAGCGTGAACATCAGCAGCACGAACGGCAGCAGGGCCGCCCCCGCCGCCGTCGCCGAGTAGCCGCGCACCTGAATGAGATCGAACGGCAGGAAGAACAGCGCGCCGCCAAGGGCGGCGTAGAGCCAGAGCGTCAGCAGGTTGGCGCCGGCGAAGGTGCGCGAGCGGAAGAGCGAGAGCGGCATCATCGGGGCGGCGATCCGCGACTCCACCGCGAGGAAGCCGAGGAGCGCGGCGCAGCCCGCGAGCAGCGTCCCCCAGACCAGCGGGCTCCCCCAGCCCAGTCGCGGCGACTCGATGAGGCCGAAGGTCAGGCCACTCAAGCCCAGCGTGGCGAGGAGCGCGCCGGGAACGTCGATCCTCCCCGCGGCCTGATCGTCCCGGCTCTCCGGCACGAAGCGGAGCGAGATGGCGATCACCGCCGCGGCCAGCGGCAGATTGAGGAAGAACACCCAGCGCCAGGAGGCGTGATCGATCAGCCAGCCGCCCATCAGCGGCCCCACCGCCGCCATGATCGAGCCGTAGCCGGACCAGGTGCCGATCGCCCGCCCGCGGCGCGCCGGATCGAAGGACGCCGAAAGCAGGGCCAGGCTCCCCGGCACCATCAGGGCGGCGGCGATCCCCTGCGCGGCCCGCGCGGCGATCAGCGTCGCCGACGCCGGGAGCGAGGCCGCACGCCGCCGAGGCCACGGCGAACCCGGCGACGCCGGACAGAAAGACCCGCCGCCGCCCGAAGCGGTCGCCCAGCGAGCCCCCCACCAGCAGCAGGGCGGAGAGGAAGAGCGCGTAGATCTCGACCACCCACTGAACGTCGGCCACCGTGGCTCCGAGGTTCTTCTGGAGAGCCGGCAGCGCCACGTTCACCGCCGTGCCGTCGATGAAGGCCATGCTGGAGCCGAGGATCGTCGCCGCCAGCACCCACCGCTCCGCCACGGGTCCGGAGGGAGCCGCGCACTTTCCGGCCCGCACCACCCCTTCGTCGCACGGCTCTCTACATCGCGGTTCTCCTTCGCTCTTTAGGCTACCGACGATTGTAGACTGCCCCCACGAGGAGGAGGCGCTCATGATACCCATCCCGGCCTTCGACATTCCATCATCCTGGTCATTCTCCTGGCCCTCGCCGCCCGGCCCGGCGCGGCGCGCACGGCCAAGCCGCCGCTCCATGCCCGCCACTGGATGGCGATCACCGGCAAGCCCCTGGCGGCCACCGCCGGGGCCATGATGTTCCAGAAGGGGGGGAACGCCGTGGACGCGACGGCCGCCATGCTCGCCGCCGCCTGCACCATGTGGGACACCCTCGGCTGGGGGGGCGAGACCCAGGCCCTGATCTGGAACCCCAAGACGCGCAAGGTGATCGCCATCGACGCGCTGGGCGTCGCTCCCACCGGCGCCACGCCCGACTTCTACCATGGCAAGGGGATGGCCTATCCGCCGGAGTACGGCCCGCTGGCGGCGGTGACGCCCGGCACCCCCGGCGGGCTGCTGGTGATGCTCGCGGAGTACGGCCGCCTCTCCCTCGCCGACGTCCTCGGGCCGGCGATCCAGATGGCCGACGGCTACCCGATCGAGGCGCAGCTCGCGGACACCATCGAGCGGCAGAAGGGGGAGATCAAGAAGTGGCCGGCCTCGCGCGCCCTCTTCCTCACCCACGCGGGCGAGGCCCGGGAGGCGCCCCGGGCCGGCGAGATCTTCCGCCAGGCGGATCTCGCCGCCACTCTGCGCAAGCTGGTCGAGGCCGAGCGCCTGGCCCTCGCCGCCGGCAAGAACCGCAAGCAGGCGATCCAGGCCGCCTACGACCGCTTCTACAAGGGGGATATCGCCGAGGAGATCGTCCGCGGCACCCGCGAGCAGGGGGGGCTCTTCACCCGCGAGGATCTGGCCAACTGGCAGGTGAAGACCGAGGAGCCGGTCAAGACCACCTACAAGGGGATCGACGTCTACAAGCTCACCGCCTGGACGCAGGGGCCGGCCATGCTCCAGGCGCTCAACCTGCTCGAGCCCATGGACCTGCGCGGCATGGGGCTCAACAGCACCCGCTACATCCACACCCTCTACCAGGTGATGAACCTCGCCTTCGCCGACCGCGACTTCTACTACGGCGACCCCTACTTCCCGCCCGCGGAGCCGCTCCAGCCGCTGCTCTCCAAGGGGTACGCCGACGTCCGGCGGAAGGAGATCGACTGGAAGCGGAACGATCCGGCGGTGAAGCCCGGCGATCCCTACGCGTTCGAGGGGAAGCAGAACCCCTATCTCGACCTCCTGAAGAGCTGGGGGGCGCCGGCGGACAAGAAGAAGTGGACGCAGCCGCCGCAGCCGCAGAGCTCGAAACTGACCTTTGACGAGTCCTTCCGCGCCGGCACGACCTCGGTGATCGCCGCCGACGAGGAGGGGTGGCTGGTCTCGGTGACGCCGAGCGGCGGCTGGACCCCCGCCTTCATCGCCGGCCGCTCCGGCATCGGCCTCTCGCAGCGCATGCAGAGCTTCGTGCTCGATCCGGCGGAGGGGCCGTTCAACGTGCTGGCGCCCGGCAAGCGGCCGCGGGTGACCCTCACCCCCAGCCTGGCGGTGAAGGACGGCAAGCCCTGGCTGGCCTTCGCGGTGCAGGGGGGCGACACCCAGGACCAGAACCTCCTCCAGTTCTTCCTCGACGTCGCGGAGTTCGGGATGACCGTGCAGGAGGCGGCGGAGGGGCCGAACATCACCAGCTACCAGATGCACAGCTCCTTCGGCGATCACGCCTCCGAGCCCGGACGGCTGACCGTGCAGGCCAGCACCCCGCCGTGGGTGCGGCAGGAGCTGCAGCGGATGGGCTACAAGGTGGAGGTCGAGGAGCGCAACTCCGGCCCGATCAACGCCATCCTGCTCGACGCGGAGCACGGCACGATCTGGGGCGGGTCGAGCGATTACGGAGAGGACTATGGAATCGGCTGGTGATCTGATCCTGCCCGATCTTCCCGATCTCCTGGCCGCCCGCCGCGCGCTGGCGGGGGTGGTGCTGCGGACGCCGGTGCTGCGCTCGGACATCCTGGACGAGCTGGCCGGAGCGCGGCTCTTCTTCAAGGCCGAGGGGTTGCAGATCACCGGCTCCTTCAAGGTGCGCGGGGCCTACAACCGGATCCGCTCCTTCTCGCCGGAGGAGATGGCGCGCGGCCTGATCACGGTGAGCGCCGGCAACGCCGCTCTCGGCGCCGCCTGGGCGGCCCGGGCCGCGGGCGCCAAGCTGGTGGTGGTGATGCCGGAGAACGCGGTGCCCGAGAAGCTGGCGGCGGTGGCGGCGATGGGCGGGCGCATCGAGAAGGAGGGGATCACCAACGCCACCCAGGCCTTCGAGCGCCTGGCGCGGCTGCGGGAGGAGCACGGCTACACGCTCGTCCACCCCTTCGACGATCCGTTGGTCATCGCCGGCGCCGGCACCGCCATCTGGGAGCTGCTGGAGGACGCGCCCGATCTCGACGCCCTGGCGATCCCCGCCTCCGGCGGCGGCCCGCTCTCGGGAGCCCTGCTGGCGGCCCGCGGCCTCGCTCCGGCCGCCAAGGTCTACGGCGTCCAGCCGGCCGGGGCGGACGGCATCGTGCGTTCGCTGGCGGCCGGCGCGCCGACGCCCCCGGAGAAGGTGCAGACCGTGGCGGACGGCCTGACCGCGCCGAAGCCGGGGGTCCACAACTTCGAGATGATCCGCCGCTGGGCCACGGGCGTCTTCACCGTCCCCGATGCGGCGATCCTGGCCGCGATGGGGCTGATTCTCAGGCATCTGAGAGTGATCGTGGAGCCGGCCGGCGCCACCGCCCTGGCCGGGGTGCTGGCCGACGAGCGCTTCCGCGGCCGGCGGGTGGGCATCCTGCTGACCGGCCGGCATCCAGCCCGCCGGGGCGGACGGTATCGTGCGCTCGCTGGCGGCCGGCGCGCCGACTCCCCCGGAGAAGGTGCAGACGGTGGCGGACGGCCTCACCGCCCCGAAGCCGGGGGTCCACAACTTCGAGATGATCCGCCGCTGGGCCACGGATGTCTTCACCGTCCCCGACACGGCGATCATGGCCGCCATGGGGCTGATCCTCCGGCATCTGAGGGTGATCGTGGAGCCGGCCGGCGCCACCGCCCTGGCCGGGGTCCTGGCTGACGAGCGCTTCCGCGGCCGGCGGGTCGGCATCCTGCTGACCGGCAGCAATACGGGGGCGGAGCGGGTGCGCGAGGCGCTGGGGGTGGGCTGAATGCTCAGAAGGTGTTTGGAAGTCAGCCCCGCAGGGGCGTAGGCATAAAGCCTGGGGTTTCAACCCCAGGTAGGGCGCCTACCTCCCTCTCCAGAAGCCCCGAAGGGGCGTAGGCAGTCCTGACTGACCGGCCGAGTTGCCTGCGCCCCTTCGGGGCTCGATGGGTTTGGGAAACTGCTTCCCTGGGGTTGAAACCAGATTGAAATCCCGGGCTACCGACAGTCGCCCCTTCCCGGGGCTCTGCAAAAGGGGGTTGTGGGAGTCCCGGATGGGACGGCCGTGGGTAGCCCGGGATTTCAATCCCGGGCGGCGCCGGTTTGCCACCTCTCAGTGTCTGCTAACCTTACGACCGTACCCACGGATCCCAGCAGGGGCAACCACACTGAGGTTGGCATACTGAGGTAGAACTATGGCCGATCGCTTCACCTATGACGTTTTCCTCAGCCACAACTCGAAGGACAAGCCACGGGTGCGAAGGCTGGCGGAGGAACTGCGTGCCGCCGAATTGCGGGTCTGGTTCGACGAGTGGGTCATCAAGCCGGGCGACGACATCTACCTGGTCATTGAACGCGGACTCGAGGCGGCGCGAGCCCAGGTGTTGTGCCTGTCGCCGGCGGCGCTAGGGTCGGATTGGGTGACGCTCGAACGAAGCACCGTGCTCTTCCGCGATCCGTCCAATGCCGGCCGGCGCTTCATCCCTTTATTGCTGGCCGACTGCGAGCTCCCGGACGCATTGCGGCGCTACAAGTACGTGGATTACCGCCGGAAAACGAAGGCGGCGTTCGGCGAATTGCTGGCCGCCTGCCGATTCGAGACGGAATCGGCCCCACCCGCGCCAAAGGTCAAATCCACGGAGAAACCCGCGCAGCCGCCGGAGCAAGCCGAGCCGTTGGCCGTGCTGGAACGCAAGCTCATGGGGCACAAGAGCTTTGTCAGGAGCGTGGCCATCAGCCCGGATGGAAAATGGGGGGCGTCCGGCTCATGGGACAGGACGGTTAGGATTTGGGATCTGGAAACTGGTACATGCAGGGCGAGGCTAGAAGGACATGGAGGCAACAGTGCTTTCCGTCGCGATCACACCGGATGGGAAGCGAATTCTGTCGGCGTCGGTCGACGAGTCCGTTCGCGTTTGGGATGCAAGCTCAGGCAAGGAAACGGTGAAGCTGGATGGCCACGCGGACAAGGCTTGGTCAGTGGTCGCATTGCAGGACAACGCTCGCGCGCTTTCCGGGGGATTCGACAACACGCTCCGGCTGTGGGATCTTGCTACGGGCAAGTGCCTGAAGAACATCGAGTGTGGTAGAAATAACGACGACGACGTTTTCAGCACCGCTGTCAACCCAGCCGGGACTCGGGCACTGTCAGGCCATCGCGATGGGCGCGTTCAGATGTGGGATCTCGAAACAGGCCAATCCCTGGCAACGTTGAAGGGTCATTCGGACATTGTAAAGTCTATCCAAGTCCAGCCTAACGGGCGATTTGCCATTTCGGGTTCGGAAGACGAGACCGTCAAGATCTGGGATCTAGAAGCAGAGAGATGCGTCGGGACCTTGGAAGGCCATAAAGGGAAGGTGGATTCCGTCGCCATCTCTCCCGACGGTGACTTGATCGCCTCCACGGGGTTCCTAGACAACACGGTCCGGCTGTGGGATCAGAAATTGAGGGCGTGCTTGCAGGTTATCAAGTACGACGTAAATCTATCGCCGATTTCCGTTGCCTTCAGTCCCATGAGTTCGCGGCTCTTGGTGGGAACTGCGAATGGCGCCGCTTACGTCTACCACCTGACCGGCATCCACGCCGCGCAGCCTGCCGAGGCAACGCGCAGCTACGTGAACGCCAAGGTCGTGTTGATCGGCGAGGGGACAGTCGGCAAGACATCACTAGCGCATCGATTGATCGAAGACCGCTACGTCATTCGCGACCGTACACACGGGATGAACGTATGGCCGCTGGATCTGCCACTCCCGCCAGACGCCACGCTGCAGCGCGAAGCTCTATTGTGGGACTTGGCCGGGCAAGAGGATTACCGGCTGATCCACCGGCTCTTTCTCGAAGAAACTGCGTTAGCCCTGCTGCTGATCAATCCGCAGAAGGACGATCCCTTTGCCGAAGCAGGCGACTGGCTCAAGGCCTTGGAAGCCTCCACGAGCAACCACGCGGCGGAACGTCGCGCGCCTCGGTTGCTGGTCTTCTCCCAGTTCGATGTGGGCGGGATGAAGATCGGCAACGCCAAGATCGAACGGTTTCTCGAGCAGCACGAATTTGTCGGCTGGCTGGCCACCAGCGCCAAGACTGGCGAGCATTGCTCGGATACGGAGAACGGCGCCAAGCCCTCGAAGCTGAAGCAGATGATCGCCGATCACATTCCCTGGGCTACTCTGCCGTGGACGGCCACGCCACGTCTACTAGCTGAGCTCAAGGACGCCGTTATGACTATGCGCGATAAGACGGACATCCGTCTACTGCGTTTCTCCGAACTGGCACAGCGGCTGGAGCAAACCCTGCCCGGTGAGCGATTCGGCGAGTCCGACGTGCGCACGGCGGTTACCCTGCTGGCCAATCACGGTCTGGCCCGTCCCTTGAAGTTTGGCGACCTGGTGCTGCTGCGGCCCGACCTGCTGAATGGCTACGCCGGGGCGATCATCCGCGCAGCCCGCGCCCACCAGGACGAGATCGGCAGCGTCTCCGAGGCGGACATCTACGGGCCGGGCTTCGACTTCACCGGCGTCGACCGGCTGAACCGCCCGGACGAGGAGCTTCTGTTGCGAGCTCTGGTCCAAACCTTCCTCGACCACTCGCTGTGCATCGCCGAAGAGACGCCAGAGGGGCGGCATCTAGTGTTTCCCTCTCAGTACCGGCGGGAGAAGGATATTCCGTGGGATCCCGGCGTCTTCGTCTCCTACACCTTCAGCGGCGAGTGGCAGACGGTCTGGACCACCCTGGTGGTTCGCCTGTGGTACAGCCAGGAGTTCGAGCATAAGGAACTGTGGCGTAACGCGGCTGAATTCCAATCCAGCCGGGGTCATCTGTTGGGACTGAAGATCGACAACCGGCAGGGCGAGGGCCAAGCAACAATTAGCCTATTCTTCGACTTGGAGACGCCGGACGAGCTCAAAGTTATCCTCATCGAGTACGTCCACCGGCACTTGGCCAAGTATGCCAGAGACGTGACGCGCGACAGGCGGTACGTATGCCAGTGCGGGAAACCCGTCAAGGATCTCGACGAAGTGCGTGAGCGCCTCGACGCGGGGAAAACGTTTATCTACTGCCAGAAGTGCGACGAGCGGGTGTTGCTGATCGACCACATCGAGCAGCGGCTCAAGAGTGACCCAGTCGCCCAAAGAATTCTGTCCATGGAAGAGACGGCCACTCGGGAGTTGGACACGCAGGCGTTGGAACAAATCCTAATCGGCCATGTGCAGGCAATCACCGGCGAGGCCAACCAGATCTTCCGCGAATTGACCAAGTTCGACTACGGCATCGATGGCGAGGTGGAGTTCAAGGACAACGACGGACAGCCCAGCGGCAAGAAGATCTACGTCCAGCTCAAGAGCGGCAACTCCTATCTGCGGACACGCCAGCGCGACGGCCGCGAAATCTTCGACGTGAAGAACGAGCGCCATCTGGAGTATTGGATCAACCAGCCCGTGGATGTGTACCTCGTCATCCGCCAGAAGGACGAGCGGAGCGGCGAGGAGACGATTCGCTGGATGAACGTGACGCGCTATCTCAAGGACCGGAAGGACAAGGCGAGCCGACAGATCGTCTTCGAGGGCGAGCGGCTGGATATGCAGGCGGTGTGGAAGCTGCGCGACCGGTTCTTTTCGCCCCGGCGGGAGACGGCGCGGTAAGAGTGTTTGACAGGCTCCGAACATGTGGTCCGGACCGCCCGCAGGGCGGAATTTATCCAGCCTGGGGTGTCAACCCCAGGTTCGAGGCCCGACAAATTCCAAGCCCCGAAGGGGCCGGCAGATCCGGCGGGAGATTCGAGGCGGCAACGATATGCCGGCCCCTACGGGGGCTTGTTGATCTTGGGGGCTCCCTACCTGGGGTTGACACCCATACCATTACACACAACTAGTTCTGTACAAGAGCGTCCAGATCTGCTTTCCTAGTCCGTAGATACGCTATCTACGGCGAGGAGGCGAGATGGGATCGCAATCTGCGGAAGGAACCCCGGAGGCGGAGGCGGAGGACTGGGTGGTGTCGGAGACTTCGTCGGCTGAGTTGGGAGACGGACGACTCAATCGGCGGCTGGAGTTGGTTCTCCGCCGACTGGCTGCAAAGCCGGACCAGAGTATTCCGGCGGCCTCGCAGGGTTGGAGTGAGACGCAAGCGGCGTATCGCTTTTTCGACAATGAGAAGGTCACGCCCGAGAAGGTCTTGGCGCCCCACCAAGAGGCGACGCGGCAGCGTTTGCGGCAGCATCCTGTGATGCTCTGCGTTGAAGACACCAGCGAGTTAGATTTCACGAGCAAACCCAAGACGGAGGGCCTAGGTCCGCTGAACTACGAGCTAACCCGGGGGATCCACATCCATCCGATGTTGGCCGTGACGCCGGAGGGTCTGTGTTTGGGAGTGTTGGACTTTTGGCGGTGGGTTCGCGATGCCAGCGACCACGGCGGCAAGGACCGTCAGAATCGCCTCTCGCGGCCTTTGGAGAAAAAGGAGAGCCTGCGCTGGGTGGAGGGCTATAAGAAGGTCTGCGCCCTGCAAGAGGAGGTAAGAGAAACCCGGATGGTCTATCTGGCCGACCGGGACTCGGATCTGTTCGAGTTGTTTGAGGCCGCCGAGTCGGGCTCGGCGGCTTGGCTGATTCGAGCCGCCCAGGATCGAGCCGTTCAGGACGGAGGCCTGCTGTGGGAGAGGATAAGCCAGTCGGCTTGTTTGGGGCAGATCGAGTTCAATCTGGCTCCCGCCAGGAGCCGTAAATCTCGCCGGGTCATTCAGAGCCTGCGAGCGGTGCGAGTGCTGTTGCGCCCGCCTTATCGGCCCGACAAGAAGTTGGCTCCGGTGGAGGTGACCGCGATTTTGGCGCGAGAGGAAACGCCTCCCTCCGGAGAGGAGCCGATCCAGTGGCTGCTGCTGAGTAGTCTACCCGTGGACAGCTTTGCCGATGCCGCCGAGAAAATCCAGTGGTATCTCTGTCGGTGGCAGATCGAAGTCTACTTCCACATCTTGAAGAACGGGTGCAAAGTTGAGGACTTGCAACTGCAGAGCCGAGAGCGGATCGAGGTGGCTCTGACGTTGTACCTGATCGTGGCTTGGCGCGTCTTGTACCTGACTCGGCTTGGCCGAGCCGCTCCGAACCTGTCTTGCGAGGTGGCCTTCTCCCCGCAAGAGTGGCAGGCGGCCTATCTCGTCAGCAAAAGACAGAAACCGCCCGCCGAACCTCCCCGCCTGCAGGAGATCCTCATCTTGGTCGCTGGTCTCGGAGGGTATCTGGCCCGCAAGGGCAATGGCCCGCCTGGCCCCAAGACCCTTTGGATCGGACTCCAACGCGTCCGTGATTTCGCTCTCGCCCTGGAAGCCCGGGGGGCCTCGACCTAGAAGATATGTGTAATGGTATGGGTTGAAACCCCAGGCTTTATGCCTGTGCCCCTGTGGGGCTGAAAAACGAAATTTCACCGATAGCCCGCCGCCTGCAGCTCGAACAGCTCGGCGTAGCGCCCGCCCTGCGCCAGCAGCTCCTCGTGGGTGCCCATCGATTCCACCTTGCCGTCGGCGAGGACCAGGATGCGGTCCGCCATGCGCACGCTGGAGAAGCGGTGGGAGATCAGCACGGCGGTCTTCCCCTCGCTCAGCTCCTTGAAGCGCTGGAACACCTCGAACTCGGAGCGGGCGTCGAGCGCCGCGGTCGGCTCGTCGAGGATCAGCACCTGGGCGTCCCGCATGTAGGCGCGGGCGATGGCGACCTTCTGCCACTCGCCGCCGGAGAGGTCGACGCCGGTGCGGAAGCGCTTGCCGATGATCTGGTCGTAGCCGGCCGGCAGCTTCGCGATCACCTCGTCGGCCAGGCTGCGCTCGGCGGCGGTGACGATGCGCGCGCGGTCGTCGCGGGCCTCGATGCGGCCGACGGCGATGTTCTCGGCGGCGGTGAGGTGATAGCGCACGAAGTCCTGGAAGATGACGCCGATGTTGGCGCGCAGCGCGCCGAGGTCGTACTCGCGCAGGTCGTGGCCGTCGAGCAGGATGCGCCCCTCGTCCGGGTCGTAGAGCCGCGCCAGCAGCTTGACCAGCGTGGTCTTGCCGGCGCCGTTCTCGCCGACCAGGGCCAGCACCTCGCCCGCCCCGCAGGTCGAAGCTCAGGTGGCGCACCGCCCAGCGCTCGGCGCCGGGATAGCGGAAGCCGACGTCCTCGAAGGCGAAGCCGTCGCGGATCGGCGTCGGGAAGGGACGCGGATTCTCCGGCGAGACGATCTCCGGCTCGATCTCGAAGAAGGAGAACAGGTCGTCGAGGTAGAGCGCCTGCCCCGCCACCTGCGAGAAGCCGATCAGCAGCCCCTCCAGCAGGGCGCGCAGGCGGAGGAACGAGCCGGCCAGGAAGGTGAGGTCGCCGATGCTGAAGCGGCCGCTCAGCGTGCTCCAGGCGATGTAGGCGTAGGCCACGTAATAGCCCACCGTGCCGATGGCGGTCAGCGCGCCCCCCCAGCCGGCGCGGCGGATCGCCAGCCGGCGGTTGCCCTGGTAGAGGGCATCGGCGAGCTGGCGGTAGCGCTCGATCAGGAAGGCGTTGAGGCCGAAGATCTTCACTTCCTTGGCGGTCTCGACGCTGGCGCCGGTCTGGCGCACGTAGTCGATCTCGCGCCGCTCCGGCGTCCGCATGAAGTCCAGCGAGTAGCTCTGCGAGTTGAAGTGCGCCTCGCCGAGGAAGGCCGGGACCAGCGCCAGGATCAGCAGCGCGATCAGCCAGGGGGCGTAGACCACCAGCCCGGCGGCGAAGCTGACGATGGTCACGATGTCCTGCGCCTGGCCGAAGAGCTGGTTCATCAGCGTCATCCGGCCGGTGGTCTGCCGGCGGGCGCGCTCGAGCCGGTCCTGCAGCTCGCTGTCCTCGAAGTCCTCGAGGTCGAGCGTCGCCGCGTGCTCCATCAGGCGCACGCTGGTGGCGTTGGTGAACTGCTCGGAGAGGAGGGAGTCGAGCAGCGAGACCAGGCGGCCCAGCCCGTCGGAGAGCACCGCCAGGATGAGCTCGGCCGCCAGCAGCCAGCCGAGGTGGCCGAGCAGGCCGCTGGCCAGCCAGTCCCGCAGGTGCGGGGGCACCCCCGGCGTCCCGGCCAGCCGGATCACCTCGTCGATGATCAGCTTGCCGACATAGAGCGTGGCCACCGGCAGCAGCGCCCGCACCAGGCGCAGCGCCAGGTCGGACCCGGTGAGGCTGGGGCTGGTCCGCCAGATCAGCTTCAGGAAGGGGGGCAGGTTGCGCAGCGCCCCGAAGCGCTCGCGCAGCGACCGCGGCGCCGGGGCGGCGTTGGAAATGGGGTGGGGTGCGGCCGCTCGTGCTGTTCTCTCGTGCCATCCGGTTCTCTCCGACTTCCCCCGCAAGGGTTGCACAGATCGCTCCAGGGGGAGCCGTCCCCCCCCGTGGGGGCGGGGCGGTTCTCACTGGGCGATCGCCGCCCAGTGGGGGGAGGACGGTCTCCCCCGGTGGGCAGCCGCTGCCCAGTGAGGAAGAAGCGGCTCCCCCTCGCTGGGCAGCGTCTGCCCAGTGCGGGGGACCCTCCGTTCTCAGGTGGGCAGCGACTGCCCACCGAGAGGCGAACGTCCGGCCCCCTGCTGGGCGGCGGCTGCCCACTGAGAATGGCGCCGCCCCCTCGATGAGCGATCGCTCCCCTAGAGATCGAGGGCCTGCGGTCCCAGGTCCGCGATCAGATCGTCCGCGTCCTCGATCCCCACCGAAAGCCGGATCAGGTCCGGCGGCGGACCCAGCCTCCCCCGCAGCTCTCGCGGGATGCTGGCGTGGGACATCCGGCAGGGCAGGCTGATCGAGGAGCCCACCGAGCCGAAGCTCACCGCGATCGCGAACAGCCGCGCGGCTTCCACGATCCGCTGGGAGCGCTCCGGATCGCCCGTGGTGAAGCTCACCACCGATCCCGGACCGCTCGCCTGGCGCTCGTGGATCTCGCGCGCCGCCGGCGGCGCCAGCGCGGGGAAGAAAACCTTTTCAACTCCGTGGATGGGCGGCGAGGAAATCCGCGATCCGCGCCGCCGTCGCGCCCTGGCGCTCGACGCGCAGCGCCAGCGTCTTCATCCCCCGCAGCAGCAGCCAGCTATCGAACGGCGCCAGCCCCGTCCCCTCGGCGTTGAGGTGGAAGGCGAGCCGCTCGTGGAGGGCGGGATCGCCGGTCACCACCGCCCCGGCGCTGACGTCGCCGTGGCCGCAGAGGAACTTGGTGGCCGAATGGATCACCAGGTCGGCCCCCAGCGCCAGCGGACGCTGGAGGCAGGGGGAGAGGAGCGAGTTGTCCACCGCCAGCAGCGCGCCGCCGCGATGGGCGATCTCCGCCAGGCGCGCCAGATCGGCGATCCGCAGCAGCGGATTGGTCGGCGTCTCCACCAGCAGCAGGCGGGTGGCCGGGGAGAGCGCCGCCGCGACCGCTTGCCGGGTCGGTGGTGTCGACATGACGGACGCGCACTCCCAACCCCGGCGCCACCCGGGAGAGGAGGCGGACCGTGCCGCCGTAGAGATCGTCGCCGGCGAGGATCTCCTCCCCCGCCTTCACCAGACGGGTGACGGCCACGAGCGCCGCCATGCCGCTGGCGAAGGCGCAGGCGAAGCGCCCCCCTCCAGGGCCGCGAGCTGCTCCTCGGCCAGCGCGCGGGTCGGGTTGGCCGTCCGCGAATAGTCGTATTCGCCGAACTCGGCGGCGCCCGGCTGGCGGAAGGTCGCCGTCTGATAGATCGGCGGCGCCGTGGCCCCGTAGGGATCGTTCCCGGGTGGCAGATGAACGCAGCGGGTGGCGATCTTCATGCCGCACCTTCTTTCCGCCATGCCGTCCTCGACGTCACTGCCTCTGCCAGATCGTACAGATCGGCCATCACCGCCTCGGTCGTGGGCCAGCGGCCGGCGCCGCGGGCGGCGATCCTGATCTGGCCGCCATCTTCGAGCTGGACCACCAGGGCGTTGTCCGCGCCCGCCGCCCACGCGCAGGGGTGGTCCGGCGACAGGTCCAGAGGCTGAACGCTGGCCCGCAGCCCATCCTCCGCGCGTTCGCAGGAAGCGACCAGGCGCAGGCGCCTCCCCCGCCGGACCGCCTCGGCCGCGGCGCGCTCGTCGAGGTCCGCGATCCCCCGCCGCGGGATGCTCTCCCAGGGCAGTGAAACGCCGAAGGCTTCACGGGCGAGAAGCGAGAGCTTCTGCGCCGCGTCCGAGCCGTCGAGATCGAGGGAGGGATCGGCCTCGGCATAGCCGGCGTCGCGAGCCAGCGTCACCGCCTCGGCGAAGGAGGCGCCGGCCGCGCAGCGGTCGAGAACGAAATTGCAGGTGCCGTTCAAGACCCCGGTGATCGCCTGGACCCGGCCGGCAGCCGCCGCCCGGCGCACCGCCTCCAGCGCCGGCAGCGCGCCGCCCACAGCTGGCGCTGAAGCGCAGGGAGACGCCGCGCCGCCGCGCCCGTTCCGAAAGGTTTTCCACCTCGCCGGCGAGCAAAGCCTTGTTCGCCGTCACCACGTGGCGCCCGCTGTCCAGCGCCCGGGCGATCAAATGATGAGCGGGCTCGCGCCCCCCGAGCAGCTCCACCACCACGTCGGCCTCGCGCGCCAGCAGCGCGGCGGGATCGTCCGTCAACAGGCGGCGCGGCACGGCGGGCTCGCGGACGCGGCCGAGGTCCCGCACCGCGACTCCGATCACCCGGAAAAGTGTGGGGAGGGCGAGGAGCCGGGCCAGCACTCCGCCGCCCACGGTGCCGCAGCCGAGCAGGGCCACGCGCAGGGGCGGACCGGCAAGCCCAGGTGGAGCCACGCGGTCCGGACAGGCGGCGCCCAGTTTTCCGGCGAGAAAGCGGGCGGTGAGATCCGAGTCGACGAGAGTAGCGCGGCCGGCAGGGCACCGTCCGGCACCACCGGGGACGACCACGATGGAGCGCTCCAACTCGTGATCGAGACAAGGAACATCCACGGCGGCGATTGGGGAGGTCGTCGCCATGAGTGATCAGTCCAGTCTGGGTGGGATCGAGCAGCGTGGCGGGAAGGCCCGAGCGGTCGAGCGCGAGAGTCAGGAGAGCGGCCGCGGCCGTCTCACCGGTTCCAAGCAGGGCGGCCAGCCCCTCCCGTTGCGGTGGCAGGCCCAGCTGCTGCGCCCGTTTGAGCAGGTCGTCGGCGGTACAGCCCAGGGCGGAGACCACCGCCAGGACGCGGCGGCCGGCCCGCCACTCGCGATAGATCTCGTGAACGGCGAGCGGCAGGTCGGCGTCGGAGCGCAGCGCGGAGCTGCCGAAGTTCAGCACGGAAATCTGAGACATGATTCTTCCTCCTTTTCTGATAAAAAAGCGCGCTCACGCCTCCAGGGCGCGGCGCAGGTCGGCGATGATGTCGTCGGGGTTTTCGAGCCCGACGGAGATCCGGATCAGGCCGTCGGTGATGCCGGTCGCCAGCCGCTGCTCCACCGGCACGGCGGCGTGGGTCATCGAGGCGGGGTGGGTGACGAGGGTTTCGGCGGCGCCCAGGTTCTCCGCCAGGGCGCAGAGGCGGACGCCGTTCATCACGCGGACGCCGGCCTCCGTCCCGCCCTCGACCTCGAAGGCCATCAGCGCGCCGCCGCTCCCCTGCTGCCGCCGCGCGAGCTCGTATTGCGGGAAGGATTCGAGCCCCGGATAGAGGATCCTGGTCACCCGCGGATGACTTTCGAGAAAGCGGGCCACGCGCAGGGCGTTGGCCGAGTGGCGCTCCATGCGCAGCGGCAGCGTCTTCACCCCCTGCAGGGTCAGCCAGGCGTTGAACGGCGACTGGATGGCCCCGATGGCGTTGCGCAGAAAGGTCATCTTCTCGTGCAGCTCGGCGTTGCGGGTGATCAGCGCGCCGCCCAGGGTGGCGTTGTGCCCCTCGATGAACTTGGTCGTCGAATGCAGCACGATGTCCGCGCCGAGATCGAGCGGCCGCTGCAGCACCGGCGTCAGCAGCGTGTTGTCCACCACCACGACGGCCCCGGCGCCGTGGGCGAGCCGGGAGACGACCTCGAGGTCGGTGAGCTTGAGGGTGGGATTGGCGGGCGTCTCGACGAACACCAGGCGCGCCGGACGGCGGAGAGCCTCCTCCCAGGCGGCCGGATCCGCCGCGTCCACGAACTCGGACTCGACGCCGAACTTGGCGAGGATCTTCTGGAAGAGGCGCACGGTGCCGCCGTAGACCACGTCGGAGAGCACGGCGCGGTCGCCGGCCTGCAACAGGGCGAGGGCCAGCGCGGTCGTGGCCCCCAGCCCGGTGCCGAAACAGCTCGCATATTCGGCCCCCTCCAGCGCCGCCAGCCGCCGCTCCAGGGCGCTGACGGTGGGGTTCGCCGTCCGGCTGTAGGTGAACCCCTTGTCGCTCCCCACCGCCTCCAGCACATAGGTGGTCGACTGATAGATCGGCGTCAGCAGCGCGCCGGTGGCGGGATCGGGATACGCGCCCGCATGGAGCGCCAGCGTATCGAGCGACGGATCGGTTTCGAGATCGAAGGAAATCGTCATGACTGTCTCCTGAAAAATGATCGTGAAAAACAAAAAACCACCGCCGGAGAAGCCGGGCGGTGGTCTTTCGCTGGTGAAAGCTGTGGGGTGGGTACTCTAGAGGACGGCACACCCCGCGTCCGCGAAAAAGCCAGCGCCCGGCGAGCGCATGCTCATCGGCATTCGCACGCTCATTCGCATGCTACAGAGGCCGGCGGTCGCGAAACGGAGTTCCATCACGGCATCAATGTACGGGGCGGTGGCGGCGGGTGTCAAGGGCGCCTGATGAGAACCGGAGCGATCCGCCCTCCGAATCCTCCACAACCTTGATCGAAGGGCCCCCCTCTCCACGAAGTGGAGAGGGGTCGGGGGTGAGGACTCGAAGGGCAGGCTCCCCCAGGAAGGCAGGAGCTTCGTTGCGCTACGACTCCGGCGCCGAAGGCGCCGTGCCGCGGTCGACCTCGGGCGGCAGCGAGACGTCCCCCTGGGCGGCGTTGAGCTCGGTGCGCAGCCCCTCGAGCTGCCGCAGATGCTCCTTCTGGGCGTTGACCACCCGCAGGAAGACGTTGGCCGTCTCCTGGTCCACGTCCTGGATCATCTTGGTGTAGAGGATGTCGTTCTCGTAGCGCTCCTCCGAGATGGCGGTGCCGATGTCGGCGTCGGCGCCGCGCACCTGCCCGGCGGCGTCGAGCAGCTCGATGGCGAGGACGTCCTTGGCGGCGGCGAGCTGCTGCCAGCGGCGGGCGACGTTGGGCATGCCCTCCGCTTGAGCGCGGGTGGCGTTGGCGCGATAGCGCGCGGCGCTCGCGGCCTCGGCGGCAAAGGCGGTCTTCAGGTGCTCCTGGAAACGCGGGATCCTCGACACGGGTTCTCTCCTCTCCTCCGGTTCGCGCTAAGATGCCCTGGCGCTCGTCGGGTAAGCCTGCCCGCCAGGGAAGGCGCGGCCAATTCTATGGGAGTTGGAGTGGTTGTCCAACCTCGGCGCTTCCCGGCGGCCTCCGGACCCCGGGGAAACTTTGCCCCCGGCACCCCGTAGTGCCTTTCGGGGACGCCTCTTCGCAGCCCCATCCATCCTCGTGAAAGAACGTCTCCGCCGCTTCCTGACCCTCCTCTTGACCCTCGCGGTCCTGGGTCTCGTCGCGCTGGCGGACATCCCCTACCTGAGCGTCCTCACCCGCGTCCTGCTCGCCGGCGGCGGGGTGGCGCTCCTGATCTGGGGGCTCTGGCGGGCCTACCGCGCCTTCCTCTGGAAGGTCGGACGCCGGCTCGCCTTCTCCTACTTCCTGCTCGGCGTGCTGCCGATCCCGCTGCTCCTCCTGCTGCTGGCGGTGCTCGCCTACCTGCTCTCCGGCTTCTTCCTCGGGCATCTCTACCGCGACGCCGTGCAGTCGATGCAGGGGGATCTCGTCGCGGCGGCCCAGGGGCGTCTCGACGCCTTCGCCGCCAACGGTCCGCCCCGCCGCGCCGAAGGGGAGGACGTCGTCTTCGGCTACTACCGGGGCGGCAAGAAGCTCGCCGGCGACCCGCGCCTGCCCGCCGTCTGGCCGGCCTGGCTGGAGCTGCCGGCCCCGCTCGTCCAGCAAGGGGACCGTCTGCGGGCGGCCCCGCGCTTCGTCTCGATGCCCGGCGGCCGTCCCACCCTGGCGGCGGCGGCCTCGCGCGACGGCAACGGCGTGGTGGCCCTCTTCTGCCGGCGACTTCGACGGCGAGGTCAGCCGGCGCGCCGACGTCTGGACCGAGATCTTCCGCTCGGACGATCCCGACCTCGACACCATCAGCCTGGAAGATCCGCGGGCGCAGGGTCCCTCTCCACCGCAGTCCGCAAGGACCAGCAGGCCGCCGAGGCGGCGCGCTTCTTCAAGCGGCTCGCGCGCGGCGACCGCTACTGGGACAGGCCGCTCTTCTGGTGGGGGGAGATCTCCGGCTCCCTCTTCGACCTCTCCACCGGCCGGCAGGTGGCCGACTACGTGGCGGCCAACCTGAACGCCACGCCCAATATCGTGCGGACGCCACCTCTTCTCCAGCGCCGCCGAGATCGACGCCCTCGCCTGGCTCACCCTGCTCGTCACGGCGTTCCTGCTGTTCGACGTCTACGCCGCCGCGGCGCTGATGGCGGTGTTCATGATCGTCGGCCTGTCGCGGGCGGTGAACCGCCTGAGCCGCGGCACCGAGGCGGTGCGGCAGGGGGATTTCGGCGTCCGCATCCCGGTGCGCCGCCGCGATCAGGTGGGGGATCTCCAGCGCTCGTTCAACGAGATGGCCGGCGATCTGGAGACGCTGGTGGCGACGGCGGCCCAGAAGGAGTCGCTGGAGAAGGAGCTGGAGCTCGCCCGCAGCCTGCAGAAGAGCCTGCTGCCGAGCGATCTGCCGGCCGGCGGCGGCGTCGAGTTCGCCACCCTGTTCGAGCCGAGCGCCGCGATCGGCGGCGACTACTTCGACGTCCTCCGCATCTCGGAGGACGAGCTGGCGGTGATCATCGCCGACGTCTCCGGGCACGGGCTGTCGAGCGGCCTGCGGATGGCGATGCTCAAGGCGGCGCTGCTGATCCTGGTCGAGGAGACCCGCGATCCGGAGGAGATCCTCGGCCGTCTCGACGCCGTGGTGCGCTCGAACCGCGAGCGGCGCTTCTTCGTCACCGCCACCCTCGGTCTCTTCAACCTGCGCACCGGCCACCTGCGGCTGACCAACGCCGGCCATCCGCCCACCTACCGGGTGCGCGGCGCCGAGGTCGAGGAGATCCTCCTCCCCAGCTCGCCGCTCGGCGGCCTCGGCCACAACTACGCCAAGGCGACGCTGACGCTCGAGCCGGAGGACTCCCTGGTCTGGCTCTCGGACGGCCTGATCGAGGCCACCAACGCGGCCGACGAGCCCTTCGGCTACGACAGCGTGAAACAGGTCCTGGCGGGCGCGGCCGGCGAGAGCGCGATCGAGATCCGCAACCGCCTGCTCGCCGCGGTCGAGCGGCACACCGCGGGCCACCCTCTGCAGGATGACCGGACGCTGATGGTGATGCGGTGGGGCGGAGAGGTGAGAGCCTAAATCCCCGCGATCTTGGCCGTCGTCAGCCCCAGGGTGCCGAAGATGCGGCGGACGTACTCGCGGGTCTCGCGGTAGGGGGGGATGCCGTTGTAGCGCCAGACGGCGTTCTCGCCGGCGTTGTAGGCGGCGAGGACCTTGGAGAGGTCGTTGGGGAACTGCTCGACGAGCCAGCTCAGGTAGGTGATGCCGGCCTCGATGTTCTGCTTGGGATCGAGCAGCTTCTCCTTGCGGACTCCGAAGCGCTCGGCGGTCGCCGGCATGAGCTGCATCAGCCCGCGGGCGCCCTTGTGGGAGACCGCCCGGATGTTGCCGGACGACTCGGCGCGGATCAGCGCCGCCACCACCTGGGGATTGACCGAGTGGCGCTTCGCCGCCTCGAAGATCATCGGGCCGTAGGGGCCGTCCGGCACCTTGGCCTGGTTCTCCTCGAAGTGGAGCGGCACCGAGGCCACCTTGAGCTCCTCGGCCACCTCCTGGACGATCGTCTTCGGCGGCTCGGGCTCGGGGATCACCTCGTCCTCGATCACCCGGTCGACGCGATCGATCGGCAGGGTCATCCGCCCGCCGGTGGCGAGTTGCAGGAGGGCCTGATCGTCGCTGGCCTCGTAGCCCGCGACCTTCATCACGCTGCCGTCTACCAGGATCACCAGCTCGGCGCGAGCGGGAACGGCCATGCCGAGGCCGAGCAGGAGGGAGCCGAGAACGAGGAGCGAGGAAGGCCGGGGGCTATGCATCAGGGCAAAAATCTCCAGTCCGGTCGTCAACAGGTCCAACACATTGTACGGAACAGCGGGCGAAAACGCCTAGTGCCCCGCTCGGGAATGTTTGCTCTCAAGAGTTTACAACCCAAAACGGGGTGCTGAAATTCCAGCGGGAGCGGAAAACGGACCGCCCCGGGAGGGAGCGGCCCGTGGGAAGGAAGCCTAGAAAGCGGAGCAGTAGCGGGAGCTGCCGTCGCGTGCAGTTGGTGAAGTAAATCGACTGGCCCGAGTCGTAGACCCGCGTTGCTTGCACTGGGGCCCGGACGGGTTGATGGTGAACTCCCAGTCGAGTCGAGGCAGGCCCCCTGGTAGTACATGGTTCACCGGCTTGGCGAAGGTGAATTTCCGGTTCTCCAGTCCATCCAGGGACGCATCGTAGTACTCGATACCCCGCTTGATGGGGTTACGTGGTGCCGTCATGAGCTGAAGTCGAGGTGTTAATAAAGGTCGAGAGTCCGTTCATCGAGGGATAGGTGCGGATTGGTGTAGGTAGAGGTGTAATGCGAGCGGTTGCGAGCGTCGGCGTGCTGGAGTTCGCGGCGGACACGGCACGGCGACGACGGCGAACAGCAGGGCGAACAGAACGACCTTCTTCATGACTTCATCTCCTTGCCATCTGGTGGCGGTTTGAGGTGGTTTCCACCTCGTTGGTTTCGCCGCCCTATAGGGCAAGGGGACTGCCAGATCTAAATAACTGAAAACAAAGGCTGAAGGAAAAACAGCGGTCCCGGGTTCGGGACGGGGGCCGGCGGGGGCGTGGTTTGGAGTCCCGATTCTGGGACTACCCCAATTCCAGCTCCTTGAGCTTCCGGTAATACGTCGTCCGCGAGACGCCGAGGATCTCCATCGCCCGAGCGGCGTCCCCCTCGGCGGCGGCGAGGGCGACCGCGAAGGCTTCGCGCTCGGCCCGGCGGACGGTCTCGTCGAGGGTCAGGGAGGCGGTCTGCGCTTCGGAGCCGCGGAGCCGCGGCGAGAGGTGAGGAAGATCGAGGGGCTCGCCCGGCTCGAGGAGCAGGGCCGCCTTGGCGATCTCGTTCTGGAGCTCGCGGACGTTGCCCGGCCAGGGGTGGCGGACCAGGGCCGCGAGGGCGGCGCGGGTGATGCCGGGGCTCGCGGCGCCGCTCTTCGCCAGCTCGCGATGGAAGAAGCGGGCGGCGAGCGCGGGGATCTCCTCCCGCCGCTCGCGCAACGGCGGCAGCTTCACCTCGAAAGCGGCGAGGCGATGGTAGAGATCGCGGCGGAAGCCCCCCTCCTCCACCAGGATCTCCAGGTCGCGGTTGGTGGCGGCGAGGAAGCGGACGTCCACCTGCACCGGGGTGCGGCCGCCGACGCGGAACAGGGTGGGGTTCTCCAGGATCCGCAGCACCTTGGCCTGGGTCTCGGGCGCCATGTCCCCCACCTCGTCGAGGAAGACGGTGCCGCCGCTCCCCCGCTCCAGCAGGCCGGGGCGGGCCTCGACGCCGGTCGCCACCCCTTTCTCGATGCCGAACAGCTCGGATTCCAGGAGCTCTTTCGGCAGGGCGGCGCAGTTGACGGCGAGGAAGGGGCCGGCCGCCCGGCGCGAGCGGGCGTGGAGCCAGCGGGCCATCACCTCCTTGCCCGCTCCCGACTCGCCCAGGATCAGCACCGGCACCTCCCCCCGCGCCACCTTGCCGGCGCGGCGGTAGAGCTTGGACATCCCCGGTCCCAGGCCCGGAGGCGGCGGCGTCTCGGCGGTCCGCTCCCCCTCCGGCGGCGTCTGCCGGGATGTCTGGTGGGAAGAACGGGCCGGCCGCCGCCGCGCCGCGAGGGAGGCGAGAGCCAGCCGGAACAGCGGCCGGAGCGGCGCCAGCCGGGCCGAGGACGGGACGCGCAGCCGGAGCTTCCAGCCGTCGATCCCCTCGATCTCCAGATGGCCGACGTTGCGCGGCACGGCGTCCAGGGTCGAGGCGGCGGCCACGACCGCCTCGCCGGCGGGGCCCTGGCGGAGGAACTCGACCCGTCCCACCGGCAGCACGGCGATCCAGCGGTGCGCCAGCTCGTCGGCGGCCTCCTCGGGGGAAGCGAGCCCTTCCGCCAGCGAGGGGAGGACCTCTTCCAGGGTCTCGGCGAGCCGCTCCAGGGGGTGGAGCCCCTGGGTGGTGAGCCCCGCGCCCTCCTCCGCGGCCGGCGGCGGGGCGGGCTTTTCGCGCCCCGGAGCCGAGCAGCACGTCCGTCCGCGCCGGGTCGGCCGGCTGGAGCACCGCCTGGACCGAGCCGAAGGCGATCATGGTGAAGCCGCGGACGGCCGTCTCGCGCACCCGCCGGCCGCCCACGAAGGTGCCGTTCTTGGAGCCGAGATCGCGGACCACCGCGCCGCCGTCCGCCAGCACGTCGATCCGGGCGTGGCGGCGGGAGATGCCGGCCTCCTCGACGCGGACCGCCGCCTCGGCCGACGAGCCCACCAGGTGCTCCCCCGGAACGAGATGGAACCGCCGGACGGAGGTGCCGTCGGCGGCGAGGATCTTGAGGAGAAAGCCGGGCGAGGATTCCGTCATGCGGGTCTCCTTCAGCCGCCGTGACGGATGAGCCAGGGGTTCAAATCGGCGAGCCCGATCCGGGCGCTCTCCGGCATCTTCCTGGAGTCTTCGTGGACCTGCCGTGCCAGGGCCAGCGCGCGCGGCCGGTCCCGGTCCGCCTCCCAGAGGGCCCGCGCCAGCAGAAAACGGGTTTCAGCGGACCACCGGAGGAACGCCGGCGGCTGCCGCTCGTAGATCCCCGCCGCCCGCTCGAGCGGAGAGACCGCCAAGTCGGGCCTGCCCTGATCCAGGTAGAGGGCTCCGAGGGTCTGGAGCGGGAGGAGCAGGTAGTCGCTGTCGGCGCCCATCCTGGCCTCGATGCAGCGGATCGCCTGACGCTCGTGCTCCAGGGCTTCGGCGTGGCGCCCGAGCCTGCGCGCGGCCTCGCCCAGCTCGTGATGGGCCATCGCCCATTCGCCGGGCGTCCCCGGCGCCTTGACCTCGTAGATCGCGAGAGCGCGCCGCAGAATAGGCAGGGCCTGCTCGGGATGCCCCCCCTGGATCCGATTGCCGCCGATCGCCAGCAGCGTGTTCCCCACGTCCGGATGGTCACCGCCGAGGAGCCGTTCGCGCAGCGCGAGAGCCCGCTCCAGGAGGCCCGCGGCCTCGCCGTAGCGGCCGAGATCGGAGAGACAGAGGCCGAGATTGAAGTTCAACCCAGCGACATGAGGGTGATTGGAGCCGACCGTCCTCTCCGCGATTTCCAGGGCGCGCCGCAGGACGGGGATCGCCTTTTCGGGCGCTCCCATGTCCCGGTAGGCGCCCCCCAGATTCAGCAGAATCCCGTAGCCCGGCCCCCCTGGATCGATCCGCTCGGAGAGCATCCGCGCCCGCTCCAGCTTCTCGACCCCCTGCCGGTAGCTCCCCTGGATGGTCAGGATCGCGGCCTCGGTGTTCAACAGGCTCATCTCGGCGCGCGGACCTCCCCCCGTGCGCGCCAGGGCCGCCTCGGCCTGGCGGACCAGCCGCCGCGCCTCTCCGTAGCGCGCCTGGCGCAGGCCGACGTTGTAGGCCAGCTCACGCCAGCCTTCGATCTCGAGCCCGGCGTCCCGCCCCTCCTGCGCCGCCCAGACCGCCTCGTAGAGCTCTTCCTCAGAGGTCCGGTACTCCCCGAGGCCCAGGTGGAGCTTGCCGAGCAGAAAGAGCATCTCCGCCTGGAGGGGGCGAAAAGGGGCCGCCATGACGTTCCCCTTCAGGGCCTCGGAGCGGGCGAGCGCGTCGCGGTACTTGCCGGCCCGCTGCAGCGCCTTGGCGCCGGCCAGCTCGCCCTGCAGGGCCTCGACCCGCTTCCGCGACGCCGGGATCCCGCGGCGGCGGCACCTTCTCGAGGAGCGCGCCGGTCTGGCATCCGGAGAGGTCCGGGAGCGCGTTCACGGCGTCGACCGCCTTTTCGACGACCTTGGCGTCGGAATGGGTGAAGAGGTCCGTCAACGCCCCGACCTCTCCAGCCGCTGATCCAGGCAGAACATCTCCGGTCCAGCAGATCCTCCGACTGCTCTCCCCGCCTGCGGGTCGCCTCGCAGGCCTGGCGCCGCGCCTCCGTCCAGTCCCGGGCATAGCGGTCGATCCTGCGTTTCGACCCGCTGCCAGACCCCCTCCGCGAACGGCAGCCGGGTGGCCAGGAAACCGGCGTGGACCGCCCGCTTCTCCCCCGCGTCCCAGACCCCGGCCAGCTTCTCCTCGGCTCCGCCGCAGAGCTGGCGATCGCTGGGCCTGGAAATATCCCAGGCTGGAGAAGACGGCTCCCGCGGTCAGGAGAGCTCCGGCCGCGAGGAGCCAGCGCCTGCGGACAGCGGACGGATCGCGTTCCAGATCGCGGAGCAGATCGTCCATATCCCGATAGCGCTCTGCCGGGTCCGCCTTCAACCCCCGCAGCACCACCGCCCGCAGCCATCCCGGGACCTTGGTGCCGGCGGCCCCCGCAGCCTCGCGCCACGACTCGGCGTCTCGCGCGGCCCTTTCCCGAACGGCCGCTCGCCATAGAGCGCCTCGTAGAGGGCGACGCAAAAACTGAACTGATCGGACCGGGCGTCCGCCGCGATCCCCCGGATCTGCTCCGGCGCCATGTAGGCGGGAGTTCCCAGGACGGCGCCCCACTCGGTGAGCGGGGACGCGAGCTCGCCGCCGGAATCCGGCGCCGCGGGCTCCTCCGCCGCGTCCGCCAGGGCCTTGGCAAGTCCGAAGTCCACCACGCGAACCCGCCCGTCGCGGCCCAGCAGCACGTTCTCGGGCTTGAAATCGCGGTGGACCAGCCCGGCGGCGTGAGCGGCGGCGAGACCGCGGCCGGCGGCGAGGAGACGGTCCAGGACCTCCCGCCACGACCGCGCCCCTGCCTCCAGCCACTGCCGCAGGGTTTCCCCCTCGACCAGCTCCATCGCCACGAAGACCTGATCGCCGAACGTGCCGGCATCGTGGACCGCGACCACATTGGGATGGGTCAGGCGGGCGAGGGCCTTGGCCTCGCGCAACAGACGGAGATGTCCTGGGGCCGCGAAGCGGTCCGTCCGCAGCAGCTTGAGCGCCACCCGGCGGTCCAGCTCGGGATCGTAGGCGGCGTAGACGACTCCCATGCCGCCGGCCCCGATCCGGTCGAGGATCACGTAGCGGCCGACGGCGGCGCCGCGTTCCAGCGCCTCGGCGCTGGGATCACGCGGCCGCGGAGCCTCTCCGTGCAGCGGAACGGTCTCGGTGGGGTCGTCCATGGGCGGGTCTTCCGCCTATTCTACGAGCGGCGGGATGGAAATCTGTCGTAGAGACTCTTCAGCCGCTGCTGGTGGATGTGGGTGTAGATCTGGGTGGTCGCGATGTCGGAGTGGCCGAGCATCGTCTGCACGGCGCGCAGGTCGGCGCCGTGCTCCAGGAGGTGGGTGGCGAAGCTGTGCCGCAGGATGTGCGGCGAGATCTCCGCCCGCAGCCCCGCCTTCAGGCCGTACTTCTTGACGATCATCCAGAACCCCACCCGGCTCATGGAATCGCCGTCCTTGTTGACGAAGACGTGGAGATGCCGCCCCCGCGACAGCTCCGGGCGGACGTCGCGCAGGTAGCGCTTGACCCAGTCCTCGGCCTGATCCCCCACCGGCACCACCCGCTCCTTGCTCCCCTTGCCGAAGGCGATGAGAAAGCCGGCGTCGAGCCGGAGCTGCGGCAGCGTGAGCCCCACCAGCTCGCTGACCCGCAGGCCGGTGGCGTAGAGCAGCTCGAACATGGCGCGGTCGCGCAGGCCGAGCGGCGTCGCGACGTCCGGCGCCGCCAGCAGCGCCTCGACCTCGGCCTCCGAGAGCACCTTCGGCAGCGGCTTCCAGAGCTTGGGCGGGAGCAGGTTGACCGCCGGGTTGTCCTTGCGCTCGCCGGCGGTGACCAGGTGATCGTAGAAACCGCGGATCGCCGACAGGGCGCGCGCGCTCGACCGCGGCGAGAGCCCCTGGCGCTGGAGGTCCCGCATGTGGGCCGAGAGATCGGCCGCGGTGGCGGCGAGGAGGTCCGCTCCGGCCTTCTTCGCCAGCGCACCTCCCAGCCGGGAGAGGTCGTTGCGATACCCCGCGACCGTGTTGCGCGCCAGCCCCCGCTCGAGCTCCAGGCTCTCCAGATAACGGTCGAGCACCCGCCGCCAGGGGGGACGGGGGTTTTCGCGGACGCCGCGGGCGGTTCCGCCGCCGTCACGGCAGCGCCCGCGGCCTCGGCGGCAGCGGCGTGACCCCGCGCGCGGTGCAGATCTCCAGGATCTCGGTCTCCACCAGCGTGACCGCCGAGTCCTTCGCCTTCTGGAAGATCTCCTTCACCAGCTCAGGGTTCGCCTCGATCCCGCGCTCCTGGAGCCAGTAGACGACGTTCGACTCGCCGCTCATCGGCCCGATCTCGATCACCTGCCGGCAGCCGATCAGCCCGGCCGGAATCGACGAGTAGATGCGGTCGGCCAGCCAGTCCTCGCCGCGGGCGCGGGCCTTGATGATCGCCGAGGCGTGCACCCCCGTGCCGGTGCGGAAGGCGTCCTTGCCGACCACCGGGTAGTTGTCGGGCAGCGGCACGCCCGTGGTCTCCGACACGAACTGGCAGTACTCCAGCAGCCGGTGGAGGTCGCGGTTGATCCAGCCGAGGAGCTGCATGTTGACCAGCAGCGTGTCGATCGGGCAGTTGCCCACCCGCTCGCCGATCCCCACCGCCGTGCCGTGCAGCCGGTCGGCGCCCGCCTCGGCGGCGGCGAGGGCGTTGACCACCGCCAGATCGCGGTCCTTGTGGCCGTGCCAGTCGATCATCACGTCGTCGCCGACCACCTCGCGGATGAAGCGGATGACGTTGCGCGCCCCGTTCGGCGTCGCATGCCCCACCGTGTCGGCCACGCAGACCCGTTTCGCGCCGGCCTCGACCGCCTCGGTGTAGAGGCGGCGCAGGTCCTCCGGCGCGGCGCGGGTGGTGTCCTCGGTGACGAACATCACCGGCAGACCCTCCTTGACCGCGAACTCGACGGCCTCGCGGGTCAGCTTGAGCATGCGGTCGAGCGTCCACCCCTCGGCGTACTGGCGGATCGGCGACGAGCCGATGAAGCAGGAGGCCTCGATGGCGATGCCGGTGCGCTGCGAGATCTCGGCGATCGGCCGGATGTCCGCGATCACCGTGCGCGCCGCGCAGTTGGGGGAGACCTTCAGCTTCTGCTCGACGATCTCGCGGGCGAGGCGCTCGACGTCGCGCACCACGTGCGGCCCCGCCCCGGGCAGGCCGATGTCGGCGGACTCGATGCCGAGCTCCGCGATCATGTGCAGGATCTTGAGCTTCTCCTCGATCGACGGGTTGCGGACGGACGGCGACTGCAGGCCGTCCCGCAGCGTCTCGTCGTCCAGCTCCACCCGCCCGCGGGCCGGACGCAGCTCGGAGCCGCCGGCGCGGTTCCAGTCGTAGATCAGCTCGGACTCACTGGGGTGCATCAAAACCTCCACAATGCCAATGGACGATTATAAGCGCCCGCCCGCCCGAACCCTCACCCCCGGCCCCTCTCCCGTCCCCTCCCGCCCTCCCTCACCGGGAGAGGGGAGAACGGACAAAGACGGCAAAAATTGCTTTTCAGACTAACTTCTCCCTCTTCTCCCGGTGAGGGAGGGCGGGAGGGGACGGGAGAAGAGGGCCGGGGTGATGAGGGCCCGGGGGTGGCTCCTACCGCGCCGCCACCGCGCCCATCGCCCGCGCCAGCAGATCCCCCACCTGCGAGGTGGTGAGCGAGCCGCCGAGGTCGGGGGTGGCCTGCCCCTCGCGCATCGAGCGGGCGACGGCGTCGTCGATCGCCTTCGCGGCCTCCTTGTGCCCGAGGTAGTCGAGCATCAGCGAGGCCGAGAGGATCGCGCCCACCGGGTTGGCGCGGCCGGTGCCCGCGAGCGGCGGCGCCGAGCCGTGGACCGGCTCGAACATCGAGGTCCGGCCGGGATGGAGATTGGCCGAGGCCGCCACGCCGAGCCCCCCCTGGAGCGCGGCGCCGATATCGGTGACGATGTCGCCGAACATGTTGTTGGTCACGATCACGTCCAGACCCTCCGGCCGCAGGACCATCTCCATGCAGAGGGCGTCGACGTACATGCACCGGTTCCCGATCTGCGGATACTCCTTCGCCACCTCGGCGAACACCCGCCGCCAGAGGCCGTGCCCGTGCTGCATGACGTTCGACTTGTCGCTCATCATCACCTCGCGGCGCCCGTGGGCCACCGCGTACTCGAAGGCGGCGCGGATGATGCGCTCGACCCCCTTGCGGGTGTGGATCTCCTCCTGGATCGCGACCTCTTCCTCCCACCCCTTCTTGAAGGTGCCGCCGACGTTGACGTAGGCCCCCTCGGTGTTCTCGCGGAAGACCACGAAGTCGACGTCCTTCTCCGTGCGGTCCTTCAGCGGGCAGAGCCTCGCGTCGTAGAGCTTCACCGGGCGGAGGTTGATGTAGAGGTCGAGCTGGAAGCGGGTGCCGAGGAGGATGTCGGCGGCGTGCTTGTTGTCCGGCACCCGGGGGTCGCCGAAGGCGCCGATCAGGATCGCCGAGTAGTTGTCGCGGAAGTCGTCGAAGGCGCCCGCCGGGGATCGTCTCGCCGGTCGCCAGATAACGGTCGGCGCCCCAGTCGAAATGGACCAGCTCCAGCGGCAGCTCCCAGGTCTCGGCGGCGGCCTCGAGGACCTTGACGGCCTCGGCGGTCACGTCCTTGCCCGAGCCGTCGCCGGGCAGCACCGCGATGCGTTGCGGCCGGCGTTCAGAAGGTGGGGTCGGATTCATGCGCGGGATGCTAGCACGAGGCCCGCCGGCGCTCCGTGGAGGTCCGCTTCGCCGCCGGACGGTCGAAGAAGCTCACCACCCGCCCCGCCGCCGGCTGCGGCATGGTGGCGGGAGCGGACGGGATCCGCAGCACCAGCCCCAGCTCGAAGACGAACGGGATCTCCGGGCAGAGCCAGACCGAGTGGAGCCCGGGCCAGTGGGCCCCCGGCGCCAGGTCGAGCAGGCGCGGCAGCAGGAAGTCCCCCTCGACCTCCGCCCGCATCGGCCAGATCGCGACCGCGGGGTGATCGGCCGAGATCCGTTGCAGCCGGCCGGAAGCCAGGGCGTACCCGCGGGGGCGCTCCTGGAAATACCGCACCGACTCCTCCCACGAGCCGAGGCGCGGCCCCTCGCCGGCGAGAGGCGAGCCGGGCCACGCCCGCACCTCCAGCCGCCCCTTGTGGCGCTCGGCGCTCCACTCCCACGGGCCGCCGCCGTTGCGCGAAGGGCGCGGGAAGCGCAGATGGGCCCGCGCCGCCGGCTGATGCGTGATCAGCCGCACCCCGGGAGCCACCCAGGCGGGCATCAGCATCCGGCGGAACAGCACCGAGGGGACCCCCTCGTCGTCCAGCACGTAGAGGCGGACGGTGAGCTGCGGATAGCCGAACTTGAGCGACGGCAGGGCGGTGAGGTGGAGAGAGTCCTGATGGAAGAGCAGCGCCGAGGCGAACACGTAGTCGCGCCCCTGCCAGACGTGGCGCTGATAGCGCAACGGCGAGGGGGGCGGCGGCAGGGCCTCCGCCGGGAAGGCCCAGTTGAGATAGAGACAGTCGCGTACCGTGGTTCGCAGCATGGTTCAGCCCATCCTGGCAAACATAGCGTGGGCGGCGGCGGGGAGCAAGGTGGGATGCTACAGTCCCCACGGTAGTCTTTGAACCCATGGAGGTTTCTTTTACATGAAAATCCCGAAACGACAGGCCTGGCTGGGCGTGGCCACGGCCCTGGCCCTTGCCGCGATCCCGGCGCTGCTCACCGGCGCCGAGAAGAACGCTCCGGCCGCAGCCGGCATCCAGCTCCCCGCCGGCGCCGAGCGGGCCGCGAAGGCGATCGACCGCTCCTCGCTCCAGGCGCCCATCCGCTTCCTGGCGGACGACCTGCTGGAAGGGCGCGGACCGGCCAGCCGTGGCGACGAGACCGCGCAGCTCTATCTCGCCTCGACCCTCGAATTCCTCGGCTACCAGCCGATCCTCCCCAACGGCGAGTGGCAGCAGCGCTTCCAGATCGTCGGCATCAAGTCCGACATGCCCAAGTCCTGGGGATTCAAGGCCGGCGGCCAGACCGTCGATCTGAAGTGGTGGGACGACTACATCGGCGCCAGCGGCGTGCAGGAGCCGACCTCCAACTTCAAGGACGCCGAGCTCGTCTTCGTCGGCTACGGCATCCAGGCGCCCGAGTACCAGTGGGACGACTTCAAGGGGGTGGACCTCAAGGGGAAGGTCCTGGTGATGATGAACAACGATCCCGACTGGGATCCCAAGCTCTTCGAAGGCAACCGCCGGCTCTATTACGGCCGCTGGACCTACAAGTACGAGAGCGCCGCGCGCCAGGGAGCGGCGGGGGCGATCATCATCCATACGACCCCCTCGGCCGGTTACCCGTGGCAGGTGGTGCAGACCTCCTGGAGCGGCGAGCAGTTCGAGCTTCCCGCCGCCGGCGAGCCCCGCGTCCAGCTCCGCGGCTGGGCGACCGAGGACGCCGCCCGCAAGCTCCTCCAGGCCGGCGGCAAGGACCTCGCGAAGCTCGTCGAGCAGGCAAAGAGCCGCGACTTCAGGCCCGTCCCGCTCGGGATCACCACCTCGCTGACCTTCTCCAACCAGATCAACAAGAGCAATACGACCAACGTCCTGGGCCTGCTGCCCGGGAGCGATCCCAACCTCAAGGACGAGGTGGTGGTCTACACCGCCCACCACGACCATCTCGGGGTCGGCCAGCCGGACAAGCGCGGCGACAAGATCTACAACGGCGCCGTGGACAACGCCTCCGGCTGCGCCGAGGTGCTGGCGATCGCCAAGGCCTTCGCCGCACTGCCGCAGCGCCCGCGCCGCTCGATCCTGATCGCCTTCGTGGCCGCCGAGGAGCAGGGCCTGCTGGGCTCGCTGTACCTGGCGACCCATCCGCCGGTGCCGGCCGGCCGGATCGCGGCGAACCTCAACTTCGACGGCGGCAACGTCCTCGGCCGCACGCGCGACGTGACCCAGATCGGCCTCGGCAAGTCCTCGCTCGACACGATCGTGCGGGCCATCGCCGCCCGCCAGGGGCGCAAGCTGGTGGGCGACCAGTTTCCCGACCGCGGCTTCTTCTACCGCTCCGACCAGTTCAGCTTCGCCAAGGTGGGAGTCCCCGCGATCCACCCCGAAGGGGGCACCGACTACATCGGCAAGCCGGCGGGCTGGGGCAAGGAGCAGGCGAACGAATACGAGCAGCACCGCTACCATCAGCCGAGCGACGAATTCGATCCGAAGTGGAACTACGACGGCATGATCGAGGACGCCCAGCTCGGTTTCTACACCGGCCTCGTGGTGGCGACGAATCCACAGATGCCGACCTGGAATCCCGGCGACGAGTTCGAGGCGGCGCGCAAGAAATCGCTGGCCGAGGTCAAGGGGAAGTAGCACGGGCCGTTGAGCATCGGCCAGCTCCTCGACGGAGGCGGTAGAGACGTCCCAGGTCCTATACGACACCCTGGCGAAGGCCACGGGGACCGCGGGACGTCTCCGCCGGAGGGCATGCCGCCGCCGTTGTCACCGCCTGGTCTGGGCAGAGATCCTGGACCGATTCGCTTTACTTCACCGGATCTCTGACGACGCGGAAACCGGTATCTGAATAAGGCGCGTCCAGCTTCGCGAAGGACTGATAGGTCACGGAACAGTTCCTCAGAGCGTTCCGATAGCTTCCTCCGCGGCGAGCCTTCCTCGTTCCGGTCCCGTCATTCACCCATTCCGCGACGTTGCCCCGCATGTCGAAGAGACCCAGGTCATTGGAGAGGTATAAGCCCACTGGGGCTGTCGCCTCATAACCATCGTTCTCCTCCTTGTTCGCGCAATTCGCGGTCCAGGAAGAAGCTTCGGGGGGACTCTTCTCTCCGGCCCGTGCCGCAAACTCCCATTCCGCTCCAATCGCCAGCCGGAATCGGCCGCCAGGATCACGCTTTTCCAGCTTCACGAAAAAGGGTGCCGTATCCTCCCAGGAGATCCTCACCACCGGCAGCCCACCCCCATGCCGCTGGGTCGGCGACTTCTTCCTCATAACTTTCGTCCAAAGGTGTTGGGTGACCTCGAAACGACCGATACAGAACGGCCGCAGAGGTGGATCAGGAGTCACCTTGACGAAAGCGATCGAAAGACCGGGCGGCGAGGGGCATTCCGGAGGATTGCGTAATGCATAGATCAGATTGGGATCGATCCAGCGCCTGCCCCCAAAACGGAACGCCACGACCAGGAGGAACAGCAGAAGGAGAGCGACCAGCCAGCGTCTCCATTCGATCACGATCTGTTCCAGTCGATCCCCCAGGATTTCCCACCAGAAGAGATCGAAGAGCCGGCCGTCCGGGGACCGCATGGCCAGAACGGGGCTCCCCCATTCCGCGGAGTCCTGGCGAAACATCGCGTGCCGCGCTTTGGAGACCGCCCGGTCGACGGGCTCCCGGCGGGAGAGGGAATCGTAGAAATGCCGCGAGAAGAGGACCGCCGCGCGATCCGTCACCGCGGATCGCATCGCCACCACCGCGGGTATGCGCCCCTTGACAAGGCTCTGCGCCACTCCCGCGAAGGGATCGGAGTCATCCCCTTTCCCGCCCTGACAGATGTTCAGAACCACGAGCCGGAGTTGTGGTTGGGCCTTTAGAAGAACGCTCAGGTCCTGCGCTCCAAGAGGTTCCGCTTCGCCATCCTCGCGCTCGAGCAGCACCACTCCTCCCCCCCGGCTCGCGTCGAACGCCCCATGGCCAATAAAGTGGAGGATGTGGAAGGTCTGCTCCTGGAGCTTCCGGCGCAATCCATCCAGGGTTGCCCCCTCCAGCCGATCGAGCTCGACATACTTCAACTCCGCGAGGGAGCGATCCAGATCCGCGAGCTCGTCCTTGATGGAAATGGGGCTGAACCTGGCCGGACAGGCAGCCACCACGAGCACCCGGATCGGTGGTCTCACCCGGAGGGGCCGGATGCGCTCCGGCATCTCGATATAACGAACGACGAGCGTCGAGGGGAAAGTGGATAGAAATCCGTGCATGGGATCGTTGAGAAACTCCCAAGGCCAATCCCAAAGCTCCGGAGAATCCAGATGTAGACGGAGCCGGAGATCCCTTCTCGCCTGCTCCGCCTTGCGCAGCCCCGTGCGCCAGGAGACCAGGACCTCCTTGACGAAGACCGCCTCGAACAGGGCGCGTCCTGCTTTCAATGCGAAATCACCGGCCTGGGGCCTGGACAATCGCAGGTCCCGGCAGGCCTCCCCCGCCCCGAACGCCCCTTCGAGATCCTCCGCCGAGAACGGACAAGCAAAGTCGGAGTGGGCGACCCTGCCGCTCTCGGGCTCTTCGACCCGAGCCCGATATCCCCCAGGAGATTTCAAGATCAGAAGATCGAAGTCTTCCGCGCTTCTGGCTTGGCCGCGTGGCGCCCTTCTGAACATTGCAAGCTCAGACACGCTACCTTCCTCCCCTGTTTACAGGATTCTGACACGCATCATGAAGTCGCGTTCTTACCAGAAACGCGAAAAGCCGGCTGAAGCCGGCTCAAAGATCGCGATCTGTTTTGGGAGCCCCCTACTTCCCGACCCGCTCCCCCACACTGCTGGCCTCGATGTCGATATGAATCTTCACGGCGTCGCCGAGCATGGGGCCGGAGTCGAGGACGTTGTTCCAGGCGATCCCGTACTCCTTGCGGTCGACGGTGAAGGTGGCCTCGAAACCCGCCTTCTCGCCGCGCGGAGCCGCCATCGTGCCCAATACCTGCACCGGGAAGGTGATCGGCCGGGTGACCCCGTGCATCGTCAGGTTGCCCGTCACCTCCAGGGTGTCGGCGTCCTTGGGGACCACCTTGGCGCTGGTGAAGGTCAGGGTCGGATACTTGTCGGTCTCGAAGAACTTCTTGGACCGCAGATCCTCGTCGCGGTCATTGTTGGCGGTGTCGATCGACGCCGCCCGCACGGTGAACTCGACGCTGCTCGCCGCCGGGTTCTGCTTGTCGTACTTGATGACCCCATTGAAATCCCGGAACCGCCCCGAGACGTTGGAGACGAAGTGCCGGATGCTGAAGTTGACGCCGCTGTGGTCGGCGTCCACCTTGTAGGCCACCGGCTCGGCCAGCCCCAGTGCCGGCAGCAGGAGCGCCAACAAGAGAGTGTGCAGGGGCGTGCGTCTCTTCATGATGAGGCTCCTTGGATGAGATCGGATCGACATTTTACTACATGGCTATACAGGCCAACGAACAGCGGTGGCTCCGTTCAAGGATGGTGGCCTGCGACCTCACCCTCGATCCCTCTCCTGAAGGAGAGGGAGGGCCCTTCTTCAAGCGACGTGCTGGGGCTCGACGTAGAGGACGGGCCCCAGCCACGTCCCCCTTCTCCTTTAGAGAAGGGGATAGGGGTTGAGGTCGCAGGCCACCGACGCCGTTCTAGCTGCGCATCAGCTTCTCATCGGATCCAGCTTCTCGGGATCGACGCCCAGCTCCTCGATCGCCCGCCGGACGACGGCGCGGTCGATCCTCCCCCAGTTGGCGAGCTGGTGGAGGGCGGCGATGACGATGCACTCGGCGTCCACCTCGAAGAAGCGGCGGATCTCCTCGCGGGTTTCGCTGCGGCCGAAGCCGTCGGTGCCGAGCGGATAGAGCCGGCCGGGGAGCCAGCGCGCGATGTGCTCGGGCACCAGCTTCATGTAGTCGGTGACCGCCACGATCGGATGGTCGTCCCCCGCGAGCAGGCCGACCACGTACGGCTTGCGCGGCTCCTGGTCCGGATGCAGGAGGTTCCAGCGCTCCGCCTCCAGGGCGTCGCGGCGGAGCTCCTTGTAGCTCGTCACGCTCCAGAGCTCGGCGGCCACGCCGTAGCGCTCGGCGAGGATCTCCTGGGCCCGCATCGCCTCGAGCATCAGCGAGCCGCTGCCGAAGAGATGGAGCCGCTGGCGGTCCCCCGGCTGATCGGCCTTCGGCTCGGGCGCCGGCCGGAACTTGTACATCCCCTTGAGAATGCCCTCTTCCACCCCCTCCGGCATCGCCGGCATCGGGTAGTTCTCGTTGTAGAGGGTGATGTAGTAGAAGATGTCCTCCCGGTTGGTGTACATCCTCTTCATGCCGTCGCGGATGATCACCGCCAGCTCGTAGGCGAAGGCGGGATCGTAGGCCTGCAGGTTGGGGACGACGCTCGCCAGCACATGGCTGTGGCCGTCCTCGTGCTGGAGCCCCTCGCCGATCAGGGTGGTGCGTCCGGCGGTGGCGCCGAGCAGGAAGCCGCGGGTGCGCTGGTCGGCGGCGGCCCAGATCAGGTCGCCGACCCGCTGGAAGCCGAACATCGAGTAGAAGATGAAGAACGGGAGCATGTCGATCCCGTGGGTCGCGTAGGAGGTGCCGGCGGCGATGAACGACGCCATCGAGCCCGCCTCGGTGATCCCCTCTTCCAGGATCTGCCCGTCCGTGGCCTCGCGGTAGTAGAGCAGCATCGACTTGTCGACCGGCTCGTAGAGCTGCCCGACGTGGGAGTAGATGCCGAACTGGCGGAACAGCGACTCCATGCCGAAGGTGCGCGCCTCGTCGGGCACGATGGGGACGATCTTCTTGCCGATCTCCTTGTCCTTCAGGAGCTGGGTCAGGATCTGGACGAACACCATCGTGGTCGAGACGTCGCGGTCCACCCCCTCGAAGAAGCGACCCCAGACGTCCTTGCCCTCGGGGATGGGCAGCGGCTCCTTCCTCACCCGCCGCGACGGCACCGGTCCGCCCAGGGCGCGCCGGCGCTCGCGGAGGTACTGGATCTCCGGGCTGTTCTCGGGCGGACAGTAGTAGGCCGCCTCGGCCAGCTCCTTGTCCGAGACCGGGATGTCGAAACGGTCGCGGAAGATGTGCAGCTCCTGCTCGGTGAGCTTCTTCTGCTGGTGGGTGACGTTCTTCCCCTCCCCCGCCTCGCCGAGGCCGTACCCCTTGACCGTCTTCGCCAGGATCACCGTCGGCGACCCCTGGTGCTCGACGGCGGCCTTGTACGCGGCGTAGACCTTGGCCGGGTCGTGGCCGCCGCGCCGCAGGCCGTGGAGCTGCTCGTCCGAGTAGTTCCTGACCAGCTCCGTCAGCTCCGGATACTTGCCGAAGAAATTCTGGCGGAGATAGGCGCCGGTCTCGACGACGTACTTCTGGAACTCGCCGTCGAGGGTCTCGTTCATCCGCTGGATCAGGCGGCCGGTGTTGTCCGCCTCGATCAGCGGGTCCCAGTCCCCCGACCAGATCACCTTGATGACGTTCCAGCCGGCGCCGCGGAAGGCGGTCTCCAGCTCCTGGATGATCTTGCCGTTGCCGCGCACCGGGCCGTCGAGGCGCTGGAGGTTGCAGTTGATGACGAAGATCAGGTTGTCGAGCTTCTCGCGCGAGGCGAGAGTGATCGCGCCCAGCGTCTCCGGCTCGTCCGTCTCGCCGTCGCCGAGGAAGGCCCAGACCTTCCGGTTCTGCGGATCGCGCATCCCGCGGTCGCGCAGATAGCGGTTGAACTTCGCCTGGTAGATGGCGCTGATCGGCCCGAGGCCCATCGACACCGTGGGGAACTCCCAGAAGTCGGGCATCAGCCACGGATGGGGGTAGGAGGCGAGGCCGCCCCCCGGCACCAGCTCGCGGCGGAAGGCGTCCATCTGTCCGGTGGTGATCCGCCCCTCGAGGAAGGCGTGAGCGTAGATGCCCGGCGAGCCGTGACCCTGGAAGTAGATCATGTCGCCGTCGAACCCGCCCTCCCCCCGGCCGCGGAAGAAGTGGTGGAAGCCGACCTGGTAGAGGGTGGCCGACGAGGCGAAGGTCGAGATGTGGCCGCCGAGGCCGGAGTACTTCTTGTTGGCCCGCACCACCATCGCCATGGCGTTCCAGCGGACGATGCTCTTGATGCGGCGCTCGAGGGCGCGGTCCCCGCCGTAGGGGGGCTCCTCGCTCTTCGGGATGGTATTGATGTAGGGGGTGTTGCCGGTGAAGGGGAGGACGACGTCCTTCTCATACCCCTTCTCGAGCAGCTTCTTGAGAAGGAAGCACGCCCGGTCCCTCCCCTCGATCTCGACCAGCTGCTCGAACGCGGTCAGCCACTCCTCGGTCTCGTTGACGTCGCTGTCCGCCTCTCCACCCGTGTACCAGTTGAGTGGAGCCTGATACGGCTTGCTCATTCCCAGTGCCTCCTCCGTTCCATGCGGGGATCACCCCCGCGCGCCGTCTCCAGAGGGTGACACGTCCACCCAAGGTGCGGCAACCCGGAAGCATATGACATGGGAGGAGGCTGCGGGACCAGGCCAACCAGGGACCCAAGGGACAGCAGGGACATCAGGGACAAGGCAACCCCGGCCCGAGCGGCTTCTTCTTGGCTTTTACGTCCCTGCCGTCCTTGCCGTCCCTTGCGTCCCTGGTTTTTGCTCTAGAACCCCCGGCCCCAGGCAGCCTGCCGCGAAGAGGCGGGCCGCACCAGCCGGAAGGTACGGTCGAGGGTGGTCCAGTCCTCGGGGCCGCCGCCCTGCTCCTGGGTGCGCAAATCCCTCCTGGTATATCCCCCGCCACCGAACGTGGTCGCCAGGAGGCTGGAAAGAGAGCCGTCGGAGATACCCGTCCCAATCTCCCCCAAGCGATAGCCATCCTGGAGCAGCGGACCGAGCTCGGCCGGATGGGTGGAGAACAGGATCTTGAGCGTCTCGAACCCCGTCACCTCCTCGCCGGGGCCGGCCGAGAGGAACGGGAACTCGTTGGGGAAGTAGAGATCGATCTCGCTCCCTGGACGGGTTCCCACCTCCAGGGGGCGATCTGGACTGAGACTGTCCTTCGAGCCGCCGGGCGGATAACTGAGCATGACCCGGCCGCTGAGCCCGAGGTCCAGGACGTAGACGTACAGCGGCCGGTCGCAGCGATGGGAGATCCTCAGCGCCAGGAACTCCCCCTCAGAGAAGACCGGCCGGCCGTCGGTGCCGAGCTCCGGAGCCTCCAGACCATAGGCCGTTTTCCGCAGCAGCTCGACCTCCACCTTGCCGGCGAGCTCGCTGCCCGGGTTCTTGAGATCCAGGGTAAGGCGATAGCCGGGCCACCTTCTCCAGGTTGTCCAGCAGGGTTCCCACGACGCACGGCTCGTATCGGGGGTGGACCGGCGCCAGCAGCTTGCCGTCCTCGCCGACGACCGCCCAGGTCTCCTCGCGGAGCAGGTCGAGCATCGGCACGGGATCCCGCTTCCCGACCCTGGAGCGCTTAGGCAGCAGATAGACCCGCGCCTTGGCGTATCCCCCTCGCTCGGCCCGCCGCAGCAGCCGCGAGCGATCGAGCCCGTCGAGCAGGGCCTCGACGTCCCTCCCGGAGGGAGCGATCACCTCGACCGGCATGCGGGTCTCCAGGCAGTGGCTCTGCTCGACCGCCCGCAGGCCCGCCGCCACCGCTCCCGGCTGGGCTTCCCGCAGCAGCCTCGCCTCGCTGGTGACCGCTCGCACGGCCGTCAGCGCCACCACGCCCAGCGGCTCGTCCTCCGGCGCGACCGCCTTCGTCCCCGCGGGATAGATCGCCCATTGCGATCCCTCGGTGAGCCCGCAGGCCGCCCCGCCCTCCAGGATGACCCGGTCGGCGGACCTCTGCAGGACGGGCACGAATTTCATCGGCTCGATCCAGCGGACGCCGAAGATCTCCAGGTCCCGGGCCCCCTCGAGCTGCGGGTGCTGATCCGGGAACCGCGACGACACCCGCGGCGCCATCGCCTCGAAGACGTCGCGGTACGTGGCGCCGGACTTGACCCTGCGCAGCTCCTGGCTCAGGAAATAGGTCAGCGCGCCCTGGCGGACCCCGGCCGGCTCCTCGATCTCGAACGACTTCTCCTTCTGGCTGCAACCGGAGATCAGGACATACCTCTCCCCGAGGGGGAGCCAGCCGCTCGGCCCGACATCCCGGCCGCCGTCCAGTTGACCGCGGAACGCGAGCGGGATCGGAGAGGGAGGCAGCTGTTCCGCGGGCCGGAGATCCGGCTCGACCCACCGGATCTCGCCGCCGAAGTCGTCACGGACGATCGTCCCCGAGTGGCAGCAGTCGAAGATCAGGGTGACGGCGGAAGTCTTGGCGGTCAGGTCCTGAGCCAGAGATAGATCTCGTCGTCCTTGATGTCCCGGTTCTCATGGTCGGGAGCCCGGCCGCTGTCATAGGGGACGATCGTCTCATCGAGGCCGTCGGGCTCGTCCCCTTCGACATCGGTCATCTGCGAGCCATGTCCGCTGTAATGGAAGACGACGATATCGTCCTGCCCCACCCGCTGAACCAGCTCCCGCATCGCCCCGCGAATGCCCTCCTGGGATGCCTGCTCATCCTTGAGCACGGCGATATGGTTCTCAGGAAAATTAAACGAATTCACGAGAACCTGCCGCATCACCTCGACATCGTTGACACAGCCCGTGAGCTGGCCTCGCGGAGCGAAGTTGGGATACCGGTTGATGCCGATCAGCAGGGCCCACTTGGGGCGGTCTTCGGAGGCGGATTCATGGTGAGGAGGTCTCCTTTAGAGATCTTAGATGCTACTGCGGGTGTTCTTGTTTAGGGGCACGGATGGTTTTCGTCCACCGCCGGGGAACGAGAAGCCGACGCCATAAGGCTCGCTCACGCGCCATTTCGAGCGTTCCTCCTCTCCGGCGGCCGCGACGAGCGGCGCCGCGAAGGTGATCTCGAGGTGAACGATCTTGTCCCGGACCTCGGGCCTCCAGTCCTTTCCCAGGTACGTGTAGTTCCACCAGGTCCAGCGCTCATCGCCGAACAGGAGTTTCTCATAATGATCGGGGGTGCCAAGAAGCTTCTCCACCTCGGCTTCCGTCTTGCCGGACACCATCTTACGAATCTCGTCGTAAGATTTTCGGAGCGAGCCGAGGGAGAACAAGCGGATTGAGCCAGACAGACAAGGAGTACGGTCAGTAAAAAGAGACGGTTCACGAGAGATCCCTTTGCAAAAAGGACCGGCGGAAACGCTCCGCCGGTCCGGCCGCCACCGGAAACAGCTCGGCCGCAGCTTCTACTGCTCGTCGTCGTCGTCGCCGCCGCGCGGCGGCGGGGTCACCAAAACGCCCGGAGGCATGGTGGGATCGGAGGCCGCGGGCTCGGGATCCCGGTCGCCCCAGGGATGGCCGGGATCGTCGTTGCCCTGATGTTGCGGGGACGTTTCCTGAGACGTGTGAGCCATGAATCCTCCCTCCTTGAGAAGTTTCGGATTCCCAAGCCTTGACGCCGGACGAAGTGTGGTCGCTCCCGCTCGGAAATTCCCTTGCGCTAGTGCAGGGAGTTCAAAGGAGGGGATTTCTTCGTCTCTGTAGGGTTCCTTGGGTCTCCATCCTTAGAAGAAACCGCGGGAGGAGTTTTGTTGAGAAAGAACGGCCGGACATTCCATTCACCTAAAGCCGAAAATCCAGCCCAGGCCTTGGGGGATTCCCCCGCCTTCCACATCTGGATCTGCGTCTCCCGGAGAGCGCCGCCCGAGGAAGCGCCGTTAGACATAATTTCATAGAACTTTTTCATGAAATTCGCGGTGCTCTCGTCCTTCACATCCCAAAGACTCATCACCACTTCCGAGGCTCCCGCGGACAGGAAGGCCCACGGCCATCCGACGATCCCTTCTCCGCGAACTTCCTTTCCCCGCCCGGAGCTGCAAGAGCTCAGCACGACCAGATCCGACCGCAGATCCATGGCGATGACGTCCTGAATCCGTAGCAAGCCTTGGCGTGCCCGGCCTCTGGCGTCGAATCGAGAAAGAACCATCACCGAAAGCTCTGGGCGCTGAGGCACGTAATCGGTATGAGTCGCGATATGGAGAGTTCCGAAATTCTTCAATCTGCCGCTCGTGAACAGATCGATATTGGCGGCGAAGCCGGTAGCCTTGAGGATCTGTTCCTTTGGCAGCCCGGCCGTGATCGCCTCCACCTCCAGGCCAGATCCAGGGAGACGATCGAAATAGCCCCGTTCCGGATCGCTCCCGCCCCCCCTCTCCGCGGCAGGCCCCGGGATTCGTGCATCGTCGCGCTCGAACACGGCATCGCCGAGAGCGGCGAGCAGATTCGAAGCCGGGCGGCGCCTCCTTCTGGCGCGCCGAATCCCGGCGAGCACGGAGGCGGAGGGTTCATAGATGATCTCGTGCCGCCCCAGCAGAGGTTGCGGCCAGACAAGTTTCTTTCCCGCCGCCGGCGTTGGTATCCTCGGATCGGGAAGGACGCCGATGGGAACCAGTTGAAGAGCGCCGGAGGACACGATCAGGAGACGCTTGTTTCCCAACTGACTGGCCACAGGCCCGATCAGGATGCGGCTCAACTCCTTCGCTTTCTGCAAAGCCCGGAACATCTCCGAGGAGACCTGACTGTTGGCGAGCGCCGCATGAGCTTGTTTCGCCAGCGCCTCGAGCTCTTCTTTGGGAGGGAGATCGAACCGTCTGATCTCGCGCGAGGAAACCAGAAACAGATAGCTTTTTTGGCTGCCGAGTGAATACTCCAGCAGAAGGGTGTCGGGATCGAGCACCTGCTGTTGAATTTCCCCCGGAGTCAGGACTGGCGAAAGGCGGCTCGCCGCTGCTGCCCCCAGAGTGTCCAGCAGGCCACGAGACCGCGCGCTCTCGCTGACCTGCAGAGCCCTCTCCAGGAGATCCCGCGACTCTTTCAACTCATACTGATCCAGCAGGACACCGACGAGGAACTCGTAAAAATCTTGCATGCTCGCCAGATAGCTGATCTTCTGCCCTTGGTCTGCAAGGCCAAGCCGGGTCGACTCTACCCGCTTCAGCGCCTCCTCCCCGTGCAACTGTGCGCCGGAAAGATTTCCGCGCAGACGTTCTGTCCATGCGAATCCAAGCAGAACGCTACCTTCAACAACAGGATTCTTCAGAGGACGAACCAGAGCAAGGGCGCGCTTGAAAGAATCCTGGGCCTCCTCGTAACGTTGCAGTGAGCCAAGGATCCAGCCCATGTTCATGAACGTAGCCGCCTGTGAGGACGGATTGTTCTGGTCTTGGAATATTTTCAATGCTTTCTGAAAAGAATCGAGCGCATTTCGAAAACTACGGATGCGGGTGTAAGCAAGCCCAAACCCGACCAGAGTGTTGGCCTGATTATCGGGATCGCCGCCGCGGCTCTGGAGGTCGTACGCCTGCTGAAAATATTGAAAAGCCCTGCGGGGCTGGTTCATGCTTACGTAGACCTGCCCCATCTGGGTCAAAACGACGGCCCGCTTCAGAGGGCTCAAGCTGAGGTTCTGGAGCTGATCCTCAAAAATCTTCAGAGCCTTCTCATTCTCCCCCAGACGCATGTAGAGTAAGCCGAATCCATTCAAAGCCATGGATTGGCCGTCATCGTCCTGATTCTTTTTGCGGAGCGAAACCGCCCTCTGGAGATGACGTGTCGCATTCCAGGTGTCAGCCCGATCCGCGTAGAACAGTCCGAGATGCATGGAGGCGGTTGCCTCTTCTTTCTCGGCTCCCACGGCCCGCGCAAGAGCGCGTGCCTGCTCAAAGTGCTTCAACGCCGATTCGACATCGAGCAAATTTTGTTCATCCCGCCCAATCTCGGTAAGGACAGTGGCCTCCCGGCGTTTCATTCCCAAACGATGAAAGAGCGCCGCCGCGTTCCGGTCGGCTTCGAGGCTCTCTCGCCACAGCCTCTGCCCCCTATACAGGTCTCCCAGGTCCTGCCATGCGTAAGCACGCAGATCCATGGGCGCCGCAGCCGTATCCAGCGAACGCGCTGCGGCGGCGAAGGCCGGCAGGAACTCCGCGGGATTCTTCCCGCTCGTACGCCTCAGATCCTTCACGGCGTAATAGCTCTGCAGGGCGGAGGCTCGCCGGCGGTCCTGGGGTGTGGCTCGACGGATTTCCGCAATCTTGATGACGTAGGTCTCACCTGTCCGGTGCCCGCTCTCCGTCGAAACCACCATCATGTAGCGCCCCGGACGGCGAGCGACGAGAAGAACAGGCTCTTCACCCTGATTCGAATTCGGACTGTCGATGACGATGGGAGGCTGACCGGAGGGACCTGACAGATTCAGACGGACGTCGATACCCGCCTGCTGAACGGCCACGCGCAGAAGCTGACCTGCCTTGAGATCGACCCGGTAGATATGACGGACGTTCGGCGCGAGGTCACGGGGTCTGCCCACTTCCTTCAGCAACTCGAAATGCTGCTCGACCAGGAGGGGAGGATTCGCCTCGCTCCCCCGCGCCGGCGCGGGGGGACGAGGGCTTTTCTGAGGCAAGGGAGCCTGAGGAGCGCCCAAAAATCCCGAGGCGCCGAGGCCCGTCACGATCAGCACGCCAAGAACCACGATCCGCTTCCATGACTGGAGCATTCGGGAACATCCTCCCGGCAGGTCGGCATTTGGACCACAGGCCCCCCATAAACGCGAGATCTCGCGCGGCCGAGTGCCCCTAACGTGGCGGAATGTTCTTATTGTAGCTTTGAAACAGACTGGCAAGAAGTGATGCCAGCTTCTCCGGAGGGCGTCAGGGCTGAACGATGAGCTTCCTGGGCCTTCCGATGGGTTCGGATTTCCCGTCCTTCAGCCCTGAAAACTGGACTTCGTAGTCTCCGGGCAGGAAGAAAGCCTTCTGCAAGGGGATGAGCCCTTCCGAGAGGGTCGTTCTCGGACGAATAGCGTGAGCTTTCCCTGCTGTCCACGATCTCGATCCGAATAGCTCGGATAGCTCTCTGCAGAGTAAAAACCTAGAGAAAAGGGCAGGCGAACCTTCATCGCCGCCAGGTACCGGGGCTACGAATCGTTTCGAAGTTCGATCGACTTTGGAGGAGGAAGGATCTCGGGCTCGCCGTGGGGACGAACCGTGTAGAGGGACAGCCCTACCACGACAAAGCCCAGCACCGCCGCCAAGGCTCTATACATCTGTAGCGATCTCGCCACCCGGTCATCCTGCAACTCGGGTGTGTTCACTCCGGAGCGGCTCCGGCTTCCCGGCTACCGGCCCCATCCCCTCCCGCAGCCTCTTCCAGTCCGCCGCCGCCTCGAAGTCGGCCGCGGGCTCGGCCGCTACCGCGGGCGGCTCGAGGAACTCCTCCAGATCCAGGAGCAGCTCCGTGCAGTGCTGGCAGACGGCGAGGTGGTCCTGGATCCGCTCATCCTCTTCCGGGGTCAGCTCGTTCGCCTGGTAGGCGGACAGCTCTTCCGGACTGGGATGCTCCTCGGGGTCGCGCCGCTGGCGGCCGTCCTCGCCGAGAAAGCCGAGCATCTGGTCCAGATCCTGGATCTCGTCGCTCACGATGGTCCCTCTCCCCCGTCGCCCAGCTTCTCGATGAGCCGCTTGCGGGCCTGATGGAGGTGCGCCTTGACGGTTTCGATGGAGATCTTCATCACCGTCGCGATCTCCTGATACTTCAGCCCTCTCACATAGCGCAGCATGCAACAGGTCCGCATCTGGGGCGGCAGCTCCTGCAACGCCGAGCGCAGGCGCGCGCGTCGCTCCCGCTTGATCATGGAGTCCAGCGCGCTCTGCTCCTGGGAGACCGGCTCCACGACCTGGGCAGAAACGCCCTCATCCTCCGGAGAGACATTGATCGACACCTCCACCGCATCCCGCTTCTCCGCCCCTCTCTTCCGGAGCTCGTTCCGGAAGGCGTTGGCGGCGATCTCGAACAGCCATCTTTCAAATCTGGACTCACGTCGAAAGGTGGCTATAGCTTGAAAGACACGGGAAAAGACATCCTGGGTGAGGTCGCGGCTTTCTTCAGGAGAAAAGCGCTTGCGGCGGAAAAAATTGATGATTTTCCGATAGTGCAGCTCGTAGAGCCGCCGGCAGTTCTCGTCGACGTCGATACCCGCCTGGATCTGCTCGATCAGACGGAGGCTGGGGTCCTGGTCGTCCAAGGCTGGGGTTACGCCGTCGGGGAGCTCAATGGGGTGTCCGCGCCCATCGCTGGAGGCATAGAGGGAGTACGACATCGAGATGCCTTGAATCCGACCCGAGGTACAGAAGATGACTGCAAAGTATAGGAAAATCTCCTTAGTGAACATATGTCTTCCCGACTGAATCTGTCAATCGGGATAGACTCCTCCCATGTCGTGGACTCTCCTGATGGCCGACGAAGAGGGGACCCCGCTGCAGGAGACCTTCGTCATCCTCGACGACGAGCTGGTGGGCTATCTCTCGGGGCTGACCGGGTTCCCCGTCTTCCAGGGGCTCCGGGGGCTCGATCCCGCCGAGGAGACGTGGATCGACGCGGAGGTCCGGGGGATGTGGGAGCGGGAGGTGGCGGAGCTCGCGGTGCGCGCCCGGAAGCGGGAGATCCCCGAGCCGCCGGAGTGGGTCGGGCTGGAGGGGACGGACGACATCCGCCTCGGCGAGGAATTCGGCTGGCGCGGGCTCCTCGATTTCCTGCAGAGGCTCGAGCACCTCCTCCATCTCTCCCGGACGATGGGATGGAGCTCTGGGCCCTCCCCGACGACTAATCGACTAGCTCACCGGCGGCTCGACGGGCGCCCCGAACATCTCTTTCCCCAGGACGTCGCACTGCTGGCGGAAGCTCTCCTCCAGGGCTGTACGCTCGGCCTCCGGCAGGAAGGACTGCCGGAGGGCGGCCAGCGAGAAGCCGGCCAGCTCGGCCGGGGAGTAGCCGAAGGTCTGGTGCAGGCGCAGGTATTCGAGGGTGAGATTGGTGTTGAAGAAGGTCGGGTCGTCCGAATTCACGGAGAGCGCCAGGCCCGACCGGTAGAGCCGGTCGAAGGAATGGCTCGGCAGGTCCGGAACCACACCCAGGCAGACGTTGGAGGTCGGACAGACCTCGAGCGGGATCTGCGCCGCCCGCAGCTCCTCGACCAGGGTCCGGATCCTCGATCGCCCGCACGCCGTGGCCGATACGCTCGGCGTCGCAGACGTCGAGGACCGAGCGGATCGACTCCGGACCCGCGTGCTCGCCGGCGTGCGCCACGCGGTGGAGCCCTTCCCGCTTCGCCGCGATGAAATGGTCGCGGAAGGGCTCGTTCGGGTAGAGCCGCTCGCTCCCGGACAGACCCAGAGCCGCCACCACTCCCCGCTTCCAGCCGGCGAGCGCCCAATCGAGCGTGCGGTCCGCCGGCTCGACGCCGACGTTGCGCACGATGTCCGGGATCAGGCGCAGGGTGACGCCGTGGCGCCGCTCCCCTTCCGCGATCGCCTCGGCCAGGGCCGCGAGCACCTCGCCGCCATTGACGCCGTTGGCGAGGTGGGTCGAGATCGTGAAGTGGACCTCGGTGTAGACGACGTTCTGGTACGCCTGCTCGGTCAGGAAGTCGAGCGCCAGGAGCTGGAAGTCCTCGGGGGACCGCAGCGCCCGCGAGCAGGCGAGGTAGACCTGGACGAAGTGCTCGAAGTCGGTGAAGCGGAACCAGCGCTTGAGACCCGCCTCGTCCTGGGCCGGCAGCTCGATGCCGTTGCGCCGCGCCAGCTCCAGCAGCACGGCCGGCCGCATCGAGCCTTCCAGATGGACGTGGAGCTCGACTTTGGGGAGACGCAGCAGGAAGCGCTCGAGGCTCACGCGGTCCCCCCCGAGCCCGCCTTGGCTCCCGACTTGGGCGGCAGCCGCTGCCGCAGCCTGGCGAGCACCGGCTCGGGGACCAGCCCGGTCAGATCGCCGCCCAGCGAGAAGACCTCCTTCACCAGCCGGCTCGACAGGTAGATGTAGTCCTCGCGGGGCATCATGAACACGGTCTCGACCCGCGGGTTGAGCCGGCGGTTCATCAGCGCCATCTGGAGCTCGTACTCGAAGTCCGAGACGGCGCGCAGCCCGCGCACCACGGCGCGGGCGCCCACCTGATCCATGAAGTCGACCAGCAGGCCGGAGAAGCTCTCGACCCGGACCTCGCCGGTGACCATCTCGCGGATCGACTCGATCCGCTCCTCGACGGAGAACAGGGGCTGCTTGCCTTCGTTGCGCAGCACCGCCACGACCACTTCGTCGAACAGCGGACGGCAACGCTCGATGATGTCGAGGTGGCCGTTGTGCATGGGGTCGAACGACCCGGGGTAGACCGCGATCCGCTTGCTCATCGCTCCTGGCCGAGGTTGAAGGTGATGACGTTATGCGCGGCATCGGTGACCCGGAGCAGCATCAGGTCCCCCGGCTTGCCGGTCTCGATCAGCAGGGTCTCGGTGCGTCCGTCGAGCAGCCCGTCGGCCGCCCGCACCGGCTTCCACTCTTGCGCGTTGACGCTGACGACGGCTTCCCGCAGCGGGCTCTCGGCATCGCGCACCGTGACCCGCAGAAGCTTGCCGCCGTTCTCCTTCTCCACCTTCACGAGCCCGGGAGCGGCATGGTCGATCACCACCGGATCGCTCACCCGCTCGGCCACCAGGGCGGCGTCGGGATCGTTCGACGGCAGGTCGGAGGCCCGCAGACGGAAGCGGTAGATCCCGTCGGGCAGCGACATGGCGTCGAAGCTGTAGTGGTCTTCCTTGAGATCTTTCACCACCTCGAGCCAGTCCCCCTCCCTGTCGCCGGCCGTGGAGGCCGGACGGAAGGAGAGATCGTAGACCAGATCGTCGCCGTTGGGATCGGCCGCCGACCAGCGCAGCGTCTGGTAGCCGAGCTTCCAGAGCAGTTTGTTGCGCCCGCCGGAGTCGTCGTCGGCGGCGGGGGTCAGGCTGGTGAAGATCCCGTCGCGGTTGGGATGGGCCGGCTCGAAGACCTGGCTGGCCGGATTGAAGTTGGCCGGCACCAGGATCTGCCCCGGATCGAGCACCTGGACGCCGCCGATCTTGGGGCTCAGGTTCTCCTGCCGGTAGGAGAGCTCGGTCTCGTAGATGCGGGGCGAAGCCGCTTCTGCCTTACCTGCGGTAGCCCCCTCCCGCAGCTCGGCCCGCCACTGCACGAAGCGCCCCCGGGGCAGCCCGGTCAGCGGGATCTCCCGCCCTTCGCGCGGCTCGGTCCAGGCGGACCAGGTGCGGTCCGGCTCGGCGCTGACGCCGCTGCGGAACGAGAAGCGCGCCGTGCCGCCGGGCGGCAGATCCCCCTCCCAGGAGAAGGTGCCGAAGCGCGCCACCTGCTCGGCGTCGAGCGCGGCGCTGGTGTAGGTGCCGGCGCGCTCGGTCCCCGCCGTCACCCGGTAGAGGGCGGCGGCGTTGGTGGTGGCGAAGGCCGGCCCCGGTTCCCCCGGCAGCACGGCCACGATCTGCCGCTCGTCGACGTCCTTCTCCAGGAGCATCTGCTGGTCGGCCCAGCGATAGAGCTTCCCCTCGAGGCCGGTCGCCACCCAGAGATTGCCGTTCTGCCAGAGGAGGCCGTAGACCGTGTCGTCGGGGAAGCTCCAGAGGCTCTCGACCACGCCGGCGGGGGAGATCGAGAGCACCTGGCTGCGCGGGGCCGCCGCGGCTCCGCCCTTGCGCCCGGTGCCGACCGTCGGCGCCTCGACCTGTTCGACGGAGACGGAGACCTGGGGCTGGCTGCCGCCGCCGCCCCTCCGTGCCGGCCCGGGAGCGGCGGCCGGAGCCGCCGGAGCCTGATCCTTGGCCTGGTCCACCAGGCTCGCCTCGGAGGCGATCACGGCGGCATAGCAGGTGCCGTCCGCCGTCGCCGCCAGGGAGACGACCTCGGGCTCCTGGGCGTCATAGAGGGTGCGCGCCCGGCCATCGGGGCTGATCCGCAGGATCAGGCCCTCGCCGGCGGTGCCGGCCAGGACATCCCCCCCGGGGAGCGACGCGAGCGTCCGGATGTGGGTGTCGTCGCTGTCGAAGAGGACCGTTCCCTTCCCCTTGGCGTCGACGCGGAAGAGCTTGCCCTCGGTGCCGGTGCCGACCAGCAGGGAGCCGTCGGCGGCGCGCGCGAGGGCCCAGATGTAGGTGGCCTTGGGATCGAAGAAGGGCTCGGCCTTGGCCGCTTTCGCCCCCTTGCCCGGCGGAATCCGGTAGACCTTGCCGTTGGGCGAGGTGCCGGCGTAGACGGTGCCGTCCGGATCGGACCAGACGGCGAAGATCTCGGGCTCGGGGGCGGTGAACAGCTCGGTGACGCCCCCCTTGCGATCGATCTTCAGCACCTTGCCGGCGTTGCCGGTGCCCACCACCCAGCCGTCCGGATGGACGGCGGCGGAGAGCAGGAAGGGCTCGGCGACCGAGGCCACCTTGTTGACCCTGGGAGCGAGCTGCATGCGGCCGAGCGCGTCGACGCTGACGCCGTCGAGGGTGCCGGCGAGAAAGGCCGTCTGGCTGCGGGCCTGGAAGATCTTCACCTGCGTGCCGCGTGCCGGCAGGACGGCCGCGGCCGCCAGCAGCCCCGCGGCCAGAATGTTGAATCGCGCTCTCCTCATACCCTCCCCTTGTCTTTGGACGCCACGCCGTTCTCCGCCGCACCCGCTCCCTGATCTTCCCCGGCCACCGGCTCGCGGCGGCGCACGTCGAGGTCGATCCGCACCAATCCCTGGATCGGCACGTCCATCGCCTCGCGCTTCTCCTGCACGACGGCGGAACGCAGGGCGACCGCGCTCCCCGAGGCCGCGGCCCCCCAGAGCGAGCGCACGGAGCCCGGCAGCCGGGGCATCGCCTCGCCGGCCACGGACAGACCCGCCCCGCCGTAGACCCCCAGCACGATCAGGTCGCGCCGCGAGTGGAACGAGCGCAGCAGCTCGAGCGCCTGCGGGAAGCTGACCGGCTCGGCCGGCTCGAGCGAGAGGCGGGCGGCGTCGACGCTCGCGCCGTCCCCCACCAGCAGCGAATAGCGGCCGGCCGGCAGATCCCCGGGAAGGTCGAGCGGCATCGAGTGGCGGAAGCGGTCGCCGCGATAGGGGACGAAGTCGAGGTTCAGCATCACGCGGTCGCCGGGGCGGACCACGGTGCGGCTGGCGTTGGCGCCCACCAGATTGGCGAACACCGGCTGATCGGTCTGCGCGAGGTCGACCTCGACGCTCTCGACGTCGACCTTCTCCAGCGGGTTCTGGGAGATGTAGGAGACGATCGCCAGCAGGAAGCTCGAGGCCTCGCTCACCGCGGAGTTGCCGTCGAAGCTCTGGCGCACCACCAGGTCGCCGTAGCCGCGGAGGCCGAGACGGGCCGTCATGTCGAGGCTCTGGGAGCCGGTCGTGTAGCTGGCGGCCTCGAGCCCGGCGACCACGCCGCTGCCCACCAGCAGCGGCACGAATTCCGGGAGCGCCGCGAGCCGCATCCTGTACTCGCGCGGGCGCTCGCTCTTGACCCGCAGCACCATCGGGATCATCGGCGCCTCGGCGCCGATCCGCCCCTGGATGCCGGTCTTGCGGTCCTGCTCGAAGGCGCCGACGATCTTGCCGGAGTTGGAGATCTTGAACGAGCTGTTGGCGTTCGAGAGCACCGTGACCACCTCGGCGGTCGCCATCGGCACCCGCACCGGGCCGAGCCCCAGGAAGGGGTGGCCGAAGGCGAGGACCTGGTCGCCGTAGCGGTCGGTCACCGTGCCGTTGGCGGCGAGCTGAAAGTCGCCGTCCATGAGCACCACGTCCACCGCCTTGCCGGGGGTGAGGTCGTCGGACACCGTGCCGGGGGCGGCCTTGCCCGCCGAGGAGACGCTCCCCAGCACCTGCCGCAGCATCCCCTGGGACTTCTCGCCGAAGCCGCCGGCCGTCCACTGGACCGCCGGCGCGGCGCCGTCGGCGAACCGGGGCAGGAGGCGCGAGAACTGCGTCGCGATCAGATCCTTGGGGAGATGGCCGGTGAGGATGTCCGAGAGATTGATCGAGGGGGGCGGCGGCGAGACCGGGATCGGCTTCAGGCCCGAGAGCTGCCGCATCGAGCCGATCGGCGTGATCCCCGCGATCGCCTCGTTGGTGAACGGCCAACTGAACGCCACCGCGCCGGCGAGCCGGCCGTCGAGAAACACCGGGCTGCCGCTCATGCCCCCGCCACGCCGCTCTTCTCGAGCCCCTTGCCGGTCAGGCGGGCGAGGATGTAGCTGACGTCCGGGCTGACGTTGCGCATGATGCCGATCACCTCGACGTCGAAGCGCTCGGGCTCGGTGCCGGAGAAGACCGACAGGCCGTAGCCGCGCTGGCCGCGCTGGACCTCGGCGAGCGGGATCGTGGGCAGCGCGCCCGCCGGCACGCCCGAGGCCGCGGCGGCGCTGTCCACAGGGGCCGGAGGAGGCCGCCGGATCCGCCGCTCGCGAGGCGGCCGGAGCCGCGAGCAGGGCTGCCGCGGCGAGCAGGAACGCCGCCCCGGCCGAGACACCAAACGCTGGGTGCTTCATGCTTGTTCTTCTCCCGTGGATCGACCGAGCTCTTGAATGAGGCGCTCGGAGGGAAATCTTCCTGTTCGTAGAACCACGAGCCCATCCTTTTCTATTGCCACCAGCGTCGAGGGGGGCCCGCCCGGGAGCGCGCCGCCGTCCACCACCATCGCGTCCTCGCCGGCGAGCAGCGTCCGCGACCCCGGCCGGTTCCAGGATCGGCGGCTCGCCGCTCCGGTTGGCGCTGGTCGCCGTCAGCCCGTGGCCGATCGCGGCGAGCAGCTCCCGCAGCCGGTCGTGATCCGGCACCCGCACGGCCAGATTCCGTCCGCCGGCCGAGGCCGGCAGCGGCCGCGCGACCGGCAGGACCGCGGTCAACGGCGCCGGCCAGAAGGCGAGGAGGCGTTCAACTATATGCAGGTCGGGATCGATCCCCAAACCGGCGAGCTGCTCCCGGCCGGCGATCACCACCGGCAGCGCCTTGCCCGCCTCGCGCTCCTTGATCCGATAGATCGTCTCGACCCCCGTCCGGTTCCAGGGATCGACCCCCAGGCCGTAGCTCGACTCGGTCGGGATCGCCAGCACGCCGCCGCGGGCGAGCAGGTCGCGGAGCGGAGCGACGTGCTCGCCCCAGTGCCAGATCGGGGTGCTCATCCCCGCCGCTTGCGGGCCGAGCCGGCGATCAGCTCCCGGGCGTGGGAGAGGGAGGTGTCGGTGATCTTCTTGCCGGCCAGCATGCGGGCCACCTCTTCGACCCGGTCCCCGGCCTCCAGCTCCTCGACCTTCACGCTGGTGCGGTCGCCGTCCACCCGCTTGCGACCTTGAAGTGGAGATCGCCGTAGCTCGCCACCTGCGGCAGATGGGTCACGGCGAGGATCTGCCCGCCCTTGGCGAGGCGCTGGAGCTTGGCGCCCAGGGCGGCGGCCTCGGCGCCGCCGATCCCGGTGTCCACCTCGTCGAAGACCAGCGTCGGATGGGCCTTCTCGGCTTCGCCCCGCGAGGCGAGCTGGAGGGCGAGATGGATGCGCGACAGCTCGCCCCCCGAGGCGATGCGGGCGAGCGGCCGCGGCGGCTCCCCGGGGTTGGGGGCGAAGAGGAAGACGACCTGATCGATCCCCTCGCGGCCGAAGTCGATCTCCTCGCCGTCGATCACCAAGCGGGCTCCCGGCCCGGCGGCGCCGTTCGAGCGCCACGGAGAGGCGGGCGCGGGCGAGCCCGAGATCCTTGAGCTCCCCCTCGATCCGCTCGACCAGCGCCTTCCCCCACTCCTCGCGGCCTCGGGAGAGCGCCAGCGCCCCGTCCCGGTACTGGGCGAGGGCGGCGGCGACCTTCCCTTCCAGCTCGTCGCGGTTCTCGGCGTCCCCTTCGAGCTCGGCGAGCTCGGCCTCGATCCCGGCGCGGCGGGCGAGGACGGCGGCGGAATCCCCGCCATGCTTGCGGCAGAGGCGCTCGATGGTGGCCAGCCGCTCCTCGATGAAGTCGAGCCGCGCCGGATCGGCCTCCAGGCCGTCCAGCCGGTGCTGCAGCGAGCGCGCCGTCTCGGTCAGGCGGATGCGCGTCTCCTCGATCTCCGCCCTCCAGGCCGCGGCGGCCGGCTCCCAGGCCTCGATCTCGGCGAGCAGCGAGCCGGCCTTGCCGATCCGCTCGACCGCCGCCCCCTCCTCCTCGAAGAGCAGGGCGAAGGCGGTGCCGAGCGAGCGGGTGATCGCCTCGGCGTTGCGCAGGACGTCCCGCTCCGCCTTGAGCTCCGCCTCCTCGCCGGCGCGCAGCTTGGCGGCGTCGATCTCGGAGGCCTGGAAACGGAGGAGGTCGATCCGCTCGCGGCGCATGCGGTCGTCCCCCGAGAGGTGCTCCAGCCGCTCGGCGAGGCGCGCGTGCTGCTCGCAGGCCTCGGCCACGCGGGCGAGGAGCGGCGCGGCTTCCGGGCCGCCGCTGCGGTCGAGCATGGCGCGCTGGAGGTCCGGCTCGATCAGTCCCAGCTCGTCGCGCTGGCCATGGATGCGGAGAAGATAGGGGGCGAGGTCGGCGAGCAGCCGCAGCGTGGTCGGCTGATCGTTGACGAAGACGCGGTTGCGGCCGCTGCGGCCGATCTCCCGGCGCACCAGGACCTCGGCCCCCTCCGCCTCCAGCCCGGCCTCCTCCAGCACCGTCCGCCAGCCGTCCCCCTCGGGCTCGAAGACGCCGGAGACGGTCAGCGCCTCGGCCCCGGTGCGCACCATCTCGGTGCTGGCCCGCGCCCCCGCGAGCAGCGAGAGCGAATCGACGACGATCGACTTGCCGGCGCCGGTCTCCCCCGAAAGCACGTTGAACCCCGCCCCGAACTCGACGGCGGCTTCGGCCAGAACGGCCAGGTTACGGACGTGGATCTCGCGCAGCACGTCGGGAAAGGGGGTCGGCTGGATTCAACGGGCGGTCACGGAATGACGGGTATCTCAGGACAGGGAAAGTCTATCAGAGGAGAACCGGGCGGGAGCGCTCAGCAACTGCCCGGCCCCGGCGTTTGACCCGGTGGGACTGGATGCGGCACAATCCCGGCGTGCGACGCGCAAGCGATTCGCCGCCGCTCTTCTCCTCTTCGCCGCTGCAATGATGCCGCAGTGGCTGGGGCTGGGAGCGCATGCCCTTGGGCATCTTGAGCACGCGGACGATGCCGCCGGTCACCACGCGGAGTGGTCTGAGCTCGCCGAGGCTCTGATCCATGGGCACGAGCATGGGGAGGGCGTTCCCGATCACGAGCACACTTCTACCTCGCGACGCTCGTGGAACAACGCGGGACCTCCAGGCGCCTGCATGTTTGGAAGCACGAAGGCTGGGCAGCTCCTGCTTTACAGCGCGCTTTGAGGCGGGAGAGATCAGGTCCCCAGCGCCAGCGAGCCACGGCTCAATCTCCTCTGCAGCTGCTGATTTGATCAGCCTCCTAGAAGGCTCTCTTAGGGATAGTAGCGGTGCGCAGGGCATCGCCGATACCGTGTTTTCCGAGGTTTTCTGAAATGGAGGCGCCATGCGACGCGCATGCATCATCCTGTTTTTTCTCCTGGTGCCCACGGCGGTCGTGGCACAGGAGGCCCCGACGGTGACGGAGGAGGAGTTCCTCGCCGCCGTGACCGTGGAGCACCCGGCCGCGGTGGCGCTTGGCGGGGAACGTGAGATCGCCGCCGCTGAGGCGGTTCGCGCCTCCCTGCTGCCGAATCCCGTGATCGAGGCTACCATCGAGGAGCCCAGCGGGGCAGCCCGGGAGAGGACCGCCGGAGTGACCTGGACACCGCCGCTCGACGGCCGCCGCGCGCTGCGGCGAGAGGCGGCGAACAAAAGGATGGCCGTTGCAGAGAGCCGACTCGAGGCGGCACGGCTCCGGCTCCGGCTAGACCTTCGGGCGGTCTATGCTGGTTGGGCCTTTGCCTGGGAGCGCAGGGAGCTCCTGGCCGGCCATTTGACGCAAGTCGCTGAGCTGGCCAAGCGGGCTCGTGCCGGGCGCGAGGTGGGGAGATTCCGGGCCTGGCGGCTCGCCGCTTCACCCTCGAAGAGTCCCAGGCCAGGGCTGATCTCGCCCGGGCCGAGGCCCGCTTGGCCGTGGCGCACAGCACCGTGGCCGTCTGGTCCCCGAGCATTCCGCCGAATGCCCGGCCCGTCACTGGTCCTTTGCTCCCTCCGGCCGGATCAATTCCAGACCTCGCCCGCCGGCCCGATCTCGTGGCCCGCGAGCGCGAGGTGGAACGGGCCGAGGCCTTGCGCCGGCTCAGCTCGCGGATTTTTGAATCGCCCGCTCTGGGACTCGGCTGGAAGCGCATCGAGGACCGGCGCACCACGGCTTCCGGCCCGGTGGTCTCCGCCGGCTGGACGGTGCCGCTGTTCGACCGCCGCCAGGCCGACCGCCGGGAGGCGGAGGCTCGCCTCTGACCGCCCGGGCCGAATTAGAGCTGGCCCGCATCGCGCGCGGGCCGAGCGGGCCGGAGCGCTCGCCGCCTACGACCTCCTTCGAGCCGAGGCCGCCGCGGCTGAGAGCGCGGCCGCGGAGACCAGCGATCTGATTGCCGGAGCCTCAGCCGCCTACCAGCTCGGTGAGTCCGGGCTGACCGACCTTCTCGATTCCCTGCGTGCGGCGCTCGTGGCCCGGACCACCGCCCTGGAGGTCCGGGAGGATGCGCTGACCGCGCAACGTGACCTGGAGGCCGCCACGGGGCGGCTCTTTATGGAGATCTGCCATGAGCCGTTCCCTGATCTTGCTGCTGATCGCCGTTCTGTTCGCGCTGCCGGCCTGCCGGAACGCCAAACCGGCCGCGGAAGGCGGCTCTTCCCAAGCGGAGGGCAAGAAGGAGTCCGAGCCGGAGAGCTGGTCGGTGACCGCCTGGGGCGGCCACTATGAGCTGTTCGCCGAGACGGAGCCGATGATCGCCGGACGGGAGGCGCTCTCGCACGCGCATCTCACCTACCTGCCGGATTTCTCCGCCCTGAACGAGGGATCGGTCGCCGGTATCCTGCGCAGCCCGGATGGCCGGGAAGAAACCTTTCTCGCCCCCAAACCCTCGCGCCCGGGCATCTTCAACGTGGTCTTCAAGCCCGCCCGGGAAGGCGCCTACGACCTGATCTTCCGGGTGCGCAACGGCAAGGCGAGCGAGGACGTCGCGGCCGGCCGGGTGAACGTAGGGAGCGCGGCGTCTCCTGGCGGCCTCACCGAGCCACCCGCCGGCGGCCCGGGCGAGAAAGCCTCCACCGGCCAGCCGGTCAGCTTCCTCAAGGAGCAGCAGTGGCGGACGGAGTTCGCGACGCCCCGGCCCAGGAGGGAACGGTGAAACAGGGCCTGCGCGCCCCGGGATCGTGCGTCCGGCGGCCGGCGGGGAGGTCACGCTGACGGCTCCCGCCGACGGCGTGGTCACCTCGGCCCGCTGGCCCCACGCGGGGATCGACGTCGGGCGAGGGACTCCGCTCTTCGTGCTGACCCCCCGGGTTTCAGCGGACAGCAGCCTGGCGGAGCTGCGGGCCGACGTCACCGAGCTGGAGGGGGAGCTGGGGACCGCCGGGTGCGTTCGACCGCTTGCGCGACCTGCTCGCCGTCGAGGCCACGAGCCGCCGGGACGTGGAGGAGGCGGAGACGCGGGTGAAGTCGCTGTCCGCCCGCCTGGACGCCGCCCGCCAGGAGCGCGCGCCGCCTCGGCGGTGCGCGGGGGTGGGACGGCCGGGCCGGAGAGCTTCCGGATCGCCTCGCCCATCGCCGGCCGGATCGCGGAGGTGACGGTGAGCCGGGCAGTTCGTCGCCGCCGGAACTCCCCTGGGACGCGTCGTCCGCACGTCGCCCATCTGGCTCGAGCTGGCGCTGCAGCCGGAGCAGGCGGGGGCGTTTACCCAAAATCCCGCGGGGCTCTCCATTCGCCGCTGGGCCGGCGAGGAGCCGTTCGCCGTGCCGGGGGAGGATCTGCGCTGGTCTCGGCGCTCGGAAATCAGGGCGGGGACTGGCACCGTGCGCGTGGTTCTCGAGATCCGCCGGGGCGTCGATCTGCTGCGCCTGGGGAGCCGCGTCGAAGCCGAGGTGCTGCTGCCTCGCGCGCTCGCCGGGATCGTGATCCCCGCCTCGTCGCTGGTCGACGACAGCGGGGTCGAGGTCGTCTATGTGCAGCTCGAGGGCGAGAGCTTCGACGTCGCGAGGTCCAGGTTGAGGCCCGCCAGGGCGGGCTCGCTGGTGCAGGGGATCGCGGCCGGGGAGCGCATCGTCACCCGCGGCGGCAATGCCATCCGCCGCAGCTCGCTGCTCGGCTCCGGCGCGATCGAAGGACACGTCCACTAGGGGGCCGCCATGTTGAATGCCATCATCGTTTTTCCCTCCGCATCGCGGGATGATCCTGCTGGCGGCCGGCTCTGCTGGTCTTCGGCTCGATCTACGCCGCCAACTGCCGCTCGACGTCTTCCGGACGTCAGCGCGCACGGTCACGTGGTCACCGAGGCTCGAGGTATGGCCCGGAAGAGGTCGAGACTCTGGTGTTTCTGTTGAATGGGTCCTCAACGGCTCTCCGGGAGTGCGCAGGGTGCGCTCCGTCTCGGCGCTGGCATCTCGGTCGTCTGGGTGGAATTCGGCTGGGGGGAGGACGTCTACGCGCTCGCCAGGTCGTCTCCGAGCGTCTCCAGGGGGCTCAGCTCCGGCCAGCGTCGATCCGCCGCAGCTCGGTCCGATCAGCTCGGTGATGGGAGAGATCACCTTCATCGCTCTCACCTCGAAGACGATCCCGCCCATGCACTGCGCCTGCTGGCTGAGACGGTCGTGCGCCGCACCTGCTGTCGGTGCCGGCATCTCCCAGGTGGTGCCGATCGGCGGCGATGTCCGGGAGTATCAGGTCGAGGCCGATCCCACCGCTCTCGCGCAGCGCGGAATCTCCGTCGACGATCTGACGAAGCTCTGGGACAGGCGAGCCGCAGCTCGGCGGCCGGCTTCCACGTCGACCGCGGGCAGGAGTACCTGGTCCGCGGGCTCGGCCGCGCCCACGGCGCCGCCGACCTCGCGGGCACCGTCCTCAAGATGGAAGGCGGGGTGCCGGTTCTGATCGGCGACGTCGCCACCGTCCGCGAGGGTCCCGAACCCAAGCGCGGTACCGCCTCCTACCGCATGCAGCCGGCGGTGATCCTGTCGGTCCAGAAGCAGCCGGACGCCAATACCCTGGAGCTGACCGGGACATCGACCGGCTGCTCGCCGGCCTCGCCAAGTCGCTCCCCAAAGAGGTGAAGATCGAGACCGAAAACTTCCGGCAGGCCGACTTCATCGACGTCGCGATCCACAACGTGACCACGGCTCTGCGCGACGGCGCGATCCTGGTGGTCGTGGTGCTCTTCCTCTTTCTCGGCAACTTCCGCGCGACCCTGATCTCGGCGCTCGCCATTCCCCTCTCGCTGATCGCCGGGGTGCTCGTGATCTCGCTCTTCGGCCACAGCCTCAACACCATGACGCTGGGCGGCCTGACGATCGCCATCGGCGCCCTCGTGGACGACGCCATTATCGACGTCGAGAACGTCTTCCGGCGGCTGCGCCAGGAGCGGGCGAAGCCTGAAGGGGCGCGCTGTTCCGCCTTCGACGTGGTCTTCCGAGCCTCGTCGGAGGTGCGGGGAGCCATCCTGTTCGCGACGCTGATCATCGTCCTGGTGTTCCTGCCTCTCTTCGTGCTGCCCGGCATGGAAGGACGGCTCCTGCGGCCGCTGGGGCTCGCCTACGTCTCGGCGCTCCTGGCCTCGCTCCTGGTGTCGCTCACCGTCACCCCGGTCCTCTGCTCCCTCCTTCTACCCCGCTCGCGGGCGCTCGATCAGCCCGAGCCCTGGTTGCTGCGGGCTTTCCATCGCGCCTACCGGCCCGCCTTGCGGTGGTCGCTCGGCCATCCCATGCCCGTCATCGTAGTGACGGCCCTGGCGACGGTGGCATCACTGGGCGTCTTCTTCTTCCTCGGCCGGAGCTTCCTCCCACCCTTCAACGAGGGGGCGCTCACGATCGCCATCGTCAGCCCTCCTGGCATCACGCTTGAAGAGGGAGATGCCGTGGGGAGGCAGGTCGAGGAGGCTCTCCTCGCCTTTCCCGAGGTGGTCTTGACCAGCCGGCGTACCGGCCGGGCCGAACGGGACGAGCACGTCCAGGGGGTCAACGCCTCGGAGATGGAGGTCGTGTTGCGCGAGGGGAGGCCCAAGGAAGAGATGCTGAAGGAGATGCGCCAGGCGGTGGCGACCATCCCGGGCGCGCAGGTCTCGTTCGGCCAGCCGATCAGCCACCGCATCGACCACATGATCTCGGGCAGCAAGACCAACCTGGCGGTCAAGATCTTCGGACCCGACCTCGCGGTGCTGCGGGGGCTCGCGGCCCAGGCCCAGACGCTGCTGACCCCGGTGCCGGGGATCGTCGACATTTCCAATCAGGAGCAGGCGAGCGTGCCACAGCTCGTGATCGACTTCGACCGCGGCGCTCTCTCACAATACGGGCTCACTCCCGCCTCCCTCTCCCGCACGGTCGAGGCGATGTTCCAGGGCACCGAGGCCGGCGAGATCGTGGAGGATGGCGTCGTCTCGCGAGTCATCGTCCGCCTGCCCGAGCGGCTGCGCGAATCACGGGAAGAGCTCGCCGCCCTGCCAGTGCCGACCCCCTCGGGCCGCATGATCCGCCTGGGGGACGTCGCCCGGCCACGCTTCGACCTCGGGCCGGGAATGGTCCGGCGGGAGAACGTCGAGCGAGTCGCGATGATCACCGCCAACATCACCGGCGCCGATCTGACCGGAGCGGTCGAGCAGGTCCGGCGAACCCTCGACGCCGGACTCCAGGTACCCCCCGGATATCGCGTCGCGTACGGTGGCCAGTTCGAGGAGGCGGCGCGCAGCGTGCGCAATCTCGCCGCTCTCTCCGGCCTGGTGCTGATCGGAATGTACGGCCTGCTCTTCTTCGCCTTCCGCAGTCACCGTGCGGCCCTGATCGTCCTGGTCAACCTTCCCCTGGCCCTGGTCGGCGGAGTGTTCTCCGTCGCCCTGGGCGGCGGGGTGCTGTCCGTCGCTTCCCTCGTCGGCTTCATCACCCTGTTCGGCATCGCCACTCGCAACGGCGTCCTGCTGGTCTCCCATTATCAGCATCTGATGGCCGAGGAGGGGCTCGGCCTGTCCGAGGCGGTCGCCCAGGGCTCGGAGGAGAGGCTGGCACCGGTGCTGATGACCGCGCTGACCGCCGGCCTCGCCCTCATCCCCCTGGTCCTCGCGGGCGGCAAGCCGGGCAATGAGATCCAGAGTCCCATGGCGCTGGTGATCCTGGGGGGCTCCTGAGCTCGACGTTTCTGAACCTGGTGCTGGTGCCGGTTCTGTTCGCCCGCTGGGGAGGAACCGAGCCAGATCCTCATGCTGAAGGCATGGAAAGGGCGGAAGCATGAACCACTCCTCGCATCCCGAGACTCCTGGCCATGACGATGACCATGGCCACGACCACCCCCACGGCTCCGGCTCCGGCGGCGGGCATGGCCATACCCACGGCGTGGTGGAGCCTTCCCTCACCACCTCGGAGAGGGGCATCTTTGCCATCAAGTGGTCTTTCGTCGTCCTGTTCATAACGGCCCTGATCCAGATCGTCGTCGTCTGGCTCTCGGGCAGCGTCGCCCTGCTGGCCGACACCATCCACAACTTCGGCGACGCGGCCACCGCCGTTCCGCTCTGGATCGCCTTCGCGCTCGCGCGCCGGAAACCCAACAAGAGGTTCTCGTACGGCTACGGCCGGGTGGAGGACCTGGCGGGCATCGCCATCGTCCTGACCATCACCTTCAGCGCGGTCGTGGCGGCTTACGAATCCATCCATCGCTTCCAGAACCCGCAGGCCGTGAGCCATCTCTGGGCGGTGGTGGCGGCCTCCATTGTGGGATTCATCGGCAACGAGGCCGTCGCCGTGTTCCGGATCAAGGTCGGCAAGGAGATCGACAGCGCGGCGCTGATCGCGGACGGCTACCACGCGCGTCTCGACGGCTGGACGAGTCTGGCCGTGCTGGTCGGCGCGGTCGGCGTCTGGCTGGGCTACCCGCTGGCCGACCCCATCGTCGGGCTGCTCATCACGATCGCCATCGTGCGGGTCATCTGGCAGTCGGGCAAAGCCGTGTTCACGCGGGCGCTGGATGGGGTAGAGCCGGGGCTGATCGACGAGCTCGGGGCCGCTGCCCGCCAGACCCCGGGCGTCGAGGCCGTGACCGAAGTGCGCGCCCGCTGGCTGGGCCACCGCCTGCGCGCGGAGCTGAACGTGGCGGTGGCGCCCCACCTCTCGGTGACCGAAGGCCATGCGATCGCCAAGGAGGTCAGCCACCAACTCGGGCATCGATTCCCCTATCTTGCCTCGACAATCGTGCATATCGATCCCGTCGGCGAAGCGGGGGACGAATTCCACGTCCACCCGGAGCCTCATGATCAATAGGAAATTGGAGCAGACCCCCTCTGCCTGGGGCGTGTTCAAATGGCTCGGCCCTCGGGGAAGTGCGCTTCCCTCCCAACCGCTCCCATTTCGGTAGTGTACGGAGAGTTCTGCAAAAGCGTGACGGGCCATGGGACTCCCAGTAGAGTTGTGTTGTCAAGACGCAACTCAGGAGGTGGCCATGGCGGGGGAGGCCTCGAAGGGCATGACGCACCCACCGGCAAGGGAGACGTGTATAAGAGGAGCCCGTCCTCCGCTTCCGTCCTTTCATGGCGGCGGCGCCTTGTGGTAGCCTCCGGCCTCTCGCCAACCTTCGAAGTGAAGACGGACCCCCGTAGGAAGCCCGTGCAAGTGAGCAGGAAACCATGACCCCGGTCCTCGGCGGCGGGCGCGAGCTGCGGGCGAGCCTGCTCATCGGGCTCTGCTGCCTGCTGGTCTACAACGCCAACCTGCGGGCGATCAGCGCCGGCGACACCTACCCGGCGCGCTACCTGCCGTTCGCGATCTGGCGGTACCACACCCTCCTTCTCGATCCGATCGCGCCGCTCGCCGCCCAGGGGCGAGGCGACGCGGCGTACTGGATGGTGCACGTGGCCGGCGGCCACACCATCTCGCTCTACCCCGTGGTGGCACCGGTGCTCATCGCGCCGCTCTACCTCCCCGCGGTCGGCTACCTGCACCTGCGGGGTTGGACGGATGCGCGGCTGGACCACATGGCGAAGGTCATGGAGAAGCTCTCCGCCTCGCTGGTGGCGGCGCTTTCCGCGGCGCTCCTCTACCTGCTGCTGCGGCGCCGGGCGGCGGCGCCGGTCGCGCTGCTGCTCACCCTGGCCTATGCCTTCGGCACCACCACCTGGGTGATCGGCAGCCAGGCTCTATGGCAGCACGGGATGGCTGAGCTCCTGGTGATCGGCGCCCTGCTGCTCCTCACCGGGCCGTGCACCGCGCCGCGGGCGATCGCGGCGGGATTGCTGTGCGGACTCATCGCCGGCAACCGCCCTCCGGATGCCATCCTCGCGGCGGCGCTGGGCGCTTACGGACTGTTCTGGGCCGGCCGCCGGGCGGCGCTGCTCGCCGCGGCGGCGGCGCTGCCGGTGGGCCTGGTGCTGCTCTACAACCTCGGAGTGGCCGGCCACGTCGCCGGCGGCTACGGGCTGATGGGCAAGCCCAACGCCCTCCAGTACGACCTGCTTTCCGGCCTCGGCGGATTGCTGTTCAGCCCGACGCGGGGGCTGTTCGTCTTCTCACCCTTCCTGCTCTTCCTCGTCCTGGCCTGGCGGCACCCGCCGCGCGACCGCCGCGAGCGCGGCCTCAGCCTGGCGATCGGCGCCGGCGTCGTCCTCCAGATCCTGCTCTATGCCAAGGCCGACTGGCGGGGCGGCTACTCCTGGGGGCCGCGTTACATGACCGACCTCCTGCCTCTGCTCCTCTGGATGCTGGTGCCGGTGGCCGCCGCGCTGCGCGGCTTCGGCCGGGCGTGCTTCCTGCTCGCGGTCGGCGCCGCGGTCGCCATCCAGGCCATCGGCGCCTTCTGGTACACCGGCGCGACCGACGGCGCGATCTTCGCCATCGCCAAGGGTCCCGATCAGATGCGGGCCGCGTGGGACTGGCGGAACGCGCCTTTCATCGCCTCCTTCCAGCATGGCCTCGCGCCGGGGGAGCTGATGATCGAGACGCGCGGCGGCCTCGACCTCATCGAGGCCGGCGGCCGCGCGGTCTCCGCCATCACCGCCGGCCAGGAGATCGCCGTCGCCGGCTGGGCGCTGGCCGGCCACGCCACGCCCTGGCAGGTGGCGGTCATCGTCGACGGCCGGCCAGCCCGTCGCCTCCCGCGCCTTCTTCGACCGGCCCGACGTCCGCGGCGTGCTGCACGAGGCGAGCCCCGCCGGCTGGCGCATCAAGCTCGACACGGCCGGCCTCGCTCCCGGCGAGCACTCTCTGACCGCCTTCGCCTGGGCCTCCGAGAAGGGGGAGGGATCTTACCTGGAGAAGCGCAAGCTGACCGTGCGGGCGGCACCGGCCGCCGGCGAGGATCTCGACGAGGGCTTCCGGACGGCGGCGGCGCGGCTTCGCGAGCACCAGCAGGGGCCGGGCTACTGGCTCACCGCCTACACGAGCGCGGCGCGCTTCCAGGAGCCGCGCCCGGAGATGAACACCTACCTCACCGCTCTCCTGGTCGACCTGCTCGATCCGCTGGCGGCCACCGGCGGTCTCGGCGACAGCCTGCAGCGCGCCCGCCGGCACCTCACCGCCCAGATCGAGGCCGGCGGACTGGTGCGCTACCACGGCCTGCCGGACGCTCCCGGCATCGGCACCCTGGGGTGCGCCATCACACCCGATACCGACGACACGGCGCTCGTCTGGAGGCTCGCTCCCGACCCCGACCGCCGGCGGCTGCCGGCCGCCCTGGCGACCCTCGACCAATATCGCACCCCCGAGGGGCTCTACCGCACCTGGCTCGCGCCGCGTGAGGCCTACCAGTGCCTCGACCCCGGCGGCGATCCGAACCCTGCCGACATCGCCATCCAGATGCACGTGCTGCTGCTGCTCGCCGAGGTGCGGCCGCCGGCCGGCCGCGCGCTCTGCGAAGCTCTCCGCCCCGTCGTCGACCAGGACCGGGTCTGGGTCTACTACCGAATGGCGCCGCTGGTCCCGATCCTGCGCCTGACCGACCTCCGGCGCGCCGGCTGCGCGCTGGAGCTGCCCGAATCACGGATGCGGACGCCGGTGCCGGGCCAGGAGATCTGGGTGTCCGCCGTCCGGCTGCTGGGGCGCGCGCCGGCCGACGCTGGCGGAGATCCAGGCAGTGCTGCGCCAGCTCGCCAAGGACGACTTCGCCCTTTTGCGAAAAAATCCGCCGCTCCTCTACCACAACGATCTCACCGCGACGGTCTCTCGATACTACTGGTCGGAGGACGCCGGCTACGCGCTCTGGCTAAGGCTTGCTGCATCAATATGCGCACCTCCGGCAACCCCATCCGAACGGCTAAAACTTCCACCGCGCGGCTCGAGCCGCCAGTGACCGATCGCACGCCCCCACCGAGGCCGGCGCCCGGCTCGCGCCCGCCGTGCCGGCGGCCACCTCGACCGGAGGCCGCCTCGGCGAGCGCCTTCGCCGCTACCTGTCCTGCCTGCGCCCGCAAGAGATCCTCGTTCTCCAGGGCTCGCCTCTGCTCGGCGCCGCCTTCGCGATCCGCCACCCGGCGGCGGCGAACGTCGGGACCGCTGGCGATCCTCATCGCCGCCAACGTCTGCCTGGTGGCGCACATCTTCATGCTCAACGACTGGTCCGGCCTGACCACCGACCTCACCGACCCCAACAAGACCGCCGGCGTCTTCACGGCCAGAGGCGTGGGCCGCAAGGAGATCGGCGGTCTGGCGGCCGGCCTGCTGGTCCTGAGCCTCCTCCTCTTCAGCCGCCTCGGCCCAAGCACCCTCTGGCTGTCCCTGGCCATCGCCGCTCTGAGCGCCCTCTACTCCCTGCCCCGCTTCAATTGGAAGGGCAGACCGCTCCTCAACTCGGCGGCCCACTTGGCCGGCGGCGCCCTCCACTTCCTCCTAGGCTACTCCCTGGGGAGCGCCATCGACCGCCGCGGCCTCGCGATCGCCACCTTCTTCGCCCTGACCTTCGCCGCCGGCCACCTGACCCAGGAGGTCCGCGACCACCAGGGGGACGTCCTCAACGCCATCCGGACCAACGCGGTGATCTTCGGCCAGCGCCGCACCTTCGCCGCCAGCCTGGCCCTCTTCACCCTGGCCCACGCCCTCCTTCTCCTCCTGGCCCTCCAGGGCATCCTCCCCCACCCCTGGCAGCCCTCGTCGTCCTCTACCCCGTTCACCTGCGCTGGTCGCTCAAGACTCTGGCCGAGGGCCTCACCTACGCGAGCATCCGCCGCCTGCAGGCGCGTTACCGCGCGCTCTACGCCATCATCGGCCTGGCCATGGTGGCGGCCCTGTGGCTTGACTGAAAGCCCGGAGGTACGTCTCAGGGGCGTAGGCGTAAGCCTGGGGTTTCAACCACCCTCTTATACAGATCTCCCTCGCTGGTTGGTGCGTCCTGCCCTCCGAATCCTCACCCCCTGGCCCCCTCTCCACGAAGTGGAGAGGGGGAAATAACCTTTCAGGTGCCCCTTTCTTCTCAGATCGCGCCCTCCCTCTCCACTTCGTGGAGAGGGACCGAGGGTGAGGATTCGAAGGGCAGGACGTCCAGTAGAGCAAAGCTGTGTTCGAGGCGATGCAGGAGGCTTAAACAAAACGGGGGCCGAAGCCCCCGTTCTCGCTCCTCCCGAGGGAGCCGGCCCTACCGGAAGGCGGCGACCGTCGCGCGCGTGTCGTTCAGCACGCGGGCGTTGTGGCTTCTCGTGGTCGTGCCCATGGGCTGGCCGTTGTAGAGATTGTTCGGGTTCGACCAGTAGTTCAGGCGGGGGCAGCCGCCCGAGCAGTCGTAGGCCATGATCGTGCGCCACTTCGGGCTGCCGGTGTACTGGTAGCCGTGACCCCAGGCGTAGGGCGTGTTGGTGCCGTCGGTCGCGGGATCGTGGCGGGCGGACTGCAGATGCCCGATCTCGTGCCCGAAGGAGTAGTAGCCGGTGGCGCAGTCCCAGTAGACGGCGACGAAGGCGGTCGACGCGCTCGAGCCGATGCCGGAGGCCAGGCCACAGGCGGAGGCGTTGTTGATCAGCAGGGCGGCGACGTCGGCCGTCACCGAGTTGCGGGTGGTGTGGATGCTGTCCATGTAGCCGTCGGCGGTCCCGCGGTAGCGGCTCAGATCGGTGCTGAAGCTGCCGCTCTCCGTATAGGTGACCTGCGCCTTGCTGGCGAGCTGGAGCGTGATGGTGACTCCGCTGTTCGCGTAGCCCTGGTTGGTCTCCGCGACGGCGAGGTCGATCAGGCTGCTGATGTTGCCGGCCGCCGCGGCGGCCGCCGCGGTGTAGTTCACCATCACCCGGATGACGGTGTTCGCCTTGGTCTGGCGGATGGGCATTTTGATCACCGGCAGGCTGGCGTACGCCTCCGGGTGATCCGGCGGCATCGCCTTGGAGTCCACGGCCACGATCGCGTGGCCGCCCGACCGCAGGGGGCGGATCTTGTACCAGTCCCCGTTGTAATGGAGGTTGCCGGTGATCATGTCGCCGTCGCGGACCAGGGTGACCACGTTGAGCGGATCGAACGCGAACGCGTCCGGCGCGAACGGCACCCGGACGGCGGCGTCACCGATGACGCCGGACCAGACCAGCGATCCCGATCCGGTGGCATAGGCCTGGATGCGGTGGGCCTGCAGGTCGAGCCCCGAGCCGAGATTGAACGTCAACGTCGCCGCCTTCTCGTCGACCAGGTTCGCGTTGGCCTTGACGAGCTCGAGGGAGGCCGTCGCGGGGCTGTCCGCCAGCACCTGGTAGGACTTGTCCTGGTTCAACGATTTCGCGTACGAGGGGGCGATGTCGAGCGGCGAGAACAGCGCCTGACCGGCACCGGCGGCGCCAGCCGTCAGCACGAGAGCCATCAAAACAACAAAAGTGTGGAGCCCAAGCTTTCGCATACATCTCCTTCAGAAAAGCAGACGCGTGGCAGATGCTTCCGCCAGGCGGAAGCGCGAGATGGGGGCCCCTCGCTATGGTTGGTGCGCCGGCAGGGGGAAACGTGCCGGCGTTGACAAAACTTTTACTTATGGAACCGTTCCGCTCCACTTCGACCGTCCGCCCAACTCGAAACCGTCGTTGAACAGCGGCGTGGTCCGCTCGCAGTCGCCGGTGTAGTTGTAGCGGTCGCCGCCGGCCACCATCTGGAAGTCGGTGACCTGGAGGGCTCTGAGGTCGAGCGGGCCGAGGAGCCCGGCCCACTTGGCGGTGGTGAAGCGGTCGCTCTGGGCGGTGAGCGCGATGGTGCCGCCGTCGGACAGCAGGATGCCGTACTTCTGCATCGCCCGCGCGACCACCCGCGCCCCCTCGTTCGGCAGGTTCTGGAGGGGATAGTCCGCCCGCAGCCGGAGGCGGGTCCCATAGGGGGGCGCCGTCGCCGGGCCGCTGGTGGGGAAGGTCGAGTGGGTCGCCGGATGGACGTACACCAGCCGCCGCATGCGGCTGTTGGGCAGGATGAAGCGGATGGCGTGATCGATCTGCCCGGCCGCCACCTCGTCGGCGTTGAACAGCAGCGGCGCGATGGGATACCCGGCGGCGTCGGCGCTGCTGCAATCCTGGCCCCGCCCCGCCGGCGGATAGGTGAGGTCCATGTTCCAGACCGCGAGGCAGCCGGCGTAGTACTGCCCGCCGGTGACGTTGGCCCGCCACATCTCGTAGAGACGGCGGGTCGGCCGGTGGACCACGATCAGATGGCAGTCGCCGTCGCCGGCGCACTGGTAGCCGCTCTCCCCCTCCAGCGCGCCGCCGTTCGGCAGGGGGACGGACGCGAGAGCGGGGCGGTCGCAGTCGGGATCATAGAAATCGTCGGTGGCGGTAAAGCTGCGGAGCGGAGCGCCGGCGTCCGCCTCCAGCACCTCGATGCGTGAAGTCGATCTGCATCCGCCCCCCGCCCCAGCCGCCCGCGCCGGAAAGCCAGTTGATCACCGTCGCCGATTCGGGGTCGAGCGGAGCCGCCGAGACGTCCTGGTACCAGGGGGAATCGGCGGGAAAGTAGGGGCCATGACCGGCCGGAGGCGGAGTCTGGGCGTCCGCGATGCCGGCCGCGACGGCGAACAGCGCGCATCCACAGAGGACCGCGATCCCGGTCGGCATCCGGTTGATCATTGAAAAGATTCTATACGTTGAAGGCGAGAAAAGAAAAGACCACCCCAGCGGGGTGGTCCTCCAAATCATTCCTTATCTGGAGCGCCTTGCGGCGCGAAGATTACGGTCAGATCTTGCTGACGTTCTCGGCCGCCGGGCCCTTCTGGCCCTGCACGACGTCGAACTCGACACGGTCGCCCTCGGCGAGACTCTTGAATCCGGATCCCTGGATCGCCGAGTGGTGCACGAAGAGGTCCTTGCCCCCATCCTCCGGCGTAATGAAGCCGAAGCCTTTGGTGTCATTGAACCACTTCACTTTTCCTGTGTTGCGCATTGTCGTTGTCTCTCTTTCTTTCTGTTCTGGGGCCAAAAAGACAAAAAGGGACCCTTTGTCGTACCGGGGTCCCTTTCGTAATTTTTGGCTTGGGTACCGCGGAGTCACCCATTGACTCCGCAGCAGATAAAAAATCATACCTCGCGGGGTTCTCGGAGTCAAGAAGTAATTTACAAGCCGGATCTCTGCCTCTATCCTCAGGACTCGCATGATGTCTCGTTCCTGGTTCCGGAGCTGCGTTCCACTGGCTTGCCTGTTCGGCCTCCTGGCCGGGTGCGGCCGGACCGCGCCGCCGCGGCCCGGCGGGACGGTTCGCGACCTGATCGCCGATCTCGATCTGGCGGAGATCCAGCGCGAGCCCGGGAGGGTCGACCTCGGGACCTCCGAAGCCCGGCCGCTGCTGCGGCAAGGGTGGTCCCAGGACGAGGATGACGGCCGGCACACCTTCGTCTGGAGCGACGGGCCGGAGTCGGAGCTGGAGTTCTTCCTCGCCGCCCCGCGGGACATTCCGCTGGCACTCCGCGGGTCGCCGTACCCGTACCCCGGAGCTCCGGAGCAGGAGGTCACCCTCCTGCTCAACGGCGAGGCGGTGGACCGGGTCGTCCTCTCGCCGGACCATGAAGGAGAGGTCCGGGCGGTCCTGCCGCGGCGGGGTCTGCGAGAAGGGGAGAACCACCTCACCCTGCGCTATGCCTGGACGCACTCCCCTGCGGAGGAGAACGATGGGGAGAGTGGCGACCGCCGCCACCTCGCGGTGGCCTGGGACTCTCTCCGCTTCGAGACCGGTATCGACGAGCAGGCCCGGGTGCGCGCGGCCGGCGACCGGCTCGCCCTCCCCTTCGGCCGGCGGCTCGACACCTTCCTGCGCCTGCCCGCCGGAGCGGTGCTGGCGATGGACGATCTCCGCTCCCGCGGCGGTCCGGCTGGAGAGCTGCGGGTGACCCTGCAGCCCGAAGGCGGCGCGGAGCGCGAGCTGGCCCGTCTCCGTCCGGACCAGGGACCGGTCGCGGTGGAGCTGGGGGACGCCGGGACCGGGCCGGCGCGGATCTCCCTCACCGCCGTGTCCAGGGAGCCGGGCGAGGCGGCGGGGAGCGGCCTCGTGCTGCGGCGGCCGGCCATCGCCGCGCCGCGCCCGGAGAGCGGGCCCTCCCGGACGGCGGCCACCGCGGCCACCGCGGCCATGCCGGCGAAAACGGCTCCGGCCTCCTTCCAGACGGCTCGCCGGCCGCGCAACGTCATCATCTATCTCGTCGACGCCCTGCGGGCGGACCACCTCGGCTGCTATGGCTATGCCCGGCCGGTCTCGCCCCGCGTCGACGCCTTCGCCCGCGGCGCGGTCCTCTTCCGGCACACCGTGGCCCAGTCCTCCTGGACCCGCCCCGCCGCCACCACCATCCTCACCGGCCTGCTGCCCCGCACCCATGGCGTCAACGGCCGGCGGGACGTCCTCGCCGGGCAGGCCGTCACCCTGGCGGAGAGCCTGCGGGAGCGGGGGTACCAGACCGCCGGGTTCGTCACCAACGGCAATGTGGCGCGCAGCTTCGGCCTGGGCCAGGGGTTCGAGACCTACCAGCTCCTGCCGCGGAAACACAGCGCGGCGACCGACGTCAACGCCGAGGCCGCCGGCTGGCTGCGGACCCAGTGGAAGGGGGACGCTCCCTTCTTCCTCTATCTCCACACCGTGGAGCCGCACGCCCCCTATGCTCCCCCGCTCTCTTTCCGGCAACGCTTCGCCCCCGGCGTGCGGGACGAGGGCCTCATCCGGATGAACTTCCTGCACCGGGTCGAAGAGGGAAAGATCGCGGCCACGCCGGAGGTGCTCCGGAACTTCCTGGACCTCTATGACGCCGAGATCGCCGCCAACGACGCGGCCTTCGGCGAGCTGCTCGACCTCCTCGGCCGGCGCGGGCTTCTGGAGGACACCGTGATCGTCTTCGTCTCCGATCACGGCGAGGAGTTCCTCGAGCACGGCGGCTGGGAGCACGGCAGGACGCTGCACCAGGAGATGCTGGACGTCCCCCTGATCGTGCGGGTCCCCGGGATGGGGAGCGGCAGGATCGTGCAGCGGCAGGCCCAGCAGATGGACGTGGCGCCGACGATCCTCGATCTCCTGAATCTGCCGGTTCCGTCCGGCATGGAAGGCCGGAGCCTCGCCCCCTGGATCTCCGGCGACGGTCCGCCCGGGGAGGACCCGGCGGAGCCCATGGCCTTCTCGTGGCTCGACCAGCACGGCCTCGCGGGCGGCCGCGGTGACCACTCCCGGCTGGCGGCTCATCGAGGATCGCCTCCCCGACCCCGGGCGCGCTCTTTACGATCGCCAGGCCGACCCCGGAGAGCATCGCGACCTCGCCGCGCAGCGAGCGGTGCGGGCCGGCTACCTCCGCGCCCGGCTCCGGGCCGAGGAGCGCCTCCGCAAGGGGCAGTTGCGGGCCGGCAGGACGACCCCGGACTCCGAGCTCCAGAAACAGCTCGAAGCTCTCGGCTATCTGCGCTGAGCCTTACTGGAAGCTGGACCTTACTTGAGATACCCGAGCGCCCGGAGGCTCTTCTCGAGCTCGGGATCGAACGGCGGCGGCGCCGAGGCCGCGGCCACCGGCGGCGGGTTGAACGCCACCAGATCCCGCAGCAGCGCTCGCGCCGTCCGCGTCCGTTCACGGAACAGGTCCTGGGTCTGGCCCGGATCCCGCGACACGTCGTAGAGCTCGATGCGGGTGAGCCGAAGCCCGCGAATCTGGAACGAGTGGCATTCGAGCTCCTTCTGCTTCTGGCCGTCCTCCGGATCGGAGTCGGTACAGCCGTCCGCCTCCAGGAGGAGGCGCCCGGGTTTTGCCGACGCGATCCGGACCGGCGTCCACTCGGGAGTGAGGGGGATCTCGGCGAGCCTCTCCTCCCCCTGACGGACGATCAGGCGCCGGGGCTCCAGGGAGCGGGCCTGGAACGCCAGGGCTCCGCCGGAGGTGTCGAAGGCGACCTTGCGCGGCAGCCAGTCCTCGGCGGGGGGATCGAAGAGCAGGAGGCTCTCCTGCCGCCGCCGCTCGCCGCGGTAGACCGCCCGCCGCCCGCCCAGGGTCTCGCTCCAGGCGGTGCCGGGGAGCGGCGCCGACGGACGCCCGACGAGCCCGGCCAGGCTGGCGCCGGTCGGGGCGCGGCGCGGCTTCACCCGCGCCAGCTCGTAGAGCGTGGGCGCCAGATCGATGAGCTGCACGATGCCGCCATGGCGCACGGCGGCGCGATGGTCGGGGTGGATCACCAGCAGCGGGACGTGCAGGCTCTCGCGGTAGAGCTGCGTGTGGTTGAACAGGCCATGGTCGAGAAACTCCTCGCCGTGATCGGCGGTGATCACCACCGTCACCTCGCCGGCGAGGCCGAGCCGCTCGATCTCCGCGAAGAACCGCCGCAGGACGTCGTCGGTCTGCCGGATGCCGGCGTCGTAGAGCGCCTCGAGCCACTCGACCGCGGGCCGCGGCAGCCCTTCGCCGGTCATGTTGTACCGGGTGAGCGCCGGACCCGTGCCGTCGATCGCCCCGGGCGGCGGGGCCCCGGGCCAGAACGGCTGCCGGTAGCGCTCGGGCGCGTCGTAGGGAGTGTGCACGGCGTACGTATGGAGGAAGAGGAAGAAGCGGTCTTTCGGCCCGACGCTCTTCAGGAAGTCGACGCCCCGGCCGAAGGTCCCCTCCACGGGCCGGTTGTGGTCGCGGTTGCGGCTGACGAAGACGTCGAAGCCGCGGCGGAAGCCGAAGCGGCCGCTCACATATCCCCCCTCGGTGAAGCCGGCGGTGCGGAAGCCGCCGCGCTGGAACACCTCCGGCAGGGTCTCCACCTCCGGAGAGAGCACCGAGTTCGGCGGAAACACCCCATGCTCCCGCGGGTAGAGGCCGGTCAGCATCGACATGTGCGAGACCAGGGTGCTGGGGAACTGGGCGTACGCCTCCTCGAACAGGGTGGCCCGCCCGGCCAGGGAATTGAGGAACGGGCTGGTCGGACGGGGATAGCCGTAGCAGCCGAGATGGTCGGCCCGCAGCGTGTCGATCGAGATCAGGATGTAGCCCCGGGTCGCCCGCGGCACGGGCGGCTTGTCCGCGCCCGGCGCGGGTCCGCTCTGCCGCCGCAGCCGAGGGCGAGGAGAGCGAGGGCGCAACCACCAAATCTCTTCGAATCACGCGCTTACGATAGCAAAGTCGAGAGCGGCGTCCATGTTCAAGACCGTGAACCTCCGGAAAAAAACAAGCGTGTCCGTCTCTTTGTGCAAGCGCACTGCGAAAGCGGGCGTAGTGTTCTTTGATACCCTGGGTTCATGCTTGTTGCCATGGTCTCACCGTTTCTACGCCCAGGAAGGAAGGTACTGCGATGACGAGGAAAACCGATTCGGGATCACCCCCGCCCGGGGGTTCTCTCCCCGCCAGCGAGTTGCCGACGCAGCGGCTCGGCCATACCACCGTTTCCTACCGTTCCGAGCCGCCGGAAGGGCATCCCGACCGAGAGATCCACCCCCGGCGCGAGATCGAGCCCCTGCCGGAAGGACCGCCGGTTCCGGATCCCGATCCGTCTCCGCCAGTGGGCATCGAGCGACGGCGGCGGCGGACTCCGGCCTAGCAGTCGGCAGGCCCTTCCTTTCTCGGCGCCCGCAACGCGCCATCCACCGCACCTCAGCGGCGGCCGGTCGATTCTCTCGACGAGAAAGGAATGCGCCATGCCAGACGTCTACACCCCCGAGTCCGGGAATCAGGGCTCCCTGCCTACCTTCGAACTACCCTTGACCCCACCCTCGGAGGTCCAGGTCGAATACCTGCCGGAGGCTGGCCACTTCTTCCGGAAGCCGCGCATCCATCGGCGCCGAATCATCCCGCCCGTGTCCGAGGGAGCCCGGGTGGATGATCCCAATCCGACGCCGCAACTTTCCCTGGCGGCCCTCGAAAGCCTCGCCGTATCGGTCGACGATCTGGCTCTGGACAAGAATGTCCAGCTTACGGCTCTCGCCAGCAAGAAAACGACCTCGCATGTGGGCGAACCAAGCCTGGCGACTCATGACGATGTGGTCTTCTTCACCGGTAACTGGTATGCCGCCATTTCTCTCGACAAAGGTGCCACGTTCCTCTATGTCGATCCGTACCATGCCTTCCCCGACCCTCCACAAATGCGGTTCTGCTGCGATCAGGTGGTGCAGTACATCCCGCAGATCGATACCTTCGTCTGGCTCCTGCAATATACCGAGACCCCGAGCGGTGGAAATATTCAGCGGCTGGCATTCGCCACAACCGCGGACGTGAAGCTTGGTCATTGGCGAACTTTCGATATCACGCCCGCCAGCCTTGAGCTGCCGGGGATGTTCCTCGACTTCCCCGATCTGGCGGTCGGGACCAATATGCTTTATATGACGACCAATGCCTTCAAAGGGAGCACCTGGAAGGCTACGGTCCTCGTTCGTATCCCTCTGTCCGGGATCCAGAGTGGAGCCATTACCGCTCAGCATACGAGCACGAACACAAACTTCAACTTCCGTGTCGCCCAGCACTGCGGGACCCGGGCCTTCTGGGCTTCGCACCAGTCCACCAGTTCCCTCCGCCTCTTCTCGTGGGATGAGACGGCGGCGGCGCCGACCTTCCGCGATGTGACCGTGGCGAGTTGGGCGGACGGGCCTTACTCCTCCAAAACCCCTGACGGATTCAACTGGCTGGGCCGGGCAGACCGCCGCATCGTCGGGGCGACACAGGCGGGCAACGAGCTCTGGTTCGCTTGGGGAGCCAACCGTGGAGGCGCCAACGCGCGCCCCCAGCCCTATGTGCAGATCGCGCGGATCGACGCGACGACTTTCCAGGTGATCGACAACATCAACCTGTGGGATCCCCAATCCGCTATCTTCTACGGGGCTCTAGCAACCAACTCGAACTCGGAGGTGGGGGTGTCGTACACGATCGGTGGAGGCGGGCTCTTCCCCAGTCACGTGGTGGGCATCCTTACCGGGACGCGCAAGGAGCAGGTCGCGGTGGCGGGAGTGCGCGGGCCGGCCGGCGGTAAGTGGGGAGATTACATGACAGTTCGCCGGCACTCCCCCAACGACAAACTCTTCGCCTCCGCGGGTTTTACCCTGCAGGCGGGGAGCGGCCTCACCGACGCCACCCCTGACTTCATCCTCTTCGGGCGGTCCGGAGACGTCTAGGGGAGAGGCTCCCGATGGTGTTCTACGTACTCTTCGCTTCCTACACGGCAGTGTTGCTCGCGGAAGTGCTCGGCGATCGCTCTCTCTACACCGTGAGCGCGCTCGCCGCGCGCTTCCGGGCACTGCCTGTGCTCTGCGGACTTGTGGTCGCCTTCCTGGGGAAGATGGGTTTTGCCGTACTGCTTGGAGGGTTCCTCGCGCGATTGCCGGCCGCGCTCGTGGCCGGGTTGAGCGCCGGGACTTTCGTGCTGACGGGTGTCATTCTCTGGCGTCGGCAAGCCGGTGAGAAGACAGCCACCGCCGCTCCCCTCGCGGGGGGACACCGCGCGGTGCTGGCCTCCTTCTCAGCGATTTTTTTCACGGAATGGGCCGACGCAGGGCAGGTCACGGCTGCCGCCCTCACCGCCCGCTACAGCTTGCCATTCGTCGTCTGGTTGGGGGCGAGCGCGGCTCTGGCGACAAAGGGATTGCTCGCCTTGGCCCTCGGGGCCGGCCTCCGGCATAGGGTCCCGGGCCGGACGTTGCGGATCGCCGGGCTGACGCTGGGGTTGACGATGGCCCTGCTGGCGGTTCTCAGGATCTGATGAAACCGGGGCGGTCGGTGCCGCGGAGCCAATGCCGGATCTGCTCGTAAACTTCGGGCCGGCCGAGCAGATCCATGTGATTCATCCCGTAGCCTACCCACTGCCGGGATTCGGGGATCGGCAACGACCGCTCGGCGTCCTCATGGCGGCCCAGCGCGCTGCTCACGGAGACGAGGCCGTCGCCCAGGAGACGGTCGTTGAGGTCGCCCGTTTTCTTCCCCGTCGTCGCGGCCATCGCGTAACACTCGACGCCCTCCGGCAGGGGCACGGCGCGGCGGTCGTCCCGCGCCGGCTCGAACCGATCACGTTTCTCCCAATCCTCGTCCAGCAGGTTGCCGTAGCGCAGGTCGGTGATCCCCGCGCTGCGGATCTTCCCCAGGCGGGCGAAGCGGGCGGTGTAAGGGATCGCTTCCAGGATGGCGTCCACCCCGTTGCCGCCGCGCTCCAGCGCCGCGCCATGGTGAGGCGTGCCGAGGAAAACGATCTTGCGCAGGCGCCGCGGCCACTCGTGCCCCGCGGCCTCGGCGTAATGAAAAGCGCTACGGGAGATCAGCCCACCCATGCTGTGCCCGACGATCACCAGCTCCTCCACCGGCACCGGCCACTGTTGAACCAGAGTTCTCCAGCCGGCCGGCGAAAGCGCGCCCATTGATCGACATATGAAGGCCGCTGTTGTAGTGGAGATAGACCGGCGTGTAGCCGAGATCGCGGGCCAGGGCCCTGCCGTGGTCGTGCCCCCGCCGGCGCCATTGCAGATCGTTCATGCACAGGCCGTGCGCCAGCACGACCACCTTGCCGCCGGCCGCCGGGAGCGCCGGCTTCAAGGACATCGGGATCGCCAGCGGATTGCCGCCGGCCTCCAGGTGATCCCCCAGCACGCCGTTCAGCGCCGCCAGCCAGGCCTCACGCCGGCGCGACGAGCTCCGCCCGCCGGGCCGCGCGGCGAGCGGCGCCAGGAGAGCGTCCACCCCGCCCCCCACCAGGCGGGTCACCCCGCGCACGCCGCCGTACACCAGGCCCGCGATCCCATGCCGCGGCATGCCGAGAGGGCGGGCGACAGTTCGGGAAACATCCTGGTGCACGGCCTCCACCAGATCCGTCACCCCCAGGGTGGCATCGGTGGCCATGCGGGCGAGCCCGCGGAGATCGGAGAGATGAACGGAGTTGATTCTGGTCATGGCAATTCGGGCTCGCGCGCGCATTCGCGCATTGTGGAGGAAACCCTGAATACGCGCAACGCAAGGGTCGTCGCCCCAGACCCTGATTGCTCGTGGCTGCCACCTCGAGGTCGTCGGCGGGCGCGGTGGCTTTAGGCTCAGGGATTAGCTGTTGCCGGCGGCTTTCGCCTTGGTGCCGGTGCCTCAGAATCGGCCGTAGCTCCGTTTCCCACCGCCGCTCATTCCCTGAATGGACGGTTTTGGACAGGGAAGGGCGCGCACCCTCTTCTGAACCGCTTGTTAGAAGGAGGGAGAACCGTCCTCCCTCTTCAAATCGTCTCATCAGGAACGGGAAGATCACGCTCCCTCTTTACGACGGGACGTTTTGGATCGGGAGGACGGCTCTCCCTCCTCATAACGGCTCGCCGGAAGGAGGGAAGACGGCGCTCCCTCTGCTGACAGGACGTTTTGGACCGGGAGGATGGCTCTCCCTCCTCATGACGGCTCGCCGGAAGGAGGGAAGACGGCGCTCCCTCTGCTGACGAGGCGTTTTGAACCGGGAGGATGGCCCTCCCGCTTTCGAACGAGCCGTTGAGAGGAGGGAGAGAGACGCTCCCTGTCTCCGGCGAGCCCTCAGGAGAGGGAGGATCGTTCTCCCTGTTTCCAACCCGCCGTCAGGAAGAGGGAGGACGGCAATCCCTGCCGGCCGGGAGCCGCCGGAAGTTTCGCCGGTTGTGCGGAAGGCTCGCCGGAAGAAAGAGACCTTCGCCGTCCGGTGAGAACCCTGGGTTGTTGCGCCGGTTCCTTGCGTGCAGCGGCTGGACGGCAATGCCACAGGAGGAAAACCCGGATGCGGCCCCCTCTCCGGCGGGAGAGGGGGTGAGGCGGCATACGCGTTAACTCTGGTCCGGAAGTGCCATTGTGACGGCCCGGAGCAGCTCGCCGCAGCGTCTGGTCAGGCGCTGTTGTTATTCGGACTCTCAAGCCAGTATCTCGGGCACCGGCGTCCATGCCGCGCCGGCTCTCCTCGCCGGCACGGCGCTGGAGGGGGTCTGGGTCAACCGGACGGCAGAATACCTGGCCAGGCAGCGAGGCGAGCCGACTCGGTCGCAGAGTTTCGAGGAGCCGGAAACGCTTATCCTGGAGCCGCTGCCCTGCTGGGACATCTCTCCTCCGAGCATACCGCCATCAAATCGAGTGCATGGTCCAGGAGATCGAAGACACCGCCGAGGCTCAGCGGAAGCGAAGCGGCAAACAACCTCTCGGACCGGATGCGATCCGAGCGCCAGGATCCGAGGGCAGAGCCAAACCGGACGAAGAAGTCTCCAGCCCCGCGTTTCCACGCTTTCCGCAAAGGAGCACGCCAGGAGCTCCACCGGCTCTACTTCGAATTCGTCGCCGCCTTCCGGGAGGCGGCCGACCGGCTGAGATCGGGGGACCGGCACGCCCGGTTTCCGATCGGCAGCTTTCCGCCTCATCTGCCATTCGTCAGGGCTTTCCCGGCTGCCTTCCTCGCGCCAGGATAGGCTCGTAGTCCCGCAGCAAAAATTCCAGCCCAACCCAGTCATCCCGCTCCTACTCGGATATCGAATCCGGGTGGTGTGATCACATTTGTCGAACTCTTTTGCATGACCTCTTGCCTGAACCAAAGCGCAGATACGCCCTTCCTGTAGTCAAGCCGAGAACCCTCGGTCAATTCCGTCCTTGACCTTGAAAAGTGCATGTGGGGCATTGGCTGCCCCCTCAACACTGGCTTTTCCACACTATTTGGGTGGAACCTATTTCCTAGGCGCATTTACTTTATAAGCCTCGCCTCAGGTCGCGCAGTTTATCAGAGATGCCAAGTATAGCGGACTTCTCAGGTGCGATAAATTGGAACACCGTGAGAGCGGCAACCACAACTTGCAGGAGAGACTTGAGGCAGAGCCTGAAGGCAGGGGTATCGCCACTCAGATACCTCAGTTCTAACCGAAACGCCTCTCCGGTATCGGTTAGGCCCATGTTGGAAAGGAAGGCTCTCTCGTTTGGGTGCGCCCCATGGTCAATCGTTTGCTCGTAAAGATACTTAACCACATCATGAGTTGGAACGTCTACACCTTTCAGCGTATCAAACACCCTTCGAGCAGTGAACTCTGCTTTAGCTTTCTTGCGGTCTTCTTCACTCTCAGCCCGCCGAACCCAGATCTGCGCCCTTGAAGTCTCCTTCTCAATATGCAGCGCGTAGAGCGCTGACTCAATACAACTTCTGAGGACCATATATGTCTCGGGCAATTGGCCGCTCACGCCGAGACGCACCGCTCCAAGAAAGGCGGCGTGCGTTCTCAGTAGAAACACACCTGGAAGCCAATCATTGGGCCTACCGAAGTTCTCTAGTGCCTGCCGGAAGAGGGCATCCAAAGTGACCACTTGTCCGAAGAAGGTTTGCAGATTGGCAAAAGTGGCGAACGAGTTCTGTTGAGACACCTCAAGGAATTCGGACACTTTGTCCTCAGCCCAACCGGTCGGCGCGCGCAAGTCCCTTTCCTCCATCTCAATACACCTACGCCCAACGGCTCTGCTGCTCAGCGGCCAGGAAGTCAAGCCTCTCTGGTCCGCTAGAGCACAGCCGGGTTATGCGCTGCTCCCTTTCTCCTTCTTCCGTCGCTCTTGCTGCGATTACTACCGTAGCCAGGATCTTTCAAAGTTTTACTCGGCTGGGGTAAGTTGAGTCGAATCGGTACATAGATAAGCTCTCCCGATCGTTCATCACCCGACCACGATCATCCAGTAAGCACCGAGTCGCCATACCGCCCTCGGTATTGTCAAAAGCAACCAGGAAAGCGGCGACTAGCTTACCGTCATCGTTTTCACCCCGGGCATACTCCTCAAGTTCTGCGATTGCTTGTTCATGATATTGCGGGCCGCGCCAGATCTTGGTCTCAATCAAATCCTGCGGCCGTAGTTCAATAGATTAATAGGTCACTTCGGGCCGCCTCGGACTGGAACTTCTTTGTAACTCCGATTGACTAGGAACGCCTGAAGTAAAGTTCTCCCAATTTCCTCGCGAGGAGTACCGTCGATTAAAATGGCACGATAACCTTGGCGTCGACAAAGTCACGGATTCGAAGAGTTCGCCAAGCACTATAGATGCAGCATTTTCTTGGAGCAATCTGTGCACTCTATCCTGGGCTGCGCGTAGCGCAGCATCAACAATAGAATTTGCCCGATCGCGCGAACCCCAGTTGCCATAAGGGTGCTTAAACTCAAGCTCAACGTTTCTGCCTTTAGCTCGAAGATTTGCTCCGAAGGCGCCGCTCGATGCGAGAATTTCCGGGAGCCTCTCTTCTAGGATCTCGCCAAGGTAAGACTCAGGAACGTCAAAAGTAAAGAATCTTAGAGATGACATTGAGATTCCTCGCTAGCGCATAATCTCTAGATTAACCTGTCGCACTTTCCGCCCAGAATGCCTACAGTAATCTCAATTCCCCGGGGGTGCAACGTGCTCAGGTTGTCGTATGTCTTTCATTCTATGTGTTCTTCAATTCTACGGCCCTTCCTAATCCACGTCAACACCGGAACCTGTCAGCGTAGATCTGCCTTGCGCCTTGATGTGCCTCCCCACCTTGCCCATGCGGCAGGGTTCAGGATGCATCTTGCAGAAAGGACGAATCATTCTCCCTCTCGGACGGCCGATCAGCACGGATAAGAGCATCTAACAAAACCGGCCCAACGGGCCGGGAGAGCCCAGCCCAGGGCTGAGGCCGAAGGCCGATGCCCTGGGTAAGCAGGCCGAACCGCCATGCGGCCTGAAAGGCCGCGGGAACCTAGGCTGGATAGAACCGAGGACGGTGAGCAGAGCTCTCGCGGCCCTACAGGCCGCTTTGGTTTGTTGTGCTTTCTCCCCAGGGCATCGGCCTCCGGCCTCAGCCCTGGGCTGGGCTCTCCCGGCCCGTTGGGCCGGTTTTGTTGGGAGCTCTTAGCGGGGAGCCTCCGCGAGCTCGGTCGCTTCGGCGAAGCTGCGGAGCTCCTGCCGGAGATCAGGGAAACGGCTGTCGCCCTCAGGCGGCGAGCTCCGTGCTTTCCGTCCTCCGTTGCATGGATCGGGTTCGATATCATCCCGAGAAGGCGGCGGATCCGCGCGCCGGGCGCCTGCATCCCCGCGGAGTGCCCGGCGAGAAGTGCGGAATCCCTTTTTCGACACGCAAGATCCCCGGCGGATGACTCGCCG
>CAVXIG010000034.1:0-70365 GCA_963761645.1 uncultured Acidobacteriota bacterium
CATTCCCCTTAGTGCACTCCCCCCTCCACCAGCCGCTGCCGGGGGGTGCGCAGGCGCTTCTGGCGGGAGCGCCGCTCGAAGAGGCGGATCTGCAGGAGCTCGCGGTCGGCGTGATCGATCGTGCGCTCCAGGCTCTCGGCGCCGTGCCGGTTGGCCCAGCCCAGGGAGAAGGAGGGGACGCCCCGCTCGGCCGCGGTCAGCCGCAGCCGCTGCCCCACCTCGGCCACGTACCGCGCCGAGGCTCCGAGCAGGAGCAGCAGGAACTCGTCGCCGCCCATCCGCACCACGGCGTCCTCGGAGCGGGCGTTCTGCTGCAGGAAGCGGCTCACCTTCATCAGCACCTCGTCCCCCTTCTGGTGGCCGAAGTCGTCGTTATACTCCTTGAAGTTGTCGACGTCGACGACGATCGTGCCCCAGGTCTCGAAGGAGGCCAGCCGCTTCTCCACCTCCAGCAGGAAGCGCCGGTTATAGCAGCCGGTGAGGGGATCGCGCAGGCTCGCCTCGTGGAAGCGGCTCTCGAGCTGCTTGCGGCCGGAGATGTCGATCAGAATGCCGTGGTAGAGCACCTGGCCGGTCTCGGCGTCGCGGACCGCGTGGCAACTGTCGAGCACCGTGCGCTCCTCGCCGTCCGGCCGGCGGATGACCAGCTCGAACTCCCGCACCTCCCCCTCGCGGTCCAGCAGCTCCGCCTCCTGTGCGCGTTGCGCGGGATCGGCCAGGAGATCCTGCGCCCGGAGGGTCCGCAGGTCATCGACGGTGGATACGCCAAAGATCTCCAGGCACGCGGGGTTGGCATCGAGGATCTCCCCGGCGTCGTTCGTAATATAGATACCTTCGCGCAGGTTCTGGATGAACAGCCGTAACGTCTCGGGGTCTTCCAGACTGCGAAAGCGTCCTTGGGTCATGTTGGGTCTCCTGGCGAGGAACTAGCTCGCCCAAGTCGCACCCCTATTCATAGGCAAGATCGGGGCCAAGGACCGCCCTTAAATCTTAGCATATTCATCGAATCGGATGGAACGGCTCGTTCATCTTCGGCGCGGAATCCCGCAGCCCCCGGAGGGGGTTACCGTGGCGAGGAGGATTCCCGATGAGCCGAGCCGTTTTCGCGTTGGCGTTGCTTTTTTCCACAGTTTTCGCCGGGGCCGCCGTGGCCCAGCCGGGCGCCCCGACCTGCCAGAGCATGCGGGAGCAGGACCCGGACACCGGCGCGCTGGTCCAGAAGACCCGGCTCTCCCCGAAGCCCTTCAGCTTCGATCCCCTCCTGGTCTGGACCTCGGACGATCCCGACTCCCTGATGCTGGTGGCGGTGGGGAACGGCAACCAGCTCAAGTACACGGGCTGCTACGACCTGGCGCTCCGCGCCGATGGCCAGCCCATCCCCTTGAGCCGGCTCCGGCACGACAACGATCCCAGCAACCATAAGACGGTGGTCGAGTACGTGCGGGCCGAGATCTCCTGGGCCGACGCCCAGAAGCTCTCCACGGCCAAGACAGTCGTCTACCAGATCTGCAAGGACGAATACGTGGCGGATAGTAAGTTCGTCTGCGAGGCGAAGCACGTCCTCGAGATGGCGGCGAGATGGCGGCAGGCCCAGCCGGGGAAGAAGTGAGCCCGGCCGAGCCGGATCTGTCAGCCTAGGCAGCCCGGGCATCGCCTTCGTAGACGCTCGCGCTCCGCAAGGATCCGGACGCTCGGCATCATCTTCCGCTCCATGACGAAGTGGATGGGATCGAAGACCAGGTAGCGGAAAGCGCCGGCCCTGGAGCCGCTGCGCGACCGCACGATCAGCCGCGTGGTCCGTTCGTCGACCGGCTCGAGGATGAACGCCCAGGTGCCCTCGGGCGCGTCGCCGTGGGTGACGGCGTTGTCATAGTCGTCCGGCGAGACGAGGACCATGTCCCGCCCCGGCTCGAGCCGCGCCACCCGCATGCACCCCTTGCCGCCGTAACGCTCGCGGGGGGTCATCCGGACGGTGTCGCCCACCTGGCGTTCCGGCTGGCCGGGGAAATGCGGTCCGCGTTGCGGATCCTGGCGCCGAAGAGGTTCTCCAGCCACGCATAGCTGTAGAACCCGCCGCGGTCCTGGCCGATCTGGTCGATCCACGGCCAGACCGCGTCGGCGGGAGCGTGGATGGTGATCGCCCGCGTCGCCGTCGAGGCCGCCTCGGCGGCCAGCTCGTCGCCGGGCCAGTGCCTCGCGATCTCCTCGTCCGTCGCCCCCCAGTTGAGGAACCAGGGGCGCATCGCCAGGCTCAGGCCGGCGGCGGTGGCCGCGCCGGCCGTCACGCCGATCGCCGCGGAAAGCTTCTTCTTGTCCATAGCTCACCTCAAAGTCAGAGCGATCTCTTGATCCGCTCATATCCCTCGGCGATCTCCTTCATCAGGTGCCTGATCGCGGTCCCGATCTCCTGGCAGGTCTCGGCCGAGGCGGTCTCGACGGCCGCGCGCTTGCGCTCGAGATCCTTCCATTGTCTCCAGCCGCTCCACTCGGCGCGGGCCTCGGCCTTGGCGAGGTGACTCTGCAGCCGCAGCTCGTCGCGCATCTGCGCCAGCGTGGAGACGGAGGCGGCCTCGGAGGTATTGACGGTGTCGGTGTTCATGAGAGATCTCCTTTATCGGCTAACGTGGCCGGCTCTCCCGGTCCTGAGCTCATCGTAGTGAAGCGCCCCGCGCCGGGCACCGTCCGGAACGGTAGGCCGGCGCACGGCTCGGGAGGGGGAGAGGCCCTACCCCGGGGAGTGGTGGGCGGCGACAGTGCTACTTCCGTGCTACTCTTCTCATACAGGAGGTGGGCCCATGATCAAAGAGATCACGCTACGGCAGGCTGGAGGGTCGGTGACGGCGACGCTACCCAAAGAAATGGCGGAACGCCTCCAGGTCCGGCCGGGAGACCGTATGTTCGCCGTCGAGACCGAGAACGGAGTCCTGCTGACTCCTTATGATCCTGAATTTCACGATGCCATGCAGGCCTTTGCCGAGGTCCGCCGACAATACCGGAACACGCTCAAAAAGCTGGCGGAGTGACTCGTGGGAGAGCCACGCTGGCTCGACCCGGCCGACGTATGCGACGTCCGTGCTCCTCCGGAGCCATGGCGGCGCGGCCGGCATCACTGCCGGAGGCGACGACCTCGCGAATCGGCTCTCGCGCGTCCCAAGAACCGGCTGCCCATGCGCCGGCCTCGGATCTGGCCACGCCTCGCCGCCGCCTATTCCTCGGCCTCGTCAAGGACCACGGCTACGTAGACGGGCAACAAGCGCGTGGGCTTCGCGGCAGCCGCCACGTTCCTGCTCCTCAGCGGAACTTGCGGCTGACAGCATCGGAAGCTACGCCCCGTTCCCCGTCATTGGAGCCGTCTAGGGACGCGCCCCGAGACGAACACCGGACATGGCTCCGGGGGAACACGGCGCCTGTCGCTGAGGGACATTCCCTGCTCTTCGAAAGACATGGCCGACCGTCGGGGCCATCGGCTCCACGTCGCGGGCCGTTCCCCGGCGCCATGGTCCCGTTCCCTCCAGGGAATCCGGCACGAAGGCCGAGCTTCGACCCGTTCCCTACCCTTCCCCTCTACGGCGCTCCCGAGGCCAGGCATTCCCCGCGCGCCAACATCTGCAGAGTAGGGAATGGGACGCATCTGGAGGGAATCCCAGCGCGAATCGAGGTCCGAAGCGCTCAGCAGCCCGGCGAAGGGCTACACCCCGAAATACCGCGCGTCCGGGTGCTGGAACACCAGCGCCGAGACGCTCGCCTCGGGGTCCATCATGTCCCCCTCGGTGAGGTGGACGCCGATCTCCTCGGGGCGCAGGGCCTTGAACAGCTCGCGCTGGAAGGCGAGGTCCGGGCAGGCGGGGTAGCCGAAGCTGTAGCGCTTGCCGCGGTAGCGGGCGGCGAGCTTGTCCTCCAGCGCGTGGCCGTCCGGATCGGGGAAGCCCCAGTCCTTGCGGATGCAGGCGTGGAGGTACTCGGCGGCGGCCTCGGCGGTCTCCAGGGCCAGGGCGGCGAAGGCGTGGCTCTTCAGGTACTCCCCCTGGTGCTTCCACTCCTCCACCCGCTCGCGAATCCCCTCCCCCGCCGTGGTCACGAAGAGGGCCACGTGGTCTCCGGGCAGAACGTAGTCGGCCAGGCTCAGGCCCCCCTCGCGGTTCTGCCGCGGCAGCTCCCAGGAGGCCGCCACTTTGCCCGTCTCCGGGCAGCGCAGCGTGATCCGGTTGCCGTCCGCCTCGGCCGGGAAGAAGCGCCAGACGCCCCGCGCCTTCATCGCGCCGCCGCGGGCGATCGCCTTGAGCTCGTCCACCACCGCCTCGAGCTTGGCGAGCTTGGGGTCCCCTTCCTCCCGCAGACGCTTGACCGACCCCTTCAGCCCCAGGTGCTTGCCGTAGATCATCTGCGGATTGAGGTACTCCCAGACGCGGTCGAGGTCGAGCTCCGCGACATGCCGGTCGACGTCGGCCGGCGCGGGCACGGGGATGTCCCGCCGCACCTCGGCCGCGGCGTTGCGGCCGGCCTCCACGGCCTCGGTGGGCTCCGCCACGGCGTCGGCGTTGTCGGAGGTGAGCAGATCGGCGACCTCGCGCTCGAGGTCCGGCTTCTGCCCGGGATCGAGCAGACGCTCGACCAGCTTCAGGCCGTGCATGGCGTCCTTGGCGTAGGTGCAGAGGCCGGTGTAGGCCTGCGCGATCTTGCGATGGGTGAAGCGGCGGGTGAGCGCCGCGCCGCCCACCAGCAGCGGCGTGTCGATCCCCACCGCCGCGAGGTCGCCGGCGGTGAGCACCATCTGCTGGGCGCTCTTCACCAGCAGCCCGGAGAGGCCGATGACGTCCGGCTGGTGCTCGCGCACGGCCTGGATCAGCCGCTCGGAGGGGACCTTGATCCCCAGGTTCACCACCGTGAAGCCGTTGTTGGAGAGGATGATGTCCACCAGGTTCTTGCCGATGTCGTGGACGTCGCCCTTGACGGTGGCGAGCAGGACCTTGCCGCGCGAGGAGCCGCTGCCGTCGGTGGCCTTCTCCATGTGCGGCTCCAGGTAGGCGACCGCCGCCTTCATCACCTCGGCGCTCTGCAGCACCTCGGCCACGATGAGCTGGTTGTCGTTGAACAGCCGGCCGACCTCGCTCATGCCGGTCATCAGCGGGCCGTTGATGATGTCGAGCGGCGCCGGCCAGCGCGGATCGGCGAGGGCGACGGCGAGATCGTCCTCGAGGCCGGTCTTGCTCCCCTCGACCACGGCGCGGGCGAGGCGCTCCTCGAGCGGCAGCTCGGCCCGGGGGCGGACGGCCACGCCCGTGCGGCCGCGGAAGTGGGCGGTGAAGGTCTCGACCGCCTGGTTGCCGGCCTCGATATCCCCCAGCGGCAGGAAGATCAGCGCCTCGGCGAGCTCGCGCTCCTCCGCCGGGATGTCGGCGTAGCGGGCGAGCTTCTCGGTGTTGACGATCGCCGCGTCGAGCCCCGCCTTGGTGCAGTGGTAGAGGAAGACCGAGTTGAGCACCTCGCGGCCGGCGTTGGGGAGGCCGAAGCTGACGTTGGAGATGCCGAGGATCGTCTTGCTGTCCGGGAACAGCTCCTTGACCGCCCGCACCCCCTCGATCGTCTGCGCGGCCGAGCCGAGGTAGTTGGAGTCGCCGGTGCCGCAGGGGAAGACCAGCGGATCCCACCAGATGTCCTCGGGCTGGACGCCCATCTCCTCGACCAGGATCTGGAAGCTCCGGCGCGCCACCTCGACCTTGCGCTCGACGGTGACCGCCATCCCCTTCTCGTCGATCAGGCCGACGACCAGGGCGGCGCCGAAGCGGCGGGCGAGCGGCACCACCCGCTCGAAGCGGGAGCGGCCGTCCTCCAGGTTGATCGAGTTGAGGATCGACTTGCCCTGGCAGTAGGTGAGGGCGCGCTCCATGACGGCGGCGTCGGTCGAGTCGATCATCAGCGGCGCCTTGACCAGGCGGACGAGCCGGTCGAGGAACGCCTCGACGTCGCCGATCTCGTCGCGGTCCGGGTCCTGGAGGCAGACGTCGAGGATCTGGCCGCCGGCCTTGACCTGGGCGCGGCCCACCTCGGCGGCGGCCTCGTGCTGCCCGGCCTGGATGAGCGTCTTGAACTTGCGGCTGCCGAGGACGTTGGTGCGCTCCCCCACCAGCACCGGCCGCTGCGCCTCGGAGAGCTCGACGGCCTCGAGGCCGGAGATCAGGGAGCGCCGGTGGTGCGGGATGGTCCGCGGCTTCCGCCCCTGCACCAGCCGGGCCAGGGTGGCGATGTGGCCCGAGCTGGTGCCGCAGCAGCCGCCGACCAGGTTGAGCCAGCCGGCGTCGAGGAAGCGGCCGGAAGACGCGCTCGAAGACGTCCGGCCCCTCGGTGTAGCAGCCGTCCTCGTTGGGCAGGCCGGCGTTGGGGACGCAGGCGACCCGCGTGCGGCAGATCTCGGAGAGGGTGCGGACGTGGTCGGTCATCAGGTCGGGGCCGGTGGCGCAGTTGAGGCCCACATAGAGAAGGTCGGCGTGGAGCAGGGAGACGGCGAGCGCCTCGGCGTCCTGGCCGCCGAGCATGGTGCCGGTGGTCTCGATGGTCGCCGAGACGGCGACCGGGAGCTTCCACCCGGTCTGGGCGAAGGCCTGCTCGATGCCGATCAGGCCGGCCTTGATGTTGCGGGTGTCCTGCGCGGTCTCCAGCAGCAGGTAGTCGGCGCCGCCGGCCATCAGGCCGAGCGCCTGGACGCGGAAGTTCTCGATCAGCCCCTCGAAGGTGATGCCGCCGGTCACCGAGATCGCCTTGGTGGTCGGCCCCATGGAGCCGCAGACGAAGCGGGGTTTTTCAGGCGTCGAGTGGCGCGCGCAGGCGCCGCGGGCGATGGCGGCGGACAGGCGGTTGAGCTCGAAGGCGTGATCGGAGAGGCCGTACTCGCCCAGCACCAGCGGGGTGCCGCCGAAGGAGTTGGTCTCCACGACGTCGCAGCCGGCGGCGAGGTACCCCTCGTGGACGCCGTCCACCACGTCGGGGCGGGTGACGCAGAGGTTCTCGTTGCACCCCTCGAGCTCGGGGCCGCCGAAGTCGTCGGCGGTCAGGGTGACTCCCTGGAGCGCCGTGCCGGTGGCGCCGTCGAGCACGAGGATGCGGGTGTCGAGGGTCGCCAGCAGGAGGGCGGTGCGCTCGTCCACGTCGGCGGGACGCGGGGGAAACGGTACGTCGAAGATCGGATCGCTCACTCTCTCTCCTCCTGGGCAATACAAAAAAGCCCGACTCGCAGGCATCACGAGACGGGCTTTCCGCTCCGGACACTTAATTGTCACCGAGAGGGGGGCGACCGCATCCTCGCTCCTCTGGAGCGAGAGGGCACCTTGGGTGTCCGTCCCAGGTTGCCGAGCCCGGCGAAGCCGGACCGCTCGTAATGCAGTAAGCAGCATAGCGTGAGAGGGCGGGGGATGTCAAAGGGAAGGGGGGAGGAAGGGGCTGAACACGGACTCCCACAGACTGACACGGGACCCACACGGACTCAGGTTCCCTCGTTCTTGTCAGTCCGTGTCCGTCCGTGTCAGTCCGTGCCGCAGATACCCCGCGCAAGCCACCACCGGCAACCCCGGGTACCGCGGAAACCGCGGATCCACCGCCGCCAACCCGCAGCGCACGAAAACACTCCGGCGCGAGGCGAGCAGGCGCAGGTGCTCGCAGCTCGCGCAGAGGCCGGGGGGCACGGCGAGCCGGTCGAGCAGGCGCCGTTCCTCTTCGGTCGCCTTCCTCTCCTCGCCGTCGATCATTTCGCCTCCGCCTGGTGCTCGGCCAGGGCCTCCTCGGCGACCTTCCCCTCGGCCAGCGCCTCCACCTTGGCGGCGGGGCCGAGGAGGAGCAGCAGGTCCCCGGGCTCCAGCCGGGTGTCCGCCGCGGGGATGACCGGCTCCTCCCCTTCCGGCCCGCGCCGCCGGATCTCCATCACCCGGGCGCCGAGGGTCTGCGGCAGCCGGGCCTCGGCGAGGGTCTTGCCCACCAGGTGGGCCGGCACGGGCACCAGCCGGAGGGCGAAGTCGGGGGGGATCTCCACGTACTGGCGGTTGGCGGCCGAATCCTGGCTGGAGACGAAGGTGGCGAGCAGCGCCGGCCGGCCGAGCACCTCCTGGGCGTAGACCGCCAACAGGTCGCGCTTGGCGAGGATGCCGAGGAAGGTGCCGTCCGGCGTCCACCACCGGCAGGCGCTCGTAGTCGCTCCGGGCGAAGATCTCGGTCGCGAGGTGCAGGCGCTCCTCCGGATGGATCAGGTGCTCGGCCGGCGTCATCAGGTCGAGCGCCACCACCGCCGTCAGGGTCTCGGGGTTCTCCAGGGCGTACTTGATGTCGTGGATCGAGACCGTGCCGAGGAGCTTGCCCTCGTCGCCGACCACGAAGAGGCGCTGGCGCGGGGTCGAGAGGAACTTCTTCACCACGTCGGCGTAGGGCTCCCCCGGCCGCAGGGTCTGGGGGTCGGACCGCATCAGGCTCTCCGCCTTGAGGCCGGCGAGCACCGCCTCCTCCATGCGCAGGTCGATCCCCTTGCCGCGCAGCGACTCGGTGTAGATCGAGTAGGGGTGGAGGGCGCGGGCGAGCAGGCTCGACAGGATCGCGGCCAGCATCACCGGCAGGATCAGGTCGTAGTTGCCGGTGAACTCGAAGAGGATGAGGATGGCGCTGATCGGCGCGTAGCTCGTCCCCGCCATCACCGCCGCCATGCCCACGGCGGCGTAGGCGCCGTAGGGGGAGGCGATATGCGGCCAGATCGCATGCATGAACGAGCCGTAGGCGCCGCCCACCAGGGCGCCGAAGGCGAGCGAGGGGGTGAACATCCCGCCGGCGCCGCCGCACCCCCGGGTCAGGGCGGTCGCCGCCAGCTTGACCAGGGCGATGCCGAGCAGGAGCAGGCCGGTGAGCTCCGGCGACAGGGCGAAGCGCTCGGGGAGCCGCAGCGTGCCGGCGAGCGCCAGGTTGATCGTGCCGTACCCGCGGCCCAGGGCGTGCGGCACGTAGAGGCCGATCACGCCCAGCAGGGTCATGCCGACCAGCGGATGCAACGGCCGCGGCAGGAAGCTCAGGCGGGCGAACGCCTTCCCGCCGAGGCTCACCCCGCGCATGAAGAGGACCGAGGCGAAGGCGCCGGCCACCCCCAGCCCCGCGTAGAGAAGCATCTCCCAGCCGCTGGAGAGCGCGTACTCGGGCGCGGCGTAGAGCGGCGCGTTGCCGGTGATCGAGCGGGCGATGAGGGTGGCGATCACCGAGGAGGCGACGATCGGGCCGAAGATCTCGAGGGCGAAGTTGCCGAGGATGACCTCCATGGCGAACAGCGTGCCGCCGATCGGGATGTTGTAGGTCGCCGCCAGGCCGGCCGCGGCGCCGCAGCCGACCAGGATCTTCAGCCGGTGCGGCGGCAGCTCCAGCCGCTGCCCCAGCCAGGAGGAGAGCATGGCGCCCATCCGGATCATCGGCCCCTCGCGGCCCAGCGAGCCGCCGGCGCCGACCGTCACGATCGCCGCCACGGCGTTGATCAGCACCGGGCGGGGCGCGATCTTCCCCCCCGACAGGGCGACCGCCTCGATCAGCATCGCCATCCCCTCGCCGCTCGCCTCCCCGCCTTTGAATCCGGTTGACCCGCCGGCGGCTCAGCCAGAGGATGATTCCGAGCAGCGCGCCGCCCGCGGCCGGAGCCGCCACCACCACCCAGCGGTGGACCTTGGGGACGATCGTGAGCAGGTCCCCCCGCGAGCCCCAGAGGAGGGTCTGCACCAGGCCGATCAGGAGGTCGGTGGCGGCGCCCAGCAGCCCGCCGACGACTCCGACGCCGCCGATCAGGAGGAAGAAGAGGCGGTCCTCGCGATTGGCGAGGCCGAAGCGGCGAGCGAGCGTGAAGTCGAGCGACCGGGCCCAATCCCGCAGTCGGCGCAGCCGGTCGACCGAGCGCGTCTCCATGGCGAGGACTGTATCAAGGCTCCAACTCTCCTAGAGCTCAAAGCGTTAGCTGGAGACAAAGAACTGCTCTTCCATAGACATGCTCATTGCTGTATAGTCCGTCGCGAGGTCGCCTTCCGAGGCGGCCAGGATCTTTCCGGGATTCCGCCGACGAGCGTCCGCCGTCGGTTCTTGGAGCCCCACGGCGGAAGTTTTTCGCCCCGCGGTACCAACCCACCTACCGCGGCGCTTCCGTACCGGCGTCGCGCGCCACACGCCCGAGGGGGACCGGAGTTTTCCGGTCCCCTTTGCCTTTTCTGGAAAAGTCTTTCTACGCGCCCTTGCGCACCGCGGAGGCCGGGGTCGCCTCAGCAAGAACACTCGACTGCCGCCGCTCCGTGCGGGAGGTGAGGACGGTCGGGGCCGCCGGCCGCGGCGCCTCGGCGCGGGTGGCCTCGGAGCGCTTCTGGCCGACGATTCGGGCGTAGACCGAGAGGGCCTGCGCCACCACCTGATCCATGTTGTAGTACTTGTAGGTGGCGAGCCGGCCCACGAAGTGGACGTCCGACCGCTCTTCCGCCAGCGCCTGGTACTTCTTGTAGAGCTCGTTGTTCTCCGGGCGCGGCACCGGGTAGTAGGGGTCCCCCTCCGCCATCGGGTACTCGTAGACCAGGCTGCTCTTCCGGTGCTCCTGGCCGGTCAGGTGCTTGAACTCGGTGACCCGCGTGTAGAGGTGCTCGTTGGGATAGTTGAGCACCGCCACCGGCTGCACCCACTCCTGGTTCACCGTCTCGAACTCGAACTTCAGCGACCGGTACGGGAGCTTGCCGTAGCGGTAGTCGAAGAACTCGTCGACCGGACCGGTGTAGATCAGCTTCTCGTGGGGGATGAACTCGACGACCTCCCGGTAGTCGGTGTTGAGCAGGACCTTGATGTTGTCGTGATCGAGCATGTTCTCGAACATCCGGGTGTAGCCGCGCAGCGGCATCGCCTGGTAGGTGTCCGAGAAGTAGCGGTCGTCCCGGTTGGTGCGCACGGGCACGCGGGCGGTGACCATGGCGTCGAGCTGCGAGGGGTCGAGCCCCCACTGCTTGCGGGTGTAGTTGCGGAAGAACTTCTCGTAGAGCTCGCGGCCGACGCGGCCGACGACCACGTCCTCGGAGGTGCGGATCGTCTCCTGGGGCTCGGCCACCGAGGCGAAGAAGTCCTCGACCTGCATGCTGGTGAGCTTCAACCCGTAGAGCTGGTTGATGGTGTCCAGGTTGATCGGGATCGGCACCAGCTGGCCGTCCACGCTCGCCCGCACCCGGTGCTCGTAGGGGCGCCACTTGGTATAGGTCGAGAGGTACTCGAAGACCTCTTTCGAGTTGGTATGGAAGATGTGGGGCCCGTACTTGTGGACCAGGATCCCCGCGTCGTCGTAATGGTCAAAGGCGTTCCCGCCGATATGCGGCCGGCGGTCCACCACGAGAACTTTCTTTCCGGAACCACGCGCCAGCCGCTCGGCGAGCACGCTGCCGGCGAACCCGGCACCCACAATCAGATAGTCGAACATCGAACCGGCTCCTTTCGAGTGATCAATCCAAGAAGCACACGGAGCGGGCCATCCGCCGTGAACCCAGGCTTAAAAAACGTCTGTCAAATCGTTCCGTTCGGACCGGCCGCGGCGCTTCGAGACGGCGCCTTCGATCAGGTCCGACATCTGCCGGAACGTGCGGCTCCAGGAGCCGCGGGCGATGAAATCGTCGACCCGGCGCAGCCATTCCGCGCGCCCGGGCGCCCCCTCGCCGTAGCGGGTCATCGCCCGCTCGGCCGCGGCGACGAAGGACTCGGGGTCCTCGGCGATCTCCACGAGCTCCAGCTCGCCATAGGGGCGCACCACGTCGCGGATGGGGGTCGAGACCACCGGCCGGCCGCCCGCCAGGTACTCGGGCGTCTTGGTGGGGCTGATGAAGCGGGTGGACTCGTTGCGCGCGAACGGCATCAGCGCCGCGTCCCAGCCGGCGATGTAGGACGGCAGCTCGTCGTAGGACTTCATCCCCAGGTAGTGGATGTTGCTCCGCCGCGGCAGGCTCTCGGGGTCGATCTTGACCACCGGGCCGATCATCACCCACTGCCAGTCGGGCCGCGCCTCGGCCGCGGCCGCCAGCAGGTCGAGATCGATCCGCTCGTCGATCACCCCGACGTAGCCGAGCCGCGGGTGCGGGATCGCGGCCTGGTCGGCGGGCTCGGGGGCCACCGGCCGGCGCGCCCGCCCGAAGTGCTCGGCGTCGATGCTGCTCGGAAAGGCGTGGACGGCGGAGTGGCGCTCGCGCTTGGCCTCGTAGAGGCTCTGGCCGCCGGTGAAGACGAGATCGGCGAGCTCGAGCAGCCGGCGCTCGCGGTCGAGCAGCGACGGCGGCGCGCCGCGGAAGAGCGACAGCTCGTCCATGCAGTCGTAGACGACGGCCGAGGGCTCGAGGCCGCGGGAGAAGCCGAGGGCCATCGGCGTGTAGTACCAGAGGATGTAGTCGGCGATGCCGTGGTCCGCGAGCATCCCGTGGAGGAGATCGCGCTGGGCCGCCTCGGCCGCCTCGGCGGAGAGCCCATGCGGGAGGCGCGGCACGGCGACCCGGACCCCGCCGGGACGCTCGCTGATGTCGAGACGGGCGGCGCTGTCGTGAAACTCGGGCTCCTCGAAGAAAAATACCCGGTGGTCGCGGGCGAAGCGGCTCATCAGGTGCTGCGGCCGCTGGTAGACGAAATCCCACCGCAGGTGGGAAAGGCAGACGACGTCCGGCTTGGGGGCGAGGCCGGTCACGGGTTGGGTGGCCTCCTCAAAAGGCTGCATTTTCGCTCTCCTCCTCGCCCGGCTCGCGGTGTGCGTCCGGGTCCTGATCTCTTGAATCTGAAAGCTCCGGCTCGCTCCGGAAGCGCGCGGTCTGCCGCGCCAGCTCCTCGACGAGCGGGAGGTGGATCTCACGGTCCCCCGCCGGGCCGGGATACCCCCAGAGACCGCTCTGGCAGTGGCGGTCGTCGTCCCAGCCCGGATAGTCGAGGATCGGATACAGGCAGAGGCCGTGGACGGGGACCCCGCCGCGGCGGGCCGCCAGGACCTCGTCGGCCATGTAGCGCAGCCACCCGGCCCGCGCGCCGTCCTGGGCGCCGGTCTCGGCGACCACCAGCGGGCGGCCATAACGCTCCCAGGCCTCGCGCAGGATCTCGCGGAAGGGGCGGTAGAGCGGCCCGCCCCGCTCGATCGTGGGGCCGTGGAGAATCCACTGGTTGTTCGGGTAGTAGTTGAGCCCGACGACGTCCAGGTAGCGCTCGTCGCCGCCGAGCTGCGGCCAGAGGCGTCCCATGATCATGTCCCAGGCCTGGTACTGGGCCAGCCGGTGCCCCTCCGCGTCGGCCCGCGTCGCCGGGCGCTTCGGATCGGCCACGATGTGGATCGCCGGATCGCAGTGAAGGATGCGGGCTCGCGAGTCGACGCTCCAGACGGCGTCGATCGCCGCCAGGGCCGCCCGCGCGAGCTGCGCCTTGAGCTCGAAACCCCGCCCCGTTTCCCGCGGATTGATGTAGCCGACGTCCCCCCCCGCCCAGGACCAGAAGGAGATCTCGTTGACCGGGCAGTACCAGGGGGCATCGTCGGTCTCGGCGGCGATCAGGCGGGCGACCTCGCGGGCGTAGTCGGCGAAGCGGTCCACGAACTCCGGCCGGAAGACGTCGAGGCCGTCCGGCCAGCCGTAGTGGCAGAGGTCCCAGATCACCTGCACCCCGGCCTCCCGCGCCGCCCGCACCATCGGGAGCAGCGAGGAGAAGTCGTAGCGGCCCGGGGAGCGCTCGATCAGGTGCCAGCGCGCGCCGTCGCGCACGGTCTCCATCCCGAGGCGCCGCGCCCGGGCATAGTCCTGCCCGGCGAAACGGTCGTGCCCGGTCGCCGCGATCACGTCGAGCCGCCGGCCATCACCCCGCCGGTGACAGGAACACTCGAAACCAGCCATCCAAAAGCTTCGGAAAATCACTCGTTCATACTCCTCGCGGACGTGGAGGTTGCAAGATGCGGACCACGAGGAACGAAAAAGCGGCGCGGAAAACTCCCCAGGGAACGGTTCCGGGCCGTCACGAGGCCGCGCGCCTTGCGGAAAGCGGCTAAAAAATTACGCGAACCGGGCACTGGCGGCCTTGCAAGAGCTACAAGGAGGATCTCGGCTGTTTTAGCGTTCCAGCCCGGGGTTGAACGCGCACCATAAGGGTAAGGGCGACCGCAGAGGCCGTGGTGGCCGGACCGGATCGCCCGGCCCTTGGAGGGGTTCTCATGTCGATCAACGTTTTCCGGAAGGCCGTCATCGCCCTGCTCGTCTCCACCACTCTCACCGTCGCCGGCGCCGCGCCGTCGCAAGCCTTCTCGCTCCGCCCCCACCGCAACGTCGAGGACCCGGCGCGCAATGACTCTCACCGGGGGCTCTTCGCCTGGCTCCTGCACTACTTCTTCGAGTGCGCCGGCGGGGCCATGGACCCGAACGGCTCCCCCCACTAGAGCCTGTTGATTTTTACGATCGACACCGGTGTTTTGGCGCCGGTGTCACTTTTTTCGCCCTAGCAGCAACTTTAAAGATAGAGGGGCTGATTCTCACCCGGCGACAAGCCCGATCGCCCGCGTTGCTGTTTCCCTGGGAGGAACAGGTTGATGAATGTGCGTCACCCGGATCGGAACGCCTTCGAGAAGTTCTCGCGCGGCGCGGCATCCATCGCGGAGGAGCGCTGGATCGAGGACCATCTGCGCTCCGGTTGCGCGCTCTGCCAGCAGCAGGTGGACGACCTGCTCCGGCACGCGTTCGCTCCCGCCATGGACGAAGCGGGCCAGGACGCCGCCTGGGATCGCCTGTTCGCCGCGCTCGGGGAGCGGCTCTCCCGCGCCGGGTCCGAGCGGAGCGAGGCGCCCGCCCGGCTCGCCGAGCTGCTGGACCGGCCGTGGGAAGAGTGGCCCGTCCTCCTCCGCCTCGACCGCCGCCTGCAGACCCTCGCCGTCTGCGAGCTGCTGATCGAGAAGAGCTTCGAGGAGGGGTTCCGCGACGCCGCCCGGGCGATCGGGCTGGCCGAGCGGGGGCTCCTGCTCGCCGGCCTGCTCGACGGCGACCGCTATGGCCGCTCCGTCGTCCAGGATCTCCAGGCCCGCGCCTGGGCCTACCTCGGCAACGCCCGCCGCATCGCCTTCGACCTCGCCGGCGCCGAGGAGGCGCTCACCCGCGCCGAACGGCTGGCCGAAGGGGGCTCCGCCGATCCGCTCGAGGAGGCCAGGATCCTCGACCTGCGGGCCTCGCTGCTCAGCGACCAGGGGCACTTCGAGCAGGCCGCCGAGCTGCTCGACGTGGTCATCGACATCTACAGCGAACTGAACGAGCTCCACCGCAAGGGGCGCGCGATGATCAGCAAGGGGGTGTTCCTCGGCTACTCCGGCTGGCACGAGGAGGCGATCCGCCAGCTCCGCAAGGGGCTCAGCCTCGTCGACTGGGACCGCGAGCCGCGCCTGGTGCTGATGGCCCGGCACAACCTCGCCTGGTTCCTGACCGACCGCGGCCGCGCCGAGGAGGCGTCGCGCCAGCTCGAGCGCTTCCGCCACACCTACCACGAGTTCTCCAACTCCTGGACCGGGCTCCGCCTCGCCTGGCTCGAAGGGCGCATCGCCGGCCGCCTGGGCCGGCTGGACGAGGCCGAGTCGACCCTGGGCGAGGTCCGGCGCCGCTTCCTCGCCGAGGGGCAAGGCTACGACGCCTCGCTGGTGACGCTCGACCTCGCCCGCCTCTACCTCGAGGAGGGGCGCACCGCCGAGGTGCGGACGCTGGCGGCGGAGATGCTCGACGTCTTCCTCTCCCACGACATCCACCGCCAGGCCCTCGCCGCCCTCGCCGTCTTCCAGCGGGCCGCCGAGATGGACAGCGCCACTCCCGGTCTGGTGGCCGAGATCTCCTCCTACCTGGTGCGGGCGCGCAAAAACCCGCTGCTGCGGTTCGAGCAGGCGGCGGCATAGGGGCGGAAGTTCGATATCCTCTCCCCGTGCCGCCGAAATCCTCCTCCTCTCTCCCCACCGTCCCCGCCGCCACGGCCCGGCGCCTGCTGCTGGGCGCCCAGGGGCTGCTCGACGATCCGCGCCGCAAGGCGACCGCCGACGCCCTCTACGAGGTGATCGAGCGGATGGGCTTCGTCCAGATCGACTCGATCAACGTCGTCGAGCGGGCGCACCACCTGACGCTCGCCGCCCGCTTCCAGAGCTACCAGCCGCGCCTCCTCGCACGGCTCCTGGAGCGCGACCGGCGCCTCTTCGAGCACTGGACGCACGACGCCTCGGCCATCCCCACGATCTGGTACCCCTACTGGAAGGTCCGCTTCGAGCGCTACCGCCGGCGCGTGCTCGAGCACCCCTGGTGGATGGAGCGCGTCGGTCCGGACCCGGAGCGGGTGATCGACCACGTCCGCGAGCGCATCGCCCGCGAGGGGGCGCTGATGACCCGCGACTTCGAGGACGAGCGCCCCGAGGGGACCGACAAGGCGTGGTGGGGGTGGAAGCCCCAGAAGGCCGCGCTGGAGTACCTCTGGCGCACCGGCGAGCTGGTGATCGCGAAGAGGGCCAGCTTCCACAAGGTCTACGACCTCGCCGAGCGCGTCCTGCCCGCGGCTCACGCCGCCCCCCGGCCGAGCGACGAGGAGCACCGCGACTGGGCCTGCCGCTCGGCCCTGGAGCGGCTCGGGATCGCCAGCGCCGACGAGCTCGCCGGCTTCTGGCGCGCCATCTCCCTGGCGGAGGCCCGCGCCTGGTGCGAGCGCGCCGCGGCCGCCGGCGAGATCGCCGCCGTGCAGGTGGAGACCGCCGACGGCTCCCGTCCGCGCGCCTCCTGGGCCGTCCCCGACTGGGAGGCGCGCGCCGCCGCCCTGCCGCCGGCCCCGCCGCGCGTCCGCCTGCTCTCCCCCTTCGATCCGATCCTGCGCGACCGCAAGCGCACCCTCCGCCTGTTCGACTTCGATTTCCGCTTCGAGGCCTTCGTGCCCGAGGCGCAGCGGGTTCACGGCTACTACGTGCTGCCGATCCTGGAGGGGGAGAGGCTGGTCGGCCGGCTCGACCCCAAGCTCCACCGCGAGCGCGGAGTGCTGGAGGTCAAGAATCTCTGGTGGGAGCCCGGCGTGCGGGAGAGCAAGGGGCGGCGGGCCTCGCTGGAAGCCGCCCTCGACCGGCTGGTGAGGCTGGTCGGGGCGGAGCGCTGGGAGATCGCTTCTTAGTACCTACCGCCCCGCCCGCTCCAGCGCCTGCTGCATCAGCACCTCCTGGCTGGAGCGCGGCTCCTCGCCCGGCGCCGGGTGGCGCTGGACGTAGGAGCCGTCGGACCGCATGTCCCACGCCTTGCAGTTGTCGGCGAGCTGGAGATCGAGGATCGCCTGGATCTCCTCCTGCAGCCGCGGGTTCTCGATCGGCACCGCCGCCTCGACCCGGGCGTCGAGGTTGCGCGTCATCCAGTCGGCCGAGCCGATGTAGTACTCCGGCTTGCCGGCGTTGGCGAAGAAGAAGATGCGGGCGTGCTCCAGCATCCGCCCGACGATGCTGATCACCCGGATCGTCTCGCTCTTGCCCGGCAGCCCCGGCCGCAGCCGGCAGATGCCGCGCACGATCAGGTCGATCTCCACCCCGGCGGCCGAGGCTTCGTAGAGCGCGTCGATGATCTGCAGGTCGTCGAGGGCGTTCATCTTGGCGATGATGTGCCCCCCCTTGCCCGCCCTGTGGTGCTCGACCTCGCGCGCGATCATCTCGAGGAAGCGCTGGCGCATGCTGCTCGGCGCCACCAGCAGCTTCTTGAACCGCGGCTGAAAGACGAAGCCGGTCAGCATGTTGAAGAGCTGGGCCACGTCCTGGGCGATCTCCTCGTCGGCGGTGAACAGGCCGAGGTCGGTGTAGAGCTTCGCGGTCTCCGGGTTGTAGTTGCCGGTCGCGATGTGGACGTAGCTCCGCAGCGTCTCCCGCTCCTGGCGCACCACGAGGGCGATCTTGGCGTGGGTCTTCAGGCCCACCACGCCGTAGCAGACGTGGGCCCCCACCCCCTCCAGCGCCTCCGCCCACTCGATGTTGGCCGCCTCGTCGAAGCGGGCCTTGATCTCCACCGTGATGGCGATCTGCTTGCGGGCCTCGGCCGCCCGGATCAGCGCCTGCATGTTGGGCGATCCGGCCGAGGTGCGGTAGAGGGTCTGCTTGATGGCGAACACCGCCGGGTCGTCCGCCGCCGTCTCGATGAACCGCTGGGTGCTGGTGGCGAAGGAGTCGTAGGGGTGATGGACCAGGATGTCCCCCGCGGCCACCGCGCCGAACACGCCGCCCGCGTCCTCCCCCTCGAGGTGGAAACGCGGGTGGGTGACCGGCGTCCAGGGGCGGAAGCGCAGCGACGGCAGCGGCGCCGAGCCGGCGAGCGACATCAGGTCCTTGAGGGCGAGCGGCCCTTCCACCTCGTAGAGCTCGGACTCGCCGAGCTCGAGCTCCTCGAAGAGCAGCTCGAGCATCCAGCGCGGCATCCCCCGGGCCACCTCCAGCCGCACCACGGTGGCGAACCGGCGCTCGCGCAGCTCTTCCTGAATCACCTCCAGAAGATCCTCGGCCGTCTCCTCGTTGCGGTGGACGTCGGCGTTGCGGGTCACCCGGAAGGGGTAGGACTCGACGACCTCCATGCCGGGGAACAGCCGGTCGAGGTGCCGGGCGATCACCTCCTCCAGCGGCACGAAGCGCAGCGTCTTCGGCACCTGCACCCAGCGCGGCAGGATGTGCGGCGCCTTGACCCGGGCGAAGCGCGGCGACGCGTCGCCGGGAGCCTTGATCGAGACGGCGAGCGACAGGCTGACGTTCGAGATGAACGGGAAGGGGTGGGCGGGATCGACCGCGAGCGGCGTCAGCACGGGGAAGAACCGGCGGTCGAACTCCTCGGCGAGGTGGCGCCGCTCGCTCCCCCGGAGCTCGTCCCAGCTCACCACCTCCAGCCCGTGCTGGCGCAGGGCGGGGAGCAGATCGGCGTTGAGCAGCCGCCGCTGGCGCGCCACCATCGGCCGCACCTTGGCGTTGACCGCCGCGAGCTGCTGCTGGGGCGTGCCGTCGATGCCCGGGGCGAGCTCGCGCACGTTGCTCGCGAGCTGCTGCTTCAGCCCGCCCACCCGCTTCATGAAGAACTCGTCGAGGTTGGAGTCGAAGATGGCGATGAACTTCAGCCGCTCGAGCAGCGGATTCGCCGGATCCTCGGCCTCGTGCAGCACCCGGGCATTGAACTCCAGCCACGAGAGCTCGCGGTTCAGCAGATCGGTCGTCTCGACGATCTTTTCGATGGGCTCCATACGCGAGGGATTCGGTTCGGACACGGGAAAATTCTGTCATATCCCGGCGGGCGGCGGCGTGACCGCGGTGTGACAAAGCGGGCGGACGCCCGCCAGCAGTCTAGAATGCCCAGGTGAGCGCGACACCGACCGTGGTCGTACAACCCCTGACCTTCCCCACCACGGGGGAGGCGATCCAGCACCCCGTGGCCGCCTCCCCGGGCGTCGAGCGCCTGGCGGCGATCGACATCGGCTCGAACTCCATCCACATGGTGGTGGCCGAAGCCGCGCCCAACGGCGGCTACCGCCTGCTGGGGCGCGAGCGGGAGATGGTCCGCCTCGGCAAGACCGGCCTGAGCGACGGCGCCCTCTCCGAGGCGGCGATGCGGGACGGCCTCGAAGCCCTCGCCAAGATGACCACCATCGCCCGCCTCCGCGGCGCCGAGCGGGTGGTGGCGGTGGCCACCAGCGCGGTGCGCGAGTCGACCAACGGCGCCGACTTCCTCGCCCGGGTCAAGGCGCTGACCGGCCTCGACGCCCAGCTCCTGACCGGCGTCGAGGAGGGGCGGCTGATCTACCGGGCCGTGCGCGAGGTGGTCGACCTCGGGCCGGACACCGCGATCATCGTCGACGTCGGCGGCGGCAGCACCGAGTGGATCACCGCCGAGGCGGGCGAGCTCGATCAGGTGGTGAGCCTCCCGCTCGGCTCGCTGCGCTGCGCCGCCCGCCTCTCCGGAGACCCGGCGAGCGCCGCCTCCCTCGACCGCCTCCGCCGCGGGATCGACAAGCGCCTCGCCGAGGCGGTGCCGCGCGGCCCGGCCGAGCGGCTCGTCGCCACCTCCGGCACCGCGGTCTGCTGCGCCGACCTGATCGACCACTTCGCCGACCGCCCCTGGAAGGAGGTCTCCGGCGCCCGCGAGGTGCGGGCCAAGGATCTCGCCGGACTGATCGAGCGGCTGCGCCCGCTGAAGCGCCGGCAGATCGCCGAGCTCCCGCCGGTGGGCGGCCCCCGTTCCGACAGCCTGCTCGCCGGGGCCGTGCTGCTCCAGGCGCTCGTCGCCCACGCCGGGGTGGACCGCTTCCAGGTCTCCGACCGCGCCCTCCGCGAGGGGCTGGTGCTCGCCGCCCTCGGCCAGCCGATCCCCTCCGCCGCCGAGCCCGAGGACCTGCGCCGCCGCCAGGTGCTCCAGCTCGCCGAGCGCTCCGAGAGCGTCTACCGGCACAACCTGCAGACCGCCCGCCTGGCCGCGCGCCTGTTCGACGTCACCGCCTCCCTCCACGGCCTCGGCACCCGCGAGCGCGAATGGCTGGAGTACGCCTCCCTCCTCCACGACATCGGCTACTCGATCCACTACAAGGGGCACCACAAGCACGCCTACTACCTGATCACCAACGCCGTGCTCGACGCCTTCGACCAGCGCGAGATCGAGATCATCGCCCACGTCGCGCGCTACCACCGGGGCGCCACCCCCAAGGCGAGCCACCCCACCATGGCCCCCCTCAAGCCCTGGCAGCGGCGCACCATCCGCAAGCTCGCCGCCCTGATCCGCGTCGCCGACGCCCTCGACCGCACCCATGCCACCCGCGTCGAGGAGATCTACTGCGCCATCCGCGGCCACAAGGTCACCCTGGAGGTGCTCTCCCGCTATGCCGTCGACCTCGAGCTCGAAGCCGCCCGCGAGCATGGCCGCTTCTTCGAGAAGGTCTTCGATTGCCGGCTCCGTTTGCGGCAGGGACTGGAGGTGGCGGAAGGCTGAAGCCGTGTCGCGAAATCCCTAGCCTGCGATCTCATCCGCCGTTTCCTTTTTTCCAGCCCCTTGTAAGAAATTTCCACCCCGGGCAGCTCCCACAATCCTCGTCACACCCCGGTAACATCCTCGGTCACAAAGAGTTAACAGGACTCTTGCACGGATTTCACACCGCCTCTGTGGAAAACAAGACATAGACGATCTGTCAAGCCTCTTCAGCGAGGGTAAAACCCAGGCGAAAGTGTAATGTTCAAGAGTCACTTACGCCACATTGCACAGCCGTCTGGTCAAAGCGTGGAAAGGCCCGGAAACAGGGCCTTTGGTCCGGGTTCCAGGGCAGTTTTCCACAGGTTTTTCATCATTCTGTGTGGAAGACTCCGTGGTAGCTTTCGTCACATGGCACGCGAACGGATTCTGCTGATCGAGGATGAGCCCGACATCGCCGAGGTGTTGCAGTACAACCTCGAGAAAGAGGGTTTCGAAGTGGAGCTCGCCCACCGGGGGGACACCGGCCTCGAAGCCCTGCGCCGGCAGGCGCCCGACCTGCTCCTGCTCGACCTCATGCTGCCCGGCATCGACGGCCTCGAGCTGACCCGCCTGCTCAAGCGGGAGCCCGCCACCTCGCGGGTCCCGATCGTGATGCTCACCGCCCGCGGCGAGGAGCTGGACCGCATCGTCGGGCTGGAGCTGGGGGCGGACGACTACATCAGCAAGCCCTTCAGCCCGCGCGAGGTCGTCCTCCGCGTCAAGGCGGTGCTGCGCCGCCAGCAGCCCGAGGAGACCACCGGCGACCGGCTCGAGATCGCGGGGATCCAGCTCGACATCTCCGGCCACCAGCTCCGGGTGCGCGGCAAGGAGACGCCGCTGACCGCGACCGAGTTCCGGCTGCTGCGCCTCCTGATGGAGCGCGGCGGGCGGGTGCAGACGCGCGGCCAGCTCCTCTCCGACGTCTGGGGGTACGCCGAGGACATCGACAGCCGCACCGTGGACACCCATATCCGGCGCCTCCGCCGCAAGCTGGGGCCCGAGGCCGATCACATCGAAACCGTGATCGGCGTCGGCTACCGGCTGAGGCCCTGAGCACGGTGAGGCTCCCGCCGAAGCTCCGGCTCGCTCCGCTCTGGCCCGCGCTGGCCGCCGTGGTCACGGCGACCGTCCTGCTCGGGTCGATGCTGCCGAGCCTGCTCCAGCGCACCGCCGCCGTCCAGCTCTACGACATGCTGGACCTCCTGGCGCCGATCGCGCGGGAGCGGCTCGCCCAGCCCGGCCTCAACCTGGAGAGCTGGGCCATCCAGCTCGCCGCGGACAGCGGCATCCGGGTGACCCTGATCCGCCGCGACGGCGTCGTCCTGGCCGACAGCTCGGTCGAGCCCGATCAGGTGCGCGCGATGCAGAACCACCGCGGCCGCCCCGAGGTCCGCTCCGCCCTCGCCAGCGGCCGCGGGATGAACGTGCGCCGGAGCGCCACCACCGGCAACCCCTACGTCTACGTCGCCCGCACGCTCTCCAGTCCCGGCGGCGAGGTGATGATCCTCCGCCTGGCGGAGCCGCTCGAGCAGTTGAGCGCCCTGCGCACCCGCCTCGCGGCGGCCATGGCCCTCGCCATTCTGGCCGCCGGAGTCGCCATCCTCTTCACCTCGCTCTGGCTCGACCGCCGTCTCTTCGAGCCCGCCTCGCGCCTGATCTCCGGCGCCCAGGACCTCGCGCTCGGCCGCGTCTCCCGCGTCACCGTCCCCGACGAAGAGGAGCTCGCCCCCCTCGCCCTCGCCCTCAACCGGCTCGCCGCCACCGCCGAGCGGCAGGTCGAGGCCGTCAGCCTGGAGCGCGACCATCTTCAGGAGATCCTCGCCAGCATGTCCGAGGGGGTGCTGGTGGTCGACCGCGACGGCCGCGCCCAGATGATCAACCCCGCCTTCTACCGCCTCTTCGACCTCGTGGGGGACTTCACCGGCCGGCCGGCGCTGGAGATCATCCGCCACCCCGGCTTCGCCCGCGTGATCGAGGACACCCTGCGCCATGGCGTGCCGCAGAGCTCCCAGATCGTCCTCACCTCCCCCGAGCGGCGGACCCTGCTGCTGACCAGCGCCGCCCTCTCCGGCGGCGAGCGGGGGGCCGTCGTCGCCGCCCGCGACACCACCGAGCTGACCCGCGTGGCCGACATGCGGCGGGACTTCGTCGCCAACGTCTCCCACGAGCTCAAGACCCCGCTGGCGGCGATCCGCGGCTACGCCGAGACCCTGCGCGACGGCGCCCTCGACGAGCCGCCGACCGCCAGGCGCTTCACCGACCGCATCCTCAGCCAGTGCCGGCGCCTCCAGGAGCTGCTCGACGACCTGCTGATCCTCTCCCGTCTCGAAGGGATGGACGCCGCGCTCGACCGCGAGCCGGTGAGCCTCGACGCCATCGCCCGCCACGCCGTCGAGCTGCTCGCCCCGGCGGCGCGCGAGAAGCGGGTCGAGATCGAGCTGCGCGAGGAGCCCGTGCCGCCGGTCCAGGGGGATGCCGGCAACCTCGAGCGCCTGCTCCTCAACCTGCTCGACAACGCGATCAAGTACAACCGTCCGGACGGCAAGATCACCGTCCGCGTCGGGCGTTGCGCGGATGAGGCCGTCCTGGAGGTGACCGACAGCGGCATCGGCATCCCGCCGGAGTCGATCCCCCGCCTCTTCGAGCGCTTCTATCGGGTGGACAAGGGGAGGGCCCGCGAGGAGGGGGGCACCGGCCTCGGCCTCGCCATCGTCAAGCACATCGCCCAGGCCCACGGCGGCCAGGTCGACGTCGAAAGCCGCATCGGCCGCGGCTCCACGTTCCGGGTGAGGCTGCCGCTCGCGGCGTGAGGGACACGAAGAACAGGGGCCGAAGGCGGCGCTTCAGCCCCTGTCAAGCACAAACCTCATCGCCTGCAAGGCAATCTCCTCCCCCCGCTCCTCCTACCCCTCCCCCCGCCCCTTCACCCGATACGCCGCCGCCACCCGGAGATCCCGGATCGCGGGCTGAATGCTGTCGTTCAGGACGCACTCGATGATCGAGCGCACCTCGGTCTTCACATCCATCTCGTCCTCGTCGAGGGACGCTCGCTTCCTCCTCCGGATCTCGCGGCCAGGCTCTCCACGATCTGCCGGAGCTGGGAGCGGATCACGGTGAGCCGGTCGACGATATGGGGAAGCTCCGCCTGGGCGGCGGCCTCGGCCTCACTACTCATGCAGCCCTTCCAACGGCACCGGATCGCCCAGACTCCACAACCGGCCGGCAACCTCGAGGCACCGCGGGCAGCGGGTCAGCAGATGGCGGACGACGGCCCGGACCTCGGGCTGGGTCAGCTCGCCGCGCAGGAAGCGCTCCACCTGGAGCGCCTCCGGATGGGCCGGCCGCATCGGCAGGGGCGCCGGCAACGGCTGCCGGCTCACCGGGTCGATCAGCTCTCTCTCGTAGCCTCTCATGGAGTGCGAGGATAGGAGCGCCGCCTCCCCGTCCGCTCCACGAAGACTTCAAGGCCGCTGAGCGCGGCCCGCCGGGGGCCTTTTCTTCTGTTCACGGAACCCCGGCGGCTTTGGAGATGTCCTTGCCACACTCAGTCGTCGTCGTCGTATACTTCTTTCTCTTGAGAAAGAACTCTCCGAGCCCAAAATGCCGAAATCCAGGCCGCCCGCGCTAGGCGCCTCGCTCCGCTTCCTCCGCTTCGCCCACGGCTGGACCGAGGAGGAGCTGGGCCGCGCCCTCAACATCAAGCCGGTCCTGATCTCCCGCTACGAACGGGGTAGCAAGACGCTCTCCCGCGAGCGCCTGGAGCAGTTGCTCGCCGTGATGGGAGTGCCTCCCGAATCGATCGAAGGCGCCCTGTACACCCTCGGCGTCGGCCCTGCCTTCGAGGGTCCCGGCTCGCCCCGTGGACCCCACTCCGGAGGAGCGCCGGAAAATCCATCAGGGGGCCGCGGTGGCCGGCCATGGAACCGCGGAGGCCACCCGTTCCCAGCTCACGGCGAACATCCGCCAACTGCGGGCCAACAGGACCGCGACCGGGCCGGCGAGCTCTGGCAGACCCTGCAAGCGCTGTCGCCCAGGAGAACGGCTGAGTGGCCGTGGAGACTGAAAGGAAGTATAGGCACTGGGCTCTCGCCGAGCGGCTCTGCGCCGAGAGCGCGCGGGCCGCGGCTCATCGAGCGGACCGGGCGATCGAGCTGGCGGGATTGGCGATTGCGCATCGCGGAGTTGGCCCCCGGCAAGCGAGGCTTGGTGACTCGCGTCTCCAGGGCTATGTCTGGGCCTTCATGGGCAATGCCCGGCGGGTTCATGGCGATCTCCCGGAGCCGAGGAGGCTTTTCTACGGTCCGATCAGCTCTGGGAGGCAGGGGCGGCCGCTGATCCGGGGCTGCTCGATGGTAGCCGTCTGCTGGATTTAAAGGCTTCGCTTGCAGCTATCAGGGACATTTTGAGGAGGCTTTGGTTCTTCTTGATCAGGCTTACGGGGAACTGGGTCCAAAGAGGCTGGAGCCGCATCCTGGATCAAAATAGGCGAATGCCTTGAGATTGATGGGAAAGCTTAAGGAATCGAACGATGCCGCTGCGAACGGAAGCGGAGAGTCTCATCGAAGAAAACTCGGACCCACGGCTTTCTTTGCTCGTCCGGTTCAACCTAGCTTACCAATCTCTGGCAGCTTGGGGATATGAGGAAGCCCGGGCAATGCTACCGGATGTGCGAGAGCTGGCGATGAGGATGTCCAATGAATTGGACCTCGTCCGCGTGTGCTCTGGCTGGAGGGACGCATTGCTAACCGGGCTTGGACGGCAGCGGTGAGGCACTCCCGGCGCTGGAGCAGGTGCGTCGGTATTTCACGGCTAGCCAGATTGCCTATGACGCCGCGCTAGTCTCCTCTGGAAATCGCAATCTTCTATCTGGAGGAGGAGCGGACCGGCGAGGTCAAGAGGCTGGCTGAGGAGATGCTCTGGATCTTCAAGAATCAGGGGGTCCATCAAGGAGGCATTGGCCGCCCTTCGGCTGTTTTGCGAGGCTGCGGGACGGGAGGAGGCGACCGCCGAGTCTGGCCCGCCGAGTGGTCGATTATCTCGTCAAGGCGCGGAACAATCCCGGACTACGGTTTGAGGCCTGAATGGCCACCCGAGCCTGCCCGTCACGAATACCTTTCGGCGGAGGCGGTAGAGACGTTCCAGGTCCTATACGACACCCTCGGAAGGCCACGGGGACCGCGGAACGTCTCTCGAAGGGCTTGCCGCTCCATCCGCCACTCCCCGCGAGAAGGCCACCAACGGCGATTAGGGCGGGCGGTGGTGGCGAGGTTCGCCGCCGAGGGTGGCGGCGAGGTTCGATGGCCAGGGTCCTTGTCCCCTTTTCTTTGCGGCAGAATTTGGCCTCGTTGTGCCCCGGTCAGACCTTGCCCTTGGCGACGGCATGCCCTCCGGCGGAGACGTCACGCGGTCCCCGTGGCCTCCCACGGGTTGTCGTATAGGACCTGTGACGTCTCTACCGCCTTCGTCGGAAGGTTTTCGGTGCTTGGGATTATCCCGCCCAGACGATCTGTGGAACAGGGCGGCCCCATAAGGCCGCCCCTACAAAGGGTGACGGGCTCTACTTGGCGCAGCGGCCATCCGGATCAAGGCTGCACCCGTTGTCCAGGGTGTTGGTTGCGGCTGGCAGGCAGTGACCGCTCGGGTCAGGCTTGCAGCCGTTCTTCGTGGGCAGGCAGCGGCCATCCGGGTCCACGCTGCAGCCATTCTTCGTGGTCGTCGTCGCGGGCAGGCAAATCCCGTTCGGGTCAAGGCTGCACCCGTTCTTGGTCCAGAAACTGGCCAGCACCCTCCAGAACCCGGAGAAGCTCTCCATGGAGCTGAAGGCCACAATCCTTCCCGGATGAGGCCTGGATCCCGAGCGGGGCTCCGCCGAGACGGCGGTCGTGGCGAGGAAAAAGACGACGAGGACGAGGAATGCTTTGCGGGAGGACGAGGTCATCATAAGAGGCTCCTTTTTCGCGGAGTGCGCGCCGAGGCGGCCCCCGTGGCCGTGCGGGCGTCTCCGAAGAACAGAATGTCGGTACTGTAGTTCGGAAACTTACCCGAAAAGCCGCAAGGCGCGGCTCGAGATTCAAGGAGGGGGCATGGCAAGGCAGGGAGACCCGGCCGACCTGAGGCTGATCGTGGTGTTTCTCCGCTCGATCCGGAGATGGACGCAGGAGGAGTTTTCGCGGGCCTCGGGCGTCGACCGGGGTCTGATTTCCGATTACGAGCTGGGGGACAAGGCCCCGAGCAGCAAGACCCTGGCGCGGCTGGCGGCGGGAGCCGGAGTCCCCTACTCCTTTGTCGAAACCCTCCTGCCGGCCTTCCGGGCGACCCGCCTCACCGCGGAGGGAGGGCCACCGTCCGCCGGCCCGGTCGAGCCGGATCTCGCCCCTCCGGAGTTCGCCTATCCGGATTTCGCCCATCCTGTCGGGGAGGGATTGGATCGGGCGATCCTCAAGGCGACGCTGCCGCGCCTCACCCCCTACTTGATGGAGTTGACCGCCCTGGTCTCCAGGAAAACGGAGGACGACGGCGAGTAATCGCGTCCGCCGCCTGCCTTGCGGCGGAGGGGCAGGACGTTTTTGGGGGAGGTTGGGGCGCCGGGCCCTCGGGAGAACCCGGCGCGAGGAGGGTCTACTGGCACTTCTGAACGCAGGACTTCCAGGTGGTGCCATAGTCGGCAGGGTTGAGGCACCAAGTGCTCCCCGGCACCGCCGCGCCGCAGCAACGAGTGAGCGAAAGGGTGTCATCCCAACCGCCGGACGGGATGCAGCCGTTCACCTGAGCGGAACCGCAGACGTGGCGGCAACTGGCCCACGTTGTCCCAAAGTCCGACGGATTGGTGCAAACCGTGCTGCCGCTCACCGCGACCCCGCTGCAGCAGGACCACATGCCGAGCGTATCGTCAACGCTGCCATCGGGAACGCAGCAGGCCGCCGCCTTGCCCGTTACCACTTTGAAGAAGCCGGCGTCCACCAGTTCCGGATCCGCGCTGGTCACATGGAGGGGTTTCCCGCTCTGAGCCGCCCAAACGGTCGAGCTTCCGAGGATGAAGAGTGCCGTGCCGGCGAAGATCAGTGTACAGAGGAATTTCCGAGTCATGATGTTCTCTCCTTGTGGTACCAGGCCCCCGATGGAGGCCTGTGGTCTATGCCTGGCCGAGATACGGAAGCTCTTCAGAGCTCCCTGACATCGGCCGTCGAACCTGGTACCGCGCGCGCGATCACCCGGACGAGCTGAATATAGATTATTTAGTAATTTATTTCAATACGAATAAGGCGGCGATCCTGCCCCGCTCTGAAGGAGGCGTTCTGCACAGAAAGATCGTCGGTTTTCACCAGGACGAACGGCTCGACTGGGTGGCGGACCTGGAGTGCGGTCACGGGCAGCACGTACGCCACAACCCACCCTGGGTAGTTCGTCCTTGGGTCGTCACGCCCGAAGGGCGGGAGACGTGGCTGGGCGCCGAGTTGGATTGCAAGCGGTGCGACGAGGAGAGCGAGAAGGGGGGAGGCACGGCAGGGTAACTTGCATGGGCGCTCGGAGGGGAGGATTCGTTACCGGGAATCGCCGGCCGCCCCGGCACAAACCCCGGGATGGCCGGCGTGGTGCGACTGCGGTTTAGGCGCAGGTGTCGGTGGGCCTGCAGCTGACGCAGGTGTGCTGGATGCTACAGACGAGCCTGCTCTCCTGGCAGCCGACAGGTTCGGCGGCGGCCCCGATGAGGTTCTTGGCCTCCAGGGTGGTCAGCGTCTCCCTGGACAGGTTCAGCTTGCGCGTGTTCTTCTTCTTCATGGCGATCCTCCACGTACGTTGGGGGTGGCGATATTGCCGCATTCGATGGAACGCTTCCGAAGCGGGGCCCCCCTCACCGCATCCCAAAAAAGAGAAGACAGCAAAGAAGTACGAGCAGCGATCCGGCCCCGCCGGCCACCCGAGGATGGCCGGCGCAGCGCGACCCGCGGCTACTGGCAGATCGTGACGGTGTTGGAAGGGCAGCTCACGCAGGTGTGCTGGATGCTGCAGATCCGATTGCTCTCCTGGCAGGCGACGGCGCCGCCGGCCACCGCCAGATTCTTGCCTTCCAGGGTGGTCAACGTCTCCTTGGACAGGGTCAGCTTCCGGGTATTCTTCTTTTTCATGGGTCAAGCTCCTCGCAGGAGTAAGTGAGTTGGCTATATTACCATGGCGAAGATATGGGGGTTCGCTGAACCTCTGAAGAGCCATCCGACGACGACCCTGAAGGAGGAAAGCCATGAAGATCTCCGCGCGTTTCCTGTCGATCTTTGCCCTGATCGCCTGCGCCGCTCTCGGCGGGGCCAGCGCCGCGTCCGCCTGCTACTCCCAGTGCGTGGTCAGCCCCGACTCGGACTGCTATCGGTGCGAGAGTCCCGGCTACTACACCGGCTACGTCTGCACCCAGGTGAGCGCCTGCAAGTGCAAGGAGACCCCGGGCGCCTGCCCGTGGCAGGGGGATCTCGCTCAGTCCTCCCTCCAGGAGCTGGGGCTCTCCACGCCCGCCCAGTGCTCCGCTCCCGAGGCGGCGCCTCTCCCCGCGGCCCTGGCGAACCCGTAGCCCTCGCTTCCGCTCCCGGGAATCTCAGGCTAGAGTGAGGGTGCCCTCCGTGGGCGCCCAAACCTGACAGGAGACTCCCGATGGCGGCCGACGCGGCACTGCTCGCCGGTGTACCGTTCTTCCAGTATCTCGACGCGGACGAGCGCGAGGTCCTCGCGCGGCATCTCGACGAGGTGCGCGTCCCCGCCGGTCAGCTCGTCTTCCAGATGAACGATCCCGGCGGCACCCTGTTCGTCATCCGCGAGGGTTCCGTCGAGGTCTTCCTCACCGACGCCACCGGCGAGCGCGTCGTGCTCGAAACACCGGGGCCCGGCGAGGTCTTCGGCGAGATCTCCTTCCTCGACGGCGGCTCGCGCACCGCCTCGGTCCTCGTTATCGAGGATCTCGACGCGCTGGCGGTGGACCGCGACGACCTCAGCCATCTCTTCCGGGCCCACCCGGAAGCCGGGCTCGACATCATCGCGGCCATGGGCAAGCGGCTGCGGCGCAGCGTCGAGCTGCTGCGCAACACCGCCTCCCGCAACGTCAACGAGGAGGTGGCGGACCGCCGGACCACCGTCGAGCGGGCGGCCGACTGGATCGCCGCCTTCTCCGGCAGCATCACGTTCCTGATGCTGCACATCGTCTTCTTCGCGGCCTGGGTCCTGCTCAACACCCGCTGGCTGCCGGGCTGGAAGCCGCCGATGTTCGATCCCTTCCCGTTCGGGCTGCTGACCATGGTGGTGTCGCTGGAGGCGATCATCCTCTCGGTCTTCGTGCTGCTGAGCCAGAACCGGCAGGTGGCGAAGGACCGCATCCGGGGGGACATCGAGTACGAGGTCAATCTCAAGGCCGAGCTCGAGATCGCGCAGTTGCACGAAAAGATGGACCGCCTGCACGTGGAGGCCCTGAGACGCCTGGAAGAGGTGCACCGGTGCGTCAGGCCCCGCCGAGTCGCTCGCACTCGACGTCACAGATTTGACAGCGATCTGTCACACTCCCGAAGGGGGCAGCGGGTAAGATGCAACCCTGAAAGGGAGCATTCACATGGAACGACGATTGGATCAGGATCTCGACCGGGTTCGCCAGGCGCTGCTGAGGATGGGCGGCATGGTGGAGGGCATGGTCGCCAAGGCGACGCAGTCCCTGCTCGACCGCGACAATCAGCTCTGCGCCGAGGTGATCGAGGGGGACAACCAGGTCGATCAACTGGAGATCGAGATCGACGAGGCCTGCCACCTGATCCTCGGCACCAAGCAGCCGACGGCGGTCGACCTGCGCTTCCTGGTGGCGGTGATGAAGATCAACAGCGATCTCGAGCGCATCGGCGACTCGGCGGTGAACATCGCGCAGTCGGTCCAGCAGCTCAACGAGCAGCCGACGCTCAAGCCCTACATCGACCTGCCGCACCTCTCCGAGCTGGTGCAGGCGATGGTGCGCAAGAGCCTGGACGCCTTCGTGCGCCGCGACACCGCGCTGGCGACCGAGGTCTGCCAGTCCGACGACGCGGTGGACGGCCTCTACAAGCAGATCTTCCGCGAGCTGCTGACCTACATGATCGAGGATCCGAAGACGGTCAGCCGCGCTCTCCACCTGCTCCTGATCTCGCGCAACATGGAGCGCATCGCCGACCACGCGACCAACATCGCCGAGGACGTCATCTACTACGTCGAGGGGCGCGACATCCGCCACTCCTACGGCAGCGACGTGCTCAAGGTGGGTTGAGAATTTTTCCAGCCAAGCGGCTCGCTTTTTCGCATGTGCGGCACCACACTCCTAGAACCCCTTTTTTCTGGGCCAAACATGGAGCCGAACATGCGAGCCAAGCTTTCGCGGTTGCAGATCCTTGCCAGAGTCGCGGTCGCCCTGTCGGCCGGCGCCTTGGTGTTGCTGGTAGTCCTCTCCCTCCCGCTCCTCGCCGACCCCCGTCTCGAGCCGCTCGTCGAGGGGGCCGTCGGCCTCCTGCTGATCCTCGGCGCGGCCCTGCTCTCCCGAGCCTGCGGCAGCCTCCTCGCCTCACGGGGATCCGGGCGAACAGCAAGAACCTGAAGGGACATCAGAGACAACAGGGACTCCAGGGACCTCGAGAGCTCTCTCCGATGTCCTTGCAGTCCTTGCCGTCCTTACGTCCTTTGTCTTGGCTTGCCCGCTACCGCCAGTGCCACGCCACCTGTACCGTATACGCCCGGTCGATCCCCGGGTGGCTGACCTTCTCGAAGATCGGGTAGAACAGCGTGCTCCCGAGATCGACCTCCAGCCCTGAGCGGAGGTGGATCAGCCCGGCGCTCAGGCCCAGGAAGGCATCGCCGATCTTCCCCGGCTTGCCGTCCCCGCGAGCGGTCGAGAGGTCGAAACCGGGGCCGGTCAGGCGGGCGTCGAAATCGGCCGGCGGGATCGGCGATCCGGCCACGAAACGGGGGGTCAGCGCGAAGCGCGAGCCGAGCGGCAGGCTGTACTGGACGCCGACGATCGGGGTGGCGTAGGTCGCCGAGCTGCTGTGGTCGAGCACGCCCTGGGTACCGGCGTTGGCTCCGGAGAGCAGCCGGTAGTCGAGCTGGTAGTTCTTGATCTCCAGGCGGTCGGCGAGCAGGCCGAATTCGAACGTGAAACGCCGGTCGGCGCCGTGGGGCACCTCGCGCAGCAGCAGGGCGCCGACTCCCCAGTGCGTGTAATCCCCGCGGGGGTTCGAGAACTCGGCGTTCTCCGGCACGTCGAGCGGCACGTTCCGGAAGAAGAACGGGCGCAGCACCTCCGTGCCGCGGCCGCCGGAGACCTTGGCGTCGCCATAGAAGGCCAGGATGTCGATTCCCCACCGGTCGGAGAAGCCATAGACCGAGTTGCCGGCGAACATCGGCCCCTTGAGCTTGAGGAAGCCGGCACCGGTGTCCACGTAGCCCGGCTGGAGGGTGCCCTGCCACTTCCCCGCCTCCAGCCGGAACGCCGGCCAGGGCAGGAACAGATAGCGGGCGTCCTGCGCGCTCTCGGGCAGGTGCTCGGCGATGAAGTGGATGTCCTCGTGAGGCGCGTTGGCGAGCGCCGCGCGGGCGGCCGGGGCGGTCAGGAGGAGAGGGAGGAGAAACAGGAGGGGTGCTCCGGTTCGTCTCATAGCAAGGACATAGTACCGCCTCCGGGGCGTTCCAGTCTGAAGCGCGGCCCTGCCTACCCGAACCGCCCCGTGATGTAATCCTCGGTCTGCTTCTTCATCGGGTTCATGAAGATCTTCTTCGTCGGCTCCGTACTCGATCAGCTCGCCCAGATAGAGGAAGGCGGTGTAGTCCGAGACCCGCGAGGCCTGCTGCATGTTGTGGGTGACGATCACCTGGGTGTACTGGCTCTTCAGGTCCTGCATCAGCTCCTCGATGCGGGCGGTGGCGATGGGGTCGAGGGCCGAGCAGGGCTCGTCGAGCAGGATCACCTCGGGCTCGACGGCGATCGCCCGCGCGATGCAGAGGCGCTGCTGCTGGCCTCCCGACATCCCCAGCGCGCTCTCGTCGAGGCGGTCCTTGACCTCGTCCCAGAGCGCCGCGCCGCGCAGGCTGCGCTCGACGATCTCGTCGAGGTCCCGCTTCTTGTTGATCCCCTGGATGCGGCAGCCGTAGGCGACGTTCTCGTAGATCGACTTCGGGAACGGGTTCGACTTCTGGAACACCATGCCGATCCGCTTGCGCAGCGCGTTGATGTCGATCCTCGGATCGTAGATGCTGCCGTCCTCGAAGCGGATGTCCCCCTCGACCCTCACGTTGTCGATGAGATCGTTCAGCCGGTTGATGCAGCGCAGCAGCGTCGACTTGCCGCACCCCGAGGGGCCGATGAAGGCGGTGATCTGCTTGTCCGGGATCTTCATCGAGATCTCGTTGAGCGCCTTCTTCTCGCCGTACCAGAGCGAGAGGTCCTCGATGCGCAGGATCGGATTGTCGATCCGCGGCTCGAGCGCCGGATTGGACTTCGGCGGACGCCGGGTCGTTGCGCAAGGGTTTCGGTCATGATCGTTCTCTCGCCGCCTAGACGGCGCTCCCGGCGTACTTGCGGCGCAGGTGGTTGCGCAGCATGATCGCCACCAGGTTCATCAGCGTCACCACCAGGATCAGCAGCAGGGCGGTGGCGAAGACCAGCGGCGTGGTGGCCTCCACGTTGGGGCTCTGGAAGCCGACGTCGTAGATGTGGAAGCCGAGGTGCATGAACTTCCGCTCCAGGTGCAGGAACGGCGGCCGGCCGTCGAGCGGCAGGGTGGGGGCGAGCTTCACCATGCCCACGATCATCAGCGGCGCCACCTCGCCGGCGGCGCGCGCCATCGCGAGGATCATGCCGGTGAGGATGCCCGGCGCCGCCGCCGGGAGGACCACGCGCCGGATGGTCTCGAACTTGGTGGCGCCGAGGGCGAGCGAGCCCTCGCGCACGATGCGCGGCACCGCCGCCAGCCCCTCCTCCGCCGCCACGATCACCACCGGCACGGTGAGCAGCGCCAGCGTCAGCGCCGCCCAGAGGATGCCGCCGGTGCCGAAGGTCGGCGCCGGCAGCGACTCGGGGAAGAAAATGCGATCGATCGTGCCGCCGATCAGGTAGACGAAGAAGGCGAGGCCGAACATGCCGAAGACGATCGACGGCACGCCCGCCAGGTTGTTGACCGCGATCCGCACCATGCCGCACCAGCGGCCCCTGCCTGGCGTACTCGCGCAGGTAGAGCGCGGCGAGCACGCCCATCGGAGCCACCGCGAAGGACATCAGGAAGACCATCAGCACGGTGCCGAAGATCGCCGGGAAGATCCCCCCCTCGGTGTTCGACTCGCGCGGATCGCCGGCGACGAACTCCACGCCCCGTTCCCCGTAGAGCCGCAGCTTGGCCAGGCTCCCCATCACGTTCGGCCGGATCGCGCGCACCACCGTGCCGACGGGCATCTCCTTGGTCTCGCCGTCGACGGTCTTCATCACCAGCGTCTCGGCCTGGTAGCGGTCGCGCATCTGGGAGAGGCGGGCGGCGAGCTGGTCGTAGCGCGCTTGCGCCACGGCGACCTCGCGCTCGAGCGCCGCCTTGCGGCGGGCGCGCTCGGCGTCGGAAGCTTTTCTCGAGGTCGAGCTTCTTCTCCGTCGAGGCGCAGGCGCTCGATCGTGTAGTTGACGTCGCCGATCTCCCCCTTCTCCAGCTTCTCGATCCGGTGGAGATCCTGGAGCTTGCGCTCGTGCAGCGGCCCGAACGCCTTCCAGACCGCCTCCGGGCCGGCGGCCAGCACCTGCCCGCCCTGCCGCAGCTCGGCCATGGTGCCGTAGAAGTTCCCCCATTCGAGCCGCTCGAGCATCACCACGCCGGCGGGACGGCTCCGGCGGGCGATGTCCTTGGCGTCGATCCAGACGAAGTCGAGGCCGCCGACGTCGCGGTTGCCGATCTTCAGGCGGATGCGGTCGATGGCGGCGGCCTCTCGCGTGCCGGTCTCGGCGGCCGACTTCTCCTCGCTCCAGAGCTCGCCGAGGATCTTGCGGCCGTCCTTCAGCGTGAGCTCGATCAGGTCCTTCTGCCAGAAGTAGCTGAGGCCGTTATAGGCGAGCAGCGCCATGATGAGGATCACCAGCAGGAGGTTGAGCGCGAGGGCGCCGCCGCAGAGCCAGGTCAGCGCCTGCCCGACGGCGCCGGAGCGCCGCCGGTAGTCGCCAAAAAACGAAGTGCCGGCGCGGGCCTGCCGCCGGCTCGCGGCACGGTCCTCCACGGCGCCCGGGGCGCGGTCCACCGCCGAGATCCGCGTAGGCGTAGGCAACAGGCTCATGACGATCGATCTCCCATCAGATCTGGGTATACCGCTCGCGCAGCCGCTGCCGCACGATCTCCGCCACGGTGTTGACGAGGAAGGTGATGACGAACAGCAGCAGGCCGGCCAGGAACAGGGTGCGGTAGAGGGTGCCGCCGTGCGGCGCCTCGGGGATCTCCACCGCGATGTTCGCCGACAGCGTGCGGAAGCCGTTGAACGGGTTCCAGTCCATGATCGGCGTGTTGCCGGTGGCCATCAGCACGATCATCGTCTCGCCCACGGCGCGGCCGAAACCGATCATGATCGCCGAGAAGATGCCCGGCGAGGCCGAGGGGAGCACGACGCGGGTCACCGTCTGCCAGCGGTCGGCGCCGAGGGCGAGCGAGCCGGCCACCAGGTTCGACGGCACGTTCGAGAAGGCGTCCTCGGCGATCGCGAAGATGATCGGGATCACCGCGAAACCCATCGCCAGCCCCACCACCACGGCGTTGCGCTGATCGAAGCCGAGCCCGGTGACGCTGGAACAGCCAGGTCTTGAAGTCGCCCGCGAAGGCGAAGCGCTCGAAGCCGGCCGACAGCCGGAGGCAGAGGGCGGCGCCGGCGGCCAGCACGAAGACGAAGAGCAGCGCCTCGGTGCCGGCCGGGAACCGGCCGCGGAACCCGCGCGGCAGGCGGCTCCAGAGGAAGCCGGCGAGCAGGATGCAGAGCGGCAGGCCGATCGCCATCAGCACCAGGGCCGGCACCACCCGCTCGATCCGCGGCGCCAGCCAGAGGCCGGCGAGGAAGCCGAGCACCACGCTGGGCAGCGAGGCCATGATCTCGACCATCGGCTTGACGTACCGCTTGTACGCCGGGTGCATGAACTGCGAGATGTACATGGCGCCGAGGACGCCGAGCGGGATCGCCAGCAGCAGCGAGTAGAACGTCCCCTTGAGCGTGCCCACCAGCAGCGGGGTGAGCGACAGCTTGGGCTCGAAGTCGTCCGAGCCGCCGCTCGACTGCCAGACCCAGGCGGGCCGGGCATACCCTTCGTACCAGACCTTGCCGAACAGCGACTTCGCGCGTGATCTCCGGATGCGGGTTGTGGATGTCGATCTCCGCCACCTCGCCGCCGCCGGCGGCGTAGGCGCCGTCCGCCTTCGGGGTGTAGAAGAGGGCCGCGGCGTCGCGCACCGGCGCGGCGCCGGTCCACAGGGTGCGGTCGGCGGTCGAGAAGTAGAGGCCGAGCTTCCCTCCACTCGCGGCGAGGAAGCTGCGGTCGCGCTGCGAGGGAGTGATCCGGCGGATGGCGTCCGGATGGCGCGGAAACTCGTGCGTGCGCGCCAGCCGCACGGTGTCGCCGGTCTCGTTCACCGGGAACCAGACGGAGAGTGCGCCGTTCTCCTGCCCCACGGCCAGCGAACGGCCGCCGAGCAGGAGGCTGAGCGCGGTGATCGGCGCGCCCGCGTTGGCCGAGTGGAGGTCGCCCGGCTGGCCGTCCTGAAGGGTCCACCAGAGCAGGTCGCCGGCGGCCGTGCCGGCGTAGAGGTTCTTCTGCGCGGGATCGATCACCAGGGCGGTGATCCGGCCCGGCGCGTCCAGCTCGGCGCGGCCGAGCGACTCGGTGGCTTCGCCGGTCATCTCGTTCTTCTCGACGCCGCGGCGCGCCACCGCCAGCCGGCCGTCCGCCAGCGCCGCCGCGGCCAGGGCGTTGCCGTCGCCGTCGAGCTGCGCGGCGAAGGCGCCGAGCGGGCGTTTCTGCGGATCGAGATCGAGGAAGATGGGCGGCGTCTCGTCCGGCGTCACCACCCGCTCCTGGCCATTGAAGGAGACCCCGAAGCCCATGCTCTTCAGCAGCACCCGGCCGTCGGACGTGGAGGCGGCGAAAGCGTGCGTCTGTGGCGGCACGGTGGCGGCGAGCAATGCGGGCGCCATCGCCTCCGACATATAAACGACTTTCCCGTCCTGCATCCGCACCACCCGCACCACGCCGTGCTCGTCGAGAGTCGCCACGTGGCTGCGATACTCGTCCGAGAGCACCGCTTCGATCTTGCCAACCTCGGGAACGGTCACTTTCCGCCCCGCCTCGACCCGGGCCGAGAAGAGGAGCGGCGCGACCTCCACCAGGATGAAGATCAGGATGCCCAGGATGCTCGCGATGACGCCGATGCCGCCCGCTGAGACGATCCAGCGGGCGGCACGATCGGCGATCAGACGCTTGCGCGAGGTGACGGCTCTCACCGGAGCTTCGCCAGTTCCTCGTCGACGATCTTGGCCGGCAGCGGAATGAAGCCGTCCTTGACCACGGTCGTCTGCCCCTGCTGCGACAGCACGTACTTCAGATACTCGCGGACCAGCGGATCGAGCGGCTTGTTGGGCGCCTTGTTGACGTAGACGTAGAGGAAGCGCGACAGCGGGTACTTGCCCGAGATCACGTTCTCCGGGCTGTCGTCGATGCACTGGCCGCGCCTTGGCCGCGACCGGGACGGCGCGCACGCCGGAGGTCTTGTAGCCGATGCCGCTGTAGCCGATCGCGAACTTGTCCTCGGTCACGCCCTGGACCACCGAGGCCGAGCCCGGCTGCTCCTTGACGGTGTCGCGGTAGTCGCCCTTGCAGAGCGCGTGCTCCTTGAAGTAGCCATAGGTGCCGGAGGCCGAGTTACGGCCGTAGAGGCTGATCGGCTGCTTGGCCCAGCCGCCCTCGGCGACGCCGGCCGCGCCCCAGGCGTTGATCGACTTGCCGCCGCAGGCGTGACCCTTCGAGAAGATGCCGTCGATCTGCTGCATGGTCAGGCACTTGACCGGGTTGTCCTTGTTGACGAAGATGCCGATGCCGTCCACCGCCACCCGGAACGCCGTCGGCTTGTAGCCGTACTTCTTCTCGAAGGCGTCGATCTCCTCCGCCTTCATCGTGCGGCTCATCGGACCGAGCTGCGAGGTGCCCTGGATCAGCGCCGGCGGCGCCGTCGAGGAGCCCTTGCCCTCGATCTGGATGCGGATGTTCGGATACTCCCGCTTGTAACCCTCGGCCCACAGCGTCATCAGGTTGTTCAGGGTGTCCGAGCCGACCGACGTCAGGTTGCCGGAGACGCCGCTCGTCTTGCTGTAGCCGGGAATCCCGGCGTCCACCTTCGTCGCCTGCGCCGAGAGGACGGCGCTCCCGCACAGGGCCACGGCCACTGCGAGCGGAGCTGCCATGAGATTACGCTTCATTCGATCTCTCCTTATGGGTCATTGGGCGGACCGGTTCCCCGGCCGGCAGCAAGACTTTCGCAGAAGGGTTTGGCAGCCAACCAACCGCGCTGTGACAGCGGCGTGACAACCCCCATCCTGGTTACGCATTATCAGAAAAAATGCCTGTCGCAGGCCTGTCACAAGGGCGTCGCAGCGTCGAATGGAGCGGTTTCTATCCTGTCGCTCGACTCACATGAGTTTCCACATAACTTGTCGGATCGAATCCAAAGGAGAGCAGGATGCGCAGAAAGGCTCTATTCAAGGCCGGCCTCTTGGCGCTCGCCCTGGCGCTGTCGACGGCCGCCGTCACCCGCGCCCAGGTGACGGGCCTGTATTACCAGGAAGTCGAGAAGGCGGAAGACCAACGGGTCTACGTGTTCAACACCCCGGAGAAGTATCAGTCCTGGCAGCAGACCGGCGACATGGGCATCGCCGTCACCCTGGTCGGCCGCGGCCCCAACGGCGAGACGATCGTGGCCGAGAACGAGACGGCGCTCGACCTCTACCTCTTCAAGCACAACCTGCCGGCCTACGACCGCCCGACGCCGAAGCCGGCCAAGGCCGCCGACTATCCGTCCAGCAAGTTCGGCATCCGCGTCTACGCCGACGCCAGCACGAAGACCAACAAGGACGAGGCCACCGGCATCAAGAGCGCCGACAGCGGCGTGGGCGTCGACGTGAAGCGCACCTACTTCACCTTCACCCATCAGTTCGACAAGACGTTCTCGGCCGTCTTCCAGTCCGACATCGGCGACCAGGGGGCCCGGCGCTACGACGTCTTCGTGAAGAAGGCCTACGTCCAGGCGCAGATCACCCCGATGGCCACCTTCCGCCTCGGCGCCGCCGACACCGCCTGGATCCCCTATGTCGAGGGCGTCTACGGCCTGCGCTATATCGAGCAGACGATCACCGACCACCTGAGCTTCGGCGCCTCGGCCGACTGGGGCTTCCACATCACCGGCTCGAGCCCGCTGTGGGGATACCAGATCTCCGTCGAGAACGGCCGCGGCTTCAGCAACCCGACCCGCAGCAAGACGGTCGACTTCGAGGGCCGGGTCTCCTTCACTCCGGTCAAGGGCCTGAACCTCGCCGTCGGCGGCTACAGCGGCAAGCGCGGCCTCGAGACCGACGCCGCTCCCGCCAAGCACACCGCCACCCGCCAGGACGCCCTGGTCGCCTACAACACCGATTTCTTCAAGGTGGGCGGCGAGTACTTCCAGGCCAAGAACTGGAACACCGTCACCTCCGTCGCCACCGACAAGTCGGACGGCTTCTCCGTCTGGGGGCAGGTCAACGTCAACCCGAAGTGGGCGGTCTTCGCCCGCTACGACAACGCCAACCCCAGCAAGGACCTCAAGCCGAACCTCGACTTCACCTACTACAACGCGGGGCTCCAGTGGACGCTCAACAAGGCTTTCGCCGCCTCGCTGGTCTATAAGTTCGCCGAGGTCAAGGGGGGCACGCAGGGCACCGGCAACGGCACCATCGGCTCGACCAACGCGAACTCCAAGGGCAAGTACAACGAGATCGGCATCTTCACGGTCTACAACTTCTAGGCTCGCAAGCCTCCCGTTGGATCAAAGGCCGCCGCGAGGCGGCCTTTCTTTTATTGCTTCCACGCGGCGCACAGATCGCGGGCGGCCTCCGGCCAATCGGGAAACTTGAACGAAAAACCCTCCTGGAGCAGCCGGCCCGGAATCACCCGGCGGCTCTTCAGGACCAGCTCGGTTTCCGTCCGCATGGCCAGCGCGCCGATCTCGAGCATCCACTTCGCCGCCGGGAGACCGACGGGAGTACCCCACGCCTTGCGAAGCGCCCGCATGAAATCCTTGTTGGGCAATGGATGGGGCGCGGCGATGTTCACCGGCCCCGCGATGGAATCGTGATCGATCAGCCAGCGGACCGCCCGCACGAAGTCCTCATGATGGACCCACGAGACATACTGCCGGCCATCTCCCGAAGTGCCTCCCAGGCCGCGGCGCACCAGCCCCAGCAGAGTGTCGAAAATGCCTCCCCGGTCCGGGCTCATGATCACCGCGGCGCGCAGCTTCACTTTTCGCGTAGGCGAAGCCGGGGCCTCGTCGAGAGCGCGCTCCCAGGAGGTCGCGACGTCGATGCTGAACCGCCACGTCTTCGGAACGTCCGGCTCCGCTCCACCGAGGATTCCGGTCGCCTCGTCGTTCGCCGCATCGTAGCGGTGGGCATAGATCGTGGCCGTGCTCGCCTGCAGCCAGACTCGCGGCGGGTGCGCCGCCGCGGCCACCGCCTCGCCGACCGCGCGCGTGGAGTCGACTCGCGACTCCATGATCTCTCGCCGGTTCTCCGCGTCATAACGGCAGTTGACGCTGCGGCCGGCGAGATTGATCACCACGTCGGCGCCGTCGATCTCGCGCGCCCAGCCGCCGAGGGTCTTTGCGTTCCAATCCACGAACCGCCACGGCGCGGTACCCTTGGAGCGGCTGAGGATCACCACGTCGTGGCCTGCCGCGTGCAGGGAGCGGGCGAGGATCGTCCCCACCTGCCCCGAGCCGCCTGGGATCAAGATTTTCATTACGGTTGCCGAGCGTCTTCCAGCGCGCTTTGTGCGGCGCTGGCGATCGCGGCGCAGAGGTCCGACGAGCGGGCTGGACACCGTTGGGTCGCGTTCTCCTTGACCGCTTCGATATCGTCGGTGTCAGCAGTCGCATCGATGTGCCGGAGGACGAACGCCCTGAACCGCGGTTCCCTTTTGATCTCGCGCTCGAGCTTGGGGAGATCCCGCCACTTCTTGGCGAGGAAGACCACGACATAGTCGGAAGCCCCTTCGGCCAGACCGCCATCGTCGCAATCGGCATAGCTCGTCGACCAACGGCGCAGGTCGGCCCACGATTTTGCCTTGAAAAGAAGCCTGTCCGCGGTGTCGTTGCAGCGATCTTCCGCGATGGCGGCGCGAGCCGGAAGGAGCGCGAGGGCGAGCATCGCGAGCAGGACGAGCCCGCGGATTCGGATTCGTTTCATGCCTTTCCCATCCTTTTCGCGGGGCTCTCGCGGTTCAGGCGGGCCGCCTCTTCCACGAGCTCGCGCAGGCCCTCCCGTTGGAGATCTTCCAGTTTTCTCAATTTCACGTGGCGCATGTTCTTGCCCGTTCCTTCGAGCAGGCCGCGAGGATCGGTCAGCGAGGTCCCGCGTGGAAAACCAAACGTGATGTGTTTCGTGGCGACCATGAAGTAGCACATCGGACCGTTGAGCTCGAAGGTCGGAATGCCCCACGGATTCACGGTTTCCGTGACCTCCGGGACCACTTCCTGGATCAGCTCGCGCAACCCGCGGATGATCTCCTGGAGCTTCGGATCGGTCGCGCGAGTGGCGGCTTGTCCGCGCATAGCCCCGGCGCTCGTTGTGCATCCAAGCCACCGCTTCGAGCAGAGGGACCGTCGCACACGCCGGACCGCCGTCCCTGGAAGCGCCCGCGATACGCGCCTCCAGCACCGCGTCCGGAGCCGCCAGCGCTTCCTCGATCAGCGGCCAGGTGATGCCGGACAGCGGCACCTTCGCCCGCCGCGTCCAGCAGGAGTCCGCCTGCCCCGCGCTGGTCCCCGAGTTGACGTAGACGAACCGTCCGGCCGGCGGGCCCTGTGTAAAGGGGCCGAGGAAGTTCGGCAGACCGTCCGCCCGGCCATCGCGGACGCGGACGCTCAGCTCGAACGAGAGATCATCTCCTGAGGCACGGACGGGAGAGACGATCTCCCCCTTCCCACGCTGCAGGCAGAACACCACGTCGCGTGGCGGATGGACGAGGGTGATGCGAAGCGGGATTTCGCGTTCCATTCAGACTACATCGTTCCGCCTTTGGCGGCCGTCTCATAGGCGACAAATGCCGACGCGTTCAGCTCTCCCAGATGGTGTTCCACGAACTTGGGTCCGTGCCGGAACCGATATCAAAATAAGCTGGAACTCCCAGGGAGATAATCCCATCGGTAATTGTTGAGAGATGTGCACGGCAAGGTAGTTTCGACCTCGGCGCCACGCCGCCGCTATGGCGAGCACGTGATCGGCCTGCCACCGCTCCTCCACCATGCCGCCGCAGAAGTGGCAGCGGCCGGCGGTCTTGTCGCGAATCCGCCCGCGCTCGGCCGCTGAAGAGGGCGCCGCCGCCGGTCGAGCCCTTCAGAGCGGCCTTGCGCGACCTCGTTGGACGCGAAGAGTACGGAGCAGAGAAATCGTTGCTCCACGGTTTCCGGCTCGCCGTGGGGTGATGCTGATAGAGGGCTAGGGTTCATGGCCTACAATTGTACTGCGCGAGTGGCTCTGGGCCGTCCCTCTCTCCTCCCCTATGATAGATACGCAATATTTTGTCGATAGGAGACAAATAAGCCGCTCGTCTGGCTTCATGGTGAGATCAGACTCCACCCTGGTCTAGCCCCTCGCGCCTGCAAGCAGGCTTCCTTCTCCGACGGCTGCAACGCGGAGAGACCCTATCGATGCCTGACTCGCGCCCCATGCCGTCGGTCGGACCTCGCTGTCACGAGTTGCGGATCGCCGAGGGTCGAGTGACATGGAGAATTTTCTACCGCGCTGACCTCGATGCGATCGTGATACTCGACGTGATTCAAAAGAAGACTCAGACCACCCCAAAGGCTACGATCGATATTTGCAAGCGGCGGCTTGCCGACTATGACCGGGTGGGATAGGAGACACGGCGATGGACAAGAACAAGCAAGCTCGCCTGGAGGCACAGGGCTGGAAAGTGGGGACGACGGAGGAGTTCCTAGGGCTGACTGCTGAGGAGACCATACGTGAAGCTGCTCTCCGGCACAGTGATGCCGTCCGGCAGCTCCGCAAGAGGAAGCGTCTGACCCAGGTGCAACTTGCCGAGTTGCTCCATTCCAGTGAGAGCCGGATCGCCAAGGTGGAGGCCGCCGACGAGTCGGTCTCCCTGGACCTTCTCGTACGTTCCCTTTTCGTCCTGGGAGCCTCGAATCAGGACTTGGCGAAGGTGATTACCGGGAAGGCCGGACCGCAAGCTTCTTGATTCCCACGCGGCCCACCGACAGTCCCCATCGTGCGCTATGCGTCAGAAAGACCCTTGCTTCCGCAGCCGGAAATCCAGGAACGGCGGGTTCCCCCCGGCCGGACCGATCGGCGGGTCGACCCGATAGGAGATCGTCGAAGTCGCGTAGCCGGGTAGCGATGCCCTGACCCGGAAAGTCTCTTCCGTGAGGATTCCGTTGATCTGGTAGGCGCCGAACTCGTTGCTGATGCTCCTGGCTCCCTGGGCGTAGCCGTCGAGGATCTCGACCGTCGCGCCCGCGAGCACCGCGCCGCTGGACTCATCCTTGACCACGCCGGAGAGAAAGTAGACGCGCCGCGCGGGCTGCGCGGGGTCCACCAGGAACCGTGATTCCAGCGGGTCGACGAATTCCTGATAGCGGACCGAGAGCACGACTTCCCCCCGCTGCCGCGGAGTGAAGACTCCGGTCGTAAAGCTGCCCAGGGCGGGGTCGGAGACCAGCCATGTGGCCTGCGACGTGACGTCGCGGAGCCGGTTGCCGTCGAAGAACGTGGCGGTGCAGGAGACCTGCGAGCCGAGTGGAACGCAGGCGGCATGGAGGGCAGGAGAATTGCTGTGAACATCGGTTGGCGAATCCTTGCACCCGGCGAGGGCCGCCATGAGAAAGACCGCTGCTGACGGCAAGGCGGAGGATGGGAGATTTCGACATGAAACCTTCCTTCAAGCTTTCATCCTGAAGGAAAGCCTATGCCCCTCCTGAAATCGGGTCAACGGGGCCGGCGGGCGCCGGCCAGCCCCTGGTTCCCCGGCTTCCTACATCCGCACGCGCAGAAAGGCCATCCCGGAGACGGGGTTGTCGCCGTACTCGTGCTTCAGGTCCTCCGGCACGAACGCGACGCTGCCCAGCAGCCCCACCCCCGTCCGCCAGTTGTCGCGATGCAGGAAGTCGTAGATGTAGCCGAGCGAGAGCTTGCCCACCTCGAACACCTGGCCCTCCTCGTCGTGGCCGAAGAGCTCGTCGTTCTCCTGCCGCTCCGCCCGCCCGAAGAGGGTGTGGCGATCGAGCGTCGCGGCGGATTCGAGGAGGAAGGAGTCGGTGACCGTGCCGGAGCTGCGGTCGTTGCGCCCCCAGGCGAAGGTGGTCTGCCAGTTGCCGGTGGGGAGCGGCCGGTTGTACATCGCCGAGGCCGTGGTGCGGTCGGAGTCGAGCTCCGGCTCCAGTTGCTCGGGGCTGTTGAGATGGCCGCGGCTCACCTGGAGCGACCAGTCGGGCGCCGGCTGCCAGGAGGCCCGCAGGGACCAGGAGTCCATCTTCGGGCTCTCGATGTTGGTGCGTCTCTCGTCCGGCTCGCGGCCGGTGAAGACCGAGCCCTCCAGCTTGACGTTGTCGTGAATCCAGCCGAGGGTGGCGACGCCGAAGGTGACGTGGGTCGAGTCGAGCCAGTGATGGCCGAGCGGCGCCTCGGGGTTGTCCATCCCCGAGAAGCGGTGCATGAAGGTGGCCGGGCCCAGCGCCGGCTCGCCCGGCAGGCCCGCGTAGACGAAGACCGAATCCTTGGCTCCCACCGGCACGCTGTAGGTGGCGGCGAGCTCCATCGGCAGGTCGTGCGGGTGCTGGCGGTCGACGAGCGGCGTGACGCCGTCGGCGGTCTCGCCGGTCTGCAGGAGCAGCGGATAGCCCTCCTTGCCGATCGTCCACGGCTCGGCCGAGAGCATCGCGCGCAGGCCCAGGCGGCCGGGGCCGAGATCGCGGGACGCCATCCCCATCAGCATGTTCTCGCTGAAGACCTTGTCGTCCCCGCGGGGTCCGCGCTGGCGGTCGTAGACGAGATTGGCGAAGCCGTGGGTCATCAGCTCCCAGCCGTTCCACGTCGTATGCACTCCCATGTGCGGGGTGGATTCCGGCTGCCAGGCCGTGCCCGAGGCCTCGCGCGACATGCTGTAGGAGCCGAGCATCCCGCGCATGGCGTGCATGCTGTGGTCCATCCCCTCCATGCCCTTCATATCCGACATGTCATGACCCTTCATGTCGTGCATGTCATGGCCTTCATGCTGCTGGGCCGACGCGGGCGCGGCCATCCGGAGAACGAGCGCGAGGGCGCCCAGAAAAATCAACGTCTTTCGTTTCATGGCAAGAATCCCCTGAAGTCCCGTATGGGACGTCCGTTGGTAGCCCGGGATTTCGATCCCGGGACGGCTACAGAGCGGCGGCGTTGAGGGATTCAGGCCAGCGGGACGTGGTCGATCGAGAGGACGAACAGCGGCAGGGAGCGGTCCACCGGCGAGAAGCTCTGCTCCTGGAACGCCAGGACCGCCGGCGCGGGGAGATCCACCTGGAGCACGGCGGCCGTCTGGCACCCCTTCTCGCACAGGGCGTGCCCCCCCTTGCAGCAGTCGTCCTCCCCCGGCGCGGGGGTCTTGGGCGCGTGCTGCGCGCCGTGGCAGGAGGCCGGCTGCGCCGCGGCCTTCATCGCGTGGCACGGATGCGGCCCCACGCCCAGGCGAAGGCCGAGGGCGAGGAGGAGCAGCAGGGCGATGGACCGAAGCTTCATGACGTTTCCATTCAACAGGGAGAGGTATATCGCGATTCCCGGATGAATGCCATGCCGGTGAAAAAAAAGGGGCGGCCCGCCGGAGGGGCCGCCCAAGGGAGGTCTCGAAGAAGACCTTCAGCTTCAGTGAACGAAGGAGACCACCGGTTCGGCGTCGATCTGCGTGCAGGTCTTGTCGAGGAGCTGGCAGAGGTCGACGCGGCGGCGGTCGATGTCGTTGAAGTTGTGGGTGATCCCGCAGATGTCGGTCTGCGAGGTGCCGGTCAGGAAGCCCGACAGCGCCGACGGGGTGTTCGCGGCGCGCGGCTCGACCTGCTTGAAGCGCACCCCGGTCTCCGACGTGCCGTGGCAGCCGTTGCAGGTGTTGACCGAGAAGATGGCGCGCGCGTTCGGGTCGGTGATCGAGCCGCAGACCGGCGGCGCCGGACCGTCCCAGCCCAGGTTGAGCAGATTCGGCGAGGCGCCCGCCCGGAACGGGGCGCCGCTCCAGAGCAGCGGCACGACGTAGTTGTTGGCCAGGATGGCCGCCGTGTTGGAATTGATGAAGGTCGAGATCGCGGGCGTGTTCTGGAGGTTGTGGCCCGGGATGCTGGCCGGCGTCTGCGCGACCGTCACCTCGGTGAGCGGCGCCGGGGCCGTGGCGGCGGGGACCAGCTTGAACTCGCGCAGCTCCCAGGGGTTGGCGAGCTCGATCTCGTTGGTGCGCACCTGGTTGATGGCGCTGCCGTTCGGCTTCCTGGGGGAAGAGCCGATATTGGCGAAGAGGTCGGTGACCGACTGGAGCGCGGCGTTGTAGTCCGGCCCGAAGGCGTGGCCGCCCAGCCCGTGCCAGGTGTTCGCCCACTTGAGGACGGTGGCGCAGTCGGCGGCGTCGAGCCCGTACTCGAAGATCACCAGGAACTGGGTGGGGTTGCCGTCGGGCGTGAGCAGATTGTAGATGAAGCGCCCCTCGCCGGCCGAGGAGCCGCCCGAGTAGCCCGCGTTCTCCCGCAGGTCGAGCCGGGCGACGATCGCCAGCAGCCGGAACGGCGCCTTGGTCATGTCGAGGATCTTGGCGCCGCCGCTCGCGGCCCGCCACTGATCGATGATCGACTGCGCGTTGGGGCGCGCCGGCACCGGATCGCCGTTGATGGTCTGGTTGACCAGCCATTGGTTGAGCCAGTTGACGGTGAAGGTCGACAGCGTGCCCGCGTTGGTCGTGCCGGCGAGCGAGGCCATCCGCGTGCCGAACGTCCAGGCGCCCTGCGTCGCGGGAGGGGCGGATTCGGGGGCGAGAGGCAGGGACCCCAGGTCGTCCGCAGGCAGTCGTCCACCACCGAGACGTCGGTGATGAACAGCTCCTTCTCAGGGATCACGGTGCAGCTCGAGCGCAGCGGCATCGTCGTGGTCTCGCGGCTGGTCCGCACCGACGTCTGCTGCGCGTCGGTGCCGATCTCGGGGCGCAGCGTGGAAGCGGGGGTGATCGACGAGGCCAGGGAGATCAGGGAAACGCCCAGGACGACCACGAACAGGGCCAGGACGATTCTCGGGTTCAGATGGGAACGCAGACGGCTCATGCTTCCTCCTGACAGGCGGCTCCTCCCCTGGATGGGGATTTACGTCTCTCTAAAGGAAGGGTGTCCGCGCTTCTGAGTTGCGAGACAATAAGAAACAACTGTAACAAGGCTGCCGCCGGGTCGAGCCTCGGGCGCTCCCCTACCGGTAGCCGCTGGTGAGGAGCATCCGCGCTCCGGTCTGGTACCCCTTGGCGTCGGACTCGTCGAAGCCGAGGGAGTCCGCGACCCGGTTGATCACGTTGAAGAGGGCGCAGACGTGGATGGCATCCTCGATCTCCTCGTCGGTGAGGCCGGCGGCGCGCAGCGGCGCCACGTCGTCCGGACCGATCCCGGCGGGGTTCAGGGTCAGCTTCTCCAGGAAGCCGAGCATCGCCCGGAGCTTCTCGGGAATCGGGGCCGTGCGGTAGTCGGCGAGCACCGCCCGCACCACCGAATCGTCACCATGGGCCATCGACGCGACCGCGCCGTGCTGGTCCTGTCAGAAGACGCAGGCGTTGCACCGGGAGGTGAAGGAGGCGAAGAGCTCCCGCTCCCAGACGCTCCACCCCGACGGACCGCGCATCACGGCCTGGATCCAGTTGTTGAACCCCTTGCCGAAGATCTTCGGGCGGTAGATCAGGGTGCGCACGATGTCCGGCACGCGGGAGCCGATCTTCCAGCTCATCACCGGCAGCAGCAGGCGCTTGATCCCCTGCCCTCGCTTCACTCTTTCCAGCCTCATCGCTTGCCTCCCTCGAGAGCGGCGAGCCCGCGCTCCAGCCGGGCGAGGCCGCCGCCGATCGCGGCGCTGATCGCGGTTTCGAAGATCGCGTCCTCGGAGTAGCCGGCCCGGCGCAGGGCCGCGACCTCTTCGTCGGTGATCCGGTAGGCGTGGAGGGCGGCCTTGTCGACGAACTCCCGCAGGTTGGCGGGGATTTCGGTGCCCGCCGGAGCGCCGGGCGGGACCGCGGGGAGCCCCGCGAGCTCGGCCGACCGCGCGGCGACCGCCTGGCGCAGACCGGGATCGGTCTCCCCCTTCCCGCGCAGAACGGCATTCCGCAGGTGCTCGACCAGTTCCGAGTAGCGTCTCATCGAGATCTCCTTGCCCGCATTCTACGCCGGTCTCAGCTCGCCGCGAGGAGCCGGCCGCAGAGGAGGCCCAGGGCTCCCGCCGCGAGGCAGACGAGCAGGGTCGCCGCCACGTAGGCGAAGGCGGTCAGCCACTCGTCGCGCAGGAGGTACTGGAGGGTCTCGGAGTTGAAGCTGGAGTAGGTGGTGAACCCGCCCATCCCGCCGACGGTCAGCGCCAGGCGCAGATCGGTCGCCAGGGAGAGCTGCAGGAGGACGCCGAGCAGGAAGGACCCGATCACGTTGACGGCCAGCGTCCCCCACGGGAAGCCGGGCCCGGCGGCGCGCAGCAGCCAGCCCGAGAGCAGGTAGCGCGCGCCGGTGCCGGCCGCGCCGCCGAGGCAGATCCAGAGGAATCGCGTCATGGCTTGCCATTCTAGTCCGCGGAGCCGCGTGGTAGGCTCGCCCGCCGCCGTGTTCTTCCTCACCAAGCCCGATCGCCGCCAGATCGACCGTTTCCTCGCCGCGCAGCGGAGCCGCACGTTCTCGTACCGCGAGACCGGCGCCTCGCGGCGGGCGGTGCCCGACGGCTATACGCAGGACCACAACCGCATCCAGCTCGGCGAGGGGCGGGCCGCCTTCGCGCGCGCCGTGGAGGCTTTCCATCACTGGAAGCAGTTCGATCTCGGATGGGTCTCCGCGCACCCCTCCACCGCGCCGCTCGAGCCCGGCATCACGGTCGCGGTGCGGGTCCGGCATCTCGGGTTCTGGTCGCTGAACGCCTGCCGGATCGTCTACACGATCGACGACGAGGGCCCCGTCGTCCGTTTCGGATTCGCCTACGGCACGCTCCCCGACCACGCCGAGCAGGGGGAGGAGCGCTTCACCGTCGAGTGGCACCACGAGGACAACTCGGTCTGGTACGACATCCTCGCCTTCTCACGGCCGAATCACCCGCTGGCCCGCCTCGGCCTGCCGATCACCCGCCGGCTGCAGAAGCGTTTCGCCAGCAACTCCAAGCTGGTGATGGCCCGCGCCGCCGCGGCGCAGTGGAAGGGGAAAAAAGGGACGTAAGGGACGGCAGGGACAGCAGGGACAAACTATCGTCCCTGACGTCCCTGCCGTCCCTTGCCGTCCCTTTTTTCTTTCTTACCGCGTCTCCGCCCGCCGCGCCCCGGCGACGCCGATCGTCCCCGCGATCAGGCCGAGGACGATCAGGGTGAGGCCGATCAGCGAGCGCAGGTGATCCACGGCGCCTCCCGACATCGCCTCGCGGACCAGCGTCGGCAGCCCGGCGTCGTGCGGGATGGTGAACAGGCCGATGGCGGCGAGGAGGAAGCCGAGGCCGGCCAGGTTCTGCCCCGGGGGCTTCGCCGGCCGGCCGCTCTCGCGCCCCACCACGCTGTGGGTGTAGCCGTAGGAGAAGTAGATCGACATCCCGAGGATCAGCCAGCCGATGAACCGCCACCACGAGGTCGGCGGCAGGTAGAACATCAGGAAGATGCAGAAGCCGGCGCCCAGCATGGGGATCAGCCAGGGGCCCAGGGGCACCCGGAACGGGCGCTCCCGGCCCGGGTCCTTGTAGCGCAGGATGGTGATGCCGACGCAGACCAGCACGAACGCGAACAGCGTTCCGATGTTGGTCAGCTCCACCACCTCGTTGATGTTGGCGATGCCGGCGAAGACGGCGACCAGGATGCCGGTGAGCCAGGTGGTCACCCACGGCGTCCGGTACTTCGGGTGGACCTTCGCCGCCCACTGCGGGAGCAGCCCGTCGCGCGCCATCGAGAAGAAGATGCGCGGCTGGCCCATCTGGAAGACCAGCAGCACCGAGGTGGTGGCGAACACGGCGCCCAGGGAGATGATGATCGTCGGCCACTTCAGCCCCAGCGCCGAGAAGGCGGTCGCCAGCGGCTCGGCGGTGCCGAGCTGCTTCCAGGGCAGCATGCCGGTGAGGACCAGCGCCACCAGGATGTAGATGAACGTGCAGGCGACGAGGCTGGAGATGATGGCGATCGGCATGTCGCGCTTCGGGTTCTTGGTCTCCTCCGCGGCCGTGGAGACGGCGTCGAACCCGATGTAGGCGAAGAAGATGATGGCGGCGGCCGTGAACACCCCGTGGTAGCCGTTGGGCATGAACGGATGCCAGTTCTCGGTCTTGACGTAGAAGAAACCGAGGATGATGAAGAAGGCGATGATGGCGAGCTTCAGCAGCACCATCGCCGAGTTGAACCAGGCGCTCTCGCGGATGCCGACGACCAGGACGACGGTGATCAGCATGACGATCAGGAAGGCCGGCAGGTTGAAGACCAGCGGGATCCCGAGCAGTTGCGGCGCGGTGGCGAGCGCGTTGGCGGCCTGCAGAATGGCGCCGCCGAGGGCCTCGACGCTCCCCCCCTTGGCCTGCGTCTCGGCGACCTGCGCCGCCGCCTGGGCCGCCGAGCGGTAGTCGACGGCGAGCCAGTCGGGGAAGCGGATCCCGACGTTGCGGAGCAGCTCCTGGAAGTAGCCGGACCAGGAGATGGCCACCGCCACGTTGCCGACCGCGTACTCGATGATGAGGTCCCAGCCGATGATCCAGCCGATCAGCTCGCCGAGGGTGGCGTAGGCGTAGGTGTAGGCGGAGCCGGAGACCGGCACCATCGAGGCGAACTCGGCGTAGCAGAGGGCCGCGAAGCCGCAGGTGATGGCGGTGAGGATGAAGGAGAGGACGATCCCCGGTCCGGCCCCCGGGTGCTCGGCGCCCCCCGCCGCGGCGGTGCCGACGGTCGAGAAGATGCCGGCGCCGATGATGGCGCCGACGCCCAGCAGGGTGAGCTGGAAGGCGCCGAGGGATCGCCGAAGCTGGTTTTCCGGGTTTTCGGTGGAGGCCAGAATCGCGTTCAGCGACTTGGTGCGGAAGATGCCCTGGAGCAAAGGTTTCCTCCCCCGCGGAGCCCTGCCGGCCGGCCCGCGTGCAATGGTTCATGAATGCGCGGCCGGGAGTCTGACATGGCCGGGGGGAACGGCGCAACGAGGGACCGCCCCGATCAGCTTCCTGAAAGGGCCACCGCCGAAGGTGGTATGGCTCTCCGTTGGAAACGCCGGCACGCAGGCCATTGGCAACCTGCTCCAGCGGAGCCATGAACGGATCGTCACCTTCCTGGAGAATCCGGAGGAAAGCCTGCTCGTCCTCGAGTTGGATCTCGAGCGCCTTGGGTGAGCCTTCCGCCGGACTTTCCCCCCGCGTGCGCCCCATCTGGCGCCCGCCGCCGTTTTCCTCTAGGATTCCGGCCCTCTCATGGCAAAGGAAGAAACGTCCCTTCTGTTCCTGCTGGTGCCGCTGAAGTTTCCCGGAAGGCTCTCGTCAGCCCGCTTTCCGAGGAATAGGTGAAGTCGGTACAACTGTTGCATCTGGTCCTCGGCGAGGGGGGGATTCACAGGAATCGCCCCTCTGAGACCCCTCCTTCGATCGGGCCTAAGTCTTCCGGGAACTCTTTTTGAGCTCCCCCCTTCTAAGAGGTGGAGAGGTGACTATGCAGAGAACTTTGATCCTTCCCGTGGCGGCCCTTCTGATCTTGCCAATGGCGGGCTGCGGCAAGGTCCAGGCCCGGGCGGAGTTGAAGAAGGGCAACTCCTACTACCAGCAAGAGCAGTATACGAAGGCCCTGGACTACTACAAGAGAGGGCTGGAGCTCGACCCCGACGCCACCTTCGCCTGGCGCTCCGTGGGGCTTTCCGCGCTGGCCCTCTACCGGCCTGGCGACGCCGATCCGAAGAACCAGCAGTACGCGGCCACGGCGATCGACGCCTTCGAGAAGTTCCTGGCTGAAAACCCGGACGACACGAAGATCGAAGATTACCTGATGGCGACCTACGTCAACGCCGAGAAGTACAACGAGGCGCTCGCCTTCATCGACCGGCGGGTCGCGGAGCGGCCGGACGAGGCGGGCAAGCTCGGCCAGGCCAAGGTGAACATCCTGACCAAGGCCGACCGCCTCGACGAGGCGTTCAAGCAGGTCGATCTGCTCCAGGGCGAGGACAAGGCCAAGACGCTCTACGCGATCGGCTCGACGGCCTGGGACAAGGTCTACCACGACGCCGGCAAGCTCGATTACGAGGGCAAGGGCAAGATGGTCGACCTCGGCCTCGGCGCCCTGAAGCAGGCGCTCGCCATCGACCCGGAGTATGTCGACGCGATGGTCTACACCGGCCTGCTGTATCCGCGAGAAGTCGAAGCTCGACACCGACGGCGCCCAGCGGCTGGCGGACGAGACGACCGCGTCGGACTGGACCAAGAAGGCCCTGGAAACGCGCAAGAAGAAGGCGGCCGCGCAGCCGGCGCCGGCCCCTGCCCCTGCCAACACCTGATAGGTGGGTGAGATCATGTTTGAGAATTCACTGATCGATCTGGACAAAAAGACCAAGCGCGGCCTGCGCTGGTGGCTCTTTCCGGTCGCGCTCGCGATCCACCTGATCGCCGGCGGCGCGCTGCTGTTCGCGCAGTACTGGAACGTGCCGCCGGTGGACGAGCCGCCGATCAACGTGGTGTTCGTCAACGCCGCGCCTCCTCCCCCCCACCGCCGCCTCCGCCCCCGCCGCCGGCGGCGCCGAAGCCCGTGGAAACCCCGAAGATCGTGCCGCAGGTCCAGCCGACCGAGACGGTGCAGCCGGTGCAGGTGCCGGACAAGGTGCCGGAGCCGCAGAACAACCCGGCGCCTGACGCCGGAGTCGAGGGCGGCGTCGAGGGTGGCGTCGTCGGCGGTGTGGCCGGCGGCGTCGTCGGCGGCGTCGTCGGCGGCGTCGTCGGCGGCACGCCAGGCGGCGTGGTCGGCGGCGTGCCGGACGATGCGCCGTTGCGCGTCGGCGGCGACGTGACCCGGCCGGAGATCATCAACCAGGTCAAGCCGGTCTACACGGAGCTCGCCCGCCGGGCCCGCGTCACCGGCACGGTGATCGTCGAGGCGATCATCGACCAGCAGGGCAACGTCACCAACGTGCGGGTCCTCAAGGGGCAGCCGATGGGCCTCGACAAGGCCGCCGTCGACGCGGTGCAGAGATGGAAGTTCAAGCCTGCCACGCTCGCGGGCAGGCCGGTCAAGGTCTACTACGTGCTGACGGTCAATTTCCAGGTGCAGTGAGCGCCTAGGTTTCGAAAAGGAGAAGCGCAATGGATCTGAATCCTCTTGTTCTCTGGGAACAGATGACCATCCTCAACAAGGGGGTGATCCTCATTCTCATCATCCTCTCGGTCTGGTCGCTGTACGTCTGCGTCGAGCGGGCGATCGTCTTCCGCAAGGCCCGCAAGCAGTCTCTCCTGTTCGCCCGCCAGGCGACCGAGCACCTGAAGAACGACCGTCCCCAGGCGGCGATCGACATCGCGATGAAGTACCCCCAGAGCCACCTGGCCCGCGTCGTCTCGGCCGGCCTGCAGGCGTTCCAGTTCGAGAGCCAGACCAGCCCGCTGTCCGAGGTCGAGGTCGTCGAGGCCGCCACCCGCGCCGTCGAGCGCGCCACGCTGCTGACCACCTCCGACATGAAGCGCGGCATCGGCTCGCTGGCGACGATCGCCACCATCACCCCCTTCATCGGCCTGTTCGGCACCGTGATCGGCATCATCAACGCCTTCCACGGCATGGCCCTCACCGCTTCCGCCGGTATCGGCGCCGTGTCGGCCGGTATCGCCGAGGCGCTCGTGGCCACCGCCTTCGGTCTCGCGGTCGCCATCCCGGCAGCCTGGATGTTCAACTACTTCACCAACGTGCTCGAGCGGCTGCAGATCGAGATGTCGAACTCGGCCTCCGAGCTGATCGACTTCTTCATGAAGCGGCAGAGGAGCAAGCATGCTGCCTAAGCACAACAAGCCCACGCTCATCCGCGGGGTCCGGAGCGACATCAACGTCACTCCCCTCGTCGACGTCTGCCTGGTGCTGTTGATCATCTTCATGGTGGTGACCCCGATGCTGCAGAAGGGGGTCGACGTCTCCCTGCCGGCGACGGCCAACCCCACGAAGATGCCCGAGAACGCGAAGCAGCTCACCATGGCGGTCAAGTCGGACGGCTCCGTCTTCGTCAACCAGAACTGGGTGCCGAAGGAGAACCTGAAGGCCACCCTGGCCGAGGTGCACAACCAGACGCCGGACAAGGACGTGATCATCAAGGCCGACCGGCGGCTGAAGTACAAGGACGTGCGCTCGGTGATGCAGTTCGTCAACGAGGCCGGCTTCAGCCACGTGGGTTTGGTGACCGAGAAGAGGAAGACGGGCGGTGCCGCCTAGCGGCGGCGCGGCCAGAGGAGCTCAAGTATGGCAATGAACATGGGTAACGCCGGAAGTATCCGGAGCGAGATCAACATCACGCCGCTGGTCGACGTGGTGCTGGTGCTGCTGATCATCTTCATGGTCGCGGTGCCGCTGCTCCAGATGGGCTACTCCGCGCAGGTGCCACCGAAGGTCGAGACCGCGACGCCACAGCCGTCGGAAGACCAGATCATCGTGCGGATGGACGCCGCGGGCTCCACCTACATCAACAAGCAGCTCATCCCGTATGCGCGAGTTCGGCGGCGCGCTGAAAACCGCGCTCACCGGACGCGCGCAGAAGGTGGTGTTCTTCGCCGCCGACGGCGAGCTCCCCTTCGACAAGGTCGTGGACTTCATGGACGTGGTCCGCAACAGCGGCGCCGAGAACCTCGGCATCGTGTTCGACGACCTCAAGAGTGGTCCCGCCGCCCGGCGGCAGCGCCCGCGGCCGCCGCTCCGTAGTCGCAGACGTCCAGCAGCGCGCTCCTCCTTCATCCCCCTCGTCCCGGTTCCCCGGGCGAGGGGGAAACTGTTTTCAGGGCGATGTTTGCAGGAAGTTACCCGTCGCCGCGCAGCGCGTGGCGGATGCGGCCCAGGAGCTGGTTGAGCGGGTGCTTGCGGTCGAGGAAGGAGAGCACCGGCGAGCTGCGGATGCCGAGCTCCTTGTAGAGCGCGAGCAGCTGCGGATTGTGGCGGTCGATCTTCAGGCCGGCGCGGATCGCCTTGACGGCCCCCTTGCGGTCGCGGGCCAGCAGGGACGTACGGGCCAGGTTGAGATAGTTCTCGGCCTGGTAGAACTCCACCTCGATCGAGTGGCGGCAGAGCTTGAGCCCCTCGCGGACGCGCCGGTCGCGCAGGGCGATGCCATAGCCGAGGTAGGAGTAGAACAGTCCCGGGAGGCCGTTGACGACCTCCCCCCCGCCGTCACCTTCCCCAGATGGCGGAGACCCTCGTTCCAGTCCCCCCTCCGGCAGGCGTCAATTCCGCGCTTTATGGTGTCGGCGACCTCAGGGCTCATGGACATCGGAACACCTCCCGGCAAACGGACGGGCTCTGTCACGGCCAAAGGGTAAATGATAGTGGAATTTATATAAAAGCACCTGTGGGATCAAGCATGGGCCGCGAACCCCACCCCGTGCTAAACTTCCCGGCCTCTGCTCCAAAGTAGGAAAAGATGCAAAGAGAAAAGGCGCGGCGATGAGTGATCCGCAGAGCCCCTCGAACCCGGAAGTCCAAGAGCTGACCGATCTGGCCCGGCGCTTCGCCGAGACCGGACGCTACGAAGAGTCGGCGGACCTCCTCCTCCTGGCCTTGCGCCTGGAGCCCAAGAACCTCAGCGTCAAGCTGGGGCTGGCGGAGATCCGCAAGCTCCAGCAGCAGCACAAGGGGTCGAGCTCGCGCAGCCTGCGCGACATCCTGCGCGAGGGGTTCCGGCGCAACGCGATCGACGCCGCCCATTTTCTCGGCCTCGCCCACCTCTATGCCGAGAAGGGGGAGAACGCGCGGGCGATCGAGTGCATCGAGGTCGCCAAGGCCAAGGATCTCGCCAATCCCGCCAACCACAAGCTGCACGGCCGACTGCTCTTCCGCCGCCGCGACTTCGACGGCGCCGTCGAGGAGTTCGGCCGGGCGCTACGCTACAACCCCTTCGACCGCGAGACGGCGGAGAGCCTGGGACGGGCCGAGTACGAGCGCAAGCAGTTCGAGCCGGCCCTCGCCGCCACCGTCCACGCCTTCCTGCTGCTCAACGACGGCGACGAGGAGGGGGTGCGGCGGCTGCGGCGGCGCATCCAGACCCTGAAGCAGATCCTCGGCTGGGGGAACCGCGAGCTCGGGCAGGTCTTCCGCGAGCGCCAGGAGCAGGTGCACACCGCCTTCGACCGTCTGGAGTGGCACCGCGAGCGCTTCCTCGAGCAGGGGGGGCTGCCGGGCGCCAACATCTCGCTCACCCCGCCGCCGCCGCCGAAGCGCGGGGACGCCGGCGGCCAGCTCGATCTGGCCTCCCGGCTGCGGCGTATCAAGCCGCTCGCCCACTTCTCCGACGAGCAGATCTTCCGCTTCACCCAGGCCGTCCGCGAGGAGGTCCACGACGTCGGCAGCCTGATCTTCGGCCATCGCACGCAGAGCCGCGACCTCTACATGCTGGAGCGCGGGGAGATCACCGTCCAGCGCACCACCTCCTACGGCACCTTCGCGCTGGGCGCCGTCGAGACCGGGGACTTCTTCGGCGAGGCGAGCTTCATCACCGGCCAGGAGCGCAACTCCGACGCCCTCGCCGCCGCGCCGAGCCAGATGTTCCGCATCGACGCGGCCGCCCTCGACAACCTGATGGAGAGCTCGCCCGAGCTGGGCGTCCAGATCTACTGGACCCTCTGGCACAGCCTCGCCCGCAAGCTGCGCGCGACCAACGACCAGCTCAAGTCCTTCTTCTCCTCGGAGTCGATGCCGGAGAACTTCCTGCGCCTGCGCAAGCAGACCGCGGGCGTGCCCGCCGACGTGCGGGTGGAGCCGTCGGACAAGATCCGCCTGTTCCGCGAGCAGGGGCTGTCGCGCCGCGAGCTGATGACCCTCGCCACCTTCTCCCACGAGAAGCGCTTCGCCGCCGGCGCCTCCCTCTTCCAGGAGGGGGACGAGGGGGCGGAGATGTACATCATCCTCGAGGGGCGGGTGATGATCTCGAAGTTCATCCCCGGCGCCGGCGAGGAGGCGCTCGCCATCCTCGAGCGCGGCGACTTCTTCGGCGAGATGTCGCTGATCGACGGCGAGCCGCGCTCGGCCGACGCCAAGGCCCACGCCGGACCGCTCACCGTGCTCGCCCTCGATCAGGGGACCGTGCGCCAGGTCCTCGCCATGGACCCCCACGCCGCCCTCGAGTTCCTCCAGCTCCTCTGCCGCCTGGTCGCCAACCGCCTGCGCGAGATCGACGAGAAGGTCATCGGCTGGCGGATCATGTCCGGCGAGCGGAACGAGAGCGTGTCGGCGTAGGCAGTTCCTCATCTCGTACTGCTGCGAGCGCCGACGACGGATCGACCCGCGCCGCCCGCCAGGCCGGGGCGAAGCAGGCGAGCAGGGTGACCAGCAGGGCGAAGCCCACCACCGCCAGGACGTCCCGCGGCTCGACGTGGAAGGGGACGGAGTCGATGAAGTAGATCGCCGCCACCTCGGGATCGAAGCGCACCAGCTTGAAGGTGGTCATCACCCAGCAGATCCCCCAGCCGAAGAGCACCCCCAGCAGCGTCCCGAGCGTGCCGAGGAAACCGCCGTAGACCAGGAAGACCAGGCGGAGCATGCCCGGCCGCAGCCCGAGCGCCCCCAGCAGGCCGATGTCGCGCATCCGCTCGCGCACCAGCACCACCAGGGTCGAGGCGACGTTGAAGGTGGAGACGATCACGATCAGGCCGAGGACGAGGAAGAGGGCGATCTGCTGCAGCTTGAGCGCGGTGAACAGCTCGCGGTTGAGCTGCCGCCAGTCGGTGACCACGAAGTCCGGCTGCAGGATCTTCGACGCGGCTTCGGCGATGCGCGGCGCCTCGCTGGGATCGTCCACCGTGAACTCCAGGAGGTCCACCGCGGTCTCCCCGCCCATCAGGCGCTCGACCAGGGCGCGGTCGAGCAGCAGCCAACTGCGGTCGAACTCCGCGAAGCCGGTCGCGAAGGTCCCCGAGACGCGGACGCTCTGGTAGCGGAAGCGCGGCCGCCCCTCGCCGAAACCGAGGGCGACCAGGCGGAGGACATCCCCCGGCCTGGCGCCGAGCCGGTCGGCGAGATCCTTGCCCAGCACGCCGGACGGGATCCCCTCAGGGCTGGGGCGGAGCTGCTCGGCCGTCGCCGTGAGCTGGCCGCCCCCCGCGTCGACGCCGCGCAGGACCACCTCCAGCCCCTGCGCCACCTTGCCGCTGGAGAGCGATCCCTGCCCATAGGCGACGCGGCCGATCCGCCGCACCCCGGGGATGGCCAGCAGCGCCTGCTGCCTGGCCGGCGGCAGCGGGCCGGACGTGCCGCCCACCGGATAGGCGATCACGGCGGCGTTGCCGCGCACGAGCTTGTTCTGCAGATCCTCGCGATAGCCGGTCATCAGGGCCATGGCGATGACCATCGCCATCACTCCCAGGGCCGTCGAGAGCAGCGCCGCCCGCGCCGTGCCGTCGAGCAGCCGGCTGTGCCGCCCGCGCAGGAACCGCCAGGCGATCACCCACGGCAGCGGACCGGCGAGGGAGGGATCGGAGCCCGTCAAGGCAGCCTCTTACTTCCGCGTCGTCGCGTCGAGGAAGCGGTCGAAGAGGAACGAGGCGTCGTGCGGGCCGGGGGCGGCTTCCGGGTGGTACTGCACGGACCAGACCGGCTTGTCGGTGACCGCGAACCCCTCGACCGTGCCGTCGTTCAGGTTGACCTGGGTGACGGCGCAGGAGGCCGGCAGCGAGCCGGGATCGACGGCGAAGCCGTGGTTCTGGCTGGTGATCGCCACCTTGCCGGTCACCAGGTCGCGCACCGGCTGGTTGCCGCCGTGATGGCCGAACTTGAGCTTGAAGGTGCGGCCGCCGAGGGCGAGGCCGAGGAGCTGGTGCCCCAGGCAGATGCCGAAGACCGGCACCTCGGCCGCGATCAGCTCGCGGACGTTGTCGACGATCCCGGTGAGCGGCTCCGGATCGCCCGGACCGTTGGACAGCACCACGCCGTCGGCCCGCAGCGCCAGCACCTCGCTCGCCGGCGTGCGGGCCGGCAGCACGGTCAGCCGCGCGCCGCGCTCGGCGAGGGAGCGCAGGATGTTGGTCTTCACCCCGAAGTCGTAGACGGCGAGGTGGCGGCGCTCCTCCCCCACCGCCGGGATCTCGTAGCGGCCGGCGCAGGTCACCTCGTCCACCAGCGCCCGGCCGGCCATGGTCGGGAAATCGGCCAGCTCGGCGGCCAGGGCGTCGACGTCGGAGCGCTCGGTGGTGAGCACGCCGCGCAGGGCCCCGTGATCGCGCAGCCGCCGCACCACGGCGCGCGTGTCGAGCCCCTGGAGAGCCGGCACGGCGTAGCGGCGCAGGTAGGAGACCAGGCCCTCATCCCCCATCGAGCCCGAGGGGTGGACCGTGAACTGCCGGGCGATGAACCCCTCGACCCACGGGTGCTCCGACTCCGCGACCTCGGGGGTCGTGCCGTAGTTGCCGATGTGCGGCTGGGTCATCACCACGATCTGGCCGCGGTAGGAGGCGTCGGTGAGCACCTCCTGATAGCCGGTCATGGACGTGTTGAACACCACCTCGCCGAAGCGGGTGCCGGGCGAGACCGCCTCGCCTTCGAACACGGAGCCGTCCTCGAGCACGAGGAGGCCGGAGGATGGGAACGATTTCAAAGTCTTGAGCCCTTTACGGTCTTCTTCCGGGGACCGTTCCCCCGGAGGCCGCGACAGGGTATCATGGGCCGATTTTCGCGCAGGAGGAAAAACTGTATGCGGCATCCGCGCTTTCCGCGTCCGGCCACTCTGGCCCTGTTCGCCCTGTTCGCCCTGTTGACGGCTACCGCCCTGCTGGCGGGCGCCGGCTACACGATCGTTCTCAAGGACGGCTCCAGCCTGGTCGCCAAGGAGAAGTACACGGTCCAGAACGGCAAGGCGATCATCACCCTGCTCAACGGCACCCAGACCTTCGTGCGCGCCGACCAGATCGACGTCGCCCGCACCGAGGCGGCGAACAAGCTCGGGCTGGGCACCGGCGTGCTGATCCCCGGCTCACCCCAGGACATCGGGACCGTGCCCGCCCAGCCGCGGCGGGACGAGACCCTGGCGGACCTGATCCATCAGAAGGCGCGCCGGCCCGCGCGACGTGCCGGGAACCCGGCGCGAGAAGGACCAGCCCGCCAGCGGACGGCTGCTGAAGACCAAGGCCGGCTACAACGATCTCTCCACGCTCACCCGCAAACCCTACCCTCACACCGACGTCACCGCCGAGCTGCAGCAGTTCTTCCACGCCCAGGGCCTCGAGGGGATCGAGATCTACGAGGGGACCCAGGGGGACCGCCCGCTGATCGAGATCAGCACCAACTCCGAGGGCTCCGTCTTCAAGGCGCTCGGCATCGCGGCCAACGCCCTGCTCCAGGTCCGCGAATCCGTCCCGGGCCGGGTGGCCGCCTTCGAGCTGCTGCTGAACACCCCCGGGCGCGAGCGGGCCGGCCAGTTCGTGCTCACGCCGGACATGGCGACCGATCTCGTCTCCAAGAAGGTGGACGTGACGGTGTTCTTCGTGAAAAACGTGCAGTTCTAGATCCACGGAGGGTGAGGAGCTACGACGGCACTTCCGAGGACTCCTCCCCCTCCTCCTCCGCGTGCAGCCCCAGATAGCGCTCGACGTTCATCCCGACCCGCTGCTGGAACCTCTGGCGGTAGCTCTCGACCTCGCCGACGGCCTCGTCGAGGAAGAGCCGCTCCACCCGGAACAGGGGGACGAACATCGTCGACAGGCCGAGGGTCTGATCCCCCCGTCGCGACGCCTGCGCCATCCAGTCGTCGAAGCTCGAGACGTTGATGCCGCGCAGCATCACCCCCGCGACCCCGAGATCCTGGAGAATCCCCCAGAACTTCTCGGTCGGATTGATCAGGTGGACGATCACCAGGGAGCCGGGGCGGATCATGGCTCGCCGTGCTCCCCTTCCGACAGCTCCAGCAGCACCCCCCCGGCGCTCTTCGGATGGACGAACTGCACCCAGCAGCCGCCGGCGCCGCGGGTGGGCTCGGGGCGGAGCACCTGGTAGCCCGCCTCGCGCAGCCGGCCGTCGTCGGCCCGCACGTCGTCGCTCCCCAGGCAGAGATGGTGGATGCCGGGGCCGCGCTTCTCCAGGAACTTGGCGATCGGCGAGTCCTCGGTCGTCGGCTCCAGGAGCTCGATGCGCGACTCGCCGCAGGGGATCATCGCCACCCGCACCCCTTCGTGCGGCACCTCCTCGATCGCCTCGACGTGGAGCCCCATCGCCTCGTAGAGCCCCCGCGCCTCGGCGATCGAGCGGACCGCGATGCCGACGTGGTCGATCTTCCCGATCATGCCATGCGCTCCTCGGTGGGCCCGGCCGGGCCGGCGTCCTCGGCGAGCTCGGTCTCCTCGCGGGCGTCCTCGAGCACGCCGGCGAACAGCCGGTCGGCCACCCGGTAGGGGTCGATCTTCTCCTGATGCCCGCGCTCGACCTCGCGGTCGACGCCGAGCACCCGGTCGGCGGCGGCCACCACGCGCTCCTTGAGGATCGTCTCCACCCGCAGGCGCAGGTGCGAGCGGCGCCGGCGCTCGATCTCGCCGCTCGCCGCCAGGTGCTCGCGGTGGCGCTCGATCTCGGCCAGCACGCGGTCGATCCCCTCCTCGCGGGAGGCGACGGTCTTCAAGATCGGCGGCAGCCACTCGCCGTGCTCGCCGATCGACAGCATCATCTGCAGGTCCTTCGCCGTCCGCTCCACCCCCTCGCGGTCGGCCTTGTTGATCACGAAGACGTCGGCGATCTCCAGGATCCCCGCCTTGATCGCCTGGATGTCGTCCCCCAGGCCGGGGATGGTCACCAGGACGACCGTGTCGGCGGTGCGCACGATGTCCACCTCGTCCTGGCCGACGCCGACGGTCTCGATCAGCACCCAGTCGAAGCCGGCGGCGTCGAGCAGGTCGACGGCGTCGCGCGAGGCGCGGGCGAGGCCGCCCATGGCGCCGCGGGTGGCCATCGAGCGGATGAAGACGCCGGGATCGGTGTACAGGGTCTGCATGCGGATGCGGTCGCCGAGCATGGCGCCGCCGGTGAACGGGCTGGTGGGATCGACGGCCAGGATGCCGACCGTCTGCCCGCGCTGGCGGATCAGCCGGGCCAGGCGGTCGACCAGCGTGCTCTTGCCGGCGCCCGGGGGGCCGGTGATCCCCACCACCCGCGCCTTGCCGGTCTCGGCGTAGACGCGGCGGATCAGCTCGCGCTGGCCGCCGCCGCCGTCCTCGAGGATCGAGATCGCCCGCCCGAGAGCGCGCGGATTGCGCTGGAGCACGCGCGGGACGAGATCGTCGAGGGAGCTGCCCGCCCGGATCGTCACTCATCACACGCCCCTTCAGCAACTGCCGCGCGATCACCAGCCGCTGGATCTCGCTGGTGCCCTCGCCGATGGTGCAGATCTTGGCGTCGCGGTAGAACTTCTCGGCCCGGTAGTCCTTGATGAAGCCGTAGCCGCCGAGGATCTGCACGCCGCGCTCGGAGCAGAACACGGCCGCCTCGCCGGTGTAGAGCTTGGCCTCGGAGGCGAGGCGCGAGACCTTGGCGCCGCGGTCCATGGCCTCGGCGGCGGCGAAGGTCAGGATCTGCGCCGCCGCGATGCGGGTCGCCATCTCGGCGAGGGCGAACTGGATCGCCTGGAACTGGGAGATCGGCTTGCCGAACTGCTCGCGCTCCTTGGAGTAGGCGAGCGCCGTGTCGAAGGCGCCGATCGCCGTGCCGAGCCCCAGCGCCGCGATCGAGATGCGGCCGCCGTCGAGGATCTGCAGGGCCTGGATGAAGCCCTCGCCCTCCTTGCCGAGCAGCCGGTCCTCGGAGACGAAGCAGTTCTCCATCACCACCTCGGCGGTGTCGGAGGCGCGGATGCCGAGCTTGTTCTCCTTCTTGCCGGGGCGGAACCCCTCCATCCCCTTGTCGAGCACGAAGGCCGAAATGTTGTGGCCGCGCGTGCCGTTGGGGTCGGTCACCGCGAAGACGACGCAGGTGTCGCCGACGCTGCCGTGGGTGGTGAAGGTCTTGGCGCCGTTCAGGATCCAGCCGCCGTCCACCCGCTCGGCGCGGGTGCGGGTGCCGGCCGCGTCCGAGCCGGCGCCCGGCTCGGTGAGGCTCCAGGCGCCGATCTTCTCGCCCTTGGCGAGCGGCACCAGCCAGCGCTGCTTCTGCTCCTCGCTGCCGAACTTGTAGATGTGGTTCGAGCAGAGCGAGTTGTGGGCCGCGATGCTGATGCCCACCGACGGGTCGATCCGCGACAGCTCGGTGACGACGAGCACGTATTCGACATAGCCGAGCCCGGCGCCGCCATACTCCTCGGGGAAGATGATGCCGAGGAACCCGAGCTCCCCCGCCTTGCGGATCACCTCGCGGGGGAACTTCTGGCTCTCGTCGATCTCGTCGACGATCGGATCGACCTCGCGGCGGGCGAACTCCCGCGCGGTCTCCTGGATGGCGCGCTGCTCTTCGGTCAGGGAAAAATCCACGGTCGTTTCTCCTCTCGGGCCCCCTCAATGAGGGCCGGGCGATGCTATCGCGCCCCCGGTGGGATGGCAACGAAGTAGAACCCGGCTTCTTTCAAACCGTCCGCTCACGGCCGCACGACCGTCCTCCCGGGAAGGACAAACCTCCTGTTCCTCCTATGGAAACAGGGTGGCACGCCTCTTGCAACATATCAGGATGACCGCGCTGATCACGATTCGGGTATCCCAACACGCGCGGAACCAAACGGTGAGGTGACCCATGAAAACAACACGGAACATACTCTGCGCCTTGCTTCTCCTGGGCGGCACCGCCGGAGCGGCCAGGGCCCAGACCTCGGTTTCAGCGGGGATTCACGTCGGTCCCTCGGGCCATACCTCGGTGGATCTCGGCTTCTTCTATGACGATCTCGCTCCCTACGGGAACTGGATCGAGCGCCCCAGCTACGGCTGGGTCTGGACGCCGCGCCAGGTGTCCACGAGCTGGCGCCCCTACCGGGACGGCCACTGGGTCTGGACCGACGAGGGGTGGACCTGGATCACGGACGAGCCCTACGGCTGGGCGACCTACCATTACGGCCGCTGGTACGACGACCCTGAGATCGGCTGGGCCTGGGTGCCCGACGACGAATGGGCGCCGTCCTGGGTCTCTTTCCAGCAGGGGGCCGACTACGTCGGCTGGGCTCCCCTGCCCCCGCGGGTGAGCGTGAGCGTCAGCGTCGGCAACAGTTACGGCGGCTACGCCTACGGGATCGCGCCCGAGTACTACCAGTTCGTGCCCGAGCGCTACTTCCTGGCGTCGCGTATCTCGTCCTACTACGTGCCGGAGGACCGGATCGTGCCGATCTACCGGCAGACCCGCAACTACACCAACTACCGGTTCAACGGCGGGCGGGCGTACAACTATGGCGTGCCGGTCGAGCGGTTCCAGCGCTACGGCAAGGTGCGCCGGTATCAGGTGGCGGACCTTGGAGCGGCCTACCGGACGCGCGGCGCGCGCTTCCAGGGGGATCGCGTCGAGATCTTCCGTCCGCGGGTGCAGAAGGCGGCCCGCATCGCGCCGCCGATCCAGCGGCAGGCCGCCCGGCGGGCGGTGGTGAGCGCGGCCCAGTTCAGGGCGGCTCATCCGGACCGCGTGGCCCGGCGGCAGCAGCGTCTGGCCCAGAGATCTGAAGCGCCAAGCCCGGGTCAACCAGCGTCAGGTCAAGGTCGACAAGCGGCAGACCCGCGTCGACCGCCAGCAGGTCCGGGTCGACCGGTCCCAGCAGCGGCAGGCCCGGCAGGCTCCCGTAGCCCGCCAGATCATCAGAAGGCAGCCCCGCAGCGGCAGGCCCGGGTGGACAAGCGCCAGGTCCGGGTGGACAAGCGCCAGACCCGCGTCGATCGCCAGCAGGTCCGCGTCGACCGGTCTCAGCAGCGGCAGGCCCGGCAGGCTCCGAGACGTCCGCCAGCACCAGAAGGCCGCTCCCCAGCAGCGGCAGGTCCGGGTGGACCGGCGCCAGGTCCGGGTCGATCGCCAGCAGACCCGCGTCGACCGCCAGCAGGTCCGCGTCGACCGGTCCCAGCAGCGGCAGGCCCGGGCGGAGCGCCAGCAGCGTTCCGCTCAGCGCCGGAGCGCCACGGGCGGTGGCCACGAGGGTCGCCGCGGTCACGGGAAACCCCCGGGCCAGTAGGGGCCACGTCATCCCTCGTTCAACGAAGAGCCCGGCGGTTTCCGCCGGGCTTTTTTTGTTTTCGGCGTCCGTGGCCTCTCCCAACCGTCCGCTCCAGATCCCACACCGTCCGCTCCAGATCCCACGACCGTCCTCCCCAGGGGTCCCGCGGGCTCTCTTTTCGCCGGTTTTCCCTGGGAAGAGGGGCTGGCACAGCCTTTGCCCTATCATAGAAACGGTTGCTCCGCGCCGCGATCTCCAACTCAGGCGATTCCAACATGCGCGGGCGAGTCAAACGGCGAGGTAAATTCATGAAAACCACACGCAACGCACTGATCGCCTTGCTCCTCCTGGGTACGACCGCCGGGGCGGCCTCCGCCGCGACCTCGATCTCGGCGGGCATCAGCGTCGGTTCCTACGGCCGTGGAGGCTCGGTGGACGTGGGCTTCTTCTACGACAACCTGGCGCCCTACGGGAACTGGATTCAGCGCCCGCGCCACGGCTGGGTCTGGACTCCCGCCTCGGTCTCCTCGAGCTGGCGCCCCTATCAGAACGGCCACTGGGTCAACTCCGACCAGGGCTGGACCTGGCTCACCGACGAGCCGTACGGCTGGGCGACCTACCACTACGGCCGCTGGTACCAGGATCCCGAGATCGGCTGGGCCTGGGTGCCCGGCACCGACTGGGCTCCGGCCTGGGTCTCCTGGCAGGAAGGGAACGACTACGTCGGCTGGGCTCCGCTGCCCCCCGGCGCGGACATCAACGCCAGCAACGCCGGCTACGACGGCGGCTACGACGACGGCTACGGCTATGACAATGGCTACGACAACGGCTATGACGGTTACGACGACGGCTACGGGTACGACGACAGCTACAGCAGCGGCTATGGCGACTACGGCTACGGCGGCGGCTATGGCTACGGTGGTGGCTATGGCTACGGTGGTGGCTACGGCGGCAGCTACGCCTACGGCCTCTCGCCCGCGGCCTACCTCTTCGTGCCGACGCGCTACTTCCTGTCGGTGAACCTCTTCTCCTACTTCGTGCCGCGGGTGCGGATCGTGTCGTTCTTCGGCCACACCCGCAACTGCACCCGCTACGGGTATTCCGGCGGCCGCTACTACAACCATGGCGTGTCCTACAGCCACATCCAGCGGTACTACGGCCGGGTGCCCCGCTACCGCCTGTCCGAGCTCGACGGCTTCCGGGGCCACGGCTACCGGGTCGAAGGGGACCGCGTCGCGTTCTACCGCCCGCGGGTGGAGCGAGGCCGCGGGGGCTCGCCGCTCGACCGCCAGATCGCCCGGCGCTCGGTGGTGGACGCGAACCGCTTCCGGGCCGCTCATCCGGACCGCCAGCGGAGCTACGCCCAGGACTACGGGCGGCGGAACAATGGTCGCGACTACGGCCGGGACAACCGGCTGAGCTACCCGTCCCGCGACAACCGGAACCAGCGGCAGGGCCAGATCCGGCCCGACCGGCAGCGCCAGCCTACGATGCCCCGCGCGTTCAGGGGGACCGTCAGCGCTCGTATGACAGCCAGCGCGGCTATCGCCAGCCGAACTACCGCCAGCCCGAGCGGCAGTACCAGGCTCCGCGCGTTCAGGGGGACCGTCAGCGTTCCTATCGTCAACCGGAATACCGCCGGCCTGAATACCGGCAACAGCAGCAGCAGCGCCAGTATCAGGCTCCGCGGTATCAGCAGCGGCAGCCCGAGCGGCAGCGTTCGTACGAGGTTCCGCGGGCACAGCAGCGGCAGCGCTCCTACGAGGCTCCGCGCGTCCAGCAGCGGCAGGCTCCCCAGCGGGAGTACCGTCGTGGCCAGGACAGCCGTGGCTACGAGAAGAACCGCGACAACGGCCGGGGTAACGACAACGGCCGTCATCGCGGTCACGGCAAGTAAGCCGCCGTTGTTATTCCCACAAATTCCCACAACCAGCACCTGAACGAAGAGCCCGGCACTCCGCCGGGCTCTTTTTTCTTCTCCGGCAACCCGAAATCGTCCGCTTCAGGACCCGCGACCGTCCTCTCCTGGGGTCCTCCGGAGTTCCGCCGGCGATTCTCCCCTCGGAAGCAGCCATGGCACGGCTCTTGCCTTATACCAGGGAGACCGCGCTGACGATCTCCGACTCAGGAACTCTAATCACGCGCGGAATCAACGAAACGGCGAGGTAACCTATGAAAACCACACGCAACATACTCTGGCCTTGAGCCTCCTGGGCTGCACCGCCGGGGTGGCCTCCGCCCAAACCTCCATCTCGGCGGGAATCCACATCGGCTCCTCGGGCCGTGCCTCGGTGGACCTGGGCTTCTTCTACGACAATCTTTCTTCGTACGGAAACTGGATCGAGCGCCCGAGCTACGGCTGGGTCTGGACGCCGAGCCAGGTCTCCTCGAGCTGGCGCCCCTATCAGGACGGCCACTGGGTCTGGACCGACCAGGGGTGGACCTGGATCTCCGAGGAGCCCTACGGCTGGGCCACCTATCACTACGGCCGCTGGTACGACGACCCTGAGATCGGCTGGTCCTGGGTCCCTGGCGACGAGTGGGCGCCGGCCTGGGTCGACTGGCAGGCGGGCGACGACTACGTCGGCTGGGCTCCCCTGCCCCCCGTCGTACGACATCAACGCCGGCTACCGGGATGGCTATGACCGCGGCTACGGCGGCGGCTACAACGGTGGCTACAACAACGGATACGGCGGCGGCTACAGCTACGACACCGGCTACCGGCCTGCTCCCGAGTCCTACATCTTCGTGCCCGAGCGGAACTTCCTCTCGGTGAGCATCAGCGCCTACATCGTGCCGCAGGTGCGGGTGGTGTCGTTCTTCGGCCGCACCCGCAACTACACCAACTACCGGCACGACGGCGGCCGCATCTACAACCAGGGTATCCCCGTCGACCGGATCCAGCGGGTCGTCGGCCGCACGGTGACGCGCTACCAGATCGCCGATCTCGGCGCCGAGGGCTACCGTCAGCGCGGCGGAGCCCGGATCGAAGGCAACCGGGTCCAGATCTTCCGGCCGCAGGTTCAGCGCAGCGTCCAGGTGGCTCCGCCGGTCTCCCGTCCGACCGCCCGGCGAGCTGTGGTGAGCGCCGAGCAGTTCCGGGTCAACCATCCGAACCGCGCCGCGGCCCGGCGCCAGCGTCAGGAAATGCAGGGACAGGGGCAGAACGACCGTCAGCGTCCGGGCGGACAGGTTCAGCCCCAGGTCCAGCCGCGGCGGTCGCCCGAGACCGGTGGGATCGTCCAGCGGGATCAGTATCGCGAATCGGCGGCCGAATCAGGTCGAGCCGCGGAACGACCGCCAGCGGCAGGTTCAGCCGCGGGACCGCGAGCCCCAGGTTCAGAACGACCGTCAACAGCAGCCGCGGCGCGACCGGCAGGTGCAGCCCCAGGTCGAGCCCCGGAACGACCGCCAGCGGCAGCCGCAGAACGACCGGCAGTACCAGCGGCCTCCGCAGGATCAGCAGCGGCAGGTTCAGCCGCAGCAGCAGCCCCAGGTGAACCGCGACGACGAGGCCCGTGTCCAGTCCAAGGACAAGGACAAGGACAAGGACAAAAGGACAACGGCAAGCACAAGGGCCAAAACAAGCAGCGGGACCGCCGGGACCGCGACCGGGACCGGGACCAGAATCAGGACGACGACCATCGTCCCCCCGTCCGGTAAACCCTCTCGGCGATAACCCTGTTCCTTAGAAGAGCCCGGCGCAAGCCGGGCTCTTTGCTTTGCAGGCGGATCCTGGAGGTGCCCGCAAGAGGCAACGGCACCCGGTTCCCCCAGCCCCGCAGGGGCGTCAGGAATTAGCCCGGTGGCGTGAGCCCCGGGAAGGGGAGGGAAAACCCACCATCCCGGAGCCCCGCCAGGGGCGGCAGGAAACCGCGCAGCAGCCTCCTGCCGCCCCTGACGGGGCTTATTCAACCATCGTCCGCCTCGAATCCCGGGGCTCACGCCACCGGGCGAATTCCTGGCGCCCCTCACGGGGCTGAATTCCCGCCACACGTTACGCCCACGCCGTCTCTCCCCCGCCCCTGTCGCGTCCTGAGACGCTATGATCCTCGCTTTCGAGATCCTGAAGGGGAGATCCACGAATGGAATTACAGGAAGCCGTCTCGCAGTTCCTCTTCCACTGCCGCTACGAGAAGAACCTCAGCCCGAAGACGCTCAAGGCCTACTCGATCGACCTCCGCCAGTTCTCCGAGTACCTTGCCACGCACCTGGAGCTCACCACCCTCCCCGCGGTGGACAAGACCGCCCTCCGTGCCTACATCAAGAGCCTCTTCGGCCCTCTGAAGGAGAAGAGCATCAAGCGCAAAGTGGCGACGCTCAAGGCCCTCTTCCACTTCCTCGAGAGGGAGGACACGATCGCCGTCAACCCCTTCCGCAAGATGGACGTCCGCATCAAAGAGACCCGCCGCCTCCCCCGCACCATCCCCCTGGCCGACCTCAAGCGCCTCTTCAAGCACCTCTACCGCCTGAAAGCAGACCACCCGGACCGCGAGTCCTACGCCTACAAGGCCCTGGTGCGGGACATCGCCGTCCTGGAGATCCTCTTCGCGACGGGGGCGCGGGTGGCGGAGGTGTGCAATCTCAAGGATGAGGATGTGGATTTGCGGCGGGGACGGGTTAAGATATTA